>JADJVN010000015.1 GCA_016710585.1 Saprospiraceae bacterium
TCGCCAGTTGTTGTAAAATTTCCAAACACATTTGGATTCGTCGATGCACTAGAAATATTGGCATAAACTATACCACTCTTGCCAAATGAAAAGGTGCTATTCATGTCATAAGACATCAAGTAAGTTTTGTCTGATGTATCGCGTCGAACGGATAATACACTTTGTTCAAGAAACTGTTTTGTATAGATTTTAGTAATACTATCCGTGGTTGCTTTCCTCGATAACTCTTCCTTCAAAATGTCATTATAGCGATTGCGTTTTTTAATTGTGTCAATCTTTGATTTATACAAATTTTTTGAATGATTATGTTTTTTGTAAATATCGGAGAATGAATAAATGTGGTTTAAATCACTGCGCCATTCCATATTAAAATAATCAAACACTAAACCATAAGCCAAGCCAGTAGCATATGCAAAAGAACGATTTAACCCTGTGGGTTGGTCTCTGCCATATAATTCTTCTATGGCGATTTGATACAAATTAGAATGTGCGGAAAGCTTATAGCCTGTATAAGAGCCAAGCCTTCTAGTGTCTCCAACTCCAAGGCAAAATGATTTACTTTTTTAAACTTTTTTTCTCGCTCAGTTCGGAAAAACATGGCATCACTTAGAAATTGTTTAGCATCAATATCATTCTTTTTTTGAATAGCATGCAAACAATTGCGCAATGCTTCAAATTCTGTACGCAACAGAATTCTAGCTTTATGATCATCCAGATGCTCTACGATATTTCCTGAAAGATTCATTTGTTTTAAATGAAATAAATGAAACAACTCATGTATAATAGTTTGGCAACTGTCTGCTGCGGTAACATAACTATTCTGTACAATTGCCCATTTTTTGCCTTCGAAGTCTTGATTGGTATTCGTATGTTGAAGTGTGTTGGGTTCTATAGTTTTGTAGTATAGTAAGCCATCTTTTTGTGCATTGGATAATTGACTGTTGAGTGTGTAAACAACATTGTCATCATCTAAGACCAAAACATAGTCGCTCCATAAGGAACCGTTCCAAAGTTTGCCATTGTCTTTATCTAAAAGATATTTTGCTTTGAGTAGTTCATTTTGAATTTTGTTTCGTCTTCGTTGTGGTAATGTGCTTTTATTTTGTTTGGTCTTTTCGAGAATATTTTTCCATACCGATAAGTTATGCAAGTTGTCCAAATCTGTATCAGTACTAATATGCTCAATGTCAGAATAGAAATAAACATCTGTTAGTTCGGATAAATATTGAATAGCTTTGTTTGTATCATTATTGAGCGAATAAACACAAGTCGCATTGTACAGAATATCTTGGTCCTTGATTTTTTGAAGAGAAAATAAAATATCAAAGTTGATGGCTGACTCTTTGTAGTCCTTGGCATTATATAAATCCATAGCCTTCTGATATATTTGGTCTGCCGAATTTGTTTGAGCTAAAGCAAAATTCAAAAATGATAAAACTAACAATGTACAACTTATTCGATTCATAATGCAGCGCTTTATATTTTTGAAAATTGATGAATTTACTTTAACAAGCTATTGTTTTATTCAGGCTTAATCTTGACGATTTTATTATCACGCAGTATGACTAATTCACTTTTATTTAATTTTTTAAATTCTATAAGTTTTTCATAAGTTAATTCAAGTCCTTTTAGAATTTTCTTCTTTTCCTCTAATTGCATTTCAATTGTTGTCATATTGATTCTTTATAAGTATAAATTTTTCTTGATTAAATATATTTGTTTGTTCTTTTACTCATATTAATGGACAGTTTCTATTTGTTCTAATTCTCTCTTGATTGTTTTCATCTCTTCTTCAATGTCAAAGTCGTTTTGTAAGCCAAGCCAGAATTTAGAAGAGGTTCCGAAGTATTTGGAAAGTCTTAAGGCTGTGTCTGCTGTGATTCTTCTTCTTCCCTTTAGTATTTGACTAGTTCTTGTTTGAGGAACTCCAATAGATTGAGAAAGTTTATAGGCAGTTATACCCATTGGCTTTAGAAATTCTTCTTCTAATATTTCACCAGGATGTATGTTTTTTAATTTTTTCATGAATCCTTGCTGGGGTATATGCTTATTAAATTGAATTTATTTTTACAACTAATTAATTCTCATAGGCACAGCTTCGGAGATCAACTTTGCCACAGGACATATTTCAGCAATGGCCAATAATCTTTCTATTTGTTCAGTGGAAAGTTGATTTTCAAAACGAATTGTTTTTATGATTTTTTTATCTTGTGAATCATTCGTATCGAGATCAGCGATTACTTCTATTTTTCCTGTATTCCAGCCTTTTCTTTTGGCATAAAGTTGCAAGGTAATCGTAGTACAAGCTGCAAGAGATCCAAGAAAATATTCTATTGGATTGGGCGCTAAGTCTGTACCTCCTATTTCAATTGGTTCGTCAACGAAGAAATTTTTATCAGCGGTCTTTACTTCTGTATAGAGTTTTTCTGAGTCAGAAGTGGCTGTTACAACTGTACTTTTCATCCTTTAAAATCTATCTTAACGTGAGAGCCATCACAAAATGGTTTGTTGTTGGATTGTCCACATCTGCAAAAAGCAGCAACTTTATTTTTTTGAATTTCTCTTCCATCTGAGTTTTTGATCTTCAAGTTTCCATAGACCATAAGTGGACCATTGGCTATGACTTCCACTATTTGTTCGCTATGAACTTCGCTTTGTGATACTTCTCCTTCATTCTTATAATAACTCAAGACACCCGACGGGCAATTATTGATACGTTTAATAATCTCTTCTGTCGGTGCTCCTTCTGCATTTATCCAAGGTCTCACTCCAGGATTAAAAACCGATAAAAGGCCATGTTCTCCTTTCCAACATTTGGTAGAATGAATACAGGCATCTGGTTTCCAGACGATCGTAATGTCTTTGTTTGAATATTTTTTTTCCATTGATTTAATTATTTAGATTGTAAAAATATGTTATTGGAAGGATAAATTGAAATTTCCAATAATTATTATTTGCATTTACTATTCTATTTTTGCCTACATCACATCAAGTCCTTGCGTTGTAATAGTTCTGTATAGGATTCACCGTCAAAAAATATTATGTCCATAGATTTTGTAGTTGTATTTTCAAAGTAAATAGTGTTTCCTTTTTCTCCACATAATGGCAATTCTAGTTTAATATATGTTAAGTAAAGTCGATTTAGTTTTTTGGAGTTAACTCTCTTTCAAATTGTAAAATTATACTATTAGCATACTTTTTACCAATATCCCATTTTTCATTTTTAATATATTCTTTAAGTATTTGTATTGCTTTTTGTGATTTGTATTCGCCTAATGCTTCAATGGAAGCTTTACGAACTGTCAAATCTGGATCAGTTAAACTTTGAGTGAATACTTCTAAGTATTTATTGTCTTTTAAATCACCAAGTTTTCTAGCCGCTCTGTACCTCAAAATAGAATCTTCTGTTTTATTCTTTAATATTGACTCTAAAAATGGCCCAAAAATAGGTCTTGATAAATCCCAAGATTCTGCAATTGCGTTTTTTAGTATTGATTTTTGAACCTTATTATTTTTATTGTAAAGTGCTAGAAGTGAAATATCCCTTTCGTGTTGATTATTGAGTTTATTGATAGCAATAATATTTTTCAAGCAATTTGTATAACTTTCCACTTGCTCTTTTTCTAATACTTGCTGTCCTTGAAATCCTGCAAATAGTAAATTCTCTTCTTCTAAAAAAAGTATGACTATCTCACAGTCGATTGGAGATGCAATGGGTCTGCATATGAATGGTTTATATATTTCATTTGTAACTTTATAGTCCAATACTAAAGTAGTCTTTTTAAAATCCCCTTTTATAATATTTAATACTTTGTAATGTGCATACCTTGGCAATGTTATGCTTGAAGGTAATATCTCTTCATTTTCAATTGTATAATATTCGGTAGTTTTTAACAATTCAACTAATAAAATAGTCTTAGAATTTTCGATTAGTTCAAAAAGATTGTAATGACGTATTTTGGCTTCAATCTTTGAAATAAGTACTGTTAAAAAAATTGTTACAGTTAAAATTATTTTTATAATATTAAAATTTTAAATAACTCTAAGGAAAGTAGATATACAACACCCCAGTTACTATTACTAGAAAAAGCTACTTCGATCAACTTGGGACTAGGGCAGTTTATACTTTTATCTTGGTTTATCGAATCTTCGATATCAAGTTGAGAGAAGTCGGAATGAGGAGTATGTAAAAAGGTAAATTTTTTTTGAGCCATATTCCTGTAGGTTGTTGGCATGATTATTTTTTGTAAAAATAGGAATTCTTTTTTAGTTGTGCAATACTAGTCTAAAAAAGTTTCGCACAATTTTTTCGGACATTCTTTTAAGTATATGAATGAAAAAAAATACTTATCGCAGCATTATTTAACTATACAAAGGAATACTGCATTACATAGGATCCGTTTTAACTTCTAGCTATTTCTAGTTTACCATTTATTACATGTTTAATTTGACCAGTTCCAATTACATTCGAGCCATCTCTAATTTCAAAATTCATGCCTGCTTTCAAACTGTCTTCAAAATAGTCTGGTGATAGTATTTTTATTTTAGCTTTAACTTTATCTCCTGGATATACAATTTCCTTGTCTATAAATGTTTGTTGTCCGGATTTTTGCATTTCAGTAAAATCAAATTTTACTTGTGGTCTGTAGCCAGAAAATGCAGGTGTTTTTCTTCCGCCTTGTTCCGTTGTCAAATATTAACCAACGCATTTTTCATTTCCTGATAGCTTGCGCTTTATATTTTTCAACAAAGTCCTTTGCTTCTTTTAAAGTTTCAGGATACGAGGTGTAGTTTTGATAACTAACAATTATATTACTTTCAATTTCTATTTTTTCATATACATGTTGGTAGATGAAACCATTTTCTGCAAGGTATTTGACTACTTGCCATTTTTTTAAATCGCCCTTTTTGGGTGGTTTAAATTTGTGATCCATTAATTTCATTAGGACGTCACACTCGGGGCAGTTTGCCACTTTAATATTATTAAAGTCAGTTCCTAAATTAAAGGCTTTCCTGCAATCTAGACAGATATTTTTGTATCCCATTATTCTTTATTCTTTACTCCTTGTCCCGAACTCAAAGGTAAGATGACCTCCAATGAAATTTTTCCTATCAGTAAGATGGCACTTTAAGATTACCATTAAAACAGATTACCCATATAGAACGCGAACGAAATTATAGCTAAATCCATCTCTCAAACGGCAGCAAAGAATTACCTTGAAAAAATTTAGCATACTTTGAAGACATACTTGTAGATAAAAATTTCTATAGAGCCCATCGTTCATTTCTTGTCAACAAATACCATATTCAAGAATTAATAGAAAGTCGTTTTGTTCATATCAAGAAGAAATATCACCGAGGCTAAAGCTTGGTTTTTGGGTTTGGAGTAAGTCGCATTTAGGAGGCTAAAGCCTCTTGACCGACTTATTGATGCGAGGCTTTAGGTTTAGCCTAATTTAGGAGGCTAAAGCCTCTTGACCGACTTATTGGTGCGAGGCTTTAGGTTTAGCCTAATTTAGGAGGCTAAAGCCTCTTGACCGACTTATTGGTGCGATGCTTTAGGTTCTTGCTAGATGAAAGTAAGCAACTATTTGAAGTCAATTATCTGTGGAGGCTAAAGCCTCTTGACCGACTTATTGAGGTTCTAAGTTCTGAGTACATAACTATTGTTTGTATTTTATTCAAGGAGGCTAAAGCCTCATAACCGACTAACCAACAACCAACATGACTGACTAACTAAATATAGGTTATTGTAAGTAAAACTAAACTTTGTTCATTTTTTTTATTGCAGTAAAATATTCAAATCAGCTAATCCTGTTTTGTATTTAAATATAGGGAATATTAATACATTTATTTGCAATCTGTTTCCATTAGTTTTTCTAATGGTCGATCTTTATACTTATCATAGAACTAAACTAATTGAGTCAATCAACTATTTTGCATCTTCAGATCTAAGATAATCTAAAATAGCTCTAGCCTTAGTTTCATCTATGCCGACTGTAGTCATTGCAGTTTTATTGTTTGCTTCAAACAATGCTTTTGCATCGGGATCATTTTTAACCATTTCTTCATTGTGTAAAAGTATGTTCATTATCCAGTTTGCAGATCTTTTTGATGTCACTCCTTTTAATGCAGGGCCAATAACTTTTTGATCCATTTTATGACATGCAATACAAGTTTTTCCAAACTCAGTGGCGCCTAGCGTCACTTTTTCTGGATCGATAGGAGGAACTTCACCTGTAATGTATTCTTTCATACTCCATGTCTCTACCATAGAAACTGCTTTGCTTGAGTCTGAACTATTAGTTTCTTTGGGACCTGAAGAGCACGAAACATAAAATATAAGTCCTGAAAATGCACTTAATACTAATAGAAAATTTCTGTTTTTCATTTTTATTGTTTTAATTCAAATTTTAAAATGCAAATATATAATTTAAGACAAAAATATCGTAAATTTGTTCATGAAAAAGGCTCATTTTATTGTGCTAATAGTCATAAGTATTGCTTGGATAATTTTTCGGAGCTCTCGAAAGATCTGTTATACCGAGCAGCATGACTGTGGTAACTATTGTTATTGTAAATTTCAGATATGTAAAAGCTATTTGTTTCATTATCAAATTGATTCTACACGGATATTCCTTGAGCGCGTTTGTCATTGACTAAAAGCGATTTTGCGATAAATATTTTGAAGGCAAATTGGAAGAAATTCAGAATGGGGTAGGATAGTGAATCGATCTTTTCCGAACATTTGTGGCAAATAATATTTTGAGTTTTCTTCGATTGCAATGGCATGGATATTAATGTTGTTTTGATGAAGTTCTTTTAAGGCTTGTTTGATATCTTCTACTCCATATTTTCCTTCGTATTTATCATAATCAGTGGGCTTTCCATCAGAGAGAAGGATGATCCATTTTGATTTGAGATCGACTTGATCTAAAAGTACTTTCGCATGGCGCAACGCAGGTCCCATTCTCGTGAATCCTTGGGCTTGAATATTTCCTATTCCCGATATTGCAGAAGTCCATTTTTGTTTAAAATGTTTTAGGGTGATATAAGTGCAGAAATTTCTTGTTTTCGAAAAGAAAGCATCGACTTGAAAATGGACATCGTAATCTTTGAGCACTTCTCCCATGATGAGGATTGCTTTTTTCTCAATGTCGAGCACTTTTTGGTTTTGTACATAGCTGTCACTAGAAAGACTGATATCTATGAGGAATAATATGGCTAGTTCTTTTTTTCTTTTTCGCTTGGATTCATAGATATTTTCATTGGGACTTTTTCCAGCTTTTATATCTATGAAAAGATCATTCACTTGATCGATATCCAATTCATCGCCTTGGGCTAATCTTTTGCTTGTTGCCATTTGATTATAGAATCTTGCAAGTTCTTTTTTCAGGATTTGAATTGTTGTATATGAATTTTTAATAATCGAATTACCAATGTATGAATTTTGACTTTTAAATAATAATGGGAATACTTTGCAAAAATCTGCGATATATTTTCTCGATTGATATTGCCACTCTGGGTAAGGATAGTAAAAATCAGATTGACTTAAATCATTGCATTCAGCTAGTGTCAATTGTCCTGTGTATTCTGCTTTATAGATCGAGTGAACGATATCATCGACACGTATGACGTGTTTTAAATTTAATTCATCAAGCGCTGCGGCGTGATCCTGAATATTGTCATCGCCATCAAAGTCTCTCCATATTTCATCAAATTCTTCTGCTGTTTCTATTTTTTCAAAATTGTGAGTAAGCATATATTCTTCTTGCTTCTCTTGATTCAATTGGATTAAACTTATAGATTCAACTGGTTTAGATTTGAGTTCAGATTGGATTTGATTTTGATTATTTTTTTTGTAATCATGTTGATCCTGATTTCCAATTTCTGTTGAACCATGCCATTGATCTTTTTCTATCGATGTATCAGTTAAACATTTTTTTTCTTCTAGATTTTCCCAAAAATATTCTCGAAGTTCCTTTAAATTGGGAAATTCATTATCCATGATTTGAAATACTTCATCATGTTGGAGTTGCTCATTTTTTTTCGAATTGAGATAGTGATATGATAGATAGATTGCTCGAAAAATATAAAAACTTTCGTTTAATTTTTTATCTTGAAAATAAGCTATTTTTTCAGGAAAATAAAAATGAATTCCTTTATAACCACCATACTGGATAGCAGGATAAATATCAATTGGTTCTGCACAAATAGCTTTGCAAATAAGCGAGAGTGTTTTTTGTATATCAGTTAGTTTACAAGAAATTAGGGTATTCTCGTTTTTCTTCTTATTCCATCGCCAATTGACAAATTTTTTAAAAAGTATTTCTGGTATATCCATTGCTTGTAACTTAGATTACTATTTTCATTACAAAGCAAGATTGACCAAATCCTCAAGTGTTTGAATTGTCTCCAATTCATCTGTCAAAGGTTCAAGCATAGCCACCTTAGCAGCAAGGCTGGGATTCATTCCAGAATGAATTAATTTTGCAGCATCGACGATCAATCGTGTCGATACTGTTTCCATTAATCCAAGTTCATGAAGATTTCTGATCTTGTTGCTGATGTTCACCAATTTCATTGCCATTGGTGATTGGATACCAGTTTCAGTTTGGATTATTTTTGTTTCTAAATCTGCTGAAGGATATTGAAAGCTTAATGCTACGAATCTCTGCCTTGTCGAGGGCTTCAATTCCTTCATTGATTTTTGGTATCCAGGATTGAAAGAGGCAACCATCATAAAATCCTCATGCGCTTGGATTTCGATACCTAACTTGTCAATAAATATATTTCTTCGAAAATCTGTAAGTGAATGAATCGCAACCAATATATCAGGTCTTGCTTCTGCCATTTCATCAAGATAAATTATCGCACCACTTCTAGCTGCCATGGTCAAAGGACCATCGATCCATGAAGTCTCATTACCTTTCAATATATACCTACCGATTAAATCTGTAGATGAAGTCTCATCATGACATGTGATCGTGATGAGATCTTTATTTAATCGATAGGCCATATACTCTACGAATCTTGATTTCCCAGTACCTGTAGGCCCTTTTAAAAGTAAAGGCAATCTATTGGCATAGCAGCGTTCAAAAATGTCGATCTCTTGTCCAATACTTTGATAAAATGGTTCCTTGTTATATTTCATGCATTACATTTATTCAGATACAGCTATAAAACTATCTTCAACTTGTTGTGATGGCGTGTCCACTGGACGACCATATTTGAAGAAGTCAATGATGTATAAAACAATACCAAAAGCAAATAAACTTGCTGAAGCCAACATGATGAGAAAGTGCACTGATATTTCATTCTGCGCATCCATAAACTCCATACCCATTCTTCTTTCAAGATAGACTTGTGCAACACCTGCTGCTGCCAATGCAGTTGTCATTCCAATCATTCCGATATTGGCTGTCCAGAAAGCGATCTGACCTCTTGAATTTTGATATAATTTTCTACCAGTCATCATTGGCATCGCATAAGAAATCATTGCTAAAACTAACATGCCATAAGCACCCCAGAATGCGAGATGTCCATGCATTGCAGTGACTAATGTTCCATGTGTCCAAAGATTCACTGATGGTAGGGTATGCGCCATACCTAATAGTCCAGCTCCAGCAAAGGACGTGATCGCACAACCCAATGTCCAATATAATGCTATCGTGTTTGGATGTTTTTTTCCACCTTTTCGATACATTGAAAATGCAAATAGCGCCATGCCTAAAAATGCTAATGGTTCTAATGCTGAAAATATTCCACCAATGATTAACCAATATCTTGGCGCACCAATAAAATAATAATGGTGACCTGTTCCAAGAATACCTGAGATAAATGTCAAACCAATAATGACGTAAAGCCATTTTTCTATAACTTCTCTATCGACTCCTGTAAGTTTAATCAATAGATAAGCTAAAATTCCACCCATGATTAATTCCCAAACACCTTCTACCCAAAGATGCACGACCCACCATCTAAAGTATGAATCCAAAGTTTGACTTTCGAACCAAACCATACCTGGTAAATATAACAATGCAGCAAAAACTAATCCCATCGTTAATACCATAGCAGTAGTCGTTCTTTGTTTTCCTTTGTATAATGTGGCAAGAATTAATCCAAGAAAAGTGAGTACATTGATGACAACTAAATAATCCAGTGGTCTTGGGATTTCTAAAAATTTTCTTCCTTCCCACCAATTGAAATGATAGCCCACCACAGCAACTACACCAACTAATGCAAAACTATAAAATTGAATTTTTGCCAATGGTACAGAAACAAGTTCTCGTTGACTTTCTTCTGGAATGATATAATAAGCAGCACCCATGAAACCACTTAGTAACCACACTACAAGAAGATTGGTATGTGTAGCACGTGCGGTATTAAATGGTATAAAATCGTGGAACCATTCATCATATCCCAGTCTGCCTAAACCCATGATAAAACCATAGATGATTTGAAGCACTAATAATAAGACACTTAATGCAAAGAAGAGATATGCTATTTTTTGTGATTGATACTTCATGATTTAGTTTTTAGTTGGTTGTGATAAAACAGGTTTTGGAGGGAAGCCATTCAAATCAATATTGCCACACCATGTCAAGAAAGCTATGACATCATTGGCATCTTGTTCTGACATATTGTAGGCGACCATGAGCCTTCCGCGGGGTCCCCAAGGTGTAGGAGACTTGAGTATTGATTTGATCATTTCTGGTCCTCTTCGCTCTATGACTTTGGTCAATTCAGGTGCATAATATGCGCCTTCACCGAGGAGCGTATGACAGCCCATGCAATTGTTTTTCTCCCAAATTCTTTTGCCACGAACGACATCTTCTGTAATCGCAGCAGAATTGGTTTGTTTTGGTATTTCATAAGCGATACTATGCCATGAAAGACCAATGAAAACTGCAAATGACAAAAATGTCCCGCCAAAGAAAAAAATCTGTGCATTTTTTTTAGAAAACATAATTTTAATTTTTAGTTTTTTGGTTTAAATTAATTGATACACCACATTGAAATGTTCGTCCATATAAGAATAATGAACTGTTATGTGCTGATCCTGTCGTGAGTACTTGTTCTTCAATATTCGTTTGGTCAAGAATATTTTTTACAGCCATTTTTATTTCAATTCTGTCTTTCCAAAGTGATAGAAGGTAGAATAAATCTAAATTGTCTATAACTTTTGTTTTTGTTGCAAAATACGTTTTGCTAGTTTTGTCATATGCGTATGCTGGTCTTGAACCCCTTTGTTTGAAAAGCAGTGAGAAGGTTGAATGAAATTTTGGAATACAATAATTTAATTTAGCATTAAAATCTTTTGACAATAAATATTCATCCAATTTCTGTGTCGTCGTACTTGAATAAAAATCATTTCTATTCCACAACAAATGATGTCCATATCCTATGCTTATGTTTTTCAATGGGCTGATTTCGAATTCCCATTTTACACCATAAGTTTTATCCTGATTGATATTGATATAATTACGTTTGTTTTGAACTATAGGACTTAATGCAATCAAATTGTGAAGTTCATTGTAATATGCTCTCGCACTGAATGCATGTTTGAGTGGAATGAATTTTGAATTCAATTTTAGTCCAAGTTGATATTGATCTGAAGACTCAGACTTTAGTTCTTGGTTTCCTGTGATATGATACGTCACTGGTCCTACAGCAGTATAAAAATCTAGATATAATTCTTTCAATGTCGGAGTGCGGAATCCTTTAGAATAATTCATCCATACATTGCATGATTGTAAAAAATTATACTTTACACTAACTGATGGTGTCAACACTGATTTGTCATAGGAATAGCTACTCCATCTCATCGAAGGTTCTAGAGATAAATTTTTTACTGGAAATAGCTTTACTCCAGAATACAATGCGAATTCACTATAAGCCTGAGAACGATTTAATATTCTTTTTCCCTCAGTCGTCTCATGATTCCATTCTGAACCTAATAGTATATTATACCATTTTTTTTCGGGAGAATAGCTGTAAGATAATTTTCCATGAATCGTCTGGAATACGGTAGTATCAGCAGATGATTGGTCACTGTTGAGCTTCGATTCATCAATTTTCAAATCTGTCGTGTAGATTTGTTGATATCGTTTATAATAAGAATGTGCCAAGTTCAAATTGAAGAAATGATTTTTTTTCAATTGATGATTTGCATTCATTGAATTCACCCACCGATTTGTTGAATAATGAATATCCTTTGCTACATTATTCGTATCGGGATTGTTGAGATCAAATAAATTATCTTTAGTTACTTGTGAACGAAATTGGATTCCGCTATTGCTAAATAAATAAGCATACTCAAGATAAGCAGCGTTTTGATTTCTAGATTCCCAATCTTCAGCTCTTTGATTTTTGAATGAAACACCATCAAAAATATAGCGATTTGCACCAGCTTGAAGATGATGTTTTTTTCTATTCCAAATACCAGTGAGTTGTACGTTTTTTGATCCTATTGATTCGTAATCAAATCCGAGTCTAATACCATATGGAATATTTTTTATTGTATTCGTAATGATATTGATCGTACCTCCTAAAGCATCAGTACCGTGGTATACAGAGGAAGGCCCTTCAATGATCTCGACTCTTCTTACGTCTTGAAGAGGTATTTGATTGAGATCGATCACACCATCCAATCTTCCGATCACTGGAATACCATTGACTAAGATTTTAATATTTTCTTTGGAAATTCCATTGATTTGTGGACTTCCACCGAAAACAGAAGCTTGTGAAATATCAAATGATAATTCTTGTAATAAAGCATCTCTAAGCTGATGTGCACCAGTCAATTTTAATTGATTCTCAGAGATGACTCTTACGGGAATTATAGCATTTTGAATTAATGTTGGTTTAAATTGTGCAGTGACGACTACTTCTCCCAGAGAGACTGAAGGCCTCGCTGTATCTATAGATTGAGCATGGTTCGAATAAAGCATGAACATGCCCAGTACACTGCAAATCATCTTGCGTACTAACATAAGCGGATGTCAATTTTTTTAATAAAAGAATTTTTAATAAATGTCAGACATTGTATTGAATACATTGAATTTACCAGTTGGAGTAACGACCCAATCACCAGTAATTTCTTTTTTCAATTCCAATGTTTTGTCATCATAAACTAGGATTGCATTTTCATCGGGTTTATTCATTTTACCCCAAACAGAAACCCAAACTTCAGTACCATTTTTATTATATTCCATGTGTACAGCTCTTCCTTTATATTTTGCAGGAACGACGAGACTTTTTATTAATTTTAAAGTAGCAATATCATAAACATCAATGGTTCTTTGAAGCAATGAGTCATTGCTTAATGCTCTATCAGCCCATAATTTATTTGACTTTGGATGTGTCTTTACAAACAAGTTTCCACCACCATCACCTGATCCTTTTATTGTAGTTACTTCCTTGAATTGGTTTGGTCCAGGATCCGTTGCAATGAATGACAATCTGTTCTCACCGACGTGACCAGTAACCCACATATTTCCATATTTCGCATTTTTAATATTGGCTCCTCTACCAGGATGTGGTTTTACCCCAACATCGATGATGGTTTTTAATTTTTTCTCATTGACATCGATTACGACCAATTTATTACTTGCATTTGCAGCTACAATGAAATATTTTCCACTTTTATCCCAGCCTCCATCATGTAGGAATTTTACAGTCGGAATGCGCACTGTATTTTCTTCAATTTTATTTAAATCTGTATAATCAACTAATAAGACTACACCAGTTTCTTTGATATTAACCACCCACAATGGATCGTGATGTGAAGCTACAATAGCAGCAACTCTTGCCTCTTCCAAAAAGTCTCCTTTATCAAGTTCTTTTCCAGAAGTCTTAACGATCTTCAATGGTTCTAATGTCAATGCATCCATAATTACATAATGTGAAGGTGTATATCCACCCACGATGACATATTTATCTCTGAAGTCTCCTTTAGGTCCATTGTATTTCGATACTTCTACTGATCTAGCATCGAAGGAAGCTTTGCCTTCTGCAACAATACCCGGAGTCTTCATCCAAAAGATCGATAAGTGTGATTTTTCCATCGCGACCGATGCTATAAAAATATCTACCAGAAGCCGTGGTCCTTAAAATGTGAACTGCATAACCAGTTTCTACGATAGCAATTTTTTCTTTTGTATCACCATCGATAATAGCTACTTTTCCTGCGTCGCGAAGGATCACTCCAATGAAATTTTGCCAATTCAAATTGTGTTCTGGTTTGCTTGGTCTTTGGTCCACAGGAACATGCACTTTCCATTTTGATTTAATATCTTCCATAGTCCAAGCTGGAATTGGAGGTGGTGGTAATTGAATGAATCGTGCCATGAGGTCAACTTCTTCTGGCGTAAGTATTCCTTGTTTTCCCCAGTCCGGCATACCATTTGGTGTACCGTTGGTGATGAAGGCTGCAAGACCTCCTGTACCTAACATCAAGGTGCGTTTTTCTGGAAGTAGGGAAGGGCCTGTTGCACCATTTCTCGATGTTCCGTGACATCCTGCACAGGTTTGGAAATAGATTTTTTTTGCACGATCCATTTCATCATCAGTTAGAGAAACTTTGCCATCTGCAGTGCTTTGACCAGGCTTTACTTCTTGAAGTGTTTTGGATTTAATTTTTTCTTTTTCTGATTTACATTGAACCATGCCAATTGAAATCAGAATTACCATGACTAAAAAATACCAACTTTTCATTTTATAAATTTTTTTTGCTTAGTTTTTAATTGTTTCATGTTTAAAAAATACAGGATTGTATGTGAGCATGATAAATGCCCAATTTTGTGTCTCATCATATTTGCCACCTTTTAGATATTGCATCGATTCTGTTGCCAACATTTGTGAATAGCCGATCAGACATTTTACATTCTCAGAGAAAGAGAAATCAAGATAAATATCCAGCTCTGTACCTAAATTTTTGGAGGCAACATCAGCGTTTGCAGGATTAAGAATATCAGCAGCCGCAGAAAATAAATGCAGGTCTGCGCCCAGATTAAATTTCTTTAATTTAGCATTCCATTTGGCATAAATATCTTGAAGTCCGACACTGTTGATATGATTGCCAACATAGAAATAATCCATTGTTCCATTGAATTTATGATTGGTGCCATAATAGGGATTGAAGGCTTTGTTTTTGTCTGATGCTTCTTTTTGAGAATTGCCAGATTGGAGTTCATAGCCCAATGAAAGTTTATGATTCGTTAAGACAGAATATTGAGCTTCTAAACCCAATAAGTATGCACTGATATCTTTTTCTACAAGTGAAGCTTGTTTTCCTAATTGATAGAAAATATTTCCTGTTAATGTAAATTTATTGTGTGAATAATCAAAATGAGTTCCTAATGTTTGATTGAACTTTGTATCTTGGATATCTTTATTTAATGAATCTTTACCAGATACTTGAAATCCAAGATTCATAAACAAAAGACTATAGTTGAACTTATCAACGGAAGAATGGTACCATAACATTTGCATGGTTTTATAATTTGCAGTTGTGTATAAATTAGAATTGAGTCTAGCGAAGTCTTGATTGTATGCTAATGCAATGTCCAGTTTGGATTTGTCATTTGGCATATATTTTAATAATACAGCATCATGACTACGAGCTGCCTGAGCCCATCCTACATTGCCAAGAATCCTGTGATCATCATAGACCAGTTCTTGTCTTCCTATTTTTAATGCCCAAAGTCCTTTTTTGTCTAATTGAGGCATGAACCATGCTTCATGGATAGAAATGGCTCTGTCTTCATTTTCGACCAATTGTACCTGATTTCCCCATGTCCGGACATCTTGGACAGAGATGTATGATTTGGATTTGAGACCTGAATAACTCAGGTTGATTCTGGACCTCTGCGTCGTAAAAAAACCCGAGTTTTGATCCTTTGAAGCCAAAGTTTTGAAGCCATGGGCATATTCAGTGCGAGGTCTGAACTCTCCAGAGAGAATAATTGACTGTGAAAAACCCATGCTAAAAACGGTGTAAAGTGCTGTAAATGAGAGTAATAAACGTTTTAACATATGTACTTTTGTACAAATTTACGATATCTTTATCTTAAACTCTTAATTTATTTTAATTTTTTTTATACTATTTTTGCAATATGTTATCTAAAACGGCAAAATATGGATTGAAGGCCATAATGTATATGGTGCAGCATAAAGAGGCTAGCCAGAAAATATTCAAGGTAGATGAACTATCCAAAGAGTTAGGCATACCAAAATATTTTCTTAGCAAGGTATTATTAGATCTTACTCGCAAGAACCTACTTAGTTCAATGAAGGGGCCAAATGGCGGTTTTTATTTTAAGGACAAGCAATTAGATCATAAGCCGAGTGAGATACTCTTTGCTTTGGAAGGGGATGCATTTTTGAAGACTTGTATGATGGAACTAAAACCTTGTGATATACATAGAGTATGCCCATTCCATGGCAGTTATAGCCATTTTAAAGAAAATTTAATTGCTGGTTTAAATTGTAAGACTTTTAGACAATTTTCTGAAAACGGGCACTTGTAAAAATAGCGAATGCACTTTGATTAGCTTAAAATATGCCATCAATAATAGATACTTCCGCCGAAACATAATTATTGATGGCATTTATTTTCATTTTTATTCTTCTGCTCTATTTTTCATTTTCATCAGTAGGGTATAAGCTCCTTTAGTTACAAAAGATTTTTTGCTCATATCTTCAGTATTCAGAAATTCAATCTGAGCAATTTCATTTTGGGAATTGATCAGTTTTATTTCCAGCATTTGATAAGTCATGTCACTATTTGCGAGGAAGACATAATCCTTCCCTTCAAAATGAACTATGCCATCAAGTGGAATTACAAATGCTTTTTTTGAGGAACTTTGAATTTCGGCATTCATATACATTCCTGGAAGAATTGACTTGTCCATGACATCCAAATCGCAATGGACTTCTGCTGTTCCTTGAGGAGAAATATCTTTGCTAATAAGGATAATTTTAGCTTGATATTTTTTTTCTGGATTAATATTATTGTAAGCAATTACCTTTTGTCCAATCGCTAGATTTGTAATGTCTTTTTCAAATGCATGAATCATTAAGTGATAATCTGATGGATTGATCAATTCAAATATAACATCTGAGGGACTCAGGTATTTGCCAATGTTGACATTTACTTTGCTCACATAACCATTTATTGGGCTATAGATATTTACATTTTTTGAAATATTATTTTCTGTGATTTTTTCGGGATCGATACGTATTAGTTTTAATTTTTCTGCAGTGGCATTCATCATGATTCGCTGGATATTTACTTCAGCAAGTGACTGCTGAGTGATTTTATCACTTGTAGCTTGACTTTGATTTAATTCTTTTTGACGATTGTATTCCACTTCTGCAAAATGTAATTTTGATTTGGCTAATAGATAATCCTGTTGCAGTTGGATAAACTGTTGATCTTCTAGAGTGGCGATAAGCTCACCTTTTTTGATGTACATTCCTGGTAATAAATTTGTACTCTTAAGATATCCTCCCATTGGTGCACTTATGGAAATAATGTTTTGTGGCGGCACATCTATTTTTCCATTAATTTTTATTGTTGATGCAATTTCTTTTTGCTCTAGTAAATTAGATTCAATATTAGCATTTTTTAATTGAGCAGTCGATAAGCCAACCGTGTTTTCATTTAATGTTGGTTCGCTAATTTCTTCTGTGACTTGTTTGTTTTTACAAGCATAAATTAGAATTAAAATTGATATAATGATGATTTTATTTTTCATGATTTAGATTATTTTGAATTAATGAATTGGAATGAGATATTGCGTTCGTTAAGGATGTTTACAGCTTCTATGAAATTGGATTTTATAGCAATAGCTTGGTGTATCAAAACAACATAATCTAGGTAGTTGATATCGCCTTGATCATATTGTTTTTGAGCTGTGTTGATCAATGTTTCCGCATTGCTGAGTCCTGTATTTTTATAATATTGGACGATTTCATTTTGACTCTGAATTTCACTTTGAATTTTTTGAAATTGGTTTTGTAAAGAAAAGAATTCAATTTCGTATTGACTTTGGGCAATTTTAGAATAAATCTTTGATGATGCTATTCTTGATTTTTGTGCTTTCGAAAAAATCGGAATTGCAATGCCAATAGCAGCAGAATTAAATCTCTTTGATGCTGTATAATATTCATTGTTTGCTCCATTGCCTTTGAAACTATTATTAAAGTAAGCGAGATTAAATTCTGGAAGTAGTTTTGATTTTTCGAATGCGGTTTGCGCAAATGCGATATTTTTTTGTTGATCTAATAGGCGCAAAAGTGGATTTGATAATAATCTGCTGCTATCCATTTTTGTCAAAGGAGAATAGATATAGCTTTCAACTGAAGGCTCATATTGTTTTGTTGAATTCAATATTAACTGTAACTCTAATTGATTAATTTCTAATTCTTGTTGAATCTGCCTTAATTGGATGTTTGCATCCGCTTTTTGATTTTCAGCTGTGACATTTTCCAAGATATTGCTTTCCCCTTTTTGTAAGCGAATCTTCGTCTTCTGATTGAATTTTGTAAACAAAGTATCCGTTTGTTGCAGAAGATTTTGTTTTTCCTTCAAGTATGAATATCTGTAAAAAATCTGAGTGAGTAATTTTTTTATTTCGTATTCTTGAAGTGAGACTTTTAGTAAACTGGCTTGATAATCTTCTTGGAGCAATTTCTTTTGACTTTGATAAACTTTCGGTAATGAAAAGTTTTGAGCGATGCCTAATTTTAAATCATTGTATACACTATTGATCTGTCCATATTCAGCATTGAAATCTGTTTTTGGGAGATCTGTGGATGAACTAATCAATTGCTTTGCATATTCCGTTTTCAATTGTTCATTTTTCAATTGATTGTTATTCTCCATTGCAATTTTGATAGCTTCCTCTAGCTTGATTTTCTGCTGAGAGAAACCAATTGCAGAACTTAATAAAAGTGAAATTAAAAGCATTGATTTGTTTGCGCGTGGTTTTCTTACAATTCCTTTTTCAAAAATAAGATATAATAAAGGTAAAATAAAAAGTGTAAGCAATGTCGCTAATAATAAGCCCCCAATTACAACTGTGGCCAATGGTCTTTGAACTTCAGCACCGGACCCATTGCTCAATGCCATAGGCAAAAATCCAAGTGATGCCACGAACGCTGTCATCAATACAGGTCGTAGTCGGACTCTGGTCCCTGTCATGACAACTTCTGTTAAATTTTCCATTCCTTGAGATTTTAATCTATTGAATTCTGAAATCAAAACAATTCCATTAAGAACAGCAACTCCAAATAATGCAATAAATCCGACTCCTGCACTTATACTAAATGGCATGCCACGCAATGCTAAAGAAAAAATACCTCCAATAGCTGATAATGGGATTGCAGTATAGATTAGTAAACCATGTTTTACAGAATTGAATGCAAAAAATAATAATATGAATATAAGTAATAATGAAACTGGAACTGCAATAAGCAATCGTTGCTTCGCTTGATTTAAGTTTTCAAAAGCACCTCCGTAGGTGACAAAATATCCTGCAGGAAATTTTAATTGAGATTCAGTTTTTTCTTGTAGTTCTTGCACAATAGATTGAACATCTCTATCCTTGATATTAAAGCCTACAACAATTCTTCTCATAGCATTTTCTCTTTGGATTTGATTTGGACCATCTTTGATGTCCACACTTGCCAAATTGGAAAGCGGTATTTGTGTTCCGTTTGGAGTTGGAATCAATAAGTTCCTGACGTCTTCTAAATTTTTTCTCTCATTGTTCTCCAAACGAACGACAAGGTCAAATCTTTTTTCTTCTTCAAATACGAGTCCTGTAGTCTGACCTGCGAAGGCAGTGTTCACTACTTTATTAATGTCGTCAATAGAAAGATGATATTGCGCAATGAGTGGTCTATTGTATTCGATGATGATCTGGGGTAATCCAGTAACAGGTTCTACATAAAGATTGATCGATCCTTTGACTGTACTTATTATTTTGGCAAGTTTATCTGCATAGTTCGCAAGAGTATCTAGATTCTCTCCAAATATTTTGCAGACAACATCTTGTCTTGCTCCTGTCATGAGTTCATTAAATCGCATTTGAACAGGATACTGGAATCCTGCTGTAATACCGGGAACATCTTCGAGTGCTGTTCCCATCTTACTTGCCAATTCAGGAAATGTCTTTGCTGATGTCCATTCTTTTTTATCCTTTAGTATCACCATCATATCACTAGCTTCCATAGGCATAGGATCTGTAGGGACTTCACCACTTCCTATTTTTGTGACGATTTTGATTACCTCTGGAAACTGACTTTTTAAAGTGTGAGCTGCTTGCTTGACACCTTGAATGGTTGTATTTAGATTACTACCAGTAAGTACTCTTGTATCGACTGCAAAGTCACCCTCTTCTAGTGCAGGAATAAATTCTCCTCCAAGTGAACTAAGCACAAAAATCGAAATAATAAACATACTTATAACAGTGCCTATAATTAATTTGGGAAAACGAAGAATAATCTTCAAGACGCTATGATAGAGTTCTTCGACACGACTCATTATTTTATCAGAGATATTCATTTCATGTTTTAGTTTTTTTGATAGGAATAATGCACTCATCATTGGAATATAAGTCAGAGACAAAATAAAGGCACCCAGTAGGGCAAAAGCCACTGTTTGAGCCATTGGTTTGAACATTTTTCCTTCTATGCCTTCCAATGTAAAAATGGGTAAATAAACGATTAAAATAATAATCTGTCCAAAGACTGCACTATTCATCATTTTACTTGCAGAGTGTTTTACCTCTGTATCCATTTGATGTGAATGGAGCATCGTGACATGTTTATATTTATTATTGTGACCTAATTGATGCATTACAGCTTCTACAATGATCACTGCGCCATCGACGATAAGTCCAAAGTCTAGTGCACCAAGGCTCATTAAATTTCCACTTACTCCAAAGAAGTTCATCAGACAAATGGCAAATAACATAGCGAGGGGAATGACTGAGGCTACTAAAAATCCAGCCCTAAAATTTCCCAAGAAAAGGACTAATACAAAAACCACAATAAGTGCTCCTTCTAGTAGGTTTTTTTCAACTGTACTGATTGCATTATTTACCATTTTAGTTCGATCTAAGAATGGCTCGATTTCTACACCTTCTGGTAATGTTTTTTGGATTTGATCAATGCGTTCTTTGACATCTTTTATGACCTCGCTGCTATTAGCACCTTTGAGCATCATAACTACAGCGCCGGATACTTCAAGATCATCATTGTAAACCATAGCACCATAGCGTGTCGCATAACCGATTTTGACTTCTGCGACATCCCTTATAAACAGTGGTGTTGCATTTTGTTTACTAGTAATACTAATGTTTTCAATATCTGAAATACTGCCTACTAATCCTTCAGTTCGAATATATAAAACGGTTGGACCTTTCTCAATATAAGCACCACCAGTATTTTGATTATTTTTTTCAATGGCATTGAATACGTCATTAATTGTGATACCATATGCATTTAGTTTATTGGGCTTGATTGCGATTTCAAATTGTTTTAATTTCCCTCCAAAACTACTCACTTCTGCGACACCTTTTAATCCCAATAATTGTCTTCTTACGATCCAATCCTGGATTGTCCGGAGTTGAATAGGATCAAATTTGTTTTCATATCCTTTTTTAGGTTTTACCATGTATTGGTATATCTCTCCTAAGCCAGTTGAGACAGGGCCTAATGTGGGAGTTCCGATACCTGAAGGAATTTGAGTTTGCACCATTTGCAATCGTTCAGCCACTTGCTGACGAGCCCAATAGATGTCTGTCGCATCATCAAATACAATCGTCACCAATGATAATCCAAATCGTGAAAAACTTCGGATTTCTTTCAATCCCGAAATATTGCTATTTGCTTGTTCTATGGGAAAGGTTATTAATCGTTCAATGTCTGTGGCACCAAATGATGGCGCGATGGTGATTACTTGAACTTGATTGTTTGTAATGTCAGGAACGGCATCTATTGGTAGTTTTGTGGCTTGATAACTACCAAAGCCGATGAGGGCAATTACAAATAGCCCGATGATGAGTTTATTCTTTACAGAAAACTCAATAATATGTGAAAGCATAATCTTGTCTTGTTAAAATAATTTGAAATAAAATATCTTGCTTACGCCTGTTAGTCGTGAAAGCTAAAAATTTAAGAAATAAAATTATTTAACAAGCTTTAGGAGGCTGCCAGATTGAGGATAAAAAAGAAGATGCATTCATATTGTGGTGATCAAAAAATTTCTGTGTACCTTCTTTTATAGGTGCGACATCAAATGGCTCGAAATAAGTACAAGGTGTGTAAAATGAAATAAAATTTATCGTAGATTCTCCAGTTGACTTGAAAGGCAACTTCATGTCTTGTGCATAATCTTCATCTATTGGATTCCCATTTAAATAATGCATCTCAAGGAAATCTAAAAAGCTGATCTCTTTATCTTGTATTCTGTGTTCTTGGAAATGGCTTAAAAGCATAGGAAGCTTCAGTATTTCAATCACTTGTGTGGTTGAAACAACATAAAGTACGAGAAAAAATATTGCAAATCCTTTTTCACCTATGCAAAGATAAGATTAATAGCTTAAGTCAATAATAAATAACACAAGGGGAGAGGAATTGTTTTATAAAATGGCGTAGATACTTATAGATTTATTGTGTTTTTATTTTACCATTTAAATTTTATTAAATAGAATTTGACATTTTTATAAGAATAGACGATAATTGTATCCTAAATACATTTCGTCCTCAAATGAAATGACTTTATTGGCCGCACAACTAAATTAATATGGAAGAAATTCTTGAAACCATTCTGCTTGAAAGTAAAAAGAGCACTTTTTTGATGGATTTGATCAAATATAATGATCAGCAGCTCTATGTTCAAATAATTCAGACTACCCATTCTGAATACAAAGAATCCACTCAACATCGGATTAAAATTAATCCTAAGTTGTTAACTGATATTATTAGTGTTCTCCAAACTTATAAAATGAGTATTGAAAAAGCGAAATACGCTCCATCTTTTTTAATAAAAAATTCTATTCCAAGAATTTCGGACAATCGATTTTTATCAGAAACAGATGCACAGGAAATCCAGAATCGGTATTAATACCAAAGTGAAATACACCCTAGTCCAATATTATGCGATAAATCCGCCCATACTTCGTTACAAATCCTCGATGTAGTGACCCACTACATCTCTGGTTTGCGCCTAGTCTGGACAAATTTCTCATCATAATATTTTGAACTATTATATAATTCACTTTGGTATAAAAGGTATTAATCTACAGGATTTGGCGATACAATTTAATACCAAGGTATTATTCATTAAACAAATTCTAAGATCGAGGGGAATAGAAATTTGTGATTTTAAATTGCCTAAATTTTATCTCAGAACTAGATTTCGATTTAGAAAAAGGAAATAATTTTTCTTTTTAAAGCAAAAAAGCATCCAGCTTGGTTTGGACCAAATCTGGATGCTTAATTTCTTTAATATTGTTTTCTTATTTTATTAAGATTATTTTGCCTTCAATCTCTTGATTTTTCATTTTTACTTTGTAAATATAAGTGCCATGATGGGGTAGGAGATTGGACTCAATCCACCAAATGTTTTGATTTTTTTCTACAATTTTATCTGAGCTATAGATTCTCTTCCCGCTGAGATCAAAGATGTCTAAATTTGCTACACCACTTTCGATAGCATCAAATTGCATATAACATTTATACTTAAATGGATTTGGCATCACATTCCAATTGCTAATGATATCTGTCTGGACAGAATTATTTCCAAAACTCAACTTTAGCCTGTCTGCTATTCCATTACCTGTATAAAGTTCAGATCTTCTACTTCCATTTTCGAAATGTAGTATTTGATCTAAGCTTTTATTAGTTTTAGATTTCCAAACAAAGCGCAAGATACGATCTGATTGCTTAGATTTGATCACCTCAGGGAAGATCATTGACATAAAGAAAGATCCATTTTTTATTGAGTAATTTTCTGATTTAATTTCATCTCCTTCAAGATTACTGAGGAATTCATGTATTGACTCAAGTTCCAATTCATTCTGATCAAAATCAAATCCAAGTTGGAATCCTTCGATGTCTGTATTTTTACCGATATGAATGTCTTGGATAACCTTTTCAGATTTTTGCACTGTTTTGTTTTCAAAGATGAAATCATGTATGCGCAATCTTGATTGTGCCTCTACTTCAAGTAGATTAGAATTTTGAGCACTGACATCTCCAATTTTAATTGCTTTAAAATCCAATCTCAAATCATGATTTAATTGATCGTTGTCATATCGCTCCAATAGATCTGATTCTAGTGGATTATTCATATCGTCATATTGCTGCTTTGAAGAAATGAATCGGTACGAAGTGTTGTGAGGTAAATCACTCACTTTTCCTAATATCAACTTTCTCAGCCATACCATATCACTTGTGGTTACAGAGCCATTATTATCTAAGTCTGCACTGATCCATTCTTCTGGATTGCTGAAGCTTTTTATTCCTAGAATATGTTTTTGGATTCGAAGGATATCATTAGTCGATAAGCCTTCTAGCCACTGATCATTTTTGTAAGGTTTGATGTTTACAAAATCTTTGTAATTTAATTGCGAGAAGACATATTCACCAATATTATTTACGTTTGTCGTTCTATTGTGAGAACTCAAATTGATATCAATATCAGGGACTATTGCTCCATTTACTGTTTTAATGAGTCCATAGATACCTACACCATTGAATAGGGTAGAGCAATTATTAAAAGGATCTCGCACATATACAGTGGCCGGGCATATTCCGATATTACCTGCTGAATCTTGCACAAATATTTGAAAAACAAATGTATCAGGTGGTGAGGTCAAGTCTCTACAATGGATGACACGACAAGTATCATTGAAGTTACCTATACTAAATGAAATTCGCAGCCTATTGCTAGGGGTACAATTGTCAGTATAATTCACTAATAGATTTCTAGCTGTTAGTTTGATACTATCAGCACTTGGCATGATTGTATCCAATAATTTGCATTGAATGAGCGGATTAATTTGATCTAGAACAATTATGTTCGTCGTATCTCTTGTGATATTATTACATCCATCTCTTGCTGTAAAAATTATTCGAGTTCTGCCAGGAGGAAAAATATCTGAAGCATTTGCACCTCTATTGTTGTAAGAATTTGTAACGGTCACCATGCTGTTACATCCAGTAACAATAGCTGAACGGAGTATAACCCACCTAGAGCATGAATCTCTTACTGATGCAATAGTGGTATCGTTTGGTCCAATTAATATTGGCCCTATAAAATTATCTAATACGATGATTTGCGTATCTCTTGCAGTTCTTCTTGGAGTGCAGGTATTGTATGCTAGCCAATATCTTTCAATGTATCTACAACTGTCATTGCGTACACGGACATTAGAGTTGGTAAAAGTATAATATACACTGAGGCAACTATCGCGTGGATTTGAAGGCCTACTTCTTATACTATCTGGATGATTACTTCTACAGTTACTAATGTTAGTATCTCTTGGCCAAATGATATGCGCCGCGTTAAATACATAATTATTGACTATTGTAATAGTTTGCCTACAAGTAGAATCAATTCTGCCATCGACATAATAGATAAAGAATTTTCTAGTCACTGTCCCTTCTCTACAACTGTCTATTCTTATACTATCTCTAAATGCTGTCCTAATGGTGTCATTACAACCAACTCCTGAAGGGACGATTCTTCCTGTAAGACTTAGATCTCTAAAATTTGCAGTACAGCTTAATGTAATTGGAGCTGGACATATTGGAGGTGGCATTCCGTTTTTATTTTGTAGCACGATCTCCATCATGCAAAAATTTGAATTCCCAGATTCATCTCTCGCTTGAACGACGATCATTTGAGTTCTCGTTAAATCTGAACAACAAAAACAAATCGTGTCTCTAAAAATAGTGTCTTGTGGTCTTGAGCATCCTGCTGTCATTCTTCTTATCAAAATTGTATCTATACCACAATTATCTGATATACTTCCAAGCCTAGCAATTTGGTCAGCCGATATACATGCAAAGCCTAATTGATCCAAAGATAAAATGACCCTTGGTAAGCATAGCATAGTTGGGGCGATGGCATCACGAACGGTGATCGTGGATAGACAAGTATCTGAATTTCCGCAAGGATCCATTGCTATATAATTCATTGAATGCGTTCCTACACTCAACGAAAGGGTATTACCCGGACGCGCAAGGTAGATGCTATCTACTCTCACAAAATATTGTATTAAAGCACTTGGGCTACAAGCATCAGTTGCTGTAGGTGTAGGAATTATGTAGTTAACATTGCATGTACTCGATGATGTAAATAATGTAATATCTGCAGGGCAATTTATTATGGGACTAGTTGTATCTGCAACTGTAATTTGTTGAGTTGCCATGACATTAGTTCTAGTACACCAATCCATTACTATCCATAATCTATTGATCTTGTACATACCACCACAAATGAAGATACTATCATCTGAATGTGTAGCAAGTAATTCGCAGAATGGGTCTATTGGTAATCCAAATAGCGTAGGTGCATTTAATGAACTTAAGTTCGGATTAGGACAATAAACAGTCGTGTCATTTGGAAATACAACACTATCTAATGTGGCTTTTTTAAAGTAAATATCACCTGTACAAGAAGATGTATTATTGTAGTTATCCGTTGCGCGCCAAGTAAGATGAGCTATAGCAGTATATCGAGGATGACAAGTTAATTTTTCATAACGTAAATCATAAACGACGGTCGGACTTGCATCACAATTATCTAATGCGACAACGAATCTTGAATAATCATATGTGAATGGATCTTCTGTACAAGGAATCGTATCACTATTGCATGTGATTCTTGGCATCAATTTATCTTCAACCATTACAGTAGACCAACAGCTTTGACCCGTAATCGTGTCTAGGACTGTAGCCATAATAGATCTTCCTGCATCGCTGCAAGTAATGATTCTTGATCCTGTATGGTTGGCATAGACTTTGAATTGTGCATAACTTGGTTGAGGATCAGCTAATAGCATACTGGCTGTTAGCAATCCTGTTCCATCTGCACCTAAAGATAATTGAACAAGGCCTTTGCATGCAAGTGGAGGCATTGCTTCCATGCATGTATAGGCATTACAATCACTATTCAGTAAAGGCTTTTCTTTTGGAGAAGCCTTCACCTGAACAGCAAACATCAATAAATAAATCCATGTTAATCTTACAAATAATGTAGCACTAACATTTTGTTTTGGGATGGGATTTACTTGAGCTAAACGTTTCATTTTAATGAGTTTTATAGTATGAGGTACTAAATTCAATTTTTTATTAAAGTGTATTTAATTTTATTATTTCATTATTATATTTGGATTCTATATTCAAGAAATAAATTCCTGGGATAGGGAACTCTTCCCTAATCAATCGAATATCTTGAATCCCAGTTTCCATGGATTTACTTTTGTTGAAAATAACCCTGCCATCATTCGAAATTGAAGTAATATTAATAGTTTGATCATGGAATAATTGAAGGCGTATATTCATATTTCCATAAAATGGATCCGATTGAATTCCAACTATTGTGAATCCTAAATTAACAGGTGTTTTATATTCTGTCAAGTTTACCTGTATTTCTTGTGAATTAGGTGAGATCAATAAGTTATTGAAATTATTATTCAAACTAAATTCTGTACAGTTTGGATCATTGTACTGAATTGGAATAGTGAGGATGACTTTATTTTTTGGAATGAAAATATTTTTTGGATTTGCATAGCAAATTTTTATTGAATTATTCTGAAGGAAAATGCTCTCCTCTATTTCTTTTTCTGAAAGAATTTCACTTTTTATTCCATTTTTAATGAAGCACAATCCTTTGAACATGAATCCAAGTTGAAATCCAGCACAATTAATATCTTGACTTGAAAAAATTTCAATGCCTTCATTAGTAGTTCTGTAATGTAAATTTATTTTTTCTGACTCTAAGTGAAGACCTTGTGCTTTTTTATGTTGCACATTCCCCAATTTTATTCCAATGAAATTTATTGATTGGTTTTGTGTACTACCTGCCATATTGCAAATTGCATTTTTTGCATATTCTTGAAAAGGTTGTTTTTGATTTACAAATTGATATTTGTCGTCAATAAATATATAAGAATTTTTATGTGAGAATTCCAATGTGTTTCCAAGTATTAATGATCTCAATATAGATATATCCCTAGCAGAAACTGAGCCATTCATATCAACATCAGCTGCTAGTAGATCATAGGGATTATCTAGATCTTGAATACCTAGAATATATTTTTGGATTTTCAAAATATCTGCTGTAGTGATATGATTGAGATAGTTTTCAGAATACGATGCTGATAAGGAATAAGATTTGTTTTTTTCTAAAGTTTGAAATGCAAATAGTCCATTGTAATTAGTTTTTTGTATTGATTTAGAATTTGCTGAGCTTAATAGAACATCAATGTCTGATAATTTTTCGCCATCGACATCTTTAATCAAACCAGAGACAGTAATATTCCCAAATGTAGGAGGACAAATTCCCAATTCGTCACCTACGACAATATACGATTGAACTACAGTATAATTTCCAGCTTGATCCCAAACATAAATATTTACATTTCTTCTACCTATAGAGTCACAATTATAGACTCTAATCGAATCATTGATATTGTTTGAAAATGAGTATCTCAGATCTTTTGCTGGAGTGCAATTATCAGAACTGCTTATATTGAATAATTTAGCATTGACCATCACCATAATGCCATTAGCCATTTGGGTGAGACTCGTGCTTAAGCCTGACATTACAGAGACATTGGGCGCTTTGGCATCGAAGACAATGAGATCAACACATGTTCTAGCGAGATTAGAGCATGAATCTTCTACTATATAACACAAGTCGTGGATTCCGATTGGATATATCCCACTTGGATTGTTTCCATTTCCTCTGATATCAATAGTCCCATCTGAGTTTAAATCAACAGTATAACTGTAAATCAAGGCAGTCGTACTATTACAATCAGTAGCTTGTGCTGATTGAAGATTTATATAGGCAGGACTACAATTTGAAGTTGAAATACCAATGCGTTGATCTGTTACTCCAGTTATAATAGGAGCAATAGTATCCATTATTTTTAGTTCTTGAGTAAAAGTATAATAGCCGTTTGTAGGGACATTTGGATTAGGTAAATTGCGATTGTAAACACACCAATTGATAGCTTCCCACTTTCGCAAAATTTTTGCGCAAACTCCTGATTGACTAAATGAGTACACTTCATCTTTATAATTGATAGCAACAAGATCACATTCATTATCTCTCAATCTAGGAGTGCCAGTAAGACTAGGATCAGCTATTACTCTGCAAGCAAAAATTGTTTTAGATTCAGGCCATTTTAAATAATTTGTATCAAGACCATTGAAACTGTTGTTTTTTAATACAGTGATTATTTGAGTACATGAAGCAGATTGACCTCGACGATCTGTTCCTGTATATTTTCTTTCCACTGTACCTACGCCACACGAATTTAATTTATAAGTGATTGTAGAATCTATTGAGGACATTGTACAATTATCAAAAATTATTGGTCTAGCCAATCTGAGTACACTGTCCAAATCTGCACCACATTTTACTGTAATATTTGGTGGACAAAAAACACTTGGTGCAAGTTTGTCCACCACTGAGATCATCACCATACACTCACCATAATGTCCGCGATAAAGTGAATCGACTACTGGACCATTACCGGGGAAGACATCATACACTCTTAGGATTACAGGGATGGATACACTATCTATATCATTGCAGCAAAATCGAACCACATCATCAAATCTATAAAGCGGATTTGAGCTCGTAGTGCAACTATAACTAGGTGGAACATTCATCCTCTTTGCCTTAAAATAAACATGATTACAGTCATCCGTAGAGCCACCATCAAAAGCAGATGCGTCAATGATCGCTTCACCCAAACTATTTAAACTCGCTACATGATCTGGGATGCATATTACTTTTGGTGGTGTAGCATCAAAGACAGTAACTTTAGTCGTATCTCTAAATGTGCCACAAGCATCGACGACAGTATAGATGACATTAAATATGCCAGTGGTGAAAAATAAATTGCCGCCATTTGTATTGAGTGTAGTAAAAGTATTTCTAGTTTCTATAGAGCTTAATGGAGGACATATTCCTGTAAGGGTTGCGGGAGGCATTAAGAATAGGGTATCGCATTTGCCTATCGAATTGATTGTTAAAGTGATGTCTGGGGGAGCTGATACAGCAACAAAATGATTTGTTGATGTTACAAAATCAGTGCACAAATCATTTGATTTGCAACTATTTTTTGCGCCTAATGACGTACTTATGAAAAGTAACGCAGCTGTAAAATATGAAAGATTGTTTCTTTCTAAAGAGTATAAAATACGCATAGACCTGTGTATTGCTAAATCGTTAAAAAATTAGTAAGAAATGATCGACATCAAGTCTTTTGGGAAAACTTTGATCAATTAAATCTTATTTGTCAATGCTGTATTTGGGATAGGACAAATCTTACAATACTGTTGCCTTGGGATGGCGTTTTTTTCTCATTCACATTACAAAAATACATAATATGTAATTGCTAGTATATTTTTTTCATATAATTTTATTTTATTATATGTAATGTATTGAATTTTAGTATTTAATAGGTAATTAAATTATTTAATGTGAATTGGATTTTAAGGTAAAAAGAGACATATAAATTATCTAATGATTAATTCGTCTCTACCAGGACCATATGAAAGATACGATATTTTTGTTTTCGATAAAGATTCTATGGCGTTTAAGAAATTTCTAGCTTGTTCGGGTAGCGCTTCAAAGCTATTGATTCCTTGAATATTACTTTGCCATCCTTGAAAATCTTGATTTTTAACTTCTTTGACTGCAGAAAGATCGTAAGGAAGTTCGTTTGTCACTTCATTATTATCCATCACATAAGCGTCTGTAATGGAAACAGTTTCAAAATTATTCATGACATCCATTTTGGTGATGCAGAGGTCGGTGACCCCATTTATCATGATGCTGTATTTTAATTGGATCATATCCAGCCAGCCGCATCTTCTAGCTCTACCTGTAGTTGATCCAAACTCATTACCTTCTTTTCTAAGCCGATCTCCAGTTTCCTCTAATAATTCTGAAGGAAACGGTCCAGAACCGACACGAGTGCAATAGGCTTTTGCGATACCTATTACTTTGTTAATAGAAGATGGGGCCACGCCTAAGCCTGTACACACACCTGCTGTAATCGTGTTAGAGGAGGTAACGTATGGATAGGTGCCAAAATCAACATCCAACATCGTGCCTTGTGCGCCTTCTGCTAAAATTGATTTGCCTTCATTCAATTTTTTATTTAAGAAATATGTGATATCTTTCACTTGCATCTGACGGAGTTGAGCTAATGAGTTCATCCAATTTTCTTCTTGGTCCTTCAAATCAAATTCTACATCGGGAAATTGTTTGATAAATTGAAGGTGTTTTTCTTTTAACGATTTATATAAATGTTCAAAATTTGATCTGAATAAATCACCAACGCGCAATCCATTTCTTCCAGTTTTGTCCATATAACATGGTCCTATACCACGCAATGTTGAGCCAATTTTTTGTTTGCCTTTTGCATTTTCAGAAGCAAGATCGATCCATCGATGAGTGGGAAGAATTAGATGCGTTTTTTCAGAAATAATAAGACGATCATGTAAGTCAGAGACAATGGGATTTATATTGTCTAATTCTTTTGCAAAAGTAGTGGGATCTAGCACCACACCATTGCCGATCACATTGATCACATTTTCTCTAAAGACTCCAGAAGGGATGGTGTGTAGGACTAATTTTTTATCATTTATGTATAAAGTATGACCAGCATTAGGGCCACCTTGAAATCGACATACGACATCGTATTTATTTGCAAGATAATCAACTATTTTACCTTTTCCTTCGTCGCCCCATTGGAGCCCAAGTAGTACATCTACTGCCATAATATTTTGAGATGGTTAAATTAAAATGTGAAGTTACGGGTTTCTGTGAACAGCTTCTAATAAAGATGCTAAGAATATAAAATTAAAAAAATAAAGTGTAGGAATTCTCCACATTTTGATAGAAATGAAAGTGATCGGGGAAGGAATCGAACCCTCACCATCAGAGCCGAAATCTGATATTCTAATCCGTTGAACTACCCGACCAATTTGTCTCTTTATAAATATGGTGCAAATATAGTTAATAAATTTGCAATTTGAATTTACCAATTGCTAAAAGACGCAATAAATATATCTTCAGTGAGCAATTTATTCAAAGCAGTAGTTAATTGATTTTCAACAGTCGAAAAATTGGACTCCGCAGCAAATTCCGTGAATCTAGAAAATGTTCTGCTCCAATTTTTTGTTTCATCATTTGCATATATTGCATCTACCTTGATCGCTATTTCCAATCTATTAAGTGCAGATGTGGCGCCAGATACTGGGGCTTGAGAACTGACATTGAAAGTTGCAATATTGCATTGAAATGTTACATCTGGATTTTTGTCATCTAAGATTAATTTGCTTTCTCTTCTTATTTTATTTGTAAGGGCAATTTGAAATTCATTTGGGTAATTTGCTGGAGCATTAAATGAATTATCTGTAACTGTAGCCACGACAAATTTTTTGACATCAACAGGGATAGAAGTTCCTTTGAATCCAATAGAACACGATTCAAGTAAAATTAATAGACAAGAAAATAATAAAATTTTAATACTAATACTCGATTTCATATTGCTTGATTTTGCGATATAAAGTTCGTTCAGAAATTCCCAATTCATCAGCGGCATCTTTGCGTTTTCCATTGAATTTTTTTAGTGCTTTTTGGATCATGTCCTTTTCCATTGATTCGATAGATAAAGGTTCGGCCAACATTTCCTCTACAGCTTGATACTCAGAATTTGACTTCGGCATGATAATCGGTCTGTTGTCATCATCATGTTGATTCACAGGCATCTGAGCATTCCAAGAATTATTCATTGAAGCATTTACCAAAGAATTTGAGTGTGATGTCATTTCTGGCATTTCTAAATCATTCGTTTGCACCAATTGAAAAAACATGCCTTTCAATTGATTCAAATCCTGCTTCATGTCGAAAAGCAATTTATATAAAATCTCTCGCTCTTGAAAGCTCATGTTTTCATTTCCGATTTCAGGATTAATCTGAGGCAGATTTCTTCTCTGTATATCGGGAATGATGCGAGTTAAATCTTGAGCTGTGATCAATTTTTTATCAGATAGAACGGATAATTGTTCTATAGCATTGCGCAATTCACGAATATTTCCTGGCCAAGAATAATGTTCCATCAATAGGGTACTGTCTTCGTCAAATTCTATGGAAGTCGTTTTGTATTTTTCCGCAAAGTCAGAGGCAAATTTTCTACACAGAATCATGATGTCCTCTCGTCTTTCTTTAAGTGATGGTACTCTAATGGGAACAGTGTTCAGTCGATAATATAAATCCTCTCTGAATTTTCCTTTTCTCACATTTTCCAATAAACTTACATTGGTTGCTGCAATTACTCTAACATTGGTTTTTAAGACTTTTGAAGATCCCACTCTAATGAACTCTCCTGATTCTAATACACGCAAAAGGAAAGCTTGTGTATCCTGAGGCATTTCACCGATTTCATCTAGAAAAATAGTGCCGCCATCTACAGTCTCAAAATATCCTTTCCGCTCTCCAGTAGCACCCGTAAATGAGCCTTTTTCGTGACCAAATAATTCTGAATTTATAGTTCCAGCAGGTATCGCACCACAATTTACAGCAATGAATTGATTGTGTTTTCTGGGGCTTAAAGCATGGATTATTTTAGAGAATACTTCTTTTCCAGAACCGCTCTCCCCAGTGATCAATACTGTGAGGTCAGTGCTGGAGACTCTTATTGCTGTATCTAATGCTTGGTGAAGTTTTTCAGACCTTCCATATATACCAAATCGCTGTTTTACATTTTGTACACTTTCCATTATTAATCTACGATTTGACCTGTTAGAGTGGCGCTGGATGCTGAGATAATTTTTACATTGACATAATCTCCTGCTTTAAGCATATTATTTTTTGGAAAAATGATCATTTTATTTTGAGAGTTTCTTCCCTTGAATTCATCTTCAGATTTTTTCGAATTTCCTTCTATCAATACTTTGTATGTTTGACCCACATCTTTTAGATTATGCATATAACTTAATTGTCTTTGCAGTCGGATTATTTCGCTCAATCTTTGTTTTTTTATCTCTTCAGGGATATCATCTTTTAGTTTTTTTGCTGCCAATGTCCCAGGTCTCTCAGAATAGGCAAACATGTATGCATAACTGTAGTTTGCATATTCCATGATGCTTAATGTATCTTGATGTTCTTCATCAGACTCTGAACAAAAGCCTGCTATCATATCTGATGAAATAGCACAGTCAGGTATGATTTTGTAAATAGCATCTACACGATTCAAATACCAATCCCTGTCATAGGTGCGATTCATCAATTTTAAAATTCGGCTATTGCCTGATTGAACTGGAAGATGGATATAATTGCAGATATTATCATACTTGGCGATGACATGCAGTACTTCGTCAGTGATATCTTTTGGATGCGATGTAGAGAATCTAATTCGCAAATCTGGATTGACTAAAGCAACTTGTTCGAGCAACATGGAAAAATCAATTAATTCATTTGATTCAGGATTGGTCCATTTGTAGCTGTCCACATTCTGACCTAGTAAAGTTACTTCTCTAAATCCTTGTTGAAATAGATCTTTCGCTTCTGCAACGATGCTGTATAAATCTCTACTGCGCTCTCTTCCTCTAGTGAATGGGACAACACAAAATGAACACATATTGTCGCAGCCACGCATGATAGAAATAAAAGCACAAACGCCATTAGAATCAAGTCTAAGAGGAGAGATGTCTGCATATGTTTCTTCTCTAGATAAGTATACATTGACTCCTTTTTCACCAGAATCTACCTGGTCTAGCAATGAAGGTAGATCTCTGTATGCATCAGGCCCTACAACCAAATCAACCAATTTTTCTTCTTCAAGGAACTTGGATTTCAATCGCTCTGCCATGCAGCCCAATACACCTACTTTAAGATTTTGGTTTTTCTTTTTATATGCTTGAATTTCTTTTAACCTATTGCGAACAGTATCTTCTGCTTTTTCTCTTATCGAACAAGTATTTAGAAATACAAAGTCAGCAGATGAAATGTCCTTTGTCGAACTAAGACCTTCCTGAGCCAAAATCGATGCCACGATCTCGGAGTCACTAAAATTCATTTGACATCCATAACTTTCTATATAGTATTGACGACCACCTGCTTTAACTCTGCTTTGATAGTCAAGCACTTCACCTTGCCTTGCTTCTTCTAATATGTCGTCACTGTGGTCTCCTTTGGGAAAGTACATATTCTATTTATTTAAAAACAGAGGCAAATATATAAAAAAGGTGACAAAATGTCAGGAAAAGACAAGGAGTTTCTTAATAGGAGAAGATTGTTTTAATGAAAATAGGCTAAAACTGATGAATAAAGCTATTTTTGATTTATAGCATTTACTTTCTTATAAAAAATTCATATTCTTGCATAAATTTTTATATATGAATTTATTCAAATATGTTTTTTTTGTGACTAACCTTCTTCTTATTGGCTGTGGGGAAAAATCCGGTAGTGGAAATAATAAGAAAGAGGGAGGGAGTGCTAGTACCACTAATCCAGCAGCCAATATGGATCTTACTGCTAAGAAATTTTTATTGGATGGGACAGCTTCTGTTTTACCAGAAGCAGGAGGTTTGGATTTTATCACTTTTGAGAATAATGAAGTTGCCAATTTAAAGACTGGAGATATAGTAGAATCAATGAATATAATGAGATCAAATGATACATTGTATCTTACTGGTAGTCAGACTGGGTCAAAGAGAATGTTTATCATAAGCAGCGCTGGAGTTCTACTTTCACCAGACGGGTCTAAATGGCTGTTGCAATAGAATTTACTATCTATATAAATTTAATCAAATCGATCAATTGCTTTGTTATGAAAAATATATTTTCAATATTACTTTTCTTTTCATGTATTACACTTTACTCTCAGTATCAACTTGATTCTGCTTGGATTTATGAAAATTATACAAAGCGAGAAGAAATGATAGAAATGCGCGATGGCATTAAGCTATATACAGCAATTTATACTCCAAAAGACAATGCAGAGAATCATCCCATTATGTTCATGCGCACACCTTATTCCTGCAATCCGTATGGCGTTGACCAGTATCCAGTAAGATGGTATAAGACTGGTTGGAAGCGATATTTTAAAGAAAAATATATCGTGGTCATGCAAGATGTAAGAGGGCGTTTCATGAGTGAAGGAAAATTTGAAGATGTTCGGCCATTTATTAAAAATAAAAAAAAGAAAACAGATATAGATGAAGCAAGTGATACTTATGATGCTATAGATTGGATGATTAAAAACATTGCATTTAATAATGGAAAAGTAGGGATGATGGGAATCTCTTATCCAGGATTTTATGCAAGTATGGGAGCTGTGTCAAATCATCCAGCTTTAATAGCAGTGAGTCCACAAGCTCCTGTTACAGATTGGTTTATTGGTGATGATTTTCACCACAATGGGGCTTTTTTTCTAATGGATGGATTTCATTTTTATTCTGGATTTGGTAAGCCGCGTCCCAAGCCTACCACTCAGGGCGAACCTAGCTATGCCATTCCAGGAGATGATGCCTATGATTTTTATCTTAGAACTGGGGCCATGCAAAATTTTACAAAATTGATGGGAAAAGAAAATGCTTTCTGGAATGATATGATGAAACATCCTAACTATGATGACTGGTGGAAAGCAAGAGATGCAAGGAGAAGTTTTAATGATGTAAAACCTGCAGTGCTTTTTGTTGGAGGATTATTTGATGCAGAAGATTGTTGGGGTGCATGGAATGCTTATAAAGCAATGGAGATCCAAAGCCCAAGTACCAATAATAAATTAGTGATGGGCCCATGGTTTCATGGAAGTTGGGATGAACGCGTAGATGGGAGCCAGTTGGGAAATGTTCAATTTGGTTCAGCTACGAGTACTTGGTATCAAGATAATGTACAATTGCCTTTTTTTAATTATCATTTGAAAGGTGTTGGATCGAAAGATCCCATTTCAGAGGCGACAATATTTTTTACTGGAGAAAATCAATGGAAGAATTTTAGCGAATGGCCACCAAAACAAACTAGAAAAGTGGAATACTTTTTATTAGAAAAAAATCAAGTTTCATCTAAAATAATTTCAAAGCCAAAAACGAAATTTTCCACCTACATTAGTGATCCAGCACATCCAGTCCCTTATCGGGAAGATGTGGGATTAAGCAGGACTGTGGAATATATGTGTGATGATCAACGTTTTACTTCAAGACGTCCAGATGTTCTGACTTATAGATCTGATATATTAGAGGAAGCGATCACGTTAGCAGGGCCAATTGAAGTCGATTTGGATGTGAGCATTAGTACTACGGATGCAGATTTTATAGTCAAAATCATTGATCAGTTTCCACAGGATTTTTCTTATGGAAACAATAAAACTGACTATCCAATGAAATCATACGAGATGATGGTAAGAGGAGAGGTCTTGCGCGGCAAGTATCGCAATAGTATGGAGAAGCCTGAGCCATTTAAGCCAGGGCAAAATACTAAAGTCAAATTCACGCTTCCAGATATAGCTCATACCTTCCAAATAGGTCATAAATTGGTTATCCAAATTCAAAGTACTTGGTTTCCTTTAGTGGACAGAAATCCACAACAGTTTGCAGATATTTATCATTGCAAAGACGATGCATTTAAAAAATCTGATATTACTATATTTCATGATGGTCAATTGCATCAGTCTAAAATTGTTTTGCCTGTTTTAGATTAATTTTTGGATTGAGAAAAACTATAGTTAAAATGTAATAAGCACAATTCTTTGGGCTTTCTTCTATACGGCAAAATTTCAGCCTTTCGTAGTTCTTTTTTCGTCATTCAATTTCGTTAAGAATGTTGCGTTGTCCGTTACAACTGTGTTGTAAGTATCAATACAATTCATAATCTCTTTTTCAGGTCCATTAATCCATTCATCACTTCCATAAAAAGCGTCTTGACTTTCTTTACGTTGTGCTATGCTTTCGTAATTGCGAATTAGATAAAAACTTTCTTTATCGATAAGTGAAAAACCAAAGTCAACAACATCAATCTTCCAACGTTTCATCATTGGCAATGATTGTTCTGTGAAAACTTTAATAAAATTCTCTGACGAATTTTCTTTGAATTTGTATATTCTTATTTCTGTTATCATTTTATTCTGCTTGCATACATATACCAATTCCATTCCCAAGTTTTTCCATTATCTGTTGAAAATGCTTGGCTCCAAACTAGATTGTCAATATCGGTTTTGTCCCAATGAAATAATACAATTATGTCTTGTTCTCTGAAAGTGTCTTTACAATATAGTTTTCCGATATTTCCATCAAATGAGCCAACCATTGGTGGGTCAAAGGAAACTGCATTGCTGTCTGCCCAATAAATGCTCCATAGTTTTGTCTGTGGATTAAAAAGTCTGATTGCAATTCCTTCAAATGGTTCTCCGTCAAAAGTAGCTGAAAATTTATTCATATTAGCAAAACCTTTTAACAAATGAGTAGTGTCGTCAGTTGAGTTAAACTCTATCCACTCGTCACAGTTGTTTAGTCGTTCTTTAAGTTTTTTGTTATGAATATTCCATTTACCTATGTAAAAATCAAAGTCGGTGTGGGAAGAAGTAGGCGAAGCAAAAACTTCTAATTGTCCATTTTCGTTTATTTTAAAATCTTCCATATTTTTTTTGTCTAATTGTTGTTTATGAGGTATCGGTATACTATGAACGTTAACTCAAAGAAAGTTGATGCCCAGAGAATTCTTCCCAGACAGCGTATCTCATCGCATCAACTTTGCAAGTTGAACAAAGCCAGATTGCGAAGAGGGAATAAGGGGAATCTGACGATTGCATTTTCAGTTGGTTACAATTTGTAACCAACTGGCTCCCCTCTTTTTTAAGTCTATTTTTCAGTACTTTCCAATAATTATTGGCGTTTTCACTTTCAGTCAGAACTGCAACTACATCAACTATTGAGAAATACCATTTTTCTCGAACGTCATCCCATTGAGTTCTTATATGTTTCTCATTGAATAGTTTTATCGCAGTTTCTTTAGTCATTGTATCAACATTTATTGAACGAAGATAAAAAACTTTCTATCAGTGATTTTATCACACAAAGGAATTTGATGCCCAAAGAAATCTTCCCAAACAGCGAATCTCCTCGCATCAACTTTACAATTTGAACGAAGCCAGACTTCGGAGAGGGTATAAGGGGAATGTCTTTGTGAGTCATATTCCATTAGCTTGAGTGTATGATGCTTTTTTTGTAAAAATAGGAATTTGGATTTAGTTGTGCAATAGTGTTGTAGTTTAAAATTTGAAATTTAAGAAGTAGTCATAAAATTTGTGTTGGAATTGATCTAATTGTATAAAGTATGATCGTGGTTAGTTGTGATAGCTGACCAATAATAGTGAGTATTTATGACATTTTTGGAGGAGATTTTAGGAGTATGCATCGACATCCCTAGAATACATCCCTCAATAAATAAAGTTATACTAATTCATCCAAAAAAATATTTTAAATTTATTCTGACGCGAGGCTATGCACAACCTGTTATAATTCAAGATCGTTTTGTTATTATAGTTTTAAAAGAGTCTAAAAATTTAAATATTTTTCTCATTGTTTCTATGTCTTTTATATTTCCATTCAAATCGATTTTTCCTTTTATACCTTGAATTAGCATGGTAGTCTCTTCTGCGAAATGTGCCATTGCAGTTTTCATAATTAGTTGCAATTCTTCGTGTCCTTTTTGTCCACTTGCAGAAGCTGTTATCAGCCCAGTTGGCTTGTCTGAAAATATTGTTGTCGCAATACACCATTCAATGGCGTTTTTCAGACCACTTGGAATACTAAAAACATATTCTGGCGTACAAATAATAATTCCATCGGCTTCTTCAATACTTTTTCTAAATTCAATTATTTCTTTTGGTGGATTGTCTATCGAAAGTTCTGGGTCAAAATGTGGTAATGTTTTTAAGTTGTTATATATCGTCAAGTTAAATTCATTTTCTGTTAGAATTGCAATTTGTTCAACAAGTTTTAGGTTCGTAGAATTTGCACTTGCACTACCAATAATTGCGAATATATTTTTTTTTGCTGTCATTCAATTATTATAAGTTTTTTGTCTATCGTTGGTTCTTTGTGCATCAACTTTTGCCTCGCATCTTTTTTATTTTGCCGTGCCCAATCTTTGATTTCATTTGAACGAAGCCGGAGAGCGGAGAGTATATAAGGGGAATGTCTTTGTGAGTCATATTCCTATGGGTTGAGTGTATGATGCTTTTTTTTTTGTAAAAATAGGAATTTAGATTTAGTTGTGCAATAGTATGTTGAATTAAAATTTGAATTTTAAGTAGTTTGGCTCAAGAATCGAAATTGTCTTTTGCTGATTAATGGTGGAATGATAAGCCATTTTTATATATTATTCAAATTAGCGTATATTTTTAAAAAACTGAAGCAATCATTCAAAAAGTAAAAAAATATCAATTAATTAACTCAGCTAAATATCAAAAATTAGCAAGACGACTCCATAGCCTTTTTCATTAATTGAAGCATCCACAAAGCTGTGACAAGTTTGTCACAGTTCAGCCCTAAATTGCTTATTAAGTATTTTTTACGGGCTTCATGTTCAAGATCCCATTCATGCTGGTTACTTCGTACCGCATGGATGCTTAGTTATTGGTGGCAGTTTTTTGTCTATTTTTCATTTTTGATAATATCTCTAACTTCCATTAGAGCAAAACCAAGTAGATTTAGTCCATTCCATCGTTTTGGGTTTTCGGCTTTGTCACTGTCGGCTTTCAATCCAATACCCCAAATTCTGTCAATTGGACTTGCTTCTACTAAAACTCTTTCTTTTGTGTTTAGTAAAAACTCTTTTAAGTCTTTATGCTGTGTAAATTTTTCCAAACTTCCTCTAACAACGATTTCAAACCGTTTGTGATTCCAAGTTGTTTCGTCAAAATTTCGCACTTGTCTGCCCAAAGCTTTTGCTTCTGCTGGTGATTTCGCAATAATTATTTTGTCATAAATTTCTTTGTCGACAAACAAAAGTGCTTTCTGTGCCATCATCCAATGTTCAGCAGTATTAAATTTTACTTTCTCAACAATAAATGGTGAAGTCCACCATTGACTAAAACACGAAGATGTTAATTCGCCACTTTTACTTTTTTGATGTCCCCAAAAAAATAAATATTTTGTTCTCTTTCCTTTTTCAAAATTGTCTATTAGCCACTCTAAATTGTATGTCATCATTTGTTCTCTTGTAAAATTTTCAGTTCGGTTGGTGTCGGTCGTAAAATTGCCATCAACACAAAGGAAATTTGATGCCCAAAGAAATCTTCCCAAATAGTGAATCTAATCAACTTTGCAAGTTGAACGAAGCCGCAGTGCGGAGGAGGTATAAGGGGAATGTCTTTGTGAGTCATATTCCTATGGGTTGAGTGCATGATGCTTTTTTTTTGTAAAAATAGGAGTTTAGATTTAGTTGTGCAATAGTATATTGAATTAAAATTTGAATTTTAAGTAGTTTGGCTCAAGAATCGAAATTGTCTTTTGCTGATTAGAGATGGACTGTTAAGCCATTTATATATATTATTCAGATTAGCGTATATTTTGGTCAAGCCTGGAACTGATGTTGATTGATTATTATTTGATGAAAATTCGATCAATAGTTAAATTTGAAACGATTTGCCGTAACCTTTGCACTATTGAATTACAACTGCTGATGTAGACATTCAAAAGTTCGTATTTTGTCAAACCTTTTGTTGGACATTCGTTTTTATTTTGTCACACACAATAACTTATCTTCTTCTAATGTTTTCAAATCCAAAACTGTCAATGCTTTTGATTTAATATTTCTTCTGACGGCAAGTTTAATGTTTTCATTTTCTGGGCCTTTGCTATACCAATGTAAAAGAAGTCCGAAAATGTCTGTGTTTGTCTTTATTAAAACTTCTTGTAAAAAAGTTAATATAGTTGTCAAGCTCAATTGCTTTTATTGTCTAAAATTGTGTCATTTTGTTGAGCAATTTTATCTTCACTTTTTTTCTTGTCTGCTAAATACCTTGTTATTTTTGATTCTGTCCAACCTTTCTTTTTGAGTTTGTCAATTTCACTTTTCTGTACCCTTTCTGTTTTGTCATTTATAAAAGAGGCTTCGCCTATACTTGTTCCACAGTCACACATTTTTGATTTCTTCCAAAGGTATTTCTCTGTCTTTGCAATTTGCTTGGTTATGTGTTCGTTTTCACAATCCTCAAATTCTAAACCATAAGTTTTACCGACTGAATTGATGTCGGATAGTTTGATTTTTGATGAGCAAATTGCAGTTATAAAGTGGCACATTTTTGATTTCTGTCTAAGTGAGTAGGCTGTCTAAAATGACATCCAACCCAAGGGAGTTTGATGCCCAAAGAAATCTTCCCAAACAGCGAATCTTCTCGCATCAACTTAGCAAGTTGAACGAAGCCGGAATGCGGAAAGGGTAAAAGGGTAAAGTCTTTGTGAACCATATTCCTATGGGTTGAGTGTATGATGCTTTTTTTTTGTAAAAATAGGAATTTAGATTTAGTTGTGCAATAGTATGTTGAATTAAAATTTGAGTTTTAAGTAGTTTAGCTCAAGAATAGAAATTGTCTTTTGCTGATTAGTGATGTAAAGATAAGCCATTTTTATATATTATTCAGATCGGCGTATATTTTAAAAAAATTGTAGCAATCAATTAAAAAGAAATAAATCATCAATTAAATAATTCACCTAAGTATCAAAAATTAGCAGGACAACTCCATAGTCTACTTTATTAATCGAAGCATCCATAAAGTTGAGACAAGTTTGTCACAGTTCAGCCCTAAAATGTTTAATAAGCATTTTTTTACGGGCTTCATTTTCAACATCGCATTCATTATAGGTACTTCGCACTGTAAAAATGCTTAGCTATTAGCGACAGTTAAGGGTTAGTATTTTGTCAATTTTGATAATTACTTCATGATCTGGATTTACATCCAAATTTGACATCAAGCCTTTTAAGTGTTTTATTAATATGAAATATCTCTCCTTTCTAAAGTCTTTGGAATTATTCAGATCAAGGAAGAAATTCAAGCACTGTCCTATCCATTCATTTTCTCCATTTTTTAAATAAGAATCCATAAATGTCTTAAACTTACCATAACCAATAATTGTCTTTGTAGCTTGATTAAAAATAATCATATTTTCACCAATAGCTCTTTGTTCCTCTTTAAAAATGAGAAAGTCAATCCAGTTTTCCCAATCTTGATTTTCATTTAAATGCCTATCAGCCAATGCAGAGCGAATTTTGTTAAGATAATATTCAAGCTCGGTATTCACTTTGTTGTTAGAGCTATTTAGAAATGTTATTTCTTGTCTGTACAATTCTAACCATCCTAAAAATGAACTAAACCGGTAAATTGTACTAAACAATTTGTGGCGCTTAAAATGACTGTCTTCAATTGTATTAGAGGTGAAGTAAGTCGCCTTTTGATTTAATACTTTATTTGATAAATACACAGTTGGGAAATTACTAATAATCTCTACAAGTCTCGAACTTAATTCAATGGCAGAAAGTGAAATAGGGTCTTTGTATTTTTTAAAAATATTATCAATTGTTTTTTTATCTCTTCTCTTTTCAAAAAAGTCATTTAGGAAATAGTCTTTAAAAAACAGACTTATTAAAGTTCCTACAAATGTAATTATTGTACCAGCGATGCCTAATTCTACAATTTTATCGTATGTCATAATTAAAGTTTGATGAATTTCTGTTTATAATTACCGCTATCTCATAGGAGATTTGATGCCCAAAGAAAATATTCCTTATCAGTAATTCTCCACGCATCAACTTTATACTCGCGTATTTTTTATCTTTATTTGCCTCGTCCATCTTCAATTTTATTTGAACGAATCTGTTCATCAGAGAAGAGATAAGGGGAATGTCTTTGTGGGCCATATTCTAGTAGGTTGAATGTAATATGCTTTATTTCTGTAAAAATAGGTTTTTAAATTTAGGTGTACAATAATTTTATAATTTATTTTATATTTATCTATGTTTTTTCTTTCTTAGGACTTGGTAATTTCCTTAAACTCCAAGGAAGAAATAAAACATTCCTGAATATTTTGGATGGATGAATAATCAGAGTTGACAGGTTGTCAATCGAGTTTCATCTCAAAACTATGGAAATAAATATTTGCGAACAAGATCATCACACATTTCTTTATCTGGAAAAACTCTTTCAAAATATTTCAGAAAATAATGAACGATCTGATAATAAGTTTTAACTGTTCGAGAACTAAAATTTTTTAGAATCATAAAGGCTCAATATTCCTTTAATGATTGAATATTTTTTTCAAACATTTGAGTAAAATTTTTGAGATAATAATCACAAAAATACATCCAAATATTGTTTTTAAAACAAGCGGAGAGTGCTGTTTTATTGGTGTTTTGGTAGGGTTTGTTCAACGGTCTTGGTATAGACGATGCACCGCCAAACTATTAACAGCCAAAATTAAGGAATAAGTTTTGCATTTCCAGAAATGATTAAAAGAGAATGATTTGAATTGCTTGGCGGTGTAAGTTTATGCCGTGTTATGCGATGTCTTTTCTTCGCTTTATTTGATCAATGATTGAATCGAATCTTTGTTTTTCATCATCTTCTTCATTCCATTCTAATTTTAAGTCAAATTGTTGATCCCATAATTTTAGCCCGACACATGTAATTCCCCAAACAAAATGATCATCTGAAATATTTAGGTCTTTAATAGCCTTAATTAGTCTGACTTCAAGGTCGGGATGTTGATATTGTTTTGTACTATTATTTAGAAAAAAAAGTATTAATATACCAATTACAATCCCACATTCAGAAATAAATTCACGTCCTGGTTCCATTCCTTCCTTAATTAAATCAATGGCTTTGGCATCCGCCTCAACTTCTAATTTAGTAATTTCTTCGTCTGAATGCTTGCGAGAAAGCACTGCGTCAATATGTTGCTTTTCTATATGAATAAATTCATGGCATAAAATGAATTTTACAACTTCAGTATAGTACATATTTGTCTGTTCAACATAATCGCAATTCTCGGCAAGGTATATTTCAGGGTTGGGTAGTTTGTCCTTATCCCATGTTTCAAAATCCACAACGATTCGCCTTCCATAATTAAAAAGATCATTAGCTTTAATTATTTCGTCTTCATTTATTTTTTGACTTCACGACCAGCAATTTTATTAAGATATGGATGTTTAATTGTTTCGACATACAATACAAGGATGCTATAAGTCATTGCCCAGCAATAGGAGAGAAATGTTTCATGGATTATAAGTTTTTTATCCGAGCCAATGTTAGGTGTTAGAAATTTACCGTTTAGCTTCAATGGAACATCACCATAGTTTATATCCACTTGGGAATTCATACCTAGAGAGAGGACAGCTTCAATTAACCTTTGATGGAACGCACTGTTCGCATGAACAAACATGTATAATATAACATTATGAACTACTCTTACAGGTTGATTTCCTTTTTGATATTTGGGCAAATGATGATTAATAATGCCTTTTATTTGATATATCCAGTCTCTTTTTGTTAAATGTTCTTCATCCATGAAAATCCCTTTATTGATTTATAAATATCGCCTAACACAAAGGAAAGTTGAAGCCCAAAGACACTTCCCAAACAGCAAATCTCCTCGCATCAACTTAGCAAGTTGAACGGAGCCGGAGTGCGGAGAGGGTATAAGGGTAAAGTCTTTGTAAGCCATATTCCAGTAGCTTGAGTGTATGATGCTTTTTTTTTGTAAAAATAGGGATTTAGATTTAATTGAGTAATAGTGTTCTAGGTTAAAATTTTAAAATTTAAGTAGTTTGTCTCAAGCATAGAAATTGTCTATTGCTGATTAATGGTGGACTGATAAGCCATTTTTATATATTAATCAGATTGGTGTATATTTTAAAAAAAAATGAAACAATCAATCAAAAAGTAAAAATCGTCAATTAAATAACTTACCTAAGTATCAAAAATTAACACTGCAATTCCTTTTCTTTCTTCTTTAATGGAAGCATCCACAAAGCTGTGACAAGTTTGTCACAGTTCAGCCCTAAAATGCTTATTAAGCATTTTTTACGGGCTTCATGTTCAACATCCCATTCATGCTGGTTAATTCGTACCTCACGGATGCTTAGTTATTAGGTGAACTTTATTTGAAGTATTTGTTATAAATGTCCTCACCCATTTTACGGTATTGGCTTGATTTATACTTTTTAAAATTAAACTTATCAATGTTGTCTAATTGAACAATATATTTATCACTTGTTTTTACTTTATCATTCTCGATTATCAAGCGTAATGTATTAAGAACACCATTAATAAAAGTTACTGATAAAATTCCTTGAGGATTTGACGGAGAATATGTCCTCCATTGGTCTGGTAAGAGTTTTGTTTTAAATGCAATTAATAAGTCTCTTATTTTTTCAATTGAAAACTCTATGTATTTTGCAAGCAATTCAAATTCTTCATTATCTTTCTTTTTCAATTTTCCTTTTTCTTCATTTTCCCAAATGTAAAAAACACTGTCTTTAGCTTTGATATCTTCTATTTTCACTAGTGGTCTTAATCCGTAACTTACAATTGATGCAGTTTTTAGTTTCCCTTTTTCATACCAATATTGTTCGATTAATTTACCCAGCGGGCCACTTTTATTAAGACCTAATAAAATTCTTTTAGATATTGCTATAGAAGACATTGATTTATCATCAATTCTATTTCCTGCTTTAATTGCGAACTACATTCGATTGATTTGCATTTATCTCTAAAAATAAATTTGCTTCAAATTGTAGTCTCTTTTCTGAAGGCTCACTTGCAGGGAATAATATTCCAGTTACTAGTAAATTTTGAATTTTGCGGTGACTTGCTATAACTTTTTCATAAATATCATTACCCTCGTGGTACGCAAAAGTTCTATGCTGTCCATCGATAATTCCGATTATGTTTGATTCATTATTTATTTCAATAAATGCTGGTGTCACATCTGAGGAATTAGATCCTTTGAATTGTCCATTCGGTTGGATTTTTAGTTCGTTTTTTTCATTATCATACAGTTTTATTTTATTTATGGAAATAGACGTAATAATATTGTTTATGAAAACCTCTATTCTTATCAACTAAATATTTCCCTCATCCCAGTTATTTTCTTTGACAATAACATCCTTTGATAATGGCCGACATTTTCCATGTTCTTCCAACCATTTTGTCTAAGTACATAAGATCTTCTCAAAAGGGATTCCGCATCTATATAGAAGGATACGATTTTATATCCTTCTTGAAATGAACTTTTTTCCTCTGGCAATATATGACCAGAGAATGTCTCAGTATTACCTTTTGATGAGGATTTAATATTCTCAGCTGTCTTGTTAAATGGTATGTCAATAAAATCAAAAAACTCATATTTACTTGACCTCTTAATTACTTTTGTTAGGCTAGAAAAATATTTGACTATATGGTAATCAAAGAAAATTATACCCTCAACTAAATCTTTATGTTCCTGTTGAATATCTTTTTTGGAAGCATATAAAACTCTAACTTGAATTTCATTTAATGAATATTTTGGTTTAATTGCTTTATCATAATAAGTTTTGAAGGATTTCAGTTTTGGCTCAGTATTTAAAAACACTAAAAAGGCTCTTTTGTCACTGTTTACTTTATCAAAAAAGATTTTTTTATTCAATAAATGCTTTCCAGGATCCCCTGTAGTATATTCGATAACAAGCACAATATTTTCATAAACAAAAATATCGTCCATTTCTGTTGTTCGTCCATAATAGATAACTTCTTTCCCTTCAATCCCTGCAATTCTTTGGAAACCGATATTCCTAGAACAGTAATGATCTCATTTTCCTGAGCTCGCTGTTCTTTCTGTGTTGCTTTTTCAGCTGGAGGAAGTTTTATTACAACTTTCTTTTTTTGCTTTTTTTTCTAATCTTTGCAGCCATTATAAATAGTCGTTTTCGTTAAGATTTATTTTTATTTTGCTAAGGATTCGTCCTTTTTCAGACTTTAATTTTTTATCCTCAATATAGGAATGTGTATTATTCTCAGAATAATAAAATATATCTTTTAAGATCAGTTTTTTTGTTTTTACCAAATTAAAAATTGGTTCTATGCCAAATTTTGATAAAGGACTTTTACTAGAAAGTTCATTAAGCAATGGCAAAATGACTGATTTGTCTATTTCGCCTATAAAATCATACTGTACTTTTATTAGCTTTTGTTTTATTATACTTTTTTGTTTTAGTGTGACAAAAATTTTAAAATTGTTTATGAGTAACTTCTTTTGTATATGAGAAAGAAGAACTTTTGCATATTTAAGAGCTCTCAAATTAAGTATCATTTTTTCAAAATTAAGTTGAGCTTTATTCTCATGGGTTCTTTCATACTCAATTCTGTTTGCTTCAAATGTTGAATGCAAATAGGTAGTGAACATGTCAATGTATTTTTTATTTAATTCAAACCCTATATACTTTCTTTTCATATATGCAGATTGACTAAGAACAGTTCCACTTCCTGCGAAAGGATCTAACACTATATCATTTTCTTCAGTGCTTAATTCTATCATAGTTGCTACCATATCTCTTGGCAAAGGGCAAAAGTGACGAATATATTTATCGCCCCACGACCCTTGGGTTGGAATAGGAAATTCCCAAACTTCATCTAAAGCTTTCCCTTTTGGATTATATCTTTCTGGATATTTCACCCACCATCTTTTTAAATGAGATGTGTCGTAAACTCTCACTTTATCTCTTTTAGATTTAAAATTTGTCGATTTTGTGAAAAACAAGATATACTCGAACTTTCTCTGCGTAAAACCGTTTGTGGACCAAGGAACAGTTTTATCCTTCTTCCAAATAATCACATCTTGCAACAGCCATCCGATCTCCTTTAATTTATTAGAAAGATCGAATGGTAAGGTTACTACTTGATTATTCCTTTTAAATGTGTCTATGATTATCCAGAGGGAGCCGTCTTCTTTTGTAATAGATAGAATGTCTTTAAATATTGACTTTAGATCGTTAAGGTATGCCTCATAGGTTTGGCCGTACCCAACTTGGTTTTTAGATTCATAATCCTTCATGTCATAATATGGAGGAGAAGTTATCGTTGATGTAACTTGTACTTCTGAGCCTAATGTATCTAAAATAAACCTCGAGTCTTTATTGAAAACTGAATTAGTTCTATTTGTCTTTTTCTTTGATTTCATTATTAAATTAATGCGCTTTTAATTTCGCCTAACGTTCAGCATAAATGATGTGGTGAGCTTTTCCTCGCAATGAACATTTTACGCAATGAACATTTTATGCATAGTTACGCACAGGCTTTATCCTTTGTTATATCATCAGTTTTTTTATCTATTTTTTTCAGTAAATCTTTCTCTTCTTGTTCTTTAATCATTAAATCCTTTAACATCAATTCAGATTGTTTAATTTTTTCTAATGCATCATTTCTTGCACGCAGACTCCCTTTTATGGTTCTAAGCATCATTAGGATATAAATAAGCATAAAGGAAACCAATAACACTCTTCCTGATGTCGTATTAAACAAGTGTACAATTGATGAAATACTTCTTCCACTTTTTCTTTCGGCTGCCTCTTCAGAAATTGTTTTGTACTCTATACTAAAAGATGAAATCAGTTCTTTTAGGTTTTTAGTTGCTTCAGAAGTTTTGCAATCATTAATATTTTTGTACAGTTTTGAAATTAATTCCGGATTCTTAAAGGCAAATGATGTCGAATCACTATTTAATTGAGAAACAACTGTTGGAATAAAAGTCAAATATATTGAATCAAACAGGATTTTATAATTTTCCTTTTGTTTAAAGTCTAAGTGCCTACTTTCCATTAAATTTGATTCTGCACTTTTTATCAACTCAATCGGTATAAATTCATCGGCTATTTCTTGTTCATAACATTTAATGTCAATTAATCTTGAAAGTCTTGCTGGGCTAATAGGTTTTTGATTAATCACGTGTTCTTCAATAATTTCAACTAATTCGGTTTTTGCTCTATCTCTTCTCTCAAATTCAGCTTTCTTAAATTGACTTTGGCTCCAAATCACACCTAAATACCCAACTACTATCGTAGCTAAAACTGAAATTATCGTTGAGGAGTGTTTTTTTAGAAAGTCCATTTTATGTTTTTGATTTGTCTTTTTTGCTTCTGACTATAACTTTGGCACTCCCGAATGTGCCGCCCTCCGTTGGCTTTGCGGGTTGGGCTTTGGGCGGCATTTTCGGGAGAATATTGTTCTCCATATTTGTTATAGATTTTTAAAAAAAGATGCGGTTTTGGGACGAATAGTATTAAAGGTATCAGAGTCTGTTTTGTAAACTGCATAAGATTCAGCGAAGTTTTCTTGCCAATTTGTTCTTCCATAATTAGTAATTTTATCATAACCAGAAAATGTCTTCCTAAAAATATTTTTTGAATTATGCTTTGACGAGTCTTCAGCTAACTGTAGATTTTTATCGAATAAATATCCTGAATGAGTTTTTAGTTTGCTTAACTCTATTGCCTCGGTATCTGAATATTTCGTTTGGTGTCCAAGTGGTGAGTTAAATGCCGAATAATCTATTGCATGACCGATTTCATGTAATATTGCATATACAGCATAGTTGTACTGACCAAATTGGTCAGTTTGGTTGTTATAAACGAATACACTTTCTTGAATCGAAATTAAATGGTCTTTTAAATCATAATGCCCCCCTTCTGTATGGATTGTTTGTGATTCGATTTTAAATTTAAGTCCTTTAATTAGATTTATTTCTTTTACTGTAAGTAGAGATATTGCTTGGTGCAAAAAATTAAATTTATTGTCATCCCAATTACCTTGTAAATCAAATGTTTGATTTGCAACTACTAATTTCATATTTTCGGGTAATTTTTGAGAACTTGAACTTGAAGATAGAGGTATTTCCTCAATAAAGATAATGACATTTTTAGTTTGAAGGAATCTGGTAAAGCGATATTTTGATTGATTTCCCTTTAATAGTGTATCAGTTAAATCCAATTTAAAAGATGCAACTATATTCTCGTCAATTCTTGTTGCAGAAGATTCAAATTCGCCTGCCAAATTAAATAATATTTTTTCTATATTTGTTGATGAAGAATTATCAATTTGTTTACCTCTATAATAAACTTCTGCATTAGGTATTGTATAATCCACAGCTTTATTTTGCAAAGCCGTGACAAAATCTGAAATTTTTGGAGTTAAATGTATAATTGTGAGAGGTGAAAAAGGAGTGTAATATAAAATATTACTTAATGTTTTTGAATCAATATTTGCTAAACCACTCTTGCGTAATTTAGGGAGAGGAGTTGATGCAACTACTGGATGAGTAGGAGTTTTCACACCTTCTCCATCTGATTGTAAATATAATATCTGATTCTTGCTTTTTTCAAGAATTGGTATAATAAAATCCCTGCTTTTAAAGCCATAACCTAAAATCTCCTTATCCATTGAGAATTATGTTTTATTGATGTTTATTGATGTATCATTACAGCACTCATGAAGCAAAGATTTTAAAATTTCAGCCTTTTCTTTATTGCCTTCCTTTGCTATTTTGTTAATAAGTTCAGCCCTTTCTGCCTCCGCTTTTAATTTGATGACTTCATGTTTTTTTTTCTCAACTTCAAGTTCTTGGAGTTGGGTTGCATAACTGTCCAAAGCAAGTCCTTCTCCAAGCATTGCTTCCACAATAACCCCCTCAGTACGCATAACAGAAAGTATTGCAGAGGTTATGACACCTTTAACTTTAAATTTCAAAGGTGATGAACCTGCAATAATAGGTTTCTCATACCCTTGTTCGGTGTTACTAACACGAAAATATTCTTGTGTTATACCTTCGACCTCATCTTTTGCATCTTCAATAAATTTTATATAATCTCCTTTAACATCTCTGACTTTCTTCAATTGATTAACTATATAATTCCTCACCTCATCTTTTTTTGTGGGTTCTAAAACCTTATCCAATAAGTCGTCCATACTTGAAAGAGGCACTTCAATTCTCGATTCTGGCAATCCATTAAAGAAAGCAATACGAACATCAACCAAATGAAGTATAGTAATATATTCCTGATTCATTTGACGAAAAACAAAATTGAGTGTTCTGCTCAAATTGATATTCTGAATTTCTCTTTCAAGTGATGTTTCCTCACCAGTTTCTTCTTTTACCTCATAACTTGTATTGACCTGAACATCTCTTTTTGCTGAAGCTTTATTTGAATGTTTACTGACTGCATTGCTCACATTCTTAGAGAATTGTTCTCTCGAACTGTTACTACTTTCTTTAAAACCAGCCTTTACTGATGCACTTCCCCAACCCCAATTTGCACTGGCTTCCCCTTCGACAAAATATTCAGTTGTCTTGGCAGAATTTTGTTTATCAGATTGTTCTTCCTGTAATGATGACTCAAAATCGTCTGCACTTTCCTCTGTAAAGGAGTCTAAAATTGAACTCGTTTGTTTTGAATCAATTGTCGTTTTTCGATATGATTTTACACTAATTTTTGTTTTTTCTCCTGGCAATAACGAGAAAGTTTTAATGACTTTGCCTGCACCGTAATCACCAAGTCGTGTTGTAAGTTGATACGTCTCAACTATGTAAATATGGGGTTTTATTTCATATTGTGGTTCTTGTGGAATGTATTTGTAATCCTTTGTCCCAAACATATTTGTATAGATATGTAACTTCATCCCTGCTTGGATGTTTTGTGTTACCTCATCTGCGTCAATTTTTGCCAATTTATCGCTTACTGGCGTATTACTACGCACTTCATACGATTCCCCTTCTGTGTCTTTTTTCTTTGCGAGGTATAATGATGACCCTCCCAATTTTGCATTAGAGAAAAAACTACTGTTGTTAAACCCTGCTTTCATTGAAGAAAGAACACTTGAACGCAAAGTTTGAGTGTCTACGTTCTTGGTTACAGTCTTACTTGTACTTTTGGAAATTGATGGCGCATTTTTTTTTCTAAATGCTTCCTTGAAATATTTATCGTGTTCTTCATCTTTATCATCAAATTTTAATTCAATGAAGTTTCGACCACTATAAGAGGTAGGCTCTGGAACATTGTAACTCAAAATTGGTGCGGTACCATTCGGGTCAAGTTTAATCATTGGTTCGCTTGGTTGTGCCATGATGTGAAGTTTTGATTGTTAAACAATTTATTTTATTTATTTTTTTATTTTGTTTTATTATGGAGAACAATCTGCTTCCCGCAAGTTAAAACTTGCAGCAAAGCTCTATTGTCCGAGAAATATAAGCAATACCTTGTGTATAAGATTATGGGAGATCGGGGCAAACCAATGTTTTGAATCTGTAGTTTTTCCATATGTCAGGACTTTTCACAATTTGTAAGGCAAATATACATTTTTTCTATTTTATTCTTGAAGATATAAATAATATTTTCTCAAAGGGGCTGATTTGTATAATTGAGTATAGTTTAATCAATTGCAACTGTTAGTTTAGCATCAAACAACGCCTAATTTAAGAATTCAATCATAGCAATCCTCTAGCCGTTTTTATACGAATACTTACGGAACTATACGGAACTATACGGATAGATTACGGCTAGGTTGTGGCGCTCATCATAGCTTTGCTCCATCAAAAAAATTATTGTTTCACGTTTTAAATTTTTATTTTATGAACTTATTAGGAAATTCAGTACAATTGATCGGGCACTTAGGAAAAGATCCAGAGATGACAAAATTGGACAATGGCAACCGCATTGCGAGGGTGTCTCTGGCTACGAATGAAAACTATGGAGAGAAGGGGAAGAATACACAGCCGCAATGGCATAATCTCGTCGCATGGGATGGCAAAGCGGAGTTTATGAGTCAATATCTTAGGAAAGGGCAAGAGATCGCAATACAAGGCAGATTATCTCATCGCAGCTATGAAGCTAAGGATGGTTCAACGAAGTATATCACTGAGATCATTGTCAATGAAGTGTTGTCGTTTGGAAAGAAAGAGGCATAGGCCATTGTATTTGATATTGCTAATGTATAAATGGATTTTGAACCTGCTTTTGCTAGTTTAGAGCAAATTCAGTAAAAATATTGGTGAAATCTACGAATGCAAATAGTATACAGCCTAAAGCGCAATACAGACAAAAAATGCACTTTAAGCCCCAAAATTCAAGCATAAAAAATACATTTAAAAATATAGTTTGATAAAAACTGAAATTCGTCATATATTTGCAGCGGATTCTTTTAGAATCTGTAGGTTTCAAACATTCATTAGTAAGAGTACTTCAGCCGTGAAGTGCTCTTATTTTTTTTTAGGACATTCAAGATGCTTTCTTTGAGTACACTATGTATTTATTTAATGATTATATAAGTTATTTCTGCACAAAATTCCTGATTCGATCAGTTATTTGATTCAATGATTGTGATCTGTATGTATTCAATAAAAAAAAACGGTCATTTGTAATTCTGAATTACAAATGACCGCTGAAGTGGACATTTTAAAAAAAAAATATTATTTTTGAGAATATTTTTCGTTTAAGCCTTTTATCATTTGTGGCGTAATATCTAAAGCATCATCTGCCAAAAATATATTTCCTTCTCTTTGTAATGAGAAGACGTATTTGTATTGACCTGAAGCGTTGATTTCTTTTAGATAAGATGTTACCTTTGAATGTAGTTTTTCATTGAATTCAGAAGCTTCTTCTGCCAATTGCATAGAGAGCTTTTCTTTTTTCTGCATTAACTCTTGTTCCATTTTACCCAATCTTTCTTGAGCTGTCTCCATTTCTTTTCGAGTCATGTTTTGAGCATTCTCTTGTAAGCCTTGGAGTTCTTTTTGAAAACTGAGTTCTTTATTCTTCAATTCAGCAGCCATGCTTTCTTGTTTTTTCTTTAATGCTTTTTCATTTTCTTTAAAGAAACCTAGATTTGAAAGCAAACTATCTGAATAAAAGAATGCAACAGGAAAATTTGTATTTGCTTGTGTAGAATCAAGATTTGTAGAAGTCGCCATTCCATTTTTACTGTCTACGTTGCAACAATTTCTTTGGGTGAATAAATAAATGATTGCTATCAAACTTATAGCGTGTAATATCCAATTAATTAATTTCATGATTGCTTGTTTTTATTGATTGTTTTTTTGATTAAATTTAAAATTCAGCACTTCCTGGAAAGCGAGGGAAAGGAATGACGTCTCTAATATTTGACATGCCAGTAATGAACAAGATCAATCGTTCAAAACCCAGTCCGAATCCAGCATGTGGACAGGTTCCAAATCGTCTTGTATCGAGATACCAAGACATTTCTTCTGTCGGGATATGCATTTCGTTCATTCGCTTCTCGAGTCTATCCAGTCTTTCTTCTCTCTGCGATCCACCTATGATTTCACCGATACCGGGGAATAAAATATCCATAGCAGCTACAGTTTTTTCATCCTCATTTTGGCGCATATAGAATGCTTTGATTTCTTTGGGATAATTGGTGAGAATGACTGGTTTTTTGAAATGTTTTTCGACCAAATATCTCTCATGCTCTGATTGTAAGTCTGCTCCCCATTCTTTTATTGGAAATTGGAATTTACCTTTTTTATTTGGAGTAGAGTTCTTTAATATTTCGATGGCTTCAGTATAACTGATTCTTTCAAATTTATTATCTAAGCAGAATTGAAGTCTTTCCAATAATGGCATTTCATTTCTCTCCAATTGAGGCTTCTGTTTGTCCTCTTCGATTTCTCTTTCGTTTAGAAACTTTAGATCTTCAGCGCAGCTGACCATCACACTTTTGATCACAGAAATTAATAGATCTTCTGCGAGATCCATATTGTCATTCAAATCAAAAAAAGCAACTTCAGGCTCTATCATCCAGAATTCGGCAAGATGTCTAGGCGTATTGCTATTCTCAGCTCTGAATGTTGGCCCAAAAGTGTAAACCTGTCCCAAAGCCATGGCAGCAAGTTCTCCCTCTAATTGACCAGAGACAGTTAGATTGGTTGATTTTCCAAAAAAATCTTCTTTGAAGTCAATTTCATTATTATCTGTTCGTGGCAATTTATTCAAATCAAGAGTAGTTACCCGAAACATTTCCCCAGCGCCCTCAGCATCGGATCCTGTGATGATGGGGGAGTGTAAATAATAAAAACCTCTTTGATGAAAAAAATGATGTATTGCGAAGGCGACATGATGTCTGATGCGAAAGATCGCACTGAATGTATTGGTACGAAATCGCAAATGAGCAATTTGCCTAAGAAATTCAAGACTATGTTTTTTGGTTGCAATGGATATATGGACGGGTCACTATCACCAAGAATATTGATTTTTGTTACAGTGAGTTCGACATTTTGCCCTGAACCAAGTGAAGGAGTAAGATTACCTTCAAGTTGAATTGCAGCACCAACAGTGATTCTTTTCAAAATAGCTTCATCGAATTTTTCAAAATCGACCACTGCTTGAAGATTGGCAAGACAGCTCCCATCATTTACAGCAATGAATCGATTGCTTCGAAATGTCCTTACCCATCCAAAAACCATAATGGATTGATTCTGAGCTTCTGATTTTAAAATTTCACCTATTTTCAATCTTTGCATATGATATATTTCGTCTCAAAGTTATATAAAACTGCAATATTTTTCTAATGTATAGTGTAATTAACTAAATGTTAGAAATATACATATTTGAAAATAATAATATATGATAATTTGATTCCAATTATTAATACTTAGGACAAGTTTAGTATTAATTATTTTTGACAATGAGAAGTTGATTTTTTTTGAAAAAATATAATTTCGACTAAAATGCATTAATTTTGAGAGCGAGTATATGAGTTCTTTAATTTTTAAAAAATTGATATTTGAGAAATAAATACATGGCTAAACGTTTGAGAGAAGTTTTCCTCGATGGAAAATGGATCGCAAATACAAATTATAAAGAGCAGATTCAAGACTTAACTTGGCATGATGCGACTTATAAACTGACGGATGCAAATACTATAGCAGCTCTTGTCTTTCACATCAATTATTATCTTCAAGGACTTATCCAAGTATTGAATGGTGGAAGTCTTGATATAAGTGACAAGTATAGTTTTGATATGCCTGAAATTCATTCTGAATCGGAGTGGAATCAAATGAAGGATTCATTGTTGAATAATGCTGAACTGTTTGCATCACTAGTTGAGACAATGAATGATGAAAGATTCGATGACATATTTGTTGATGAGAAATATGGAAACTATATGAGAAATATTGAAGCAGTGATTGAACATAGTTATTATCATCTTGGTCAAATAGTATTGTTGCGAAAAATTATTGATTCGAATAAGGTCTTGGTAAAATATGACTAAGAATACTGAAACACTAGAATCTTGGAATAAAGTAGCAGATTTGTATAATGAGAAATTTACCGATCTTCAATTATACAATCATACTTACGATTTATTTATCGAACATTTGCCCTATGGTAATTCAAAAATTTTAGACATTGCTTGTGGACCTGGAAATATTAGTAAATATCTATTGTCTAAAGAGCCAAATTTGCAAATATTAGGAATAGATGTTTCACCTAATATGCTGTCATTAGCCAAGATTAATAATCCTTCAGCTCAATTTATTTTAATGGATTGTCGGGATATTATAAAAATGATTCAACAAAATTTGACGGAATAATTTGTGGCTTTGGAATACCTTATTTAAGTTCAAATGAAACTGAAAAATTGATCAATGACTGTTTGAATTTACTTACCAAAGATGGTGTGGTTTATATCAGTTTTGTGGAAGGAAATAGTTTGGATTCAAATTATGTTATTGGTAGTAGCGGTCATAGAATGTTTTTTAATTACCATCAGCTTAATGATTTGAAAAAATACTTCGATTCAGCAAACTGTGCTATCATTGATATCACTAAAGTAGAGTATAAAAATACCTCTAACCAAACTGAGATCCACACGATAATCATAGCAAAGAAACTATGATGTGCGCTGTTAATCAAATACTCTAAGATTAATTATGAATCTAATTTAAGAACATCGAGGAATGCTTTTTGAGGCACTTCTACAGAGCCGATCTGTCGCATTTTTTTCTTTCCTTCTTTTTGTTTTTCTAATAATTTTCTTTTTCTAGAAATATCACCACCATAACATTTCGCAGTGACATCTTTTCTCATTGCGGAGATTGTTTCTCTTGCTATAATTTTAGCTCCAACAGCTGCTTGGATGGCGATGACAAATTGATGCTTCGGAAGTAATTCTTTTAATTTTTCACACATTCTTCTTCCCACTTGTTCGGCCTTTTCTCTATGTACTAAAGCAGACAATGCATCTACATTATCTCCATTGAGTTTAATGTCTAATTTTATGATGTCTGATTTTCTATAGTCCAATGGATAATAATCAAATGAAGCATAGCCTCTAGTAGAAGATTTTAACCTGTCATAAAAATCAAAAACGATTTCAGCCAATGGCATATCAAAATGAAGTTCTACTCTTTCAGGGGTGAGGTAATGTTGTTTCATCAATATTCCTCGCTTATCCATGCATAATTTGATGATGGTGCCTATATAATCTGGCTTTGTAATAATTTGTGCACGTATGTATGGTTCTTCTACATAATTCAAATGATTTGAATCGGGCAAATCGTTTGGCGTATTGATAGTGAGTACTTCTCCTTTGGTGGTTTCGGCTACATAGGACACGTTGGGGACAGTGGTGATCACCTCTTGATTGAACTCTCTAGACAATCTTTCTTGAATAATCTCAAGATGAAGCATTCCCAAAAATCCACATCGAAATCCAAAGCCTAATGCAATGGAAGTTTCTGGTTCGTATACTAAGGAAGAATCATTGAGTTGCAATTTCTCTAAGCTATCTCTCAAATCTTCAAAATACTCATTTTCTATAGGGTAGATACCCGCAAATACCATTGGTTTTACATCTGCGAAACCATCTATTGCCACATCACATGGTGCATGAACATGAGTGAGCGTATCTCCGACTTTTATTTCTTTGGCATCTTTGATACCTGTGATGATATACCCGACATCTCCGCAGAGAACTTCTTGTTTAGGAATTAATGTCATTTTTAAAATTCCTACTTCTTCTGCTTCATAGTTTTTTCCAGTATTAAAAAAAGCGAACTTTATCTCCCTTTTTTAAATTTCCATTTAATATTCGATAATAAACGATAATTCCTCTAAAGGAATTGAAAACAGAATCAAAAATTAATGCCTGTAACTTGCCATTTGGATCGCCTTTTGGAGCTGGAACTTTATTGACAATTGCTGTCATCAATTCTGGTACCCCAATTCCTGTCTTGCCACTGGCAAGAATGATATCAGATTTATCACAACCAATCAACTCAATGATTTGGTCAGCAACTTGATCTATCATTGCACTTTCCATGTCTATTTTATTTAAGACAGGGATTATTTCAAGATTGTGTTCTATGGCAAGGTATAAATTGGAAATGGTTTGAGCCTGAATACCTTGAGTTGCATCGACGAGAAGTAAAGCCCCTTCACATGCTGCGATGGATCTACTCACTTCATAAGAAAAATCGACGTGTCCCGGCGTGTCTATCAAATTGAATGTATACTTTATTCCATCAGTATGTTCATAATTTAATTGAATCGCATGAGCTTTGATAGTGATTCCTCTTTCGCGCTCAATGTCCATATCATCTAGTGCTTGATGCTGCATATCGCGTTCAGAAATAGTTTTTGTATATTCCAAAAGACGATCAGAAAGGGTTGATTTTCCATGATCTATATGAGCGATAACACAAAAATTTCTTATATGCTGCATTGAATTTTACTTTAGCGCTGCAAATGTAGTAAATTTAATATATAATTTGCCGTATTACTTATACTTTTGATAATTAGTGGTTTATCTTTTTCTTATCCTAATATATTGATTAATTTTGGGCAATATTTTTTAATATGGAATTAGAATTAAAGCAAACAATCAATTTGATTAGTGACACAGTTACAAAACCTTGTAAAAACATGCTTGCTGCCATGATGAGCGCAGAAGTAGGAGATGACGTTTTTAAAGAGGATCCTACTGTAATGCAATTGGAAGAAAAGATGGCAAAAATGTTTGGTCATGAAGCTGCTTTATTCTGTCCTTCAGGAACTATGACAAATCAAATTGCAATAAAAGTTCATACAAAGCCATTGGATGAAGTGATTTGTGAAAAGCATTCTCACATTTTTCTCTATGAAGTTGGTGGATATGCTTTCCACAGTGGCGTTGCAATTCAACCAGTAGAAAGTATTGATGGGAAATTGAATTCAGAATTGATTATTGAGAACATAAAAGGGAAATTTGATTGGTTACCCAATACCAAATTGGTAGTTGTCGAGAATACTGGAAATCGTACAGGTGGAAATTGTTATACATTAAATGAGTTGAATGTTATAAAAGATACCTGTAGAAACAATGCTTTGAAACTACATCTAGATGGAGCAAGAATCTTTAATGCAATCATAGAAGAATCGTATACGCCAATTCAAATCGGTGAAATTTTTGATTCAATTTCTGTGTGTTTATCCAAGGGATTGGGTGCACCAATTGGTTCTGTGCTTATTAGTAACTCTGATTTCATCAAGGAAGCGCGAAAAGTGAGAAAGGTATTTGGAGGCGGAATGAGGCAAGCAGGAATTATAGCTGCGGCGGGAATTTATGCTTTGGATCATAATATTCCAGATTTGAAAAGAGATCATGAGCATGCAAATTTGATAAAAAAGTCATTGTTAAAAAATAAGGCTGTTAGTTCCATAAAAAAGGGAAATACAAATATTATAATTTTTGATTTACAAGAAACAATGAGTCCTCAAAAATTTATTGAATTACTGATGCAAAAAAATATTCGTGCCACTGCTTTTGGAAAGCAGTCTGTGCGGTTTGTTACACATAGAGATGTATCTAGAGATGAGATTGATTATGTATGTGAAGTGCTTGAAAGTGATGTTTTTAATTGAAATTAAATAAACACGGTTTGCTCAAAAAGAAATTTAGATCTTTTTCAACAGCATAGTAATATAAATTCGTTAAGAATTGGCGAAACCTTGGAGCCAATTTAGAATTTATATTACGGTTTTGCGTAGCAAAAATGCCTTTGAAAAAGTGCCCTTTCTTTTGGTTCGTTTTCTTTGGATGAACGGGGGAAGGGGGGGCCCCAAAGAAAATGAACGAATGTGGCATAAAAAATTGTACTTGTAAATCTTAGAATAATGATTAATCAAAAGAAGTGAACGGTTTTTTGATTATTATTATTAGAAATCTTGCATATAAAAAAGGAATCTAACATAAAAGTCGCATTTATATTCCGAATATTTTTTTGAGCAGAAATAAATATAGGAAGCCACAAATGTGACTTCCTATTTGAACAATTTTTGAAAACCCTGCTTACAATCACTTAATGCAAATCCAATTTAACAAACTTCCTATTCAAACTTTGTTCAGTGTTTTTTACAAGCAAATAATAATTTCCGTTCATTAAATTTGAGATATCTAATTCAACGAAATTTGATCCAGAAAAAGTATTTATTTTTTCTTTTATTATTGTTTTTCCAGTAAGATCACAAACTGTTATTTCAGAGATGCAATCCTTGGGACTTTCAAAGTGAATATTCAATGAATTTGAACTTGGGTTGGGGTAGAGCTGTAAATCGGATTTTGTTGCATTTTCATTAATTTCATTTGAACTCAGGTTACCTGCACTAATAATATTAATCCCATAATCCTCCACTTCTCCTCTTGCGAATATTTCACAGCTAGAAGGTGATCCACCATATTTCATCGAAATCCTCATTCTTGTAATTCCTGTTGGTGTGGTAGCAGGAACATTGATATAACTATATAATAAATTTAAACTATTGCTGTACCCATTCACTACTTTTTCTCCGGCATCATTGAATGATCCATTCTTATTAAAATCAATCCAGATCGTCCAATATAATATTCTTTGTGTTCCTGTAATTCCAGCTTGAAAATTTACAACAGTGGATGTCCCACGAGTTAAATTGGCAACCAATGAAGTCGCATTATAATATCCATTATCACTTCCAGAATTTCTATCGACATTATTTAATTTCAATCGTTTGATCCATTCTTGTTGGCTGCTGGTTCCTTTTGAATTACAATAACTGTTATTCTGACTTGTTGTAAAAGATACTATTGCACTAAAGCTACTTGTTCCTGATGCACAGACTGTTTGAACGCGAGTGTCATACATCGTGTTAGGCGTTAAACCATTTAGTTGAACAGAGATACTGGTTGTATTAATTTGTGTCCATGTATTATTAGTAGACAGTTTGTATTGGAAATTATAAGAAATAGCTCCTGTTACTGGTGACCATGAGGCTGTCGCTGAGCTAGAACTTATTCCAGTTATTGATAGACCTGTAGGTGTGTTACAACTTCCTCCAGATGTAGTAAAACTGATGATCCCACTATAAGTACTTGATCCCGATGAACATACTGTTTGCACTCTTGCATTGTATGTTGTTCCAGCTGTCAATCCTGTTAGATTATAACTTGTATTTGAAGTTGAAATCACAGTCCAAGTGCTTCCTGCGGCAAGTTTATATTCCAGTTTATAACTTACAGCGCCTGTTGCTGCAGACCATGAAAGTAAAGCTGAGGTGTTTGAAATATTACTTGCATTAAGACCAGCTGGTGTAGGACATGATGCACCACATGAACTGCTCAAACAATTGGCGGCAGTGACTCTACTTCTTATTTTATTTCCTGGCTGCGGACCAAATCCATTGTTGAAATTAATTCCATAAGAAGTCAAGTGACAATAACTCATAATCGTTCCTCCATTGGTTGGTGCTGGTCCAGGAGGACAACTGCCTTCTGGGGTATAGCAGTTATCAATAGCCCCTCCTGACCATCCACACCATTGAGTGTGGTTTGATCCCACATTGTGCCCCATTTCATGCGTCATCACTTCTACTGTCCATGAATAGCTTGGCACATTATTATAAGTTGAGTGAATATTGCTATAAGCATAATTGTAATTTGTACAAAGGACATCAAGCCATGCTACGCCACCTAAATTATTCCCACCAAAAGCAGCAAGATGTGCAAGGTTGCCATTGAACGTAGGCCTTGCAGCGCGAAATTGATTCAAAGCAGTGATGGAACTTGTTTTACTGTAGCTGTCTGGAGAAGTCCAGACAAATACTTCAGAGATTGTAGTATTGATGCTCTCATTGGCATACAAAGTCGCTACATTATTATAGACTGCGGTTATGTAATTGACCGTATTGGTGATATTGCTACCTTTGTTTTGGTATAATGCATAATCGCATTCTATATAGCTTTTATGCAGTCATTAGCTGCTCTTGAACTAATTTCGTCATGACCTTGTGTAGGAGCGCCGATCATCATTCTTTCTGTAGTCATACATTCCATTGGCGCATCTGCTTTGATGTTTTTTCATCAAATAGAATGAGCTTGTTATGATCTATTGTAGAAGGTTGAATGATGAGATTTAAATCATCAATACTGATCATGCCATAGATTTCACTATCGAATATACTCATCGTGACAATAGAATTTGAATTTCCTGAAAGGACACCTCTATAATAGAGCCCTGGTTTATATCCAGCGCTATAGCCATCTTGTGTTTTAACAGAAAACCCTTCAGCAAAAAGGTCCACTTGGATTAAATCCAACTTTAATTCAACGCCTTTATAAATGGGTAATTGCAGCGTTAAACTTGAATTTTTTTCTGACATCAATTTTGTTAATTGATTTTTGAAATCACTTATTTCAATCCATTCGTCGACATGAGGTATTGGCGATTTTACGGTTTGAAATTGTTTCGAAAGTTCTATATTTCCAAATATAATACCTTCGCTTTGAACTTGTTTTACTTGTTGATAAATTTTATTATTGGTGCTTTCAGTATTTTCATCGTAATGGTGTGTATGATAACTCTGACCATTAGAATTGAAAATTACTAAAAATAAAATAAATAAAATTAAACATGATCTTCTGTACATAATAAATATTTTGGGGTTAATTAAAATCTATTTATTGTACGGATATATTCTTGGGGAGAATGGCACAAAGATAGGGGTCTTAATATCTTAAGGATATCAGTGAAAACACTAGATTTTATAAAATAGGTGTTTATCCTAGTTTATCAATGATAGAGAATTGTCTGCCATGATATACTAGACAGACATTAGTTATCTTGTAACTAGAAGATTGTTCAAAGATTATTCAAAATAAATCTGAAATCTGCAATTTAGTTGTTTATCCAATAATCGATACTTTGAAGATGGAGGAAACTGTCCATTGCCCAAACCCGCCAGTTTTTCACAAATGATGATGCTGTTGTATTTTCCAATGTTGATGTCATTACCTCTTGCATAGACACCATCCAGTTCATTATAGTCAAAAGGTAGTACCGTTATCTGCAGAGGCGTTTCACTTATTTTTCTAATCGTATATTTTTTTTCTTCAAATGATCTAAGTGTCATCCAATTTATATCTGTTCTGTTTCCTTGTTCCTGCGGTCTTATCTGTTGGATAAAAAGATCTCTTATTGGGAACTCAAATAATCCAAACGTGGCGCTACTGCTGCGATCACAATAAGTTTCTTGAGGACCTTTGCCAAAAAATGCGATTTTTCCAAAACTAGGGTTCGTCAATGCTTTGAATCCAAATCGTATTGGTTCTGGCATTGAATTCACCTGACTCATATCCAATGTTGCATTAATCGAGATGCCCTCTTTTAGGCTGATCTTATATTCAATATTTAATCCTACATTTTCTTTTAATTGGAGTATGCCCTTTGTGATAATTATAACTTCGGTATTGGATTTTGATTTGACACTACACGAGTTAAGATTGAATGATTTGAAAGCATTTTTCCACATGATTCTGTCTGCACTAAACCCATTTCTGAGATCACTATTAGTAGACGCCCTCCAAAAATACGGTTCAAGTTCTGATTTTAAAAAACTTGTATTTGGCTGTCCTAAGGAAGTTAAAAGCCCATTTGTCTTTGAGATAGTATAGTTGCAATTTTTAGTTGCGATTTGGAATACACTATCGGACTCTGAAAACTTTAGGTCTGAATCATCAGATTTGTTAAGAGGAAAATCAGACGAGAGTACCCATTGACTTTCTCCTTTATATAAGAATCTGAATCCTATCTTTGATTTTTTAAATTCATTGAAATTGACTTTTAATACATAACTATTTCCTTGTTTTCTTTGGAATTTTTTATAGGGAATTTTGAAGATTTTCGTTTCGTTAGGATTTAATATTGCATTTTCAAATTGACCTTCTTGAATTTTATTATTGTTCTCTTCAATTGACCAAGCTATTTTAAAATCGCTAGAATTCTTGAATTGATTTAGGTATTGAATTTTTACTTTCCCTTCATTGAGGTCTAACATCTGCAAACTAAATGGACAGAATGTATTTCTTACTTGGTTGACTACATTTTTTACCGCCTTATTTCCATAGTATATTCCATTGGAGCATTCTGTAGAATCTGAATTCGTTTTTTTCTCACCAAACAAACCACCATAAGCCCAGAATATAGAGTTATTCGGAAGTTTCATCATAAAATTTTGATCAATAAAATCCCTGACAAATCCACCCGCACAGGATTCATTTGATTTTGCATAATTCCAATATTCGTCGAAGGACCCTAGACCGTTGCCAGAATTTTTGCACATCGTGTAAAATAAATGCGCTTTGCTACTTTTTTTTATCTCTGCATTTTGATCACTTGACATAAGGATTACATCTCCCCATGATTCTGAGCTATTGTAAGCTGAAATTGGTTTTTGATATTCTTTGTTTTTTATTTCGCGGTAAAGGCTCTCTTTTATTTTTTCATTTTGAATATTATTTCCCAGTGACCATAGAGCGATACTTACATGATTTTTATTTCTTTCCCACATATTATTTACCCTATATTTCATCGATTCCAAAAGTTCATCTGGCATGTCACCTTTCCAATCAGTAGTATTGAGATTGGCTTCATCAAAAAGAAATATGCCCCCAAGATCACACACAGAATACCAATGCGGATTTATCGGGTAATTGGCATTTCTCACTGCATTGATGTTTTGCATTTCTAATTGTTCGATATCAGTCTCTATCCATTCTTTGTCTTGAACATAGCCATTTAATGGATGAAATTCATTTAATACAGTCCCCCTGAATTTTATTTTTTGACCATTCCAAAGTAGCGCATTATTTTGTATTTCTATTTTTGAAAATCCAATTTTATATCTTAAAACTTCGGTTTCATTTCCTTTGTCATCTTGATGAATTAAATATAAATCATACAGATATGGTTTTTCATTTGACCAAGCTGTAACATTTGGGATTTTGAATTGAATTTGATTTTTTTTGCTTAAAGAATCCATTTGATAAATGATTTCTTTTCGCTCTACTTCTACACTTGTGTCACGAAATAGTACTGCAGTTATTTTTTGATTGTTTACATTGTTATTAATACTTTTATGGCTTGTGATATCAATATTTAAGAGTCCATCTCGCATATTATTTTCCAATATCGCTTTAGCATAAAAATCTTGGATTTTTATTTTGGGTCTAGAGATAAGATAGGAGTTGCGATAGATACCATGAAGATGCCAGATGCTTTGATTTTCAAAATAAGTGCCGTCGCAATATTTTAATACTGCAACACAGATTTCATTTATCCCAACTTTAGTATATTTTGAAATTGAAAATTCTGAAATTGCTCTAGAGTCTTCAGAATATCCAGCCAATTGTCCATTGACATAAACAAAAAAAGCACTGCTTATACCTTCAAACACAAGATGAATATCTCTATCTTTCCATAAGAGTGGAATATCGATAGTTCTCTTTAAAATTGTTGTTTGATTCTGTTCTGGAGTTTTTGGGAAGTTGGATTCATATGGCAGTTTGAAATTTTTAAACAATGCTAATCCTACATTTTTCAACTCCATACACACAGGCACAGAAATGTCTGTCCAGCCTTCAAGTTTGTTTTCGTTGATGATTCCTGCAGGAACTAAATTTGGATTGGTAAATGATTTATATTTCCAAAAGCCATTGAGCGATTTATAATATTGATCATTGGGATGTGCACCACTTTTTGCTCTAGTAAAGCTTTCATAAGGAATAAAGTCAGTCCTTGCAGCTTCCTTATTCCATTGCCATACTTTAGGGTCTTCCCAATAATTAGGAAATGCCCTGCCATTCAAATTAGCTTCCTCTGATTTCCTATCTTGTTTGTCATTTTTACAAGCAGCTACCAATAATACAAGTAATATTCCTTTAAAATATATGTTTATCTTCATAACTTTGACTTCTGATAATAGACCCATTATAGAAGGGTTTTGTTTGGTTTTTTAAAATTATTTATGCCAATCCGTATGCTAAGAAAGTTAATTTATTCAATTTTTTGTATTTTTTTATTAGAATCATTGCAAAGTCAAGCTGATTGGCAGCAAATACATGTCGATGTAGTATATCTAGCCTCTGAGGATCTTGAAGGTCGGGGCACAGGGAAAAATGGTGAAAAGTTAGCCGCAGCATACATTGCAAAAAGGTTTAGTGACATCGGTCTGTCACCAAAAGGAAATAATGGCTGGTATCAATCTTTTGCATTTTCTTCAAATCCTCATGAAAAAAATTTAAAGGACATCAATGGAACGAATGTCATAGGATTCTTGGATAGAAAGGCAAAAACGACGATAGTAATTGGGGCACATTATGATCATTTAGGACATGGCGATACGGGATCAAGGGCACCAAATGATCATTCTGTTCACAATGGTGCCGATGACAATGCAAGTGGTGTTTCATCTATGCTTTGGTTGGCAGAACAGCTTTCAAAAATTAAAAAATTAAAGTCTAATATTATTTTCGTTGCATTTTCAGGAGAAGAATATGGATTGCATGGGTCAAAGGCATTTACCGAAAATCCCACTGTTCCATTGAGTTCAATAAGTGCCATGCTCAATATGGATATGGTGGGGAGATTGAATCCAGAAAGAACAATATTAATTTCTGGTGTAGGCACTGCGAAGGAATGGAATCAAATTCTAGATCAAGTCAAACCATCAAACTTGCAATATAACAGGAGTGAAAGTGGTATCGGTCCAAGTGATCACACCTCATTTTATTTGAAGAATATTCCAGTTCTACACTTTTTTACAGGGCAACATCAAGATTATCACAAACCAAGCGATGATAGTCCAATAGTCAATTATTCTGGAATTTTAGACATTTCAAAATTAATCCGCGATGTTGTGGTTCAAGTGTCTGATAGGCGTACACTTGCTTTTCAGAAGACAAAAGACGAGAATAAAGAGCAGTCTTCAAGCTTTAAAGTGACCTTAGGGGTAATGCCAGATTATGTTTATACGGGAAAAGGGATGAGGATCGATGCAGTCTTAGATGATAGGCCGGCCATGAAATCAGGTATGCAGAATGGTGATATTATTTTAAAAGTTGGAGAAATGGAGATTAAAGACATATATGACTATATGAAAGCCCTTGGCAAGTACTCGAAAGGGGAGAAAACAGATGTTATCATACTGAGGAAGGACAAAGAAATGAATATGTCGGTAGAATTTTAAATCTTGGAATATTTCTTGCAGTATTGGTGATTTATGTAAATAATCGATTGTGAATTATAGTTTTAGAAAATTAATTTTGTTACTTAGCTAAAGTTTTCAGTCAATAAAAAAGAAGAAATCAACTTATTATGCGCATACAAACCATTCTATTGATTCTAGCACTATTTTTATGGTTCATTTTCGGATCATGGTGGTATTTGAATAGCTCGTGCAATTCATGTAACACTTCCGGCAAGCTCAATACAGCTGCAAGTGTTGTTAGCCCGGCAAGTATTTCAGGAGAAGGATTGTATCTTAATGACAGCAGTTTGTGGAGTTCAAGATGGACGGATAATCTCAGATTTAAAAAATCAGCTGAGACGCCGAGTATTCCAACTTCCATTCTCCCTGCTTACGATTCTCTTAATGCGTATCTGTCTAGAAATAATAACCAAAAAATATTGACCTTGGTGGGGAACTATGGCGCACAAGAAGTGAATAACACGAGCTATAAGAACTTAGGTATAGCTAGAGCAGAGCAAGTCAAAAAAATATTGATCGAAAGAGGACTGGATAGAAATCTTATATTTACAGAAAGTAAATTAAATGATGATTTGGTCAATCGATTTGCGGATAGTATTTGGGGTGGATTGGATTATAGGATCAATACATTGGGTGGAAATCTTGAATTGTCTGAGGAAGTGCTTTTACAGCCTCGAATTGTTTATTTTGAGACTGGAAAGAATTCATTGAGGATTACACCAGAGCTGAGCAATTACTTTAATCAAGCACAAGCTTATCTCGCCACACATAGTGATAAATCATTGGCAGTCACTGGTCATACAGACAATGTTGGAGATCCCGTGAAGAATCAAGTTTTATCAAAGTCGAGAGCTGATTTTGTGAAATCAGAATTGATTAAAAAGAAAATATCAGCGACTCAAATTATTACAGATGGCCAAGGAGATAAACAACCATTGCTATCAAATGATACACCAGAGGGAAGGTCACAAAATAGAAGAGTAGAAATAAAAATTAATTAAAAAAACATATTATAAATTTACCATATATGAATTCAATTATATTATTGATGGATTTTAGTTTGGCATGTTTACTTCCATTTCTATTATGGATGCTTGGTGCTGGAATATTAGGATGGCTTTTAAAGCATCTCATGGGTAATGGTGGAGAATTAAAAGAAAAAATATTCTCACTAGAAGAAACTGTAGGAGAAAAAGAAAAAGAAGTAAAGACTGTGAGAGTGAATCTTGATCAAACAAGACACAGTTTAACAAAAACAATAGAAGAGCGAGATCATAATGAGAATCAATTCAATGAATTGAGAGTTAAATACAATAAAGTTGTAAAAGATTATGATACAATTGAGTCCAAGCTAAGCTTGATTCCAGACATGGAAAAAAAGTTGGAAGCTGCCAATCTCAATGCAATGCGATTTAAAGCTGATTTTGACAATGGTGTTAAAATCCTGCATGAGTATGAGGATACTATCAAGAAAAAGGAAAATGAAGTAGGCATGTTGAAGTCACAAATTTCTACTGCTCAAACTGAAACTAAAAATGCAAAGGATAAGTCAATTGAACTTGAAAAGGAATTGCAGCAAGTGAATCATAAATTATTAGGCTTTGAAAGAGATGCAGATCAATTTAAGAAACAATTAAGCGAAAAAAATGCGGAAATAGAGAAAGTAAATAGCCTGTTAAAGTTAAATGTTGATAAACTAAATGCTTCTACTGATACGGTTACTAAGTATGAAGCAGATCTAAAAGGATTGAATGCAAAAATCCTGTCTTTGTCAAAATCACTAGAAGAAGCTCAAGCTGAAAATAAAAATTTTGGTATTCAAATCAATCAGTTTAATGATCTCAAATCAAATTTTGAAAAGCAATTAAAAGAAAAATCTGATGGTTTGGAAGCTAAGATTGTATTTTTAGACGCTGCAAATCAGAAAATTCAAAATTTTAGTTCAGAGCTTGATTCATATAAATTGAAGCTGACTCATTTGGAAAGTGAGAAATCACAATTGCAAAAATCCCTTGCAGACAAAGAACATCAATTGAATGATGTTAGAGCTAAAAGTTCTAATGATCAGAATGCCTTGACCCAATTAAAAGAAGTTAATAACCAATTTAGTGTTAGAATAAATAAATCTGAGGAAACTCTTAAATTTATTACTTCTGAAAGAGATGGCTTTTTCTCTGATCTTTCAAAATTGAAAGCGGAGCTTAATGATTGGAAAAATAGACCTGCGACGATTGTAGAGAAACGAGTAGAGGTACCAGTTGAAAAAATCGTTGAGAAGATCGTTGAGAAGCGAGTTGAAGTTCCAGTGGAGAAGATCGTCGAAAAACGAGTAGAGGTTCCAGTGGATAGAATCGTTGAGAAAATTGTCGAAAAACGTGTTGAAGTTCCAGTGGAGAAGATCGTCGAAAAACGCGTTGAAGTTCCAGTGGATAGAATCGTTGAAAAAATAGTGGAGAAGCGCGTTGAAGTTCCAGTTGAGAAAATCGTCGAAAAACGAGTAGAGGTTCCAGTGGATAGAATCGTTGAAAAAATAGTTGAGAAGCGCGTTGAAGTTCCAGTGGAGAAGATCGTCGAAAAACGCGTTGAAGTTCCAGTGGATAGAATCGTTGAAAAAATAGTAGAAAAGCGCGTTGAAGTACCAGTAGATAGAATTGTAGAAAAGAGAGTAGAGGTTCCGGTAGATAGAATTGTAGAAAAACGTGTTGAAGTGCCTGTTGACAGAATTGTTGAGAAGCGCATTGAAGTCCCAGTGGATAGAATCGTAGAGAAGATAGTTGAAAAACGTGTTGAAGTTCCTAAGATTGTAGAGAAGATAGTTGAAAAGCGTGTTGAAGTACCTGTTGACAGAATTGTTGAAAAAATAGTAGAGAAACGGGTTGAAGTTCCAGTAGATAGAATTGTAGAAAAGATAGTAGAGAAACGCGTTGAAGTGCCCGTGGATAGAATTGTGGAGAAAATTGTAAAGGTAGCTGCGCCAGTAAAAACTGTAAAAAAAGCTGAGCCAAAAGAATCAGTTGCTCTATCTGTTACTGCTAAGAAGACGGTCAAGAAGAAGGGGTAAAAAGTGGAGCCGAAACCAGCAGCAAAATTGCCTAAAGGTTAAAGTTGTAAAACCAGAAATCAAAGTTACCGCTCCAGAAGTAAAGGCAGTTAAATTGTCTGCTAAAGAAGAAGCAGCACTTGCTAGAGTGAGAGCTAAAGCTTCAAAATTTGATTATAGTAGAATAGGTTCTGCAAGTTATGGGCAAAGAGACAATTTACAATTGGTCATCGGTATCGGTCCTTTTATTGAGAGAAAACTTCATGCTTTAGATATCTATACTTTCCATCAAGTTTCCAAGTTTTTGAAAAAAGATGTTGAGCAAGTTACAGATGCTATTGAATTTTTCCCTGGCAGAATAGAAAGGGATGAATGGATCAGACAATGTGCTGAGTTTGTAAAACTAAAACAAAAAGGAACCCTTGATCAGGAATGGGAGAAAAGACCAGATTGGAAGGGAAAGAAAAAGTAAAAAAATCTGAGTAATTGAATTGAGTTACTATTTTGTGGCTCATTCAAGATTGAAAATATCGAGTGGGTTGGATATAGAATTCAGCCCACTTTTTTTTATTAAAATTAATCTTATTATTGGCCCAAATTCCTACACTTAAGATTTATAATTTTAAATATAGTACATGATTCAACAGAGATGTCCTGAAAATGATATTTTTCTACTGAGTTATCTGGTTAATTGACTGATTAGAAATTGCTTTAAGCAGATAGGATCATTAAAATTTTAATTCCCTTAAACAATAAGAAGCCGAACCCTGCATTATCTTTATATTCTTATTTCTTATAATATCTGAATTGGGGTTTTTGTCGATATAATAAATTGGAGCATCATCAGGAGCATAAGACATCAATCCAGCTGCAGGATATACGACTAATGAAGTGCCAATGATAATCAGAATATCACATTCAGAAACCAAACTAGCAGCTGCATGGATCAGTGGCACATCTTCTCCAAACCAAACTATATGTGGTCTCATTTGTGAGCCCAATTCACACAAATCCCCAATATTGCAATCTTCAGTCCAATCATAAATTAAGTGAGGGTTTTTTGTGCTTCGTACTTTGAGTAATTCTCCATGAAGATGAATCACTTTTTTACTCCCAGCACATTCATGAAGATTATCTACATTTTGGGTTATGATCGTGACATCATGATCTTTTTCTAGCGCCGCCAATAATAAATGTCCTTGGTTTGGTTCCACCTCTTTTAACTGAGCTCTCCTTTTATTGTAGAAATCAAGAACTAAACTGGGGTTTTTATACCAGCCATCAATACTCGCTACTTCCATGACATCATGCCCTTCCCACAGTCCATCACTATCCCGAAATGTTTTAATGCCACTTTCAGCTGAAATACCTGCTCCAGTGAGTACTACGATATTTTTCATTAAAGCATTATTTATGATTTATTTTTTTAAATGCTTTTGGGATTGCATCTATTATATCTGAGGCTAGGACACTGTTTTCATGTTTGCTGTTTCTTGCCATATCACCAGCTTTTCCATGAATATAACAAGCCATTAAACTAGATTCTTTTAAACCATATCCCTGAGATAAAAAACTTAAGATAATTCCACAAAGGACATCGCCAGATCCTGCTTTTGCCATCGCTGGATTTCCTGTAGAATTGAAATGAACTTCACCATTAGGAAAAATAACTTGTGTATATCTTGACTTTAATATAATGATTATTCCATGTTGTTTGGCGAATAGAATACTGTTCTCTAGCCTTTCGATTGAATTATTTTGGACACCTATAAGTCGATCCATTTCTCCTGCATGAGGACTGATTATTGTGGTGTCTCGTAGAATAGCAAGTTTGTCTATGTTTTTAGCTAAGTAGTTTAATGCAAATGCATCAATGATCATAGGTATTTCAGTAGGAATAGACAGTATTTTTTCTAATACTTTTTCATTATTCATTCCTGGACCAATAGCAATGGCTTTAATTTTTTTGCCTTTAGAATTTCATCAGAAAGCTCATTTTCATTCATTGTCATGGATTCTGGTAACGCTGCATTAATAGATTGATAGGAATCTTTATTAGAGAGGATGGTCAATAATCCACAGCCGCCTGTTAAAGCAGCTTTACCTGTTAAAATAGCAGCTCCAGCCATATTCTGACTTCCTGCTATCAAAAGTGCATGTCCATAGTTGTATTTATTAGAAAATGCATTTCTTGGTTTTAATAATTTTTGAATATCTGATTTAAGAGTATAATGGAAATTGCTTTCAGTAGATTCAACACAAGTTGGTGAAAGTCCAATTGATTTTACATTCCAGTTTTTTAAATCACAAGATGATTCTTCAAATAAAAAGCTCAACTTAGGAAATTCAAAACTCAAACATTCATCAGTATGAATATAGCTTTGTGTTACAGTTAGATCAGCACTCATTCCAGATGGAATGTCTACAGAATATTTTTTTGCGGGATGACAATTGATGGCCTCTATAATTTCAATATAATCCTTGTCTAATTCCCTGTTTAATCCTGAACCAAAAATGGCATCAATTATAATAGAGTCATGGTCGAGTTTTTGTATAAATTCAACACAGGTGTGGGGATTTAATTCAAGCTTGGTTTGAGCACTTGAATGAAGTTTTTGATTATAGAAAGAAAATTCTGAGCTTGTGGTATTGCTTAATTTTAAGATGACGTATTGCACCCAAAATCCTTTCTTTTCAAGCAATGCGCCTATTGCAAGTCCATCAGCACCGTTATTGCCCTGTCCACAAAAAATGATAAATTTCTTTTGTCTGCCCTTTGTTTTTTTGAGCAACCATTTTGTGAATACTAAGGCTGCTTTTTCAATAAGAATAACGGAACTGATGCATTGATCATCTATCGTACACTGATCAATGATTTTAAGATCTTTGGAGCTAAATATTTTCATTTTAAAATTATTGAATATCAGCCCCTCTTTTTAGATCAAAATCCACTTTAATGGTTGCATCGCTTACAAATCCAGGTTTGTTGTTTGTTTGAAAATCGATTGGGGATTTAATAATAATATTTCCTTTTATTCTGCCTTTTACATCACCGTATTCGGTAATTTTAATTGGTGCTCCTTTAAAAATTGTTATGATTATTTCATCAGTATTTGAAAAATATAAATCAAGATTTCCAATTTGATTTGATACAGTGTCAATTAGCTTAATTGCAGAATAATTCCCTGGAACTAAACCACCTTTAAAGGCAAAGTTTATATAACTTGTTGACTTCAATCTGTTCGCATTTTTTTCCTTTAATCCATCAGAAGAGAGAATGGTCATTTGAACACTCGGTTTGTAGTTGATTTTATCGATGAGTGGATCATCTGTGAGTATAAATGTTTGATTTGCATAAGGACCTTTATCCATGGTTACAGTATAAGAATTAGGCAGATCTTCATCGTTGATGGTGGTATTATCATCAGTACAAGAAGCGAAGACAATAGATAGTAAAAGTAGGTAATAACTGAACTGTTTCATAAGCTTGATTTCTTTATTTAAAATGAATTAATTGTTTTTCTTTTTGAAAATATTTTTGATATTGAATTTTTTCTTTTTCTGCTGTATTATTACATATCTCAAACTTAGCGCAGTGCTGCTTGAAAAATGCATCCCATTTGAGTTAAAATTTGCGAGTGGCATGATATCATAAGCTAAATTAAGCCTCCGAATGGTGAATTCTAAACCAAGGACTGTAGAAAGCCCAAAAGGTTTATAGCTATCATTATTTAAGTATTGATTATCCCAAAAATAATGAGTGCCAAGCCCTAAATAAGTATTTAATCTTTTGGTGAGTAATGGAAAATGTTGTTCGCACAATAAGCTCAAGCCAGGATTTTCAAGATTTTTATTATTTTGGATGACCAGCTCAAGAGTCGTGTTTTTTTCTATTCTTTGTTGGATTGAAAAACCAATATTATTATATAGTCTTGGTCCAAAAGAAGTTATATAACTTTGAGATAATAGGATCGATGTATTCATCATAATAAAAATAAATATTCTTATTATATTCATTTTATATAAACGGAAATAAGACTTCGATTTATTGTTTGATTTAATCAAATGATTGATTAGCTATTGCAGCTTGAGCAGCCATTTCTTGGTATTCCTTTGGGCTGAGACCATCCATACAATAGTGTATTGGATTGATAGCTCTGCCATTATATCTTACTTCATAGTGACAATGAGGACCTGTGGATAATCCAGAGCTTCCAACGGTACCTATGTTTTGTCCTTTTTTTACTTTTTCTCCTTGCCTCACTTTGATTTCTTTCATGTGTGCATACATGGTCTGATATCCAAATCCATGGTCGATTAGGATGGATTTTCCATATCCTGATCCTTTAGCCTCGACTTTAATAATCTTGCCATTACCTGTAGCTTGGACAGGAGTGCCCTCAGGGGCGGTGAAGTCTATCCCTTCATGTAATTTGTTTATTTTATGAACAGGATGCAGTCGTATACCATAACCAGATAAATTTTGTACCTGTCTATCGAGATGATCTATTCTAACTGGTTTTACTGATGGTATAGATTGAATCATTTCTTCTCTACTTTTAGCAAGTTTTTCTAGTGTATCAAGAGATTTTGATTGAAGATAAATTTGGCGTTCCAGTTTTTTTAAAAATTGATTTGCCTCTTTTACTGTACTAGTAGATTGATTGAAGTGATCAAATTCTTGATTTTGTTTATGTCCACCGACACCACCATTCCATATAGATTGGTCTATTGGATCCATACCAAGTAATACTCGATGAACTTTAGCATCTCTAGTTTGCAGATTTTGAACTATTTTATTTGCTCTCTCAAGATGGCTCTCCATGAGTTGATAGTTATATTCTAATTGAGCCATTTCTTTTTGAAGTAATTTTTCCTTAGGGGAGGGGAAATATTCTGAAGTGAGAAAATAAAATATTAAAGCAGTTACAGCAACAGAAGAAATATACATGAAAACCTTGAAAAACAAGTTTTTATTTGAGATTTTTACCTTCTCAAATTGCAGTGTTTGCTGGTTATAAATATATTTTTCGCCTTTTTGCATTCTGCTTCGTTGGATAAAATGACTACTTTTGTGCTTTACATTGCACTTCAATTTTGTTTGATAAGTACAAAAATACTAAAAATAATTGAAGAAGCCAAAAAATGATATAAAAAATTAATATATTCATTTGTTTTATAATGTATATTGTATTGATTGTGTAGAATTTATAAAAATTGATTAAAATATGGACGCTTTTACTATAAGGAAGAAATTTTTGGATTACTTTGAAAAAAAAGGTCATAAGATCGTTCCATCTGCTCCCATAGTCGTAAAAAATGACCCAACTTTGATGTTTACGAATGCCGGAATGAATCAATTTAAAGATTATTTTCTAGGAAATAAAAAACCAGAATTCAGAAGGCTTGCAGATACTCAAAAGTGCTTGAGAGTCAGTGGAAAACACAATGACCTTGAAGAGGTCGGCACTGATGGCTATCATCATACGATGTTTGAAATGCTTGGAAACTGGTCTATTGGTGATTATTTCAAAGAAGAGGCAATAGAACTTGCATGGAGATTATTGACAGAAGAGTATATGATCCCAAAAGATATTCTATATGTGTCAGTTTTTGGAGGTGATGAGAAAGAGAATTTGCAGCCAGATTATGAGGCTGTTGAAATATGGAAAAAGTGGATTCCAGAAGATAGAATTTTATTTTTTTCTAAAAAAGATAATTTTTGGGAAATGGGTGACACAGGTCCATGTGGACCATGCTCTGAAATACATGTGGACCTCCGACCAGAAGCGCTGAGACAGCAAGTATCTGGAGCAAGTCTAGTCAATGTCGGTGTTCCTGAAGTTATGGAGATATGGAATAATGTCTTCATCCAATACAATAGAAAAGCGGATGGCTCACTAGAAGAATTGCCTGCAAAGCATATAGACACAGGGATGGGGTTTGAGAGAATCACCATGGTTTTACAAAAAAAATCTGCCTCTTACGATACAGATATTTTTATGCCCATGATTAATTTTATTTCAGAATTTTCAGGAATAAAATATAGTGCTAAGTTTGATCCAGAAGCAAAATCAGATATGGCCATGCGTGTCCTTGCAGATCACATCAGGGCTGTGAGTTTTGCCATAGCTGATGGTGCCATTCCATCCAATACTGGTCCAGGATACGTTATTCGTAGAATATTGAGACGTGCTGTGAGATATCAGTTTTCTTTTTTAGGGATCAAGGAGCCTTTTTTATTCAGACTGGTTCCGATATTGAGTGACATGATGGGACATGTTTTTCCAGAATTGAAAGCTCAAAATGAATTCATCGTTAAAGTGATTCGGGAAGAAGAAATTTCTTTTTTAAGGACATTGGAAAGTGGTTTAAAGCGTATTGAACTTTTGCCAAAAATCAATTCAATGATTTCTGGAAAATCAGCATTTGAATTATATGATACTTATGGTTTTCCACTAGATCTGACGAAATTGATTTGTCGAGAAAATAATTGGGATGTAGATGAAATCGGATTTAATGAAGCACTGCTAGAGCAAAAGGCAAGATCAAGATCCGATGCAAAAAAAGAATATTCAGATTGGAATATTCTGCAGGAAGGGGAGTGTATATTTCTAGGATATGATCAACTGTCATTAAATAATTCAGAATTAATAAGATGGAGAAGGATAGAAAGTAAAGGCAAAACAAATTATCAATTGATATTATCAAAAACTTGTTTTTATCCAGAAGGAGGAGGGCAGGTTGGAGATCAAGGTGTTTTGTTGTTTGGCAATGAAGAAATAAAAGTATTAGATACAGTAAAAGAGAATGATTTAATTCTTCATATTGTCGAAAATTTACCAATAGATTTAAAGGCAAAAATATCAATGCAGGTCAATGCTACCAAGAGGACTTTGACCGAGAATAATCACAGTGCTACGCATTTATTACATGCTGCGCTAAGACAAGTATTGGGTAATCATGTGCATCAGAAAGGTTCATTGGTGAATCAAGATTATTTGAGATTTGACTTCTCCCATTTTCAGAAAATAACTCATAAAGAAATTCAAAAAATAGAATCCTTGGTCAATGAAAAAATAAGAGAAAATATTTATCTCGAAGAGGCTAGGAATATCCCCATCAAAGAGGCAGAAGCAGCAGGGGCCATGATGTTATTCGGAGAAAAATATGGCGACACAGTGAGAATGATCACCTTTGATCCAGCTTATTCGAGAGAATTATGTGGAGGTTGTCATGTTAAGCAAACGGGTCAAATTGCTTTCTTCAAAATTATTGCTGAATCATCGGTTGCAGCAGGAATAAGAAGAGTAGAGGCTGTGACTTCAGTTGCTGCAGAGGAATATATTAATGAAAGATTGGATGAATTGCATGAGGTAAAAAATTTACTGAAGAATCCAAAAGATATCGTATTAAGTTTGAATCAAATGTTTGATGAGAATAAACTACTTCAAAAACAAATTCAAACTCTGAAAGAAGAAAAAAGCATTCATTACAGACAAGAGCTAATTAAGAAAGCCTCCAGACATAAAGGGATTCAAATACTTGCAGAGCAAATTACAATGGATGATTCAAAAATTATTAAAAATATGGCTTATCAACTTCTTAAGGATTTGGAGCCCAGTATTTTGCTGTTGGGATTTGAAGAAAATGGCAAAGCACAACTTATGTGCGCAATATCTGAGGATTTGGTGAGTTCAAATTCTTATGATGCGAATCAATGGCTAAAGAAAATCTCCCATTTCATCGAAGGTGGAGGTGGAGGTCAGAAGTTTTTTGCAACCGCAGGAGGCAAGAATCCACAAGGAATTTCTTCAGCAATTGAAGCTGGAAAAAAAGTAATATTGGAATCAATAGGAGCATGAGAATAGTTATAGTCAGTATTATTATCATACTATTTGTAAGCTTGAATTTATATATTAGAATATCAACTTTAAAATATTATAAAGAATTGATCGCAAAACGCATTCAATTTTCGTTTACAGATTTGTTCAGTAATGTTAAATGGAACGAAATTACAGAAAACAAATATCCTCAAGATAAAGTATTATTAAATAGATTTAGGAAGCATATTTTGATAACTGGCAGTGTATTTGTATTGAGTATCATCATAGTCATATTGATGTTGTTCATATTAAGAAATAATATATAAATAAGTATTGTGAAGCTTAGATTGGGATTGATAGGATTGGGGCATTTAGGGAAAATTCATTTGAAATGCATAAAGGAACTTGATACTTGTATTTTTCAAGGAATTTATGACAGTAATATGGATGTTGCTAGAGCTTTGGGACAAGAATTTAATTTAAAAGTGTATGACTCTATAGAATCGCTTTTGGACGAAGTTGATGCAGTAGACATCGTCACCCCAACTACAACACATTATGATATTGCAAGTCAAGCTATTCAAAAAGCTAAGCACTGTTTTATTGAAAAGCCTGTAACAAACACATTGGAAGAAGCATATCTATTGCGTGCACTTCAATCAAAGTTTGATGTAAAAATTCAAGTAGGACATGTCGAACGTTACAATCCAGCTTTCCTGTCTGCAAGCCAACATATAAAACAACCTAAATTTATTGAAGCCCATAGACTATCTTCCTTTAAACCAAGAGGAACTGATGTTTCTGTGGTACATGATCTCATGATTCATGATTTAGACTTGATCAGTTATATAGCCAATTCTGAAGTCAAGGAAGTTCGTGCCTCAGGTGTCGCGATAGTTAGTCCAACAGCAGACATTTGTAATGCAAGGATAGAGTATCAAAGTGGATTAGTGGCTAATGTCACTGCAAGTCGTATTTCTATGAAATCCATGCGTAAGTTGAGATTATTTCAAGAAGATGCTTATATGAGCTTAGATCTTCAAAGCAAAGAGTCCGAAATATTCACAATGAACGACAAATATGTAGAGAACTCTATAGAATTAGATACTTATAAAGGAAAAAAATTTATCACACAAATTCCTATCGATATTAAACCAGTGAATGCAATTTTCGAAGAAATAAAATCTTTTTGTAAAAGTATCGTTAACAATATAGAAACGGAAGTAAACTTGCGAGATGGGATCAGGGCTCTAGAACTTGTCCACATCATCGTAGACCAAATAGAAAACCAAAATGACTAAAAAGAATCTAGAACCTTTTTTTATATTATTAATATTTATAATATTTAATTCATGTAAAAAAGAGGAGCTTAGCCTTCCTTCTTACATCCATGTACCTGAAATTAAACTATCGACTCTAGCATCCCAAGGTTCTGCAAGACATAATTTTAAAGATATTTGGATTTTTATAGATGGCTTTTACATCGGGGCCTATGAGGTTCCATTTACTATTCCAGTGGTCACAGATGGCGAATCTGAAATTGAGATGTTTATAGGCATAAGAGTGAATGGAATTTTAACACACCCTAGAAGATATTCAAATTGTGATGCTTATAAGTTTAAATATAAATTTATTGATAAAGACACTCTAACAGTTATACCACAATATACTTATGTCAGCCAAGTGATGTTACCCTTTAATGAAAATTTTGAATCGCTCCATTATTTTAATGAAGATCGAGATGGAGATCTCAATACTAAGATGGTTAATTCAGGCTCCCAAGATGCATTTGAGGGGACGAACTCTGGATTAATTGAGCTTACTTCGGTAAATCCATTTATTGAAACTTGGTATGATTTTGATCGCAAAATCCCAATTTCTACAGATCCAATTTATCTTGAATTTCATTACAAATCGGATATTCCATTTTCAATTGGGTTTATATCATTTAAAGGTGGATTTTTTGATCAAAAATTAATCAATGCAACAGTATTGCCTAAATCTGAATGGACAAGAGTTTATTTTGATTTTAGAGAAATATTAAACAGTAGTGAGGCTACTTCATATAAATTGGCTATTACTTCAACATTTGCCAATAATATAGATCTGCCTAAACAACGGATATTAATCGATAACCTTAAAGTAATTCACCGTTGATGATTCGTAGGTGGGAAAATACTATTTATAAAATTGGAGACTTTATCATTGCGATTATAGCCTGGTTTTTCTTTGTCAGTTATTTAAAAAAAGGACATTATTTACCAGAATCTTTTGATTTGCATCGATTGTTTAAAATTGGACTATTGATCATTCCATTTTCTTGGTTTATTATTTATACTTTATTTGAACAGTATAAAGATGTATATCGATTGTCGAGATGGGTGGTGTTTTCTAGGACTTTATTATTGTCGCTAGTTGGATCAATTCTGACTATATTAATCATGATGACGGATAGATCGATTAATTTTGAAAATCGAGTACTCATAGCCATTTTTAGGTATTTTCTGATGTATTTTGGAATACTGATTCTGTGGAAAATGATTTATTTATCTTTCATTAGTTCTCGCATTAAAAAGGGTGTCGTTGGATTTAATACATTGATAGTTGGTGGAGATCAAAGGGCTGTTGAACTTTACAATGACATCACGTCATTGAAATATAGTTTAGGTAATAGATTTAAAGGATTTATTCATTCAAATGGTGGTAGATCAAACGAATTAATTCAATATATCCCACAATTGGGAGGATTGGCAGATTTAAAGAAAACGATTGAAGATGAATCAATCGAAGAAGTAATCATAGCTATAGAATCAAAAGAGCACGAAAAATTAAAGAGTATATTGGATGATCTTTATGAATATGAGAATTCGGTTTTAATCAGGATTATTCCAGATATGTATGATATCCTTTTAGGATCAGTGAAGATGAATCATGTCTATGGCGCTATTCTTTTGGAGATCAATCAAGAGATGATGCCTAAATGGCAAATATTTATAAAGCGAATAATGGATCTATCTGTAAGTATAATCATGTTGATTATCCTTTCACCTTTGATATTATATATACTTGTAAGGACGAAATTCTCCAGTCCTGGTCCCATACTTTACCAGCAGGAGCGAATTGGACAAAATGGGAAGCCATTTCAAATATATAAGTTCAGAAGTATGTTTACAGATGCTGAAGCTAAAGGACCGCAGCTATCAAGTGATGATGATCCACGGATCACAGCATGGGGTAGTGTAATGAGAAAATGGCGATTGGATGAATTACCTCAATTCATCAATGTATTAAAAGGGGATATGGCATTAGTTGGACCAAGGCCAGAGAGGAGGTATTTTATTGAAAAGATAATGGCTCGGGCTCCACATTACAAGCATTTATTAAAAGTTAGACCGGGGATAACTTCATGGGGCCAAGTGAAATTTGGTTATGCATCTACATTGGAAGAAATGCTTCAAAGATTGAAATATGATCTGCTATATATTGAAAACCGTTCTCTTGGTTTGGATATAAAGATCCTTTTCTACACTGTTTGGGTGTTATTTCAAGGAAAAGGCAAGTGATTTCCTACAAAATTAAATATTTACAAAAAAATAATATAAAGAAAATCAATCTGTAATAGTTTGATTTGTAGCTTTGTGTAACCAAATTTACAAACTCTTACAATGAAAAAAGTAATTTTCTTAAAACTTATTATGGCCTTGGTGATCCTGGTATTCAGCCAGTTGACCTATGCCCAAGGTGTGACTACATCTCAAATTTCTGGAACAATCACTGATGGTGTTGGACGTGGAATTGAAGCAGCAACTGTGACAGCTACACACATCCCTTCTGGATCTACCTATGGTGCCTATACAGGTGAAGATGGCAGATTCAGCATTTCTGGTATGCGCGTTGGAGGTCCTTATAAAATTGTAGCATCCTTTTTGGGATATAGCACACAAGAATTTAACAATGTTGAGCTACGTCTTGGTGAAAATAAGAAACTGACATTCAAATTGGCAGAAGCATCAACTGAATTGACCGCTGTGGAAGTAGTTGGAAAAATTGGATCTACTGGCGAAAATTCAGGTACAAGCACTCAGATCACAACAGAGAAAATTGAGAATATGCCTACGATCAATAGGGATTTGTCAGATTTTACAAGATTGACGCCTCAATCTGCAAATGCTGGTGGAGGTAGTTCTTTTGGTGGAACAAATAACCGATATAATGCAGTATATGTCGATGGTGCAGTAAACAATGATGTATTTGGATTAGCAGCTTCTGGAACCAATGGAGGACAAACTGGAATTTCGCCGTTCTCACTGGATATCATCGACCAAGTTCAAGTTATCTTATCTCCATATGATGTAACCTATGGAGGATTTGCTGGTGCAGGGATAAATGCAGTGACTAGATCAGGGACAAACAATATTGGCGGAACAGCTTATTATTATTTCCAAAACCAAAACATGGTTGGAAAAACCAATAAATTACTTTCTGATCGATTGAAAGTTGATAGAACCAAAGTAGCTGATTTTACAAAATCTACTTACGGAGTGTCATTATCAGGTCCAATTAAAAAAGATAAAGTTTTCTTCTTTGTCAATGCAGAATTGCAAGATGATCAGACTCCATCACCTTTTGAAATAACAGGCTACAAAGGGAATTTGAAATCAGCGGATTTCGAAGCTTTAAGACAGTCTTTGATCTCGAAATATAATTATGACCCAGGTACGTTTAGTAGTGTTGAAGATCAATTGAAAGGATTGAAATTATTTGGAAAGTTGGATTTTAATATCAATTCAAAAAACAAATTGACACTGAGACATAGCTACACAAATGCAGAAAATTTTGACCGAAATGCAAGTACCTCTAGTACAATCAATTTTTCAAATAATGGAGTATATTTTCCATCTGTGACGAATTCATCAGCTTTAGAGTTAAATACATTGTTAAACAAGAAATATAGCAATAATTTAATTTTGGGTTATACCAAAGTTAATGATGATAGAGATCCATTGGGTGGTGATTTTCCATATGTAATCATAAGAGATGGTGCAGGAACCATTCGCTTTGGTTCTGAAGAATTTTCTACTTCTAATTTAGTGGAGCAAGATATCATTTCATTGACAGATAATTTCAAGATATACAGTGGTAAACACACTTTTACGCTTGGAACTCATAATGAGTTTTATAAAATGAAAAATGTATTTATAGGTCAAAATTTCGGTACTTATAATTATGATTCATTATCTGGTTTTTTGACAAATCAAAATGCAAGAACATACTCTAGAGCATATTCGCTTGTAGATAATAAATATGGGGATGAAACTGAAGCAGCTGCTGCATTGAATGCAATGCAATTAGGGTTTTATGTTCAAGATGAATGGAATGTGAATGATCGCTTTGCTTTAACTGGAGGTTTAAGAGTAGATATCCCTATCATTACTTCAGATCCTAAATTAGATACTTATTTAAGGGATTCTGCAAGAGCAATAATCGCAGGATATTATTCAGATGTAAAAAATGTTGAGGTAGGAAAAGCACCACAAGGTCAAATTATGTTTTCTCCAAGACTTGGATTCAGTTATGCCTTATGTGAATCCAAAGAACAAAGAATACGTGGAGGCTTAGGCGTATTTACAAGCAGAATTCCATTTGTTTGGCCAGCAGGAATGTTCAATAATAATGGTCTTACAATAGGTAGAGTTTCACAGTCTAATGTCCCTGGTGGCGTTAAATTTACACCAGCAATTGTTGACCAACCGATCAATCCTCAATTTGCAATCCCATCTGGTACTATTGATATCTTTACAAAAGACTTTAAATATCCACAAGTTTTTAGAGCTAATTTTGCGTATGATGCTGATTTAGCGAATAATTGGGGTATCGGTTTTGAAGCTGTTTACACAAAGACTTTAAACAACATCGCTTATACAAACGTAAATTCAGATACTACTATAACAAGTAAATGGTCTGGTTCTGCTGATGACAGAAATGTATATGGAAGGAAAAGTATCGTTGCGAGATATTCAGAAATATATTTAGCATCAAATACCAGCAAAGGTGCAAGTTATTCCTTCACTTCTACATTGCGTAAGAAATTTAACTTTGGCTTGAATGCAAGTGTTTCTTATACTTATGGTGATGCTTTTGCATTGAATGAAGCAACATCATCACAGAATTCTTCTCAATGGAGAGGTCAATTAAATGTTGATGGTAGAAATAATCCAACTTATGGAAGATCTGATTTTGCGATTGGACACAGAGTTGTAGGTACTTTAGATTATAAGATTAATTGGACTAAGAATAAATTATTTGGAACTACATTCTCATTGTTTTATGATGGACATTCAGGTCAAGCATTTTCATATGTACTTGGTGGAAGTACTACAAATCCGAATAATGAAACTGGTTCTACTGGAAGGAATAGAAGTTTAGTTTACATACCTAAAAATCAAACTGATCTTACTTTTGTAGATTATACTTCTGGAACAACTACAGTGACGGCTCAAACTCAATGGGACAATTTGAATAAGTTTATTGAATCAGATCCTTATTTGAGTAAGCATAGAGGAGAATATGTAGAAAAAAATAGCAATTGGGGAGAATTTGCCAATTACTTGGATTTTGCAATTAGACAAGATTTGGGCATCAATCTAGGTGGTAAGGTTCATAAAATTCAATTATCAGCAGATATATTTAATTTAGCTAATCTGATCAATCCTGAATGGGGCGCTAGATATAATGTTCCTGGTGAATTTAATTACTACTATTTATATCAAATGGAAAAATTGGTTGCGGATCCTGCAAATGGAAATAAAGTTACTAAACCTACCTTCACTTATAGAGGTGGAAATGAGTCTGGAAAGGCTTCACAAGATATTAGTAATTTTAGTTCAAGATGGCAAGCAAGATTAGGTATTCGATATATCTTTAATTAAAATATATTCTAAACTTATTCTATAGAATGGCTATCTTTCGGGGTAGCCATTTTTATTGAATATATCTAAAAAACATTTTATCTTCGTTTTATAATTTTAAGTATGCCTCAACAAATTTGGATCGTTCGACATGCAAAATCATCTTGGGCTGATGCCAATATGAGTGATCATGATAGGACTTTGAATAAGCGGGGAATTCATGATGCCCCAAAGATGGCTGCATTAATTCTTGATCAGATTCCTGAAAAATTATTGATGTATTCAAGTACCGCAGTCAGAGCTAAAATGACCTGTGATTTTTTTAATGAAGTGTTTATTTCAAAAAATACAATAACGCGATATTCAGCCAAACTATACCATGCTTCAGAATTTGAACTTCTTAAACATATTAATGAGTTAGAAGAAAAGATTGAGAATGTGATGATTTTTGCTCATAATCCAGGTATAAGCTATTTTGTAAACAGGCTTTCAAAACCTTTAATGATGGAGATTCCTACTTGTGGTGTTATTCGAGTCAAGACTAATGCTGATAATTGGTCCAATGTCGATTTTGATAATCTTGAATTGGTAGCTTATTATATCCCAGAAGATCATATTTGACGATGAGAAAATTAATCTTGATTGGTATTATTAATTTGGTGATTGGATGCAGACAGAGTAAAATAGAAGCACCACCTATCGATGAAGAGAAGTTTGTCGAAATCATGGCGCAGTCAGAGTTGTTTGATTTGCGATTTAAGGAACTGAATGGTCAGCTTAGAGACAGTATGCTTATGGTAGATAAACAACGCATTGCGTTAGAATATCACGTAACAGATAGTCTTGTTTCTCATGCTATAGATTATTATGCTAGACAAAAGGATTCAAAGAAAATTGAAGATAAAATAAAAGATAAGGTCAATCAAATCCTAGATACCCGTTTGAACAAATAATCAGATTTCAGACTTCGAAATACCATGATTATCACATTGCAAATACATTTTATTTTTTAATTGCAGTAATTTGCCTCTAATTGATTTTTCTTGTGATTCTAGATTTCCTATTTGATCTTTTTCTTTTGCTAAATGATCGTCAAGTTTTTTAAAATTTGAGTTTATTTTTACTTTGATGTCATTAATATATGAATTCAATCTACTGGTCAATTCATTGCCCAATTTGGTCCTGCCAGTAGCTATTTCAGCTTCAAATTGATTGACGATCTTTCGCTTATTGAAACCCAAAGTAATTCCTGCAAAAAGCAAACCAACCGTAGTCAGTACACCTCCTGTAATATCAAATACAGCACCATGCGTTAACGCAGTAAGCATAGCTCCTACAATAGCAATACCTGTTCCAGTAGCCACATTGGGAGCCAATTTATTGTTTTCTGTGATAAGGTCCTTGCTGTAATAATTTTCAGTGTTTTTCAAAAATTCTTGAAATGTATCGTGCAATTCATTCATCACTGATGATCTTTTTTCAGCTATAGAACTGAAAACTTCATGGTCATTTTTTAATATCGTCTTACTATTTTGAATTTTCAATGAAACTAGTTGCCCCATCTGTTGAATACTGTCTGAGATATCTTTTAGTCCATTTTGAAGTTTCTCCTTCATTCCTGAATTTAAAGAAGATTCGAAGTCGGTCGAAAATTCTTTTAACCAAATTTGCAATGACTGAGATTTATTAAATAGCCCTCCTATACCTCGTTTTAACACATTTAAAAAACCTAAGCCATCTTCTAAGGTTTTTTTCTTTTTTGAAGTGATGGAATCATAACTACCCAATAAATTTTCTACTAATAAATTGACATTGTTGATTGAAATTTTTTCTTGGTCGATGAGTGTTTTTGTGATGTCATTTCTAAATTCAATATCATAAGCAAATTGATCTTTTCTTATTTGAATTCCATTTTCAATTTTGTGTAAAATGGTTTCACCGGTCTTAATATTATTGATTACTTTATATATGGCGGCCTTGCCACCAGTAATATTTTTTGAAATGAAATCCCTTAGAGCTAAGAATCCACTTTCTTCAATCTTACCATCCAATTCCATTTTGGCAGATACAGGAAAAATTAGAGGCTGTGCTATCCCTTTTTCTTTTGCATAATTTTCTAGTCCTTTTATATTAATTTGCAAATCTGATGGATCAATTAAGTCTTTCTGTTGTAAAATAAAAATTACTTTCTTTTGCCATTCAGTTTTTATAAAATTGAAAAAATCCCAAGCAGATTGTCGGTATGGATTTTTTGATTCAAATACGAATAAAATTAGATCTGAAGTAGGGACAAAATTTTCAGTTATTTCTTGATGATGAGCGATGATAGTATTTGTTCCTGGTGTATCTACAATGGCTATTTCTTTCAATATTTCTTCTGGATAAGTGATGCGCTTCAACACAGGACTTATTGGAGTCACTAAATGCTCAGGTCCATACACAATAAGCTGTATTGTATCTGTCATAGGTGACGGTGCAACCTTACAAATCTCTGTCTTCGATTCAAGCAATGCATTAATGAAACTACTTTTACCCACTTTTACTTCACCGCAAATCACAAACATAAAAGGATCATGTATTCTACTGCGAAGGTCGCTTATAGTTTGCGCGAGTTCTTTGTGGTTGATATCATTGGTAAGGAATTGTAGATCTTTTGCAATGTCATCTAATATAACTTTTTCGGCACTTAGATCGATATTGATTAATGAAGACATTTGTGAAATATTTTTGTAAAAATACGATTTTGCTTTATAATAAAAGCATTAGCATCATTAAATTCAAAATTGAATTTATTCCAGAGCAGCGCTAAATTTCTAAATAGATGGATTAATTACAATGCTTCAGGATGAGTACTTGAGATATATGCTGTATGCTGGGCTTCATCCAGTTTTAATTTTAGCAAATCCCTATGTTTGAAGAATTCTGGTAAAATCTCCTTTGGCAATGGATCTGGTGAAGGAAAACTCAATTTTCTATGATCAACTTGTACACCATTCTTCCAGAATCGGAAACAAACATGAGGTCCAGATGCAAGTCCTGTTGATCCAACATAACCAATAATCTGTCCATGAGCAACATGCGCACCAGGATTTATTCCAGCTGCAAATCTGCTCATGTGCAGATATTGGGTTTGATACATTTTATCATGGCGGATTTTAACAAATTTTCCATTACCTCCAGTATAACTCGCAGACTCTACGATACCTGCACCCACAGCCATGATAGGTGTACCAGTTGGCGCAGCATAGTCTGTACCTAGATGAGGTCGTGAAAACCTCAATACTGGATGAAACCTGTTTGAACTGAATGGTGATGAAATTCGTGAAAATCTAACTGGAGCTTTAAGAAATGATTTTCTCATCGGCCTTCCTTCATTATCATAAAAATCTTGCTTTCCATTATGAATAAATGAATAGGCATAAGATTCATTATTATCAGTGCTAAATTGAGCCGCAATGAGGTTTCCAGAACTTGTAGGGGTGCTACCTATGTATAGTCTATCAAATATAAGTTTAAATGAATTTCCTTTTTGAACATGATGAAAATCAACTGATGATGACAAGGCGTCTTCCATCTGATCTATAATATTTAGTGAAACTCCATTTTTTTCTAAAGCATCCCAGAGAGAGGTTTCGATAGTACCAGTAGCGATTTCTTCTTTACTGTATGATTCTCTTTCGATAACCTCAGCACATGCATCTTTTTTTAATTCGCAAAGGACAAACTTTGTTTGATCTATTTCGTAAGCAAAGTAATCAGGAGTTTGACAGGTGTTCGAGTGAATGAAGGCATATGTGTTTCCAGCCCTTAGATTTTTTATATTGTGAATTTGGGAGATATTTGCAATTGCAGCATTACTTATTGAATTTGAGATGCCTTGTAGACTTAAAATTTCAGGTAATAATTGATTTTTTTTGAGCTTATTCTTTTGAATTTCAAAATATCTATTGTCAAAGCCAAAATCTAAATTTTCTAACTTAGACTTACATATCTCATCGATAAACTCTTTTTTCTCTTTGAATAGTTCGAATTTTAAAATAAAATTCAAGACAAATCCATTGAGGATCAATAATAATATTAACGCGGTGCTCTGTAAAGCTTTAACAATAAATTGGTTCTTCAAATTCATTTACACAAATCTTGAATATTAAAAATGTCGCTTTCGTTGCAAAAATAGAAATTTATGATCTAATGATCTAATTTTCAGGCGAATAATACTTGGTGATAATACAATTTTAACATATTAAATATTATTATAATATGTAATCTTATAGAACTAAGGGTTTTCCCCGATATATAAATTTTTTATTTTGCTAAATTTGCAGCTTAATCCAAAGACTTCTTCTGAATTGGCAGACTATTCTATTACATACGGAGACCGAATTCTTGATTTGGCATCGCCCAAAGTCATGGGTATTATAAATGCCACAAGTGATTCATTTTATGCCAATAGTAGAGTCGGTGGCATTTCAGCCTTTTTAAAAAAAGCTGAGCAAATGATAAGTGAAGGAGCTTATATTATTGATCTAGGCGCTTTTTCTTCTAGACCTACTGCTAAAGTAATCGAAGAAGCAATAGAATGGTCTATATTAGAACCATTGATTCTGGCTTTTATAACAGAATTTCCTCAAATTCCACTTTCTATCGATACATTCAGGAGCAATATTGCTGAGAAGTCATTAGACTGTGGTGTTCGAATGATCAATGATATTTCAGCAGGGCAATGGGATGCTACTATGTATCAAAAAGTCCATAAATACAATGCAGCGTATATAATGATGCACATGCGAGGTGCGATAGGTACCATGATGGAAGCAGAACATTTGGTCTATGAAAATATAATATCAGATATAGCAACTTTTTTCGCAAATCAAATTCATTTGGCAGCTCAAAACCAATTGACCAATATCATCATTGATCCTGGATTTGGCTTCAGTAAAACGCGAAGCCAAAACTATCAAATTTTGAAAAATTTAAGTTCATTTCATTTTTTAGCTAAGCCTATTTTAATCGGTATTTCTAGAAAATCCATGATATATAAACTGCTCGACTCATCGCCAGAAGAAGCATTACATGGAAGTAATGCAGCTTCTATTTTAGGTTTGATTGCTGGTGCATCAATCATTAGAACCCATGATGTTAAAGAGACATTGGATGGGATTAAAATATTCAACGCATGGAATGATGCGGATTAAAATAAAGTTAAATTCAATATTTACAAAATTATATTATTTAATACTTGTTTAGAGGATAGTGCAGGAATATAACGAAGATATAAAACAATCAGTGCGGGAGGCAGTCACTCTGTCTAAAGTACTTATTTTTATATTCCTATTATTGGCCAGTATTTTTTGTATTATCTATGCTTTGTCGAAGACACCTCTGTTTCAAAATTGGGCTAAAGACCGGATAATTAGTATGGTGAATAAGGAGTCTGATAATAAAATAAGCATTGGGGATATTCATGTTGATATTGTCTCTGGTCTGGATTTGAAAAATGTTTTATTATTAGATCATCATACTGATACTATTTTTTTTGGCAGAGAAATGCAAGTTGGATTAAAGAATTCATTATTTTCTTTGTTTTCGAATTCATTAGAAATTAAAAAGGTAGAAATAGATACGGGCGTATTTAAAATTATCTCTTATGCTTGGGAAGAGCGGAATAGTTTGAACCATTTTTTAAAGCATTTTAAAAAGAAAAAGAAAAGTCCACCCAATGCCTCACCATTTCATTTTGTGATGGAGGAAGTGAGTTTAAATGAATTTAGATATCAGCGAACTTATCAAGAGTCTTCAAGAAACGAATATTACTCAGTTAAACAACTCAATGCTGTAATAGATCAATTGAATACCAAAGGAGATTATTTATTATTTGAGAATGCTAAGTTAATTGAGCCGAAAGTTTGTATTTATAAAAATGAATCATTGCAGGACTCAAATCATATTGTTGAAAATATTAAATCAGATACTATCATTGATCCTGATATAATCTGTGACCTCCCATTTATTGTCCAAATAAAGAATGCTGAAGTTCGATCAGGGAGTTTTACTTATGATGATGGTCGTTATCCAAAGTCGATTTCAAAAGTCGAAGATATTCCGTTTATGGATTATAGACATTTTGGATTTGGTCAGATAAATGCGAAAATTCAAGGGTTTATATATAATGATTTAGATTTTTGGGGAAGATTATTAAATTTCACTGCGCTGTCTAATGATGGATTCCTCATAAAAGACATGCAAGTATCTGATGGATTTGTGACCTCAAAGTCAACTCAACTCAATAATTTTAGAATAGAAACAGAGAAAAGTTTACTGCAAGATACATTGGAATTTAAATATGCTAATTATGAGAGTTTTCTCGATTTTGAAGATAAAATATTTTTGAATTTCCGCTCTAATAAAAGTCAAGCTAAAGTTTCAGAGATAGCCTATTTTTTTAAAGAATTATCAGCTAATAATTTCTTTAAGAAGAATAGAGAAGAGACTATTTATTTAGAAGGGCATTTGAATGGCAAGATAAATAGTTTGAAGTCTCCACGATTGTCTTTGAAATTTGGTGATAAAATTAGTTTTAAAGGTAATTTAGCTTCCAGAAATTTAGCGAATTTTGGAGAAGAATTGTTAAACATTAAAGTAGAGAAACTAGAAAGTTCAATTACAAATTTAGAAGATCTATTTTCTGGTTTGAAGTTTCCAGTAGCTTTTAAAAAGATAGGGAAGTTTTCTTTTACTGGAAATTTTGATGGATATATTGGAGACTTTGTATCTTATGGTAAATTTAGTACAGATATTGGGACCGCAAAAACTGATATAAAATTGAACTTGAGACCAGGAAATGAAAAGGCTGAATTTTCAGGATCTTTGGATTTTATTAATTTTGATTTGGGGGAGTTAATTAATATGCCTGATCTTAAACAAGTGTATTTGAAGACAAATGTTAAAAATGGTCTAGGACTTACGTGGGAAACTTTGAATGCAAATCTAAGTGCAAATCTTGAAAGTGCATTATTCAAGGGCAAAGAGTATCGCAATCTTAATTTCAATGGTGTCTTTACCAAATCTCTGTTGAATGGAAAGTTAAAGATGGAAGACGATCATTTGAATTTTGCATTTGATGGAAAAATATATGATTTAAATAAAGTACCAAAATTTGACTTTAAAGCAAACATCGCTAAATTAGATCTGAATGCTTTGAATTTGACCAAGCAGAAATTGGTCATTCAATCAGAGATTGATATCAATATGTCTGGAAAATCTATTGATGATATTTTAGGAGATTTGAATTTGAAGAACACAATACTATTTGATGAAGATAAGAAAACTTCAGTAAAAATTTCTCAAATCCAATCATCAATAAGAGAGTCAAATTCTCGCAAATATTTGAATGTAAATTCCAATTTTGGAAAATTACAAATGGATGGACATTTCACTTTGTCAAAAATATATAATGATATCTGTGCTATATTAAAAGTGAATATCCCCAGTCTGCCACTTGAGATTGGTGCAGGAACTCAGTTATTAGATGTCAAGTATGATTTCGAATTAGACAAAAGTAAGAATTTATTTGATTTTATTGATTTACCCCTTAGTATTGAAAGAGGCAGAGTTAGTGGTGAAATTAATTCTATTGCCAATAAAATGACTATAAAATCAAATATTGAAACATTAGCTTTCAAGGGGATTATAATTGATGAGGTAGCATTGCAGTCGAATTGGGAGAATGCGCAAATTAATTCAAATATATTTTTAGAGGATATCAATTTTTATGATCGGTTTAAACTTCCAAATTTAAGTGTTCTGCAAAAAGGAAATTCAACACAATCTCAAATTTCGTTGTTTTCAATAGATTCTTTTGGCCATTCTAAAAACTATGAAATCGTTGGATTATTGGAACATAATGCAAAATTTGTTTCATTAAAAATTCCATCAAATCAATTTTTATTCGATAATAACTTTTGGTATCTCGCAGAGAAAAATGAAATTGCATATGCGAAAGGAAATCTCTTCTTAAAGAATTTAAGTATGACCGATTCTTCAAGGTATGTGGCCATTTCAAATTTTGATCAAAAGGGATTAAAATTGAATATAGATGGATTTGATGTCGCCAGTTTTAATTCCTTTATCAATGCAGGAAATATTAAATTCTCCGGTTTATTCAATTTAGAATTGGTTCTTGAAAATTATAATAAAGTTTCAAATATTCGATCACATATAAATATATTTCAGTTCCATATTAATAAGTCAAATTATGGACCTTTGAGTTTAAATTTATTTTTGCCAAATGGGCAATCTCCTCTGAATGTCGAGTTTTCAAATCAGTATAGAGATTATGATATTTCTGGTGTAGGCACTATCAATATCCCTATCGCAAATCAATATAAGTTGCCAAAGTATGATTCTGAATTTTTATTTGAATTAAAGAATGCACCTGCGAGTTTGTTACAGGATTTTATTCCTGGTATTTCCAATACCAGAGGTGGATTTAACGGCCATGCTTTTGTTAATTTAAAAAACAAGAAATTATATTTGAACGGCGATTTAATGTGTGATAAATTGGTAACTAAAATAGATTATTTGGGTGCATCGATTTCTTGTCCACAAGGTAAAGTAGCGTTTGTTAATGATAAAATTTCATTTAATAACCTCAGTTTGTTTGATGAATTAAATAATCCAATGCAATTGAATGGATATTTAACACACAGAAATTTGAACTCCTTTTATGTAAATTGCAATGTTAAATCTGAAAAAGCGCTAATTCTCAATACAAATAAGAATATCAATCCAGATTATTATGGCTATGGTATTTGTAAATTTCGAGCTAATTTTGAAGGTAACTTAAGCAAAGTTAATATCTCTGTTACTGCTACTGCATTAAAAGGAAGTAAATTGGTTATTCCAGTAAACTATGATCAAAGTTCAGAATCAAAAGATTTTGTTGTTTTTGTGAAACATGAACTGAAAGACAGCTCCTCGGTGATCAAACCAATTGATGTAAAAGGCATGAACCTGAATATGGATCTCTCTATTACTGAGGCAGCTGAAGTTCAAATTGTTTTGATGAGACTGCTGGAGATATTATGAAAGGTTTTGGTGAAGGCAATCTACAAATTGCGTCACTAAGAGATAATTCTTTTTCTATGACCGGGGATTACATCGTTGAACATGGGGATTATTTGTTTACATTATTGAATGTGGTGAATAAGCCATTTAAAATTCGTCGCGGAGGTACCATTAAATGGACTGGAGATCCACTTAATGCAGATATAAATTTGGAGACAAAATATGATGGACTTTATTCATCTGTTTCGACATTTTTACAGGAGTATTTAATTGATTTGCCAGATGCTTCAGATGATGCTTTGAATCGTACAGAGGTAGATTTACTCATGCTTCTTAAGGGGTCTCTTCTCAAGCCTGATATTTCATTTAAACTTGGATTTCCAGCATTGACAGGTCAGTTGAAGAATTTTAGTGATATAAAGTTAAATGAGCTTGAAGCAAATCCTGATTTATTGAATCAACAAGTTTTTGGATTATTGGTATTTGGTACTTTTTTGAATACTTCGAATCCATTCCAAACAGGAATTATTAAGAATCTTACATCTTCTGGAATCAATACATTGTCTGAGATGCTTTCATCCCAATTCTCATTATTTGCCACTAATCTACTTTCCGAAGCATTTGGAGATGTGAAATTTATATCTGGAGTGGATGTTAATGTCGCTTATGATGTGAGTGAAGATCCATTGTTGGCTACCAATCGAATTGATCAAGGAGAATTTGTATTTAGTTTAAGACATCGTTTGTGGAATGACAAATGGGCAGTAACATTGGGAGGTAACTATAAGACAAGTCCAAGCTTATATGGCAATACTAACTTTAATCCAGAAAGTGTAATTGAGTGGAATACCCCAGTCTCAGGATTGAAATTGAGAGTTTATTACAAGAGTGATGACAGTTTTTCTGGCGTTAAACATAAGGTGGGATCTGGTGTTACATACCGTCGTGAATTCGATTCGCTTATAGATTTTAAAAATGCACTTAAAGATAGATTTAGAGGAAAAAAGAGCTCGTAGTAAAGCAAATAGTAAAGAGGAATTGGAGCTGTTGCCACAGGACTTAGCTATTGAATTGGAGTTTAACAAAATTCAATTGGAATGTTCAAAATACTGTTTTTCAAAATTGGCGACAGACCAGATATTTAACCATAAATTTTTTACAGATCCGCAGTTGATTTTGGTTTTACTTTCTGAGCTTGAAGAAATGATGTGGATTACTCAAAAAGTAAATTTTCCATTATCAGAATTCGAGGCTGTGGATGATGATATTAAGTTGTTAAAAATCCCAAACTACACTTGTACACTTGATGCGGTATTGAGAATAAAAAGTATTGCCCTTATTTCTAAGAATGTTTTGGGATTTTTTAAAAATTTGGAGCTCACTCAGTTTAAGTATTTGAAATATCGCATGGATCGAATTTTCAATCCAAATGTACTATTAAGTTTATTGAGTAAAGTATTCTCTCCTTCAAATGAAATTCTGGATTCAGCTTCTGCAGACCTTCAACGAATTCGAAGAAGCATTAAAGATATACAGTCAGAATTATATAAAGTTTTTAAGCGGTCATTGAATACCTATAAGGAAAAATCTTACCTTGCCGATATCCCTGAGACTATTAGAAATGGTCGCTATGTTCTTGCTGTAAATGTAGAAAACAAAAGGAATGTCTCTGGGATAATACATGATCAATCTGACTCTGGAAAAATCATTTTTATTGAGCCAGATGAATTGGTTCAGTTAAATAATCGACTACGTGAATTAGAGTCAGATGAACAAGCTGAAATTTGGAAAATTTTAAATCAACTTTCTGAGGACATTCGTCCAATGGCTGATGAGATTTTGCAAACGAGTTATGAGCTGGTTGGTTTGGATGTTATCCATGCAAAAGCCAAATTGGCAATACTCATGAATGCGACGAAACCAAAAATTATTGACCATGGTTTGGATATTAAAGATGGTCGTCACCCACTATTGCTGTTGAAGAATACTATATTGAGAAAAGAAACGGTTCCCTTTAGTTTGTATTTAAATGAAGCCAACAGAATATTGTTAATTTCTGGGCCAAATGCTGGTGGAAAGTCGATTACATTAAAGGCACTTGGATTGTTACAATTGATGTTTCAGAATGGATACTTACTGCCAGTAGCCAAGAATTCAGCAATGAGTGTTTTTAATAAAATATATGGAGATGTCGATGATCATCAATCATTAGATGAGGGTTTAAGTACCTACAGTGCAAAACTAAAATTATTAAAATTATTTGATGAGCATACAGATTCAAAGACACTTTTATTAATGGATGAATATGGCTCAGGTACAGAACCAAGAATTGGTGGTGTAATTGCAGAAACTGTGTTAAAGCGAATTAATTTAAAGGGTTGTTATGGGATGATTAATTCACACTATTCTAATCTAAAAGCACTTGCACATCGTGAGGATGGATTGATCAATGGCGCTATGTTGTATGATAACATCAATATGCGACCGACATTTATTTTGAGAGTGGGAAAACCCGGGAGTTCCTTTGCATTGGAACTTGCAAAGACTAACCAGTTAGATCCCAACATCATCAAAGAAGTTAAAAGAAAAATAGGGAAAGACCATGTTGCTCTCGAAGACTTATTGACCAATCTTGATGAGCAAAAACTAGCTTTGGAAAAAGAACGTGCAGAATGGCAAGAGAAGATTTCAAAGTTGGATCAGTTAATTTCAAATTATGAAAATTTAAGCAATCAATATGAAGTCAAAAGACTAAAGCTAAAATTGGAAGCAAAGAAATTAGAGATTAAAGAAACTGATGATATTCAAAGACAATATGTAAAAGTCGCCAAGGAAATACGAGAAGAAAAGAATTTGGAAAAAGCCATGGCTTTGGCTGAGAAACAAAAGCAAGAGCAGATTGAGAAAATTCAGGAGTTTAGTGAATTAAATAAAAAGCTAAGTGCCACTTTAAATAAAGGAGTAGAATATGAGATTAAGATAGGTTCCCCTGTCAAACTCATAAAATATGGATTGATCGGCAGAGTGGTCTCTATGAATAAAAATAAACTCATTGTAGAAGAGTCCAATCTAAAATATAATGTAGATATATCTGAAGTTGTACCCATGCCACAAGCGATGGAATCAAATCAAATAGTAAGAATTAAACTAGACTCTATTTCATCAAGTCAGGAGTTTAAACCACTTTTGGATATCAGAGGATTTAGAGTTACAGATGCATTGGAAGCTTTTGAAATTTTTATCGACAAAGCAATATTGGCAAATACAAAAGAGGTAAAAATTTTGCATGGCAAGGGATCCGGTCAATTAAAACAAGCGATCCACAAGGCTGCTAGAAGTTATAAATTCATTGGAGGTGTTACTCATCCTGAAGAATCTAATGGAGGCCTAGGTGTTAGCATTATGGAGTTGAAATAGGATATCTGGCCAATGGTGTAAATGAAGGGTCAGCAAAGATTTTATTTTCAAATTTATAATTAGCCAAATAGCCTATCATTGCAGCATTATCAGTGCAATATTCTAATTTTGGTAATAATATAGTCCATTTGTTTTTTTCTGACAAATCATGCATTGCAGATCTGAGGCCACTATTTGCAGATACACCACCAGCAATTCCGATTGTCGTTAACTGATATTCATGCATTACTTTAACAAGTTGTTTTGTAAGACTATTGATAATGGTATCTTGCACAGATCGACATAGATCATTTAAGTTTTCAGTAATGAAGTTATTATTTTTGTCTAGCTCTTTTTTTAGAAAATAAAGTACAGAAGTTTTGAGTCCACTAAAACTAAAATCATAATTCTGAGTCTTAGCTATTGGAAAGCTAAATTTTGCTTGACCGAGCTTTGATAGTTTATCCACGACTGGTCCAGCAGGGTAGGGAAGTCCCAGTAGTTTTCCAATCTTATCAAAGGCTTCACCAGCTGCATCATCTATAGTTTGTCCGATGATACTCATTTCAAGATTTTGTTTAACAAGTACTAATTGAGTATGACCACCTGAAACAGTAAGGCATAAAAATGGAAATGTGATATCGGAATTGTCAATTAAAAGAGAGGCCACATGAGCCTGTAGATGATTAATTTCTATTAATGGTTTGTTTAATCCCAAAGCTAGGCCTTTGGCAAATGTAATTCCAACTATTAATGAACCCAAAAGTCCAGGCCCCCGAGTTACCGCAATGCAATCGATTTCCTCAAGTGTTGTATTTGCTTTATCAAGAGCAGCATTGAGAACTGGAAGGATATTTTCCATATGAGCTCTACTTGCTGATTCTGGAACGACTCCACCGTATTGTATATGGATAGCTTGACTAGCGACTATATTTGATAAAATTCTACCATCATGCAGAATGGAGATCGATGTGTCATCACATGAGGATTCAATTGCTAGTATTTTGGAATTCAAAAGTCTTTATTATTTATTAGTTAATATTTTATCTAAAAAATGCCAAGCAACTATTCCTGCTGCAACGCTTACATTTAATGAATGCTTTGTACCAAATTGTGGTATTTCAATAAAATGATTTGCAAGTTTTATGATCTCATCACTGACACCATGTACTTCATTGCCAAATATTAGAATATATTTTTCATTTATATTAATGGGAAATGTATGCAATGGAATTGAGCTTGTTGTTTGTTCAATAGCAATGATTTTATAGCCGCGACTAAGTTTTTCCTCTATATAATTGTTGATATTTTCTATCGCGCTCCAAGCGACACTTTCTGTTGCTCCAATAGCAGTTTTATTAATTTCTGGATGTGGTGGTTTTACAGAACATCCATATAAATCCACTGCCTCAAATCCAAATGAATCGGCGATTCTAAATAGTGAACCTATATTATGACCCGAACGAATATTATCAGCCAAAAGAATAATTTGATTTTTTTCTTTTGATTTATATTCTGAAAGACTTAATCTTTGCAGTTCCTCTAAACTTAATTTTTTTGTCAAAATAAAAACTTAAATATCATTTTCATCTAATGGAACGCCAACAGTTTTATGCATCAAATATGCCTTAAGAAATTCATCAATATAACCATCAAGTACATGATCTGTTTGAGATGTTTGATATCCACTTCTATGATCTTTTACTCTTCTATCATCCAATACGTATGAGCGAATTTGAGAGCCCCATTCATTTTTCATTTTTGTAGCCTCGACTTGATTCCTCTCTTCCATCTGTCGCTCTATTTCTTTTTCATAAAGCCTAGATTTCAATGATTGGAGTGCTTTTTCTCTATTCTGATGTTGAGATCTTTCTTGTTGACACTCAACTACGATCCCTGAAGGTAAATGTCTTACACGAACTGCCGATTCTGTTTTATTGACATGCTGGCCTCCAGCGCCACTTGATCTGAATGTATCCCATTCTAAGTCTGCGGGATTGATATTAACTTCAATTCGATCATCAACCATGGGGTGAACGAAGACAGAAGAAAATGATGTCATCCTTTTGCCTTGTGCATTAAATGGAGATACACGCACGAGTCGATGCACTCCGTTCTCGCCTTTGAGCATTCCGTAAGCATAATCACCATTGATCTCTAATTCGGCAGTTTTGATTCCGGCTGCATCGCCATCTTGATAGTTTATAAGAGCTATTTTAAAACCATTTCTTTCTGCCCACATTTGATACATCCTCAATAGCATTGCAGACCAATCGCATGATTCGGTTCCACCAGCACCAGCATTGATTTCTATATAGCAACTTAATTCATCTTCTGGTCTGTTCAAAGTAGATTTGAACTCCATATCGTCTATGACGAGCAATGCTTCTTGGTATTTATTTTCTAATTCTTCTTCAGTAATTTCACCAGCATCACAGAACTCCAGCAATACATCTAAGTCATCTATAACAGATGTAGATTTTTTAAATCCCTCAACCCAGCGTTTATTGGATTTAAGTTCTTTCATGACCACCTCAGCACGTTTTGAATCCGTCCAAAAGTCAGGGTCTAAGGATAGCTGTTCCTTGTCCTCAATTTCTAATATCTTCCTATCGACGTCAAAGAAACCTCCTTAGCTCGGCAAGTCGCCTTTTTAAGTCTTTAAATTGATCTATGGTCATAAGATACTTTAAAGAAGTTTGTTATTTAACTTTATTCATTTCTACATAAAACATAAGGTCTGCTTTAGTAGGGATCACTGGAGGTGATCCAGCTTCTCCATAAGCTAATTGATAAGGAATAAAAAATGTTGCCTTAGAACCTTCTTTCATTAAAGCAATACCTTCATCCCATCCTTTGATTACTTGACCTGCACCAAGTGGAAATGAGAATTCTTCACCTCTTGAAAATGAATCGTCAAATCTTTCTCCATTGCTGATTAATGCTCCATAATAATTAACACTTACAGTTTTTCCTGCTTCAGCTTGAGCACCTGTTCCTTCTTCATGAATAATATATTTTATTCCAGAATTTGTTTTTTGTAATTTAGCTTTTCCAGATTTGTAATCTGCAAGATTCATTTTAACTTTTTCAATCAAGGCAGGCATTTGAGCTTGAGCTGCTTCAGCTTTTGCTTGAGCCATTTTTGTTTCAGCTTCTTTGTCAAGATTATAAGCAGCCTCATCTTTGATATCGTCCAAATACACTTCAAATGTTAGTTCTTCTGCATTAGGTAATCCTATGCTTGCTTTTGTAGCTGCATCAAGTTTTTGATACACTATAGCAGAATCTCCTTTACTCATTGCATAAATGACATCAGATATCGGCATTGCATTTTTTTGTTCGATTTTAACTTGCTTAGGTAGTTTGAATTTAATCATAGGGACCTGTTGCATAGATGTAAATACGATTGAATCTTTGCTTTTTACTGTATATCTAAAATATACATAATCACCTTCTTTTGCCAAAGGACCTTCATTGTCCTTGATCATTTTGTAATCAAACTCATTTAAAGTTTTTTTCATAGTAGCAGCCCCCATGTCCTTACAAGACTGAAGCATGCTAATTACACTGATTGCTATTACTAATAAATTTAAATTTTTCATTATATAATATTTAAACATTTAATTTGCAAAGATATAAAATGGTAGGACTTCTTTCAGTTTTTTAACCGTTTCATCTAGTCCCAACTTTGAGGCCCCTCCTGAAGCATTCTTATGTCCACCACCATTAAAGTGATCGCGACATAGCTCTTGTACAGATATATTCCCTTTTGAACGAAGTGATAATTTAATGATATTGGGCTGATTCATTACCAATGCTGCGACGTTTACATTCTTTAACATCATCAGGTAATTAATAATTCCCTCTGTATCGCCTCTCTGAATTTCAAATGACTTGTAATCTTCCCGAGTTAATGAAATGAGACCAAATTTCAATTCTGGAACCAGTTCCATACGATTGTGCAGACAATGACCCAGTAATTTTAAATATTTGTCAGGTTGGCTATTTAATACCAGTTCTTGAATTCTGGTGTCATCCAAACCAGCTTCCTTCATTATCGCTATGATCTTGAATACTCTTGCACTGGTATTGTGATGGAATGAACCCGTATCAGTCATAATACCTGTGTAAAGGCAATCGTAGATTAATTTAGTGTTTTTGATATTTTCTCCAAATTCACCAATAAACTCGAAAATCATTTCTGATGTAGAACTATAGGTAGTATCCGAGAAAATGAAATCTGCTATGGGCTCTGGATCCATGTGATGATCTATCATCACTTTGGGCTTATTGCTCTGATTTACAGTAATTCCTAATTTATCAATTCGGTCTAAGGAATTAAAATCAAGCATAAAAATTATTTCAGACTGCTTGATGCACGCTTCAGCTTGGTTTGGTGAAATATCAAAAATGATGATTTCTTCAGTGAGTGGCATCCATTCGAAATAAACAGGATATTCACTTGGTAATATGATATTCACTTTGTGACCGTAAGATTGTAAAAATAATGCTAATGCTATTGTAGAGCCAAGCGCATCACCATCTGGATTCCTATGAGATAAGATACTGATGTGTCTGGGTAAATTTAATAATTCCTTTACTTTTACGACTTCTTGCCACATAATTTGGTCAAAGGTCTAAAATTATATTTTTTAATATGTTTAAAATTGGTTAATAAGAACTGAATATTTAATGAAATAGCTTTTGGAGGAATGGTTTTGGCTAATTTTGCCTTTATTAAACATAAAAAACAAAAAAATGGCTGGAAATAGAACATTTACAATGATTAAACCTGATGCTGTAGAATCAGGATATATTGGTGGCGTTTTGGATATGATTTGTGCTGCTGGTTTTAAGATCGTAGCAATGAAATATACAAAATTATCGCTTGAAACTGCAGGAAAATTTTATGAAGTTCACAAAGAGAGACCTTTTTATCCAGAGCTTATTGCTTTTATGTCTAGAGGCCCTATAGTTGCTGCTATTTTAGAAAAAGATAATGCAGTTGAGGACTTTAGAACACTTATTGGAGCAACAAATCCAGCTGAAGCTGCAGAAGGAACCATAAGAATAAAATATGGTAAAAATAAGGGTGAGAATGCAGTGCATGGATCTGATTCAGATGAGAATGCAGCTATTGAAGGTGCATTTCATTTTGCAGGTACTGAAATATTCTAAGATTTATCAAGTTTAACCTATAAAAAAAACCTCGAAGTAAAACTTCGAGGTTTTTTATTTTAATAGTTCGTAAAAACTATAAATTCTTGGATTTAAAATTTATCCCAAAATAATTTAGTGTCTACTTTGTCTCCACCAATAGCTGCTGCAGCATCATTATAATTTTTTGTATTTAAATTTTGCTCTTGCACTGGATAAGGATATCTTCTAGGTAGAACAGTTTCAGCATCAACTGGCGCAACCAATTGAGGATAATCTAATCTTCTGAATTCAGTCCATGCATCAAAACCTCTATTATACAAAGCAATCCACTTTTGTTCGCCAATTTTTTGTTTGTAATTTCCTGTTGCAGTGGCATAACTTACCTTTGGATTAGCTAAATAAGCCGTAGTAGAAGCTGCATCACCTCCCCAATATTCAATTGAAGCTCCAATTGCATTATTATAATGAGATTCAGCAGTTCCTCCAACATTAAAACCACGCTCTACAGCTTCAGCTTTCAAGAATTCAACCTCTGAATAGTCAATGAAAATTGACTCCAATGTTGGGTCAGTGATTCGATTGCTTGGCTTAGAGAAAGTTGAAAAATTATTACCAGAGCCATAGATTCCACCAGAATAGCCACCTGACGCATCTGTAGTAAAATAAAGCGGAATTCTAGGATCAGACAAATCTTTCATTTTATCAACTAAAGTATTAGCAGCTACGAAATCTTTTCTATTAGATTGAATTAAGTCAGTCCAAATAGGATTTGTATTTGGTGGAGAAGAAAGGTAATGAAAAGCAATGTTGTCACTATTTGAAGAAATAGCATGAGGGTGCAGCTGCTTCAACCATTGATTTTGATAGTGCAACATCAGAATCAGCTAAAATCATTCCTAGTCTTAATTTTAATGAATTAGCAAAGCTTAACCATTTTGCCATATCACCGCCATTTAATAAATCAGAAGAGCCAAACCCACCAGCACCTGTTTTGATACCTGCAATAGCCTTATCTAATCGAGTAGCTAATGATTTTGCCACAGTAGCAGCATCATCATATGATGGAGAAGTATTGTTTGGGTCCAAAGCTTTAGAATAAGGAATGTTGCCATATGTGTTCAATAATACTGAATAAGCATATACATTCATTATTTCTATACACATCAATTGATTGTTTTGCATATCAGCTGGAAACAAAACTGCATTTTGTGTTGGAACTAATTTTGCAGATTCGTTTAGTGGTTTTAATACATCTAAATACACTTGGTTCCAAAAATTCTGAGGAATAGCCCACAGTACTAAAATCATAGTTAGACTCGTCGGTATAAGTGGTTTCAGTCCATTGTTGAGCAAGTAATCTGAATATATTGAAATTCACATTTGTGTTGGTTACGATATCTGACATTTGTCTCGCTGCACCAGCAAATAATGCTCCAGGAGTTGTGTTAGTAGGATTGATTTTATCTGAATTTAATTCATCAAAATTATCAGTACAACCAACAATAAATAAAAATGGAAGGGCAATGGACCAAAATATTTTTTTAACTATATTTTTCATAAATTATTAGAATTTTAAATTTAAATTAATACCAATTACTTTTACAGAAGGGTAAGCACCACCTTGATGACCTTGGATATTACCAGAACTCAATCCTTCTTCTGGATCAGCGTAAGGCAAGTTTTTAGATATGATCCAAAGATTTCTTCCATACAATCCTACATTGATACCTTTTACATATTTATTAGAACCAAGGCATTTTGCTGGAAAATCATATCCAATATTTACTTCTCTAAGTTTTACAAAACTTGCATCATAAATAAATGCTGCAGCAGGATTTCTTCTGTATCCATAAATTCCAAAATTAACAGCTGAAACTCTAGTTGTATTTACTGTTCCGTCGTCTTTTACGCCATCAAGGATGATTCCTCCTCCATCAGCATTCGGAGATCTAACTTTTGCCATTATCATTAGTTCTGCAGTCTCAGGATATAGTCCTGTAGCAAGACCATAATATAAGTCTAATGAGAATAAATCGCCTCCTTGTTTGATATCGATCAAACCACCTACAGTAAAGTTGCCAATTCTAAAAGTATTCGTAATACCTGCAGTCCAATCAGGATTGATATTTCCGATAACTTCATTTGATGTTGCAGAAAGTTTGTAAAGTCCATTAGCACCTACAACTTTCTTACCATCTTTATAAACAAAATTATTACCTCTTATCGTTCCATAGGCCTCATTTAGAGCCGCATTAATACTTACTCCACCTTGGAATGTACCTAATTGAAGATTGTCAATGCCTCCTAGGTCTAAAACTTTATTTCTATTTCTAGCCCAGTTTAAATCAATCCTCCAATCAAAATTTTTAGTGGTAACAGGTCTTAAGAATAAGCTTAATTCAATCCCTTTATTTTCAACATCTCCTGCATTAATAAATTTAGAAGAATAACCAGTAGCTCTAGAAACTGAAGCTGGGATAATTTGATCTATTGTATTCATCTTGTAGTATGTAACATCAAATCCCAATCGATTGTCCATAAATCGCATTTCAAGTCCTGCCTCATAACTTTTAGTTCTTTCTGGCTTTAAATTTTCTTTGTTTTTTGTTGTAGAAATAGAAGAAATCGGCACACCATCAAATGATGTAGAAGGAATCGTTCTATCCAAAATGGTACTCACGCCCAATCTGTATGCGTCCACTACACTCAAAGGTGGTGCTGTATTTCCAACTTCTGCATAATTCAATCGAACTTTACCAAAACTTAGAATCTTTCCAGAACCGAATAATTTATCATCTGTAAATACTAACCCAAGCGCTGCTGCAGGATAATAATAAGAATTATTTTCTTTAGGTAAGGAAGAAGCTTGGTCTCTTCTCATGGACAAATCTAAACTTAGATAATTGTCGAAGATAAATGAAGTGCTTCCAAAAATACCATTCACTTGTAATTTTCAATGTTTCATCTGGAGCTAATAATGGATTTAAACTGTTAGACAATGTGTAAAGTCTAGGTGTTGCTAATCCACTATTTGTTTTTTGTCTAATGCTTGCTATAGTTTGTTTGCGAACATTTGAACCCAATAAAGCATTGAATTTTAATCTATCAGTAATATTTAAAGAATTAGTATAGGCTAATAAATCATAATTATATTCTTGATAATCTCTATCAAATCTTTGGTATTCTGAAACATCAACACTACCAACAGCAATTCTTTCTTCTTGGTATTCATTGTATTTATCCAAAGAAATTGAGCCTTTCAAATTCAACCAACTTAATATTTTGTAGTTTAGACCAACATTTCCAAAATATCTTCCTCTATTGTCATTGGAAAAATTCTCATGTCTTGTCCAATAAGGATTGTCCCAATAAATAGGAACTAATGCATCTGGATCAGCCCAGTTCCATGTAACGTTTTGTTTGTTTCTCAAATAAGCATCTTCTTGATCTTTGATATCCACATTGGTTTGCCACCATTGTCTAAAATTGGTCATTAAGTTTTTAGAATCATAACCTGTACCATATCTACCCTTACCTGTAACATTGGTATAGTTGATATTTGCGAAAGCTTGCAATGATTTTGTTAAATCAAATCCAGCGCCGAAATTAACCAAGTCTTTGGTCAAGCTACTATTGGGTAAAATTCCTTTTTCATCATTTCTGTTATAACCCAGTTTAAAATAACCAGCGCCGAAGTTTTTGTCGATTGAAATTCCGTGACTACTTCCTACTGAAGTTTCAAAAAAAGAACCAGGGCCATTTTTTGCTGCTACCCAAGGACGAGCTTTGCCATAGTTTGGTGAAAGAGGATCAAAAGCATCCCATTGATAAACCAATAAATTTGGATCAAATTTAGCTCCATGTGATGCGTCTTCAGATGTAGTAGCTACTAGGTCTTCTTTGCCATCACCGTTGATATCTCTATATAAAAATCGACCAGTTGGATCTTCATAATATAAGCCATATCCAGCACCATATTTATCTTGGTACTCAGCAAAGGTACTTTTGTCATAAGTTCCAAAGTTAATACCAGTATTAACGGTAATACCAAGTCCATCAACTTTTTTGCCTTTTTTTGTAGTGATCATAACGACACCGTTTGCAGCTCTAGAGCCATATAAAGCTGAAGCAGCCGCTCCTTTAAGTACAGTTACTGATTCTACATCATCAGGGTTAATGTCTGATGCTGCATTACCATAATCGTAACCAGCTCTACCAGTACGTTGATTTGTAGTATTAGTGTTGGAGTTGTCTACTGGGACTCCATCTATAACAAATAATGCTTGATTATCACCAGTCA
>JADJVN010000016.1 GCA_016710585.1 Saprospiraceae bacterium
ACCATCCTGATCAAAGTCAGCAAAATAACTGATATTTTGAATCGAATCATCAATTACCCCATTGCAATTATTGTCAATCAAATCACAATATTCTTTTGCTCCAGGAAAAATCTTTGGGTTAGTATCATCACAATCATCAATTGAAACGAAACCATCTTGATCTAAATCAAAGTAAAATAACTTTTTTGCTTTAGAAAATACTTTTTTTGCTATTTCAATACCAATCTTCCTTCCTGGAATGTCATCCATTGGTGGATGTATACCACCCCAAATTCTAGAAAGACTAGATTGGTTTGCTGCGTCTTGAAATGTGGCCCATTGCAGATTTAAATCCTGTGAAGGTCCAGCCTCAGTTCTCAAAAAAACATTATCTTTGTATATTTTAAATTCAGCATAACCTTCTGGAAAAAAGTTTGAACCAGTTATGTATGTTAAGATGTCTGCAGCTGCTCTTGAAAATGTAGAATGACCAGAAATATATCCAGCAAAAGGAGGTGATACAAATGTTTTTTCTTGAAATGGCCACCAATTTTCAGCTAAAATCCAACCCACTCCAGCATTTGAAGTTAATGGATCTCCAATATTTGGAATTCCTCTCCAAACCTTAACTTTAATTTTATTTATATTCTGAAGACTATCTCCTCTCAAAGGATCATTATCTGTAACTAGCTCAATAAGTCCATCTATTAGGTGCAACCCAGCAGGATGATAAGCTGGCTTTTGAGGATCTGAACTTTGACCTTTCATCGCCATATATCTTATAGCAGAAATTGGTCTAACTCCATCATACCAACCTTTTATGCCCCAAGCAGCAATTGCAGCATCATGTAACGCTGATCCAAGACAAAGATATGCTTTAACATCCCACTCCAACTCGCTAATTTGAATATCCTTTCCTGCAAATTTCTTAGTCCCAATTCTATCTGTAACATATTTATTAAAAATTGAGTACCAATGACCAGGAGGTGTCTCTGTTTCTGGGCCATCTGCCCAATATTGGGCAATCGCACGAGTATAATCACCTCGTTTTACCATTTGCTTTTTGTACGGAAGATTTGTATATGGATTCGAAGGATAACCTGTGGAGCCATCTCCACCTCTTTTAAAATCATAGAATTGCGATAATTCAGAAACATCATTTGGTAATCTTTTGACATTCCCTAATCCATTTGGTGAAATATCAATAATTGTAGTATCATTTGGGTCCAAGTGTGAAGACCAAGCTAATACCAATTCCATATTCCATTTAAATTCTTCACTTTCTTTAGTTATTTTTGAAGTATCCAATAAAGGAAAACTACCTGGATCAATATAAATTGGGTAAATTTGACCTTCTCTAAAGTTATTTTTTGGATTAGCTAATGAAAATGGAATTACATTACCCCATTCTGGACTTTGAAATTTTTGAAGTGCTGCTATTGGATTACCATTTTGATCTATATTTCGTGAAAGCCATAATGGTTGCCATCGATTAGGGTGCTTTAAATTGGGATTGCCTGGCAAAGTGGGAATCATACTATCATTAATTGGCAGATAAATTTTAGAAGCATAATTATTTTCTTCATTTGATCCGTCTTTAATTCCATACTGAATGATACAATTTGCTATTGCATTTCCAAGTGCCGCTGCATTTCCATTGCTAAAATCCAATGAATTATCTAGAATATTATAATTAAATGATTTCATTAATTTATCAATATCTGCTAATATAGTTTGATATCCTGGAGAATTTTTAAAACGCTGATTTATTATTCTGTACGCACCATAACTTATAGCTTTATGAATTGCACTATCTTTCGATCCTATACACCTAAAATTTTTTATTCTACAATCTAAAAATGAAGAGGTATCATTTAAAATATAATGATTTGATTTTTTTTCAAATATCGTCCAAACTTCATAAAATACTAATGATAAGTGATATAAATTTCGTGCATGGACTGGAGGACGCGCAAAATCTTTTTTTATTGACTCTAACATTTGGTTATTCCAAACATAAGCAATACTCCTTTGACCATTTATTTGATAAAAGCTTAATATTAGAAATGGTAATATTTTTAAAATTATTTTTATTGGTTTCATTTATATCAATATTATTTTATTCATTTTAATATCAAATTCATAAAGTTCAAATTAACTTTTAATAATGATGACAATATTAATTATTTAGCTTCAAAATTTATGCCAAGATTCTCTATATTTTCCTTTGTGAATTAAAATGAATAGGAAGTTATCTAATATAAGTCCTTTGCACAATATAAAAGCATGTTTAAATTTTTGTTCTCAAAAATATTGCAAGTCTTTGAAATTATTCATATATTTTAATTGCAATAAATATAATAAGTCGAATCTAAATAAAAATTTCAATTTACTTTCCTCAAAGTAGTTCATTTAATTTCTAGTTTTCATATTTTTGTTTACAACTCTCGACATTTTGTTTGTAATAACATATTGGCTTATCCTGATGTTCAAATCTAGATAACAATAAAAGCTCGAATCAAAATGAATTGATCCGAGCTTTTAAAAAATCCTTAGTTAATTTACTTTGCTACTGTGAATTTCTTAGATACCACTGTTTGATTTGTTTTAATTCTTATTACATAATTTCCACTTGTCAAAGACTCTGTATTTAATATTTTATTCGATCTTCCAGCTTTCATTCTTCCGCCGAAGGGTTGGTGCATTATCACTTTTCCATTGGCATCTACTACATCTACTATGACATCTTCATCTGTAGATAAGTCTATCTCTACTTTTAATAAATCTCGCACTGGATTTGGATAGATATAGACACTTAGATCATTTGCTTTCAATTTCTTGATTGCTACTATCTTGCTGTAGCTATATTTTCCATCTCTATCGACTTGTTTGATTCTGTAATAATACAATCCTGACATCACTACATCATAATCATCATGGCTATACTCATGTAGAGTTGCTGATGCATTTGTCGATGCGGATTCTTGACCGATCTTTTCAAAATCTTTTTCACTTTCGTGACGTCTTTCGATTTCAAAATGACTGTTGTTGATCTCAGTACCAGTACTCCAGTTCAACTCTGTAAAGCTTCCATTGTACTCTGCTGTGAAACCTAACCACTCCAATGGTAGGACTGACAAGATCAATCCCGCATCAACGTGTGGTATCGCATCTCCTGTATTCAATCTCATCACCTGTGTCGTTCCTAGACCTTGTGTACCTGTCACATCACTATCGATATCGTCATTTCCTCTGTTTGCTGTTGTAAATCCGTATTGGCTATTTGGAACAAACTTGACATAATAGTCTCCTGCTGCAATTCCATCCAATAAGTATTTTCCATCTACTCCAGTCGTTGATTCACTCACCATCACTCCAGCTGTGTTGTATGCTGCTACTTTTACGCCTTGTACTGGTTTCTCTCCTGAATCTTGCAATCCATTCTGATTTCCATCCAACCATACAAAGTTTCCAACAACTGCTTTCACCTGGAATCCTGCGTGGATATCTTTGATATCGCTACCACTCAATACTGTGATCTTCTCTGATGTATTCGGTCCGTAAGCATGTGTCAAATGACTATCCTTAGTTCTATCTGTTCCTTGGAATACTGCACTCGCTGCTAAGTCTCCAGGTCTATCATATCTTACATAATACATTCCTGGTCTTAAACAACTGCAGAATGAATAGAATCCATCATCTGATGGTGTGCCTGGCTTAGGACCTGTTATTGCACTTGCTACTACATCTCCTGTCATCGCATTCACCAAATAAACACTTAATCCATTGATACCATTTTCTATGTCTTGATAGATTCCATCTTTATTCAAATCATACCATACTTCTCCACTGATACATGAACATTTGTACACACCATAATCCCATGTGCGATCTGTCTCACCTGGACTCAAGTATGTTGTTGCATTCGTTCCTGCTCCATTGGATGCGTCAACATCATTATCGGTTACATCCGAGCCTCTGTTGAAGTCTGTATCTCCGTATCCTGCTGGCCTTGTATATTTCGCATAATATTGCATTGGCATTAACTTATCAAAGAAGTATTGTCCGTTGTTATCTGTGATTCCTGTGCGCACGATTTGATTCGTCGCTGCATCGTATAGAGTCACTGTAACTCCTCCTATTCCTTCTTCTCCAAATTCTTGTTGACCGTCAACATCTCTATCATGCCATACATAATCTCCGTATGCTGCCAACTCTACAAATCCTGCATCAACCGTGCTATCACGCTCTCCCCAATCTAGACGTGTGCAATCTGTAATTCCACTTGCATTCACATCACTATCAGTTCTGTCGTTTCCTCCACGGTCTTTGAATGTCCATGCACAATTTGGCATACCTAATGGACTTGCATCAAATCTTACATAGTAATCTTTGTCTCCAAATAATCCTTCGAAGCCATAGTTACCATTGATATCTGTCGTATCTCTTTGTACCACTGCTCCAGTCGCACAATCATAGATCGTAACATATACTCCTTGCAATGGCATCTCTCCCGCATCTTGTACTCCATCTCCATCCAAATCTTTCCACACTTTGTCGCCTAGATATGCAGTAACGGTTACCCTTTCTGGATCATGATCATCTTCATCTTCTTTAGGAAGTTCAGTTGTTCCATTTCCAGTGATTTCGTTATCCCATGGATTACCGTCATGAACCATTCTCTCCATAGGAGTATCAGATAATGGTTGACTATCTGCATCATCATTTGTTCGATTTACATTAAATGTATCTCTTACATTTCTGATTTCCGCATAATTCTCCCAAGACTCTACACTCACGTTTGAAGCTGGAATTCTAACAATTAACTTTAATGGTATTTTGATACTATCATTTGGATTTAATCTAACATTATTAGAATATTCTAATATAGATCCTACTACAGACCATCCAACATTGATAGCTGCAGGGAATGTAAATCCATTAGGTAAGTAATCTTTAATTCCTACCTGTGAACTACTTACATTACCTTGATTGTGTAAACTTATGATAAAGTGTACAGTATCACCAGGTAAGTAGAATAATTTCTCATTTGGAACCCATTTTCTCAATGCAAAATCAACTATTTGTGGCTCTGCTGGATCATGATCATCTTCATCTGTAGGATCATCAATTTTATCATCTTTTGGATCACCATCATTATCTGGGTCAGGATCTGGATCCGAGTCAATATCTGGACGTGAATCATTTAAAGTATCAATTACAGATTTTATTTCTCCTACATTTACCCAACTCTTATTCTGCCCAATCACTGGAGCTAACTTTAAGTAGATAGTTACTTTTGCACTATCTCCTGGAATAATATTTCCATTGTAAATTGTAGTTGCTTTTCTACTCGCAGCATCATATGACCATGTAGAATTTGAAGCTGCCACATAATTATATCCATTAGGGATATAGTCAATTATCTCTGGATTCATTGCCGTGATATTTCCTTGATTGAAAATAGTTATTTCAAAAGGAAGGCTTTGATTATATCTAAGAGGATAATTTCCTGTAAATTTCTTCCTTAAAGCAAGGTCAAATATCTCTGGTCCAGCAGGATCGTGATCATCTTCTTCTCCACCTCTATCATTAGAGAAAATATCATCATCATCTTCACTACCTGGCACAACTTCTCTTTCGCGAGGAAGATCAGAATCAGGACGGCTATCAGCGTCATCGTTATCTCTAACTCTACCAGTAGTATCTCTTAACTCTGCAACTTCTGTGTAATTAATCCAATCTCTATAACCACCATCAGTTCTTAACAATCTCAATTTAATAGAAACAGAAGTACTTTGGCCAGGATTTATTTTTGGCGCATAAACTGTACTTACTTCAGGATAAGCACCTGTCCATCCTGGATTGTCTGCAGGACTGTAGCTAAATCCAATTGGGATGTGATCTTCAACTTTAGTATTTACTAGAGGTACATTACCTTGATTGTAAATCTTAATATTAAAGTCTAACAATTGGCCATAAGTATATGGTGTAGGAGTAACTAATTCTTTTTTCAATGCTACATCAATAACTTCAATACGAGCTGGATCATGATCATCTTCATCTTCTCCTTTACTACTATCCCCATTCGTTTTATCATCATTTGAAGTATTAGGTTCCCCACCAGTGTCATCACTTGGATTAGAATTTGGATTGCTATCAATATCATTTCCTATGTTGCCTGATGGATCTTTTGCAATTGATATTTCACTATAATTAGTCCAAGCTTTGGATACATCAGTATAACAAGGGATTACCTTCAATACTATTTGAACAGTCATACTATCTCCTGGCACAAATGGTCCTGCAATTGTAGTCTTTGCAATTGAGTTTAATGGATCTAATATCCAACTAGGATTATTAGCATTTACAAATTCATAACCACAAGGAATGTAATCTGTCAACTCAATTGTATTAGCTGCCATACTTCCTTGGTTATACACTCTGATATTAAATGTCACAAGATCATTATATCTAAATGGACCTGTTTGTATTGTCCATTTCTTTTGAGCTAAATCGAATACTTCAATTCCTGCTGGATCATGATCATCTTCTTCTCCTCCTCTATCAATACTATTTATATCATCGTCTGCAGGGAAACCAGGCTCTACGGCTCTTTCAGAAAGTCCATCAGAACCAGGTCTACTATCTGCTTCATCAGCATTTCGATTCAACATATTAGTATCTATTAACTGAGTGATCTCTGCATAATTGATATAAGCTTTTTCACTTCCACTTGTCATCACCAATGTCAATTTCAATGGCAAAACAATAGAATCCCCAGGATTCAATCTTGTTCTAATCATCCGACTAATCAATGGGTTTGTTCCTGTCCAATTTGGATTAATTCCTGAATTAAAATAATACCCAGATGGCAAATAATCTTGAACCTGAACATTTTCCATCGGCACATTACCTTGATTTTTAATCATGATATTAAAATCTAGAACATCACCATATCTATATGGCCCTGCAGTAACTAATTTTTTTCTCAATGCTAAATCTAAAACTTCTATCCTAGCAGGATCATGATCGTCTTCATCCTCTCCTGCATTTCTGTCTCCATCAATTTTGTTATCATCAAGTGAATCAGGAATTCCTCCTGTATCATCAGATGAATCAGAATTAGGATTACTATCTATATCTTCACCAGGATTACGATCAGAGTCAAATGCTGAACTAATTTCTGAAATATTTGTCCACGCATTTTCTTCATTATTGGCACATGGAATTACTTTTAAAATTATGCTAATAGTTGTACTATCACCAGGTAACAAAGAACTACCAATTGTTCTAGTAGCTTTTCTAGTTAAAATATTATATGCCCATGAAGAATTACCAACAGTTACGAATTCAAAACCACATGGAACATAATCAGTAATTTCAATATTGCTAGCAGGTTCATTCCCTTGATTGAACACTCTTATATTAAATGTAACCAAATCATTATATTTAAATGGACCTGTTTGAATTGTCCACTTCTTCTGTGCTAAATCAAAAATACTTGGACCTGCAGGATCATGATCGTCTTCCTCTCCTCCTTTGTCAATACTGATTATATTATTATCTTCTGGCTCTCCAGGAAATACATCACGTTCTGTTGGATTGTCAGATTGAGGATTACTATCTATATCGTCATTAGTTCTACTAATTGAAGCTGTGTCCTCCATGCTTGTAATTTCTGCATAATTTACCCAGTTTCTTATATCACCAGTTGTTTGGTCTAATCTTAAAATTAAATTTAAAATTATACTATCTCCAGGAACTATTGGATCTGTAATAGTATATTCAACATTTGATCCCACTGCAGCCCAACCGAAATTTGATGAAGGTAAAAATGTATAACCATTTGGCATATAATCAGTAATTTTTACATTTTGCAAAAACTCATTGCCTTGATTATATATAACAATTCTATAATCATGATTTTGTCCATATGTGTATGGAGGCGAAGTAACTAAAGTCTTTCTTAGAGCAAGATCGATAACTTCAATTAACGCAGGGTCATGATCATCTTCATCTTCACCATTTTTACCATTGCCATCCTTATCATCATCATCTGATGTGAGTGGTCGTCCACCAGGATCATCAGATTGTGTAAAATTTGGATTAGAATCGATATCTAAATTGGTCATATTATTGCCTTTATCATCTTGACTTGCTATAATTTCTGAATAATTTATCCAGTTTGTGGTACCTCCAGAAGTTGGTACCAATTTTAAATAAATCGAAACAGAAACACTATCTCCAGCAGCCAACATTGAACTTAAATTAGTAGTTGCTTTTCTTGTAATACTGTTATATGTCCATATTGGAGTACTTAAAACATGATCAAATTCAAAACCTAAAGGAATATAATCTACCAATTGAATTTCATCTGCATTTATATTTCCTTGATTATAAACCCATATTTTGAATTCTACAATTTGATTGTAATTATAAGGTCCTGCTGTTTCCGGTTTTTTAATTAATGCTAAATCATAAATTTGAGGACCAGCAGGGTCATGATCATCTTCTTCACCATATTTATCATGGCTTAATATATTATTATCATTGACACTACCTGGCAATACTGCATTTTCCTCAGTATTGTTAGAACCGACTTCACTATCTGCATCATGGGTACTCCTGTTAGCTCCAGAAGCATCCATACTATTTAAAATTTCTGAATAGTTAACCCAATCTTTAGTTCCGCCATTACTTTGATTCAACTCAAGCATTAGAGTAACCGATGCACTATCTCCAGGAGCAATTGATCCAGCTAATGTTTGACTTATATTAGGATATGATCCAGTCCAATTCGGATTATTTGCAGCAGAATAATTATATCCTTCTGGAATATAGTCACCAACAACAATATTTGTGGCAGTATCGTTACCTTGATTATAAACTGAAATTCTAAACATCACATTTTGACCATAAGTCAATGTTCCTGAGCTCATCATAACTTTCCTTAGCGCTAAATCCCAAATTTTGATTCTCTCAGGATCATGATCATCTTCATCAGTTGATTGTGCACTATCGCCAATAACTCCACTACCATCGCCATTCACAAAATTATCTGCTGAGCTATCTGGTCTTCCACCTGGATCGTTATTATTATTCATATCTGCATCACTGTCTATATCGGTGAAAGTCATATCTATACCTTCTAAATTAGCACTACTTTTTATTTCGGCATAGTTTGTCCATGCTCTGAAGAAATTTGAAGTTACAGGTTGTGCAGTCAAATTTATTGTCAATTTAACACTATCGCCTGGCAAGACTGTGTTTGAATATAAGTATTCAGCTATTCCTACACTTCCAGTCCATCCTGGATTTAAACCACTATTGAAACTAAAACCATTTGGTATATAATCTATTACCCTTATATTTCTTGCTGATATATTTCCTTGATTATAAATTGTTAATGTAAATGGTATATTTTGCCCATATTCAAATGGTCCAGTTAAAGCCTTTGTTTTCTTTAACGCTAAATCATAAATATCTACTCCAGCTGGGTCATGATCATCTTCTTCTCCTCCTTTATTAGTAGAAGAAATATTATTGTCATTTACACCTCCAGGTAATACTGCATTTTCAGCTGCTGTATTACTTGCAGTATAAGAATCTGCATCATGTGTGGATTTATCAGTTCCTGTAAGATTTTCACTTCTTGTAATTTCTGCATAATTCACCCAATCTTTAATTCCACCATCACTATTTTCAAGAACTAATACAAGATTGATAATTGAGCTATCTCCAGGAGCTAAAGGTCCAGGAATTACATAACTTACATTTGGATATGTTCCAGTCCATCCAGGATTACTTGCTCCAACATAACTATATCCTACAGGTATATAATCTGTAACTCTTATATTTTGAGCAGTATCGTTTCCTTGGTTAAATACCTTAATATTAAAAGTAATATTTTGATTATAACTATAAGGACCTGCTGTCATATTTAATTTTCGTAAAGCCAAATCCCAAACATGAACTTGCTCCGGATCATTATCATCTTGATCTTCCGTAGGAACATTTCTTCCATCTTCATGAATCTCATTATCATCTAGGCTTTCTGCTACTACATCATTATCATCATTTTTATCCGCATCAAAATAACCATCAATATCATCTATTTTTGGATTTCCATATTCATCGATTGCTCTAGTAATCTCAGCTTCATTATACCATGCATTTGCAAAGTTTCCATCAGCTGGAACTTGGACAATTAGATTGATCGTAATAAAAGCGCTATCACCTGGAGCAATAGGACCTACTATAGTTCTAGTAGCAGTATTCACTGATAGATTCCATCCTGGATTTGATCCAAAACCAAAGCCTGCAGGAATATGATCTATTATTTCTACATTAGTCGCAGCAATATTTCCTTGATTTAATACTTTTATAGTAAATGGAACCACATCTCCATAATTAAATGGACCTGCTCTATTTGGTGTGGTTTTTCTTAAAGCTAAATCAAAGACTTCTACTCCAGCTGGATCGTGGTCATCTTCTTCTCCACCTTTATTCGTACTTGTTATATTATTGTCGTTTACACTACCTGGTAACACATTTTGTTCAATAATTGTATTTGAACCAACATTACTATCTATATCATCATTGCTTCTATTATTACCTGCATTATCTTGACTTGAAAATATTTCTGCATAATTTACCCAATTTCTTCTACCACCAACTGTATTTTCTAAAGTTAAAACAATAGTCACACTAGCACTATCACCTGGAGCTATTGGTCCAGATATAGTTCTGTTTACATTTGGATAAGTTCCAGACCAAGCTGGATTTAATGCAGCTGTATAAGTATATCCAACAGGAATATAGTCACTGATCACAACATTTCTTGCTGTATCGTTTCCTTGATTATATACTGTCATAGTAAAAGTCAATGGACTACCATATTGAATCGAGCCACTTGTATATACTTTTTTCAAAGCAAGATCCCATATTTTAATTCTTTCAGGATCATGATCATCTTCATCTGTTGCAGCTACTCCTTCACCTACTGCTCCTGTACCTGTGCCATTGACATAGTTGTCGGCTGGGCTTTCTACTCTACCTCCTGGATCATTACCATTTGTACCATCTGCATCACTATCAATGTCTTCATTTGTCATATCTATTCCTGAAGTATTTTCACTTCCTTTTATCTCTGCATAATTCGTCCATGCATTCAAGAAATCACCATTAGTAACTTGAGTAACTACTAAATTTAATGTCAGCGCAACGCTATCCCCAGGATTTAATGTATTAACATATAGATACTCTGCTGTACCTACACCTCCTGTCCAACCTGGATTTGCTCCTGAATTGAAAGTAAAACCTGATGGTATATAATCAACAATTCTTATGTTTCTAGAAGCTATACTTCCCTGATTGTAAATGGTTATTGTAAAAGGAACTGTCATTCCATAGATATATGGACCTGTATTTACTTTTGTTTTCTTTAATGCTAAATCATAAATTTGGATTCCATCAGGATCGTGATCATCTTCTTCACCTCCTTTATTTTGACTAATTATATTATTATCATTTATTGTATTAGGCATTACAGCCCTTTCTAAAACTCCATCAGAATTCACTCTACTATCTATATCATCTAAACTTCTATTTGCATTACTTAAATCTTGGCTTGCTGAAATTTCAGAATAATTGACCCAATTTATGTTTCCTCCTCTTGTTTGAGAAATAACTAGATTAAGTAAAATTTTTGCACTATCTCGAGGCAATATAGATGTTGTAATGGTTTTAGTAATAAGAGGGGCTGCTCCAGACCAACCATTATTTGGTGAGAATGAATATCCTGTTGGAATATAATCTTTTACTTCAATATTATTTGCAGTTTCATTTCCTTGATTGAAAACTGTAATTTCAAATTGAACAGTTTGACCATAAGTATATGGTGGATTTGTCAATAAAATTTTCCTTAAAGCTAAATCCCAAATTTTCACATCTGCACATACTGTGTCAATTTGTTCTGGAATACCATCATCATTGACATCTAATGTACTTCTATTAAATAGACCTTCGCCTGAACTTGGAATTCCCGGGGTACCACTTCCACAAGCACGGTAAATTTCGTCTCCAACAGTACCAATGTCAACTAGATCAATAGAAGCCTCTACTGTAATCGTAAAAATTTGACTTTGACCTGCATTTATTAATTGATCTGAAGCAAGAATCCATGAACCACTAGTTGCTAGAGTTATAGGTCCAGGATTTGCTGGATTTCCTAAAGCATTACTAGTATAATTTGCTGAGGTGATTTGAAAATCATCCTCAAATCCAGGAATATCAGTCAAATTATAACTACCAGATGCACCTCCCAAGTTATCAACACGAATTTGGTAAACAACTCTAAAGTTCTTAGAACCTAAATCTGTAACGCTTTGAATAGTTTTATTATGCACAATATAAGGTAAATCAACACAAGCAGTATCTAATTCTTCTGGATTTGGATCTAAATCATAATTTAAAGAAGATTGATTAAATGCTCCTTCCCCTGCTGAAGGTCTAAGAGTTAATGCATCACCACACTCTCTATAAATATCATCTCCAGTCCCACCGCCTTCCAAATTTATTGTTACATTACTACTTAAATTATAGGTGTGAACTGACCCAGCAGAAATGCTTTGATTAGATGCAAAAGTCCATGGGCCTGTACCTATTAGGCTGGAAGGGCCTGGGTTAGCAATATTTCCTGGAGCATTTGATGTATAATTACTTGAATTAATAATAATATCTGAATCAAAATTTGGTTGATCTACTAATTCATAAGTACCTGAAACACCACCCAAATTTCTTACAGTTATTTGATAATTAATTCTATAATTTCTAGGTCCTGTTTGAGTTGTAGATAAATACGTTTTCTCATGAATGATATATGGCAAATCTCCACAGGCATCATCAACCTCATCTACATCTCCATCATTATCATTATCAAGTGAAGATTGATTAAATAATCCTTGACCAAAGGTACCTGAAGTTCCTCCAGTACCTGGAGTACAAGGCGTATAAATATTATTTCCTAAAGATGTACTACTTAAATCAATTCTTACATCAACTGTCAAAGTATAATTATGCGAAGTTGCAGAAGCTATTGATTGACCAGTAGCCAACGTCCAAGGTCCAAAACCAGACAAAACTTGAGGCCCTGGATTCCCAGAATTTCCAGGTGCATTCGTAGTATAACTTCTTGCTAAAATTGAAATGTCGTCATCAAATCCAACTAAATCTGTCAAACCATAAGAACCTGGCCCACCTACATTTGTTACTTGAATATTATACACGACCCTATAATCTCTATCATTTAGATTTGTAATTGAACTCAAAATTTTTGAATGAGATAAAATAGGACAAGGTGTAACAGGTCCTATAATGACACTATCTACACAGGTAGACAAATTTCTATCTCTTACAAATAATTTATACGTACTTACCCCATCTGGTTTTAATGGTGGCAACGTTGCTGTGCCTAATGTGATAGGTGTACCATATGAAGATGTTCCTAATAAATTTCCATTATAATAGACTTCATATAGAAATGGTGCACTTGATGCAATATTTGTTGCATTTAAAGTTACAGTAAAATAATCATCTCCAGGATTAGTATAAGTACCATTTGAATTACATGGATTAACTGTTGTTTGTGTTATGTCCATCATACAACACAAGCCTGTAACATTTACTGTGGCAATAGAAGTATCATTTATACAAGGTGAGGTACCCAAAATAATATATCTAAATGTTGAAGATGTAGCTCCAATAGTTACAGAAAAAGTTCCTGCTATTGGATCAAAAGTGCCACCTGAACCACTGATTCTTGACCATGTTCCTCCAGTTCCTTCGTCAGTAATAACAGAAAATAAGTTAATTATTACTCCTCCACCTGCACAAGCATCTATTGTTCCATCTACTCCAGCTAATGGCTGAAGTGTAATATTCACAATTACATCCGCTGTATCAAAAGGACAACCACTTCCTCCAATAATATATCGAAATGTTGATGTTGTAGCTCCAATAGCCGGAATATATGTTCCTGCTCCAGCATTAAATGTTCCTCCAGTACCAGACAATCTACTCCAAGTTCCTCCTGAATTCTCGCCAGTCAATAAATTAAATAAATTGATAGTTGTTGTACTTGTTTCACAAACTGTAATTGATGATCCAGTTCCAGCTGATGGTGCCGGTGTGATTGTAATTGTTGCAACTGAAGTATCATTTGGACATGGCGATGTACCTATTACAATATATCTAAATGTACTTGTTGTTGTTCCTGCTAAAACTGTGAAAGTTCCTGCACCTGAATTAAAGGTGCCACCAGAACCAGTCAATCTACTCCATGTACCTCCGGTTTGTTCTCCTGTAATCAAAATATTTAAATCAACAATATTTAATGAACCATCACACTCTGAAGTATTTCCATCAATTCCAGCATTTACTGATTGTTGGATATTAACTGTCACATCTGCTGTATCTAAAGGACAGCCACTTCCTCCAACAATATATCTAAATGTAGAAGTTGTAGATCCAATAGCTGGAATGTATGTTCCAGCTCCAGCATTAAATGTTCCGCCTATGCCTGTCAATCTACTCCAAGTTCCACCTGAATTCTCACCTGTCAATAAATTATATAAATTAATTGATACTGTACTATTTTCACAAATTGTAGTAGATGATCCAGTTCCAGCTGTTGGCGCTGCTGTGATTGTTACTGTCGCTACTGATGTATCATTTGGACATGGTGATGTGCCTAATACAATATATCTAAATGTACTTGTTGTTGTTCCTGCTAAAACTGTGAAAGTTCCTGCTCCTGAATTAAAAGTACCACCAGATCCAGTCAATCTACTCCATGTACCTCCGGTTTGTTCTCCTGTAATTAAAATATTTAAATCAACAATATTTAATGAACCATCACACTCTGAAGTATTTCCATCAATTCCAGCGTTTACTGCTTGTTGGATATTGACTGTCACATCTTCTGTATCTGTTGGACATCCACCTCCTCCTACTGTATATCTGAATGTAGAAGTTGTAGATCCTATTGCAGGTACAAATGTACCTGCTCCAGCATTGAATGTTCCTCCTGTACCTGTCAATCTACTCCATGTACCTCCTGAACTCTCACCTGTCAATAAATTAAATAAATTAACTGATGAGGTACTATTTTCACAAACTGTAGTAGATGATCCAGTTCCTGCTGTTGGCGCTGATGTGATTGTTACTGTCGCTACTGATGTATCATTTGGACATGGTGATGTGCCTAATACAATATATCTAAATGTACTTGTTGTTGTTCCTGCTAAAACTGTGAAAGTTCCTGCTCCTGAATTAAAAGTACCACCAGATCCAGTCAATCTACTCCATGTACCTCCGGTTTGTTCTCCTGTAATGACACTAAATAAGTCTATTATTGTTCCTGAGCCATCACATTCTGTGTCGCTTCCGTCTGTACCAGCGTTTACTGCTTGTTGGATATTGACTGTCACATCTTCTGTATCTGTTGGACATCCACCTCCTCCTACTGTATATCTGAATGTAGAAGTTGTAGATCCTATTGCAGGTACAAATGTACCTGCTCCAGCATTGAATATTCCTCCTGTACCTGTCAATCTACTCCATGTACCTCCTGAACTCTCACCTGTCAATAAATTAAATAAATTAACTGATGAGGTACTATTTTCACAAACTGTAGTAGATGATCCAGTTCCAGCTGTTGGCGCTGCTGTGATTGTTACTGTCGCTACCGATGTATCATTTGGACATGGTGATGTGCCTAATACAATATATCTAAATGTACTTGTTGTTGTTCCTGCTAAAACTGTGAAAGTTCCTGCTCCTGAATTAAAAGTACCACCAGATCCAGTCAATCACTCCATGTACCTCCGGTTTGTTCTCCAGTAATGATACTATATAAGTCTATTACTGTTCCTGAACCATCACATTCTGTGTCGCTTCCGTCTGTACCCGCAGACCTAAAAGGACTAACATTTACTGTTACTTCTGATGTATCATTAGGGCAACCAGGTGCAGATACTATATATCTAAAAATACTTGTAGTCGCACCTGTTGGAATAAAAGTTCCTAATGTAGAGTTGAATGTACCACCAGAACCTGATACTCTGCTCCAAACTCCTCCAGTTGAATCTCCTGAAATTAAACTAGATAACGTAATAGTTAAAGTCGAATTATCACAAACATTAGTTGAACCATTAGTTCCAGCAACTGGGCAAGTCAAAGCTGTAAACCCAAAATCTAAAGTATGATTATTTGCTCCATAAGATACTAAAAGAAATGTGACTTCTGCATTGTTGCCTACTAAGATTCCATCTGAATCAATTTTGTCGATCTCAGAATTTGTTGTTCCTGTTAAATTAGGTGTAGTTAGTATTTTTGTGCCAAGTGAAGTTTGTTTGCTTCCACCTTGAACGTTTGGAACTCTTATGGTATAATTTGTTCCTGCAATTAGTCCCAAATTATAAATATGTGAAGATGAAGTTGTTCCTAATGGATCAGAAGAAAATATATAATTACCACTAGAATTTGTTACAGCTGTAGCTATAAGTGTTGATCCATTATATAATTGCACAGTAATACCAGCTAATGCCATTTCATCTGCATCTTGAATCCCATTTCCATCTGTATCCATCCATATCCTGTTTCCTACTTCAACAGTAGGATCATCACAGACTACATCACCAGCCGCCATAACGGTTGCTTTAGCTCTATAACAGAAGTTCCATATTCTGATCTTCCAGTTTCAAAATTGATATATCGTCCACCAGTCTGCGAAGCTGGGTTGCCTGGGTCAGCAAAACCACCTACAACAAATCCTGTTCCTGGCACAACAAGTGCACCACCGGTATATAAATTGGGGTGAGAACTTGTTCTTCCATTTTCAAAGAACCAATCATTACCTGGACCGTTATTGTAATCACCAGGTGGATCAGGTGTGAAATTACCTGGTTGACCACCACCATCAACATTTCTTGTTCTAGCTGTGGAGGTTAATGGACCAGATACACCATCATTTTCTAAGGTAAATGTGCCATCTGCATTTCGCCATGTCCTCAACAAATATCCTGGCTCTCTTGTAGATCCAGCATCAACAAAAACCTCACGATTCACAAATCCGATAATCATAGCTCCATAATCATCGAATGCTATTGAAAAAAAATGTGGCTGTATTGTCCCAGGATCACCATCTCCATCTCCACTGGGATAGGTAGTACTCCATGGTGCATGAGGCCAATCACCTCCTAATCGTAACCCAGCAGTTAACCAATCTGGCGTATAACTCAACACTTGAGTAAAAGTATTGCTTACTGGATTCATTTCATAAGCTTTAACTTGCAAATTGGCAGCAGTGCCTGAATTGGCATCGCAAACACCTCCTATATATAAATTTCCTGCATGAAAATCCAAAGCTCCAGGTCTAAACGTACCATTTGTACAACTTGCATTGGGTAGTGCAATTTCAGTTACGACAAGTGGAGCACCTGTATAACCTCCGCCTGGAATAGTTGCATAATTTATTCCACTAATATCTATCTTAATAAGATTTCTTTTTCCCATATTGATAGCATATAAGGTTTTCCCATCATCAGAGATTGCAATGCCTCCTAAACCATGAGTACCAAAAGTACCGTCAATAGAAGGAGAAATTGCTGAAGTGCTTATACCGAAAGCACCCAAATCCACTAATAACTTATTTGAAACGTAGGAATTTCCTGCCCCAGAGTAATTTGCAATTCTGATGACATCTTCTCCAACAGGATCTGCAGGAAACACTGTTGTAAGATCGCTACTTATTGTAGTAAAAAAACCTAAATTTGTGCCTTTTTGAACTGCAATTCCATAAGCCACCCCAGCTGCCGAAATCGGTATGTCATCTGTATGTGGTGTAGTAGATCCTCCAGAACCCATCATATTAACTGCTCTTCGGTCTGCTGTATAATCCCACGATCTAAGCCCAAAATCTGTCCCATCAGAATCTAAACCTGAAGAAAACATAACACGCATCACACCATCTGGATCACACGTATTTGCAACATATACACCTTGATTTACATTAGTTGCATTACCTAAGGCAAATTGCACTGAAGAACCTGACCCAATGGCTTGAGCACCGTCTAAATATCCATCAGGATATGTAAATTCCAGTCGGTACATTGTAGAAGTGTTTGTTCCAGTAATAGTGTAAGTTCCATTTGTTGCTGAAGTAGCTGTAAACATTGCACCAGCAGCATCAGTAGCTTTTACAGTAACAAATGCAAATGGCACTTCTGTTGCAGTCTCATAAGTTCCGTTATTATTTCCATCCATGAAAATAGTACCAGAAATTTGAGCATTAATTTGTGTTATAACACAAATTAATAAGACAAAAGCCATAAGTATTGCTTCTAGAATTCTTCTAGAATTCTTGACGAGACCAAAAAATGGTAAGTGTGAAGATTTATTCATATTCATTCAAAAATTAAGTCATTCAAGTTTTTCAACAAAATCTAGGATCGAAAAAACCATCCTTAGAATTTCATGGAAAGCAAATGGAATATTTATCTAATTTATGTTTCAATTCTAAAAAATAAACACATTATTAAATAAAATAATCCATAAACAAAGGTAAATACAATTTATTATATATTTTAAATTTTTTACATATTTAATTATTTTAATATTTATATAACTGATAATTATTTATTTACACATTAAATAATATTATAATTATATTTTGGTGGGTTTCTAAAATTGCTTAATAGAAAAGACATTATTGGCTAATATTTTAATTTATACTTAATGCTATATAGGATTAATAAATAAATTAAAGGGCTTTAAATCAAAGAAGGAAATTAAGTTTTATGATCAGACCTGGAGAAAAAATAAGATAGTTTTATTTTATATAATATTGTCAGAAATCGAGACATTTGAGGTGGCCACTTGTAAAATTGTATATATGCAGCCAAGTAAATTGAATTAAAAATCTAAGAAAGCGGGGGAAAAAATAAAATTAATTGATCAAATATAATCTTATTTGTTACAATGTTTGTTATTAAATGAAAACTAGAAATGATTGATAATTTACCCATATTTATAACACATGCCTTTGTTGTTAACTACATTAGGGACATTGCTACTTTTTATTTGGACAATTAAAAATTCTTATTCTGAAAAAACACAAAAACACACGATTTCAATTCTTATTTGCTTGACAATTTGGTTGGTTATTCAATCTATTTTATCATTGAAAAATTTTTATAAGGCCGACACAAGTTCCTTTCCACCAAATATAATATTGTTTGGAATTATGCCTACCATTTTGACTTTTATCTACCTTTTTGGTAGCCAAAATGGAAAAAAATTTATTTTTAGTTTGCCCTTAAAAAATCTTACTTATATAAACATTGTAAGAATTCCAGTTGAAATAGTTTTGTTCTGGTTATTTCTAAACAAAGCTATTCCTGAACTTATGACTTTTGAAGGAAAGAATTATGATATTGTAGCTGGGATCTCGGCTCCAATTGTTGCATATTTTGGGATAACGAAAACAAAATTAAGAAGTCATATTGTTCTGGTTTGGAACTTTATTTGTTTAGGGCTTTTATTGAATATTGTTATTATTGCATTATTTTCAGCTCCTTCGCCAATTCAGAAATTTGCATTTGAACAGCCCAACATAGCAATTTTAAATTTTCCATTTAGTCTCTTGCCTACATTTATCGTCCCCATTATATTATTTGGACATTTAGTTTCAATCATACAATTATTAAAATTTAAAATAAATTAAAAAAAAACTTAATATTTAATGCAATTCAATTTTCTTCAAAATCCAATTCTTCCCTACTTTATTATATTTATATTCAAGATAAGACTCATTCTCATGACCTGGTATTGAAAAACTAAAATCAAAGGGAACAAGGCTAATTTTTAATATATTATCTTGATTAAATTTAATTTTTTTGGCTTCATAATTAACCATAAATCGCTCATCATTGAGATTGATTTCTAAATTTGGAGCAGAAATAAAATGGCCGTCATTACTAACTTCAATACTAGATATACCATCTGCTCTTAGATCACCAAAAAATAATTTTTTCTTTCCTCCTATCTTAGCCAAAGAAAGCCCTAAAGCATCAATTTCGCTGATAGAATCAATTAATATGTAATCATCATTTCGTGTGAAATGTAAAGAATAAATTTTGCCTTTTGCTTTAGTTTTTGTAGAACCTTTTATTGATGAAACAAAAAGTAGATCAGACTCACAGTCATAGCAAATTCCCATTAATCCAAAATCAGTACAACTAGTATCTCCATAAAATTGAAAAACACTCTCCATTTCGCCTGTTTGAGAATGAATTCGATAAAGTTTATTTTGCTCACAAGGAGGATTATAATAATTATTAATATATGGTGTCGGACAAACAAACACATGCCCCGTTGGGGCAATAACAAAAGATCCCAGAGCACCTCCAAGTTTCCATGAAGGGTGTGAATATCGATATGGAGGATTATTGTTTTTAGGAAACAATTCAACTAAATGAAAACCAATTCTATACTTTTCAAATGTACTTAAATAAACCTTCATTCCAGGAGGAGTTAGTTTTTTGACAAACAAAGGATTACCCTTGCAATCAGAAAGTGGAATAACATCTTGACTGAAACAAATTTTAAAAAATAACATTAAAAAAATAATCGTGAATTTACTTTTCATGCTTCATTGGAATTAGCATTGGCCCCATATAACAAGGATAAGTCTTATACTGTTTTACACCTAAAACTGAAACTGTCTCTGCCCAACAATATTCTGCACCTTTGCTATTCTCATTTTTTGCCTGAGGCACATACCATATTATAAAATCGGAATCAGAAACTGGTTCAGGTATTGAGTCGATAAATTTCTCTGGACCTTGCTCATAATTAGTATTACAACATTGACCAAGGGAGGGTAAATCATTATCTCCTTCCTCTTTATTCTTGTGATGCAAAGAAATATAAGTATAAGCAAAATCTTGCTTTCCACCGTCTTGAAACTGCCCCATTGAAGGTTGGATTCCATAAGTCCATTGATCTGACTTTATCTTGTACAATAGGTTTTCTGGAGCAAGTTTTGAGATTTCATCATGAAGAAAATAGGTCTCAAAATTGATCTCGTCCCAATCGCTTTTTCCCCATTGATAAAATGACTTATTTCCACCATAAAAATGGATCCTGAATACAGGTCTATAGGTACCATTACTTCCACAACCTCGTCCTAATGATGCAGCTCCTACTCGAACTCTACCATCATTATAAAACTCGTATTTTTGTTCATAATTATAATTACATGGTTGTGGCCATAAATCAGAACTATAAATCTGAGTAAGCCTTAATCCGACCGCTTGTCCATTCTCTATAATGGTATCCCATTCCGGAATTTGGATCGCACCTACTACTGCTGAACTGTAGTATGGGCATCCCACTGCATCACTATAACCAAATTTTTCTGTAGGAGAATAACTCACGTGCCAATCCACTAATTTACAGCTTTCTAATATTTTTTTACCTTGATATTTTACATCAGAAATTCTAAGACCATCAGAGCTAGTTAGGCCATAATTAAACTCCCAAAGATCATTTTTAAATTGTTTATCTCTTATGCAATAACAATCATAAATATATTCATTTTGAAGATTCTTCTCTGTAAAATTAGGAGCAGCAATAGTATCATTTGCGCCCACTTCAGTCCAGCGAAATCCTACAATATCTATATCTGTCAAATCTACTATAGCCCATAATGCTTTTCCATTATATACTATGGTTGGAGCCACACATAAATGTCTTGAACGCTCACATTTAGACCTAGCCAATGAAGTCTTTGTGCTCGCCATGATAACATCTTCTTCTGTTGGTCGAAAACCTAAAATAGCTCGCACTTCTGGATGATGCAAAACTAATTCTACAGCAAGTTTTTCCATCCTTTCACTGATCTGTGGTTGTAGATATTTGACGTGATCTATTAGTAAAATTTCACTTAAGCTAACATCCACAATAGCCAAACTAGTAATATTTTCATTAAAGTTGAACATTTCAACTTTATAACAATTTCCAGTTTTACATTTGCCCATTAGGTAAGGATTCATATCTGACCAATTCAGCCTGTGCACTGAGGTAATTTCACATCGATCAAATTCACCATAAGATGTCCCCAAAGTATACAAGTTAAAGACAGAGTCTCTGAAACATAAGGATTGCGCTTTATTTGCTCGCCAATCAGGACTTAAAAGATATCGATAAGGCAACTTTGAATTCAAAATCGAATCAATATTACTCAATTCTTTGCGTCTAATGCTATTGTAATGTTTAAATCGTGGATCAATATTATACTTCCGAGACAACAATTTTTGTTCTTGGCTTAACATTATACTGCTGAACAATAATGCACAATTCAATAAACTAATTTTGATCATATTATTCATATCTGAATTAAATGCAAATAGTGGATTATAATAATACTTCGAATATTGAAATTATTAATAAATTGAAAATTTAAGTTTTTAAAAAATCTGATGCGCCCAAAACACATCAAAATACCTCAATAAATATAAAAACAACTATACTGTTTTTTGTTTTAAATGCTACCAAAATAACAATTTTTTATTACGAGTATTGTTGTATGTTTGAACTTCCAAAATTACGCAATCGGGCAAATTGTGATTCTTTATAATTTTTACATAATTTCCGAAGCCTCTTTCATAAGAACTGGATTGTATAATCTGACCATTTAAATTATAAATCGTCCAAGATTTTATTGCGTGAAATTGTTCACATTGAATTTCTATTTGACTTGGAGTGACAAATATAGAAATTTCCTCTTTAGATTTAGCATCATAATTCAATTCAAGATCAGCTATTGTAATAGGATTTTCATACTCTCTGACATATTGAACTATTCGATAATAATTCTTTCCTGCTATTGGATTGTTGTCAATACAATCAAACTTGTCATTCATTTCAAAATCCAAAGTGGCAATATTAATCCATATTTTTTTCAATTCATTATATTTTTGAAATTGCGCAATACCTCTATAATGAAAATTTGAAATCTTAAACTCTATACGCTCTTGCTTTACATGTGATATTAATTCTATTTTATTTAAACCTAAAACTCTTGATAAATTAGGACAATCATTCATTGGTTTCAAAAAACAAGGATCAACATCTTGAGGTAACAGAGGAGTTATAGTTATTGGCGCAGCAGAATACTCATCTGAACCTATATCAAATACTGAAATTCTTGACTGCCCATCAAAATCTATGATAGGTGGCACCACTGCTCCGCTATCTATCAAAAGACTAGAAATATTTAATCTATACAATTCCTCTTGTGTGTCGTAAACTAAATCAGGATTAAAATTAAGCCACCCTGTAGATGTTATACCCAAATTTGAGCCATAGTAATGATTTCTTGTATAAAATATATTTGTTGGAATATTATCATATTTAATAAATGGTCCTTGTATTGCTGATAACAAATTATTTGAAAAAAATATAGAATCTGCATTAACAGTCCCACCAGGTACCCCTATTCTAATAAGTGGATCATCACAATTCACAAAAGAGTTATTCCAAATTCTACTATTATAAACTTTCCAATAGCCATTAGCGGCTGGATTAGCGTCTCCATTCATTATTGTTATTGGAGCTCTAAGATCACTTGAAGATGCTCCAATAAGATCTTGAAAATAATTATTGTAAATTTCATGATTCCCATCTATTACTCTTACACCAGAACTTCCAGGATAATTTTCACCCAGAAAAAAATTCCCATGAACAAAACAATTGGCACCATGTCTTAATGTGAGTTGACCATTATTAGCTCTGAATGTATTATATCTATATGTATTATATTCACTTTTGTTTGAAATTATTTCAATTTCACCATCACAATGTTCAAATAGATTAAACTCAAAAATATTAAATCCATTTGTCCTTGAGGTATTACTATCCCCAACTCTTATTGTTTCGCCACCATTTCCTCCTAATGGCAAAGTTCTATCCAAAAAATAATTATGATCTATTTTATGATAAGTTGAAGGTGATTCGTTTGGAAAGCCACCTGCACTCGCATACCAAACTACTAAAGTCGGCCCGTAATTCGATTTGCCTTCAAATCTATTATGATCTACTCTATTATTAGTTCCATAAATAGATACCCATTTGTTATCAATAGAGTTATTTGAATTATAATAGTATATATGTGAGTTTGTAAATCTACAATGATTAGCCAAAATAGAGCTATTCCTAAATTCAACTATATGATTTGTTCCTAATGAGGATGGATTTGGATTTTGGAATTTTAGTCCATAAACTACTAAATAATTACCAAAAATTTTAATTCTAGATGATCCTCCAGCTTAATAGTTCCAGGAATCTCAGGCATTAAAACTATTGGATTAGATAATGTGCCATTTGCACCACCAAATAATATAAGTTGATCAGTCCAAATATTACCTACCATTATTAATGTATCACCTGGTGCACCCACATTCATTGCTGTGGTAATTTCTGCTGCACTCGAAACCATTACTCTTCTACCAAATAAATTTGTAGAGAAAATAAAAATTAAAAAAAATATAGACAAATGTTTCATTCTCATTCTTTTTATTGATTAATCCTTTAAAGTAAATACTATAACATTCTCTTTATATAATCAACCTTAATTCGCAAAGTTATAAATAATAATTTTATTTAAGAAACATAATCTCAATTTTTATTTTCAACTTTAATTTTGCTTGAAAGATCAAATTCGTGTAATATTAGTTATATATTTAAAATTAACATAATATTTTATATTAATAAAATAATTAAAATATATTAATTATTAATAATCAATGCATTACATATTAATTTATATTTACTTTATGGACATCTTTAAATTCTCCAACGACATAGGAAAAAATCCTATGTCATTGAAAAAAGTGTCAAACTCTAACAAAAAACCCTATTTAATCATTTACATTTTCAATTTATTTCGTAATTAAAATTTACTAACCCTTTTTTACACCCACTGTAAAACAGTTTGGATTGAGACAATAGCTACATGCTGTCACTGGGCCTATATTCACCGTATTTGAGCAAATAGGAAAAACATTATCAATGATCGTTATAGAATATGTAGCAGTTCCATTTGCTTGAAGAAGTGGATTGCCTCCTGCTCCATTGCCAGTTATAGTGATTGAGCTTCCCGATGCTTTTGCAGCGCTTGTATAAGTTCCTATTTTTACGATATAGTTCCCTACCACCAGTAACTATTGCACTAAGGGTCAAACTAAACCAATCATCTGAAGTATTAGCAGGAGTTCCATTATTATTACAAACTGTATTAGTACTTTGAACAGTGACCTCGCAACATGAAATTGTTTTTACTTGAACTGGACAGTATAATTTTACCGGCACTCCAGCTGTATCCATTCCGGTATAATAATATGCTTCATAAGTATCTGAGAGACCAAAAGAGGAACTTGTAATTTTTATAGAAGACCCTGTACCAATTAATGTATTAGAGGTACTATCATACCACATGACATTGGTCAAACCAGTCTCTGCTGTGAGTGTCAATGTATCTGGTTTATCATTGCAGATTTCATGATAATTTGGAGTACACGAAATAAATCCAAAATCAAAAGTGTGGTTGTTTGCTCCAGTTATTGGAATTTCTGAAATGAGAATTGATGCTTCAGCATTAGTTCCTACTAAAGCGCCATCACTGTCTCTTACATTGTCTTGGGTATTTGGAATCCCATTATTTGCATTTTGTGAGGTAAGACGATAAGGACTTAACACTGATTGCATCGAGGCACCTGCAGCATTTGGAATTCTTACTGTATAGGTCATATTAGCCATCAATTGGGATATATTGAATATATTGTCTGACACTCCATCTCCATCATTGTCAGTTCTAGTGGCATCATTCGAGAATAAATAATTTCCATTTGCATCAGTAATAGATGTTGCGATCACTGTTCCTAATTGAATCAATTGTACTGTTACTCCAGCTATTGCCAATTCTCCTGCATCTTGCACCCCATCCTTATCTGTATCAAGCCACACTCTATTTCCTACTTCAATTGGAGCTGGATTGCAAGTAATTCTAAATCGCCTAATCCATGTCCTTTTGATAAACTACCATAATCTGGATAATCTGTGTTATACAATTGATATCCATGTACTTTGCTACCATTACTATTTCTCATTGTAATAATTCCACCAGTATTTGCTCTTTCAATGGGGTCGTATGCAGTTATCATTACTTGTCCAGAACCTGGCAATATAGCCAAAGCTCCCAATGTCGATTCATTATGGTATGCTACCCAAGTATCTCCACAATAAAACTCGCCTCCACCAGGTCCAGCATATGGAAACGCACTGTTTGTTTGTGCACCACATCCGCTTACACCTCCAGCAATTCCACCATTCTCAAGTGTAAAAGTTGATCCAGTCTTGGCTGCTCGAAACACATCACCAAGTGCATATACATATACGTATTTTGTAGTTCCAGGTAAATAATTTTGTTGAGCAAATTGTAAAGCTGTTCTATCCAATGCACCAATAATCATCGAACCATCAATGTCAAATTCAATATCTGACAACATTGGTTGCTTTTTATCAATTCTATAATATACTGGATGTATCGGATTTGAATCATCTATGAAGTCTAAATAATTATCTGTCCAAGTAATCGGATCTTCAACGGCAAGTGTTGGATTTATAGATCCCCAAAATTTAAAATCCAAAGGGATACTCACCTTCAGTGACCATGAACCACCACTGTATTCATATACATAACCATCCAAATCTGCAATCGTAGCACCTGCTCCTTCTGCAGTACAAGTGACACTTAGGAATAAACCCCCTCTGTAATACTTCAACCCAAAAGGACGCGCCACACCATTTGGACAAGTGACAGAAGGCATAGCAATGGTAGATAATTCAGCAGCTGTAATTGGAGCTCCCGTAACATTAAATGCTGTAAGATCAATCACTGTAATATTTCTCTGAAACAAATTAACTACATATAAGGTATTTCCATCATCTGATATCTCAACATCTCCCATACCTTCTTTCAACGCTTTTGAAATCACTGTTGAGTCAGCGCTTGATGTATTTACACCAAAAAGACCTCTATCTACATTTGATGCAATGGATCCAAAATCAACACCTAAAGCTTCTAAATCCAAAAATGATGAAACAACCGGTGTTGCACCCGAATAATCAATTTTATACAATCCACCAATTCCCAATGGACCCAATCCTGTATGCCTTCTTAATAATGCACCAACGAATAGATCCTTCGTAAATTTATTATAAGCCACACCGTAAGTTGTTCCTATCTGTCCTTGTGTCGCATCAACATCTGGCGATGGAGCAGCCCCTGATAAATTATATGCAAAGGACAAACCAGCTTTGATAGAAGCATTTTCTACCAAAGGATTTCCAATAAAATAAATAGGTGTAAAAACATCAGGTATAGATTGACAATAATCTGCTGGATAGTTTATTCCAAAATTTGCAGTAGCACTTGCAACATTGTAGAATTGTGTACACTTGATTGATTTGATGTTCCTACAGCAGATGAGTAATCACCTATAGTATATCCCGAAAACTCAATTCTCAAGGGCAAGGACAATCCCGAAAACGTATAGCTACCAGTAGCCGATGTTGTAGTAGATCCTACTTCACCTAAATTATTATAAGCTATAACTGTAACTCCAGCTACTCCTACTTCATTATATGAAGTGGTAACATCTTGAGTTCCATTTTCATTAAAATCGCGAAATACGGTCCCAGAAATCTGTGAAAAAAGTGTTGTACTAAATAGAAATACAATTAATGCTGTAACAAAGTTTAAATTCTTCATATTCATTCAATTCAGCACAAAGATAATTACATATTATTAAAAAACACTATATATAATCACATATAATAATATTAATATATAAATTCCTGTAAACGAAATACTTGATTCGAACTAAATTAAATTAAAATAAGCCTTCCAGAATTTATAAGCTTTTTAATTTTAATTCGGCTGAAAATTTAATGAATTTGCTTAGACAATTTTGCTAATGTAAGAATTGAATATTATAAATAAAATATTCAATTCTTACGCTTTTAAAAAATCCTTAACTCAATTACTTAGTATAATTACTAATATTAATTCTTTTGCACGCCTATTGTAAAGCAATTTGGATTAGGGCAAGAACTACATGCTGCAACAGGCCCTATCGAAAAAGTAGTCAAGCAAGACCCGTTCGTTGCATCTTGTACAGTTACAGTATATGTAGCTGTACCATTTGCTTGTAAAAGTGGATTTCCTCCTGCACCATTTCCAGTTATAGTAATTGGACTTCCAGATGCAGTTGATGCACTTGTATATGCACCAATTTTTACAATATAATTTCCACTACCACCTGTAACAGTTGCACTTAGTGTCAAACTAAACCAATCATCTGTTGAAATAGCTAGAGTTGAATTATTATTACAAAGTGTACTTGTATTTTGAACCGAAATTTGACAACAAGGGATAGTTTTAACTTGAACTGGACAACATAAGCTCACTGTACAACCTGTAGCATCTAATGCAGTATAATAATATGCTTCATAAGTATCAGATAATCCCAAAGTTGAACTTGTAATCTTTATAGAAATACCCGAACCGATTAAGGTATTAGTCGTGCTATCATACCACATCACATTAGTCAATCCAGCATCTGCCGTTAATGTCAAAGTATCTGAACCATCATTACAGATCTCATGATAATTTGGAGCACAAGCAAAAAATCCAAAATCAAATGTATGATTATTTGCTCCTGAAACAGGAATTTGGGTAGTGAGCACAAGTGCCTCTGCACTAGTCCCTACAATGGCTCCATCACTATCTCTTACGTCTTCTTGAGTTGCTGGAATTCCATTATTTGCATTTTGTGTTGTCAATCTATAATTGGCCAATGCTGATTGTTTACTTCCCCCGTTTATATTTGGTATTCTGACTGTGTAAGTCATATTTGCTTGTAATTGAGTAATATTATAAATACTACTTGATGTATTAGTACCTGTTGCATTAGTAAAATAATAATTACCTGAAGAATTAGTTACTGCAGTTGCAATCACAGTTCCAGAACTATTGACCAACTGAACTGTAACACCAACAATAGGAGATTCATTTGGGTCTTGTACCCCATCACTATCGGTATCTAGCCATATCCTATTTCCTATTTCAATTGGAGGAGGTGGAGTCAATAATTCTATATCACCTATACCAATTCCTTTCCCTTGATTTTCAGAAACACTACTCCCAGTTGGACCCATTGTAGACATTATTGTATACCTTGAAGTATGAACACCTTTGTATTATTTAACACAATGACTCCATTGGTAATTGCCCCAGCTGGATCTGTCGCAGACATCATGACTTTGGTCAATCCACAAACCGAAGATATTCCACCAGCACAGGCATCACTTTGAATACTTAAATTTGGAAATGAACCATTACTTACCCCATTATCATTTCCATAATATTCTACTCCTCCAGAACCTACATTATTAGTCCAAGTTGAACCTGATTTTGTGGCTCTCAATATATCTCCAAATATGATTACATCATATAGTCCAAAATCGGTTGTAACATTCCTATAATTATCATGACCTGTTTTTATACCATATACATCTAAAACACCCAATATCATATCCCCATTATTGTCAAAATCAATGTCGCTCAACAGAGGTTGTGGATTGGTATTGAAATCTGGTCCTTGAACGAAAGTATTATTCCAATTATTCCAATTACCTTGAGCTATGGGACGTAGAGGACTGTTCAATGTAAAAACAGGTGATGCAGACCAAGTTGAAGTAGCCACATCAAAAGCATATACATGGAGTGATAAATCAGAACTACTGCCTGTAGAACCATCACATGTGACCCCTACATACAATTTGCCGAGGTAATATTTTAAAGCCCAAGGACGAACCTGACCATTGATACAACCTGGATTAGGTATATTAAATTGCGAAATATCTCCTCCAGTAGGCGCTGTAAGCGTTGGGGTAAGATTAATTCGAATTAATTTTTTTTCGAATAAGTTGACCGTAAATAAATATTTTTCATCTGAGCTTATATCAATATCGCCCAGACCAATTTTCCCAACTTTGTCAAAAGCTTCTACATCATGCGTGGGGGTAGTAGGACTACTTAATCCTCTTACACTATTTGAAGGAATTGTACCTAGATTTACACCAAGTGCAACGAGATCAACTAATTATGAGGCTGTAGAACTTCCATTGTCAGGAACTTTATAAATTGCTCCAAGCCCATTAGGCCCAAGACCTACATGCCTTCGCAGAAATGAAGAAGTAATGATATTTCTTGTTCCTTTATGATGTGCTATACCCCAGCAAGATCCAACTTGAGATGCTAAGGCTCCAACTGTAGGAGTGGGCGCTGTTCCCACACTTCCCCACCAATTTACATCTGAAGCTAAAGCAGATGTAAATGAAGTGATAGACCCATTATTAAAATTAAATATAGGGACAGCATTTCTACTTCCCGCTGTAGCATTCAAAATGGGATCTCCTGAACGAAATAATGTGGTTGCTACCTGAGGATTTAATGTGCTCATATAACATTCTCCCACTTGAAGCCCAAAATTGACAGAAGTAGAAGTTGCAGAAATAAACTGAACACTACTTGTGTTGCTAGTTCCATTAGGACCACTATAGGTATCAGTAGGATAACCACTAAACTCTACCCGAACAGGAAAGGATGTAACTGCTGGTAATGACCAACTTCCCGTAGCACTTGAAGTTGTAGTTCCAACAATTGCTCCAGAAGAACTATAAGCAATAACAGTGACACCAGCCATACCATTTTCATCAAAGTCGGTAATGTTCTCTTTAATTCCGTTTGCATTAAAATCACGGAATACAGTTCCTGAAATTTGAGCAATGGAGTTATTGCAAACAAAAATCATTGCAATAAAATAAATTGATAATACTTTTTTCATTTTAATTCATTCATTCGAAAATTTAAAAAATATAGATATTATATATCTAATTCCTCGTAACATTAACCCCTCCACAATTTGGATTTGGGCAGCTGCTACATGGACTAACTGGTCCTAAATTTACAGTGATTTGACAAGGAGCACCAGAACTATCTGTTATAGTTAATGTATATACTGTTGCACCATTGGCTGAGCCATTTTGCAATCTAAAATTTGTATTTGTGCCATAAGTTCCTGAACTTGGAGTCACGATTCCTCCGTTATTGGCAGTGACTGTATAGCTTACTCCAGTCAATGTTCCAGATGGGCTTAAACTAAATGTGATATAGTCATCTGTAGTTGATGCAGGAGTACCATTACTATTACACTGTACATTGGATAGTCCTGCTCCAGTTAAAGAACAAGTTGCCGTACAACTCACAACTGGTGTAGTAATAATTGTATCTTTATAACATAGGTCACCAGAATAAAATCTTATAATATAAGTTGCCCCAGTATTTGGTATATTGTTCTGTATTATTTGCGGATATGGGCTAGCAATCGCACTAGCAGTAGCATAACTAGTATCTGGAGCTCCCGTCCAATTTGAACCCAATCTAATGCGATATTTATCAGCGTTAATTGGTGTTCCTGAGATTGAAATCGTTCCATTATTATTTGGAGTGGCTAATGTGCAAGTTGGGTTCATCACACTCACAGGTACGAAAATCGGTTCACATATAAAAGCTGCATCCAGTGTATGGTTAACATATTGAGCTGCACCAGTCATAACACTTATTACTGGATATGTGCCTATTGCCACTGTTGTTTTGCTTGCATCATTATCATTTTGATCTGGCACTGTGCCTTCACCTGTATTTTGAGTGGTTAAATATAATTTACCGCTTGATGGCACTGTTAAAGTGTTTCCTACATACTGTCCTGAAGTTCCAAAGACGATGTTATAAGTTGTATTTATTAATACTGCAGTATCTGCTCCTGTGCCTGACCAAGTACCACCAACATGATGATATAAAGTACTAAAAAAATATTCACCATTAGCATTTGTCACCGTGGTTGCAATTAAGGTATTACCTTTATACAAAGCTACATTCACATTAGGAATCCTTTTTTCAGTAGGGTCTTGTATTCCATCACCATCTTTATCGAGCCACACATAATTCCCTATTTCAATGTATGTTGGTAAATCCATAGTCAACTCGACATCACCCATTCCTGCAGCTTTAGAAAAAGTACCATTAGTTGGCGGTGAATTGCTATCGGAAATATAAGCTTCATATCCTTTTACATAAGTTCCATTTTGATTATTATACCATCTCACACCACCTGAAAAATACCATTGTGCCACAGTTTGTGGTTCTGTAATTGGGTCCATGTGGGAAGAAATAACTTGACCAGATCCTGGTTGAATCGCTAATCCTCCCAAAGCTGTCTCTGAATGGACAATTGAACCTGTAGTCCAAGTATCATCATTATAAAACTCACCTAAACCTGGTCCCTGATTATTATTTGGTCCATATCCGATAGTTCCAGCTACTTTAGCATTATTTTCGAGCATATAACTGCCTGAAATAGTTTTAACAGCTCTCAATATATCGCCTCCTGAATTTACACTTCCAAAACCTGAGCCATTCGGCTTTAAATTATTATAGCCATATTGTAATGCTTTTCTATCTCCAAAGCCTAAAACCATAGCGCCATCGATGTCAAACTCAATATCGAAAAATACAGGCTCTTTAAATCCATCATCAGCATTATAGTCATTATGCCAAATATCCCAACCAGTAAAATACTCCAATAAAGTATTATCCACGTTTGCTGTTGAAGGACCTTTAGGATAACTCAAAGGAAAATTCATTATTTCCGTAAATGTTGAAGTTAATGGAGAAAATTCATAAACAGCTGCTCTTAAATTGGACTTATTAGTAGTCTCCCCATTACAAATAGTTCCTACATATACTTTTCCTTTATAATATTTACACGCAAAACTTTTTTGGACTCCACCTACACAACCTAAAGATGGAATTGTATATGATCCTGTAGCTGTGATATCAGCTAAATTATTGGAGGTATTAAACGTACTTAAATCTAATTTATGCAATGTGTTGTTTAATACATTAACCACAAACAATGTGGTCCCGTCATCTGAAATATCCATTCCACCAATTCCTTGATAACAAACCTTCTTGAATACACCTCCAATAGTATCCATACTAGGCTGATCAAGGTTTGCTGGTAGCATTCTTGCCGAATTACTTGGAATTGTTCCAACATTAATACCTTTTTGAAGATAAATTAAAATAGACTGGCACACTTGGAGAAGATATATTAGAAATATTTGTTATATAAATTGCATCATAACCACCTGGTCCCAGACCGACATGTCTTCGTAGAAAAGCAGCACTAAATAATTTTTTAGTTTTTCTATTGTATGATTGAGCCCAAAGAGATCCAACTTTGTCTGCCGTTATAGCAAAAGTATTAATCCCAGGATCACCAGTATTCGTTTGTGGAAAAGCCAATAAGGCCGGTGAAGTTTTTGAAGTCCCATTAAGTAATGGATCGCCATTTTTATAAATAGGAATTATTATATATGGGCTTGTCTGGCTATATGAAGAATTGCTTGTAACCCCTAAATCCACTTTACAATCTGGGCTTGCAATAAATTGTACTGTAGTTCTACCATCAGACCCATTCAAAGTGCTAAATCCACCACCGTACTCAGCTGGTATATTGCTAAATTCTACACGTATAGGATAATTACTAGTTGGAATGGAAGCAGTATAATTCCCATTTCCATCAGTAATATAAGGACCATAGGTAGTACCATCAGCACCAAATGCATAAACTGTAATATTTGGTACACCAATATATTCCCCAACTTGCTTAACACCATCAGCATTATAATCCTCAAAGACAGTTCCGCCTAACATTGTACCTGAACAAGTTATAACTGGACAGGCCACACCTGTCGAATAGCTATCAGAATCATTCAAACCAGCTACTGCAAAAGCAGCTGAAATAGTTCCTGAAGCATTTGCATTTACTTCTATACAAATTTCTTGTGATGAAACCAAATGCGTTTGAATTAAAGCATCAGTATAAGGTGGACCATTATTTTCAGTATCATGTGGCCCAAGGTAAGATAAAAATATGTCGGTTTTTATTGTTTTTAATATGCCGCCAATATTAACAATTATACTATCACCAAGTCGAGCGCCAGTCCATTCGATTTCAGTACATACTGTATATTTACTAACATTACCGCTCAGGTAACAATTTGACACCTTAACATTTTTAATATTGATACTAGGGCACCCAAAATCGATGGTAAATTTATCAGAACAAACAGTATTATATACTTGATCATATACTTGAACAGCATAGGCATTTCTTCCTGCAGGAATATTAGTCTCTGTATAGGTTCCATTAACTATAGTTGGATCCCATGAACCAGAATAAAAAGTATATACACCATTTTGATCTCGAACTAAGTCAAATGGAAAATTAGTTGTATTTTGAGGTAAATTACAAATTTTCAAAGTCCCTGTCCCTGTTCCTACACCACTTTCCATCCAATTGATACTTGATCCCTGACACATAGGAAATGAGTTGGAGCAACCTGACAAACAACTAATATCCGCATTCCAACCTGCTGCTTGTCCTGATCCATTCGATTTAAAAACAAAGGTTAAACTTCCAAAAACGTATGAATTTACGTTCAAATTGCTTAGATTAGTCCCTGGTAAGAATACATACAATAATTGACTACTTGTACTTGTTCCATTATAAATCCTAAGGGTATCTCCATTCCCTATGTTTATTGAATTGAATAGAAAATTAATTTGTGATCCAGGAGTAGACGATGTGAAGGTTACTGTAATATTTTGATTTGCGGCATAGCTTGCACCAAGTCCTCCAGAATCATAAAAGCTGCTTGAACAAGTTTTTATTATAGCGCCATCAACAGTTGGAGCTGTGCCTAAGCTATATGGTTGAGCATGTATGTCCGCTTTACTTATTAAAAAAAAACATAAGATAAAAATCCCTAAGATTTTATAAATGTTAATACAGTCAATACATGAAATAAATGGTGACTTCCAGTGAGAAAAGTTAATTTTTTTCATTCAATACATTTCAATTCACAGCAAATATAATTACATATTTCATTTATTTATAATATATAACTAAATACTGTTGTTTTAAACCAAAAATTCGCTAAATTGAATTAAAAGTCAGTTATTTAGTTTAATTCCTCGTAACATTAACCCCACCACAATTTGGATTTGGGCAGCTACTACATGGACTAACTGGACCTAAATTTACAGTGATTTGACAAGGAGCACCAGAACTATCTGTTATAGTTAATGTATACACTGTTGCACCATTGGCTGAGCCATTTTGTAATCTAAAATTAGTATTTACTCCATAAGAACCTGTACTTGGAGTCACGATTCCTCCATTATTGGCAGTAACTGTATAATTTAATCCAGTCAATGTTCCTGATGGATTTAAACCAAACGTTATATAATCATCTGTAGTTGAGGCAGGAGTACCATTACTATTACACTGTACATTGGATAGTCCTGCTCCTGTTAAAGAACAAGTTGCTGTACAACTCACAACTGGTGTTGTAATAATTGTATCTTTATAACATAGATCACCAGAATAAAATCTAATGATATATGTTGCACCAGCATTCGGTATATTGTTCTGTATTATTTGCGGAAATGGGCTGGCTATAGCACTAGCTGTTGCATAACTTGTATCTGGAGCTCCAGTCCAATTTGAACCCAATCTTATGCGATATTTATCAGCGTTGATTGGCGTACCCGAGATCGAAATCGTTCCATTATTATTTGGACTAGTCAATGTACAAGTTGGATTGGTTAAGGTGATTGGAACATAAATTGAATCGCAAAAGAATCCAGCATCTAAAGTGTGATTAACGTATTGCTCTACACCAGTTGTCAAACTAATCGACGGAAAAGTATCTGTTGTTATCGCCAAAATTACTGGATCATTATCATTTAAATCTGGCACTGATCCCTGGCCAGTATTTGAACTTGTCAATTTTAAACTTCCATAAGTTCCAGCATCAAGGATAGTATTGTTATATTGACCTCCCGTACCAAATACAATGTTATAAGAAACTGTTTTTAACAAAATTGTATCTGCACCAGTTCCCGACCATGTACCAGTACTTAAAGCGGATTTACTGCTAAAAAAATACTCGCCATTGGCATTCGTAGTTGTGGTTGCAATCAATGTGCTACCCTTATACAAAGAAACATTAATTCCAGACAACCTTCTTTCAATTGCATCTTGGATACCATTTCTATTTTGGTCAAACCAAACATAGTTACCTATCTCTATATAATCAGGAAGATTACAAGTCAGCTCAATATCCCCCATCCCTGCAGCTTTGGCCATAGTTCCATCTGGAAAGCCATCAGCGGTGACATATGTTTGATATCCATCTACATATGTTCCATTTGAGTTATTATATTTTCTAACACCTCCTGAAAACCACCATTGAGATACAGTTTGAGGTAGTGTGATTGGATCCATATGTGAAGAGATAGTTATGCCAGACCCAGGTCTTATTGCCAGTCCACCCAAAGCAGTTTCTGAGTGGAATAATGCAGGGGAACTCACATCAGCCCAGGTATCATCATTATAAAACTCACCTAAACCTGGTCCTTGATTGTTATTTGGACCATAACCTGTTATACCGCTTACTGTTGCGTTATTTTCTAATATAAAATCACCAGAAGCTGTCTTGACTGCCCTTAAAATATCGCCTCCGGCTACACCTTGTTCAGCAAAACTTCCATCATATCCATAATTTTGAAACCCGATTTGAAATCCTTTTCTATCCCCAAAGCCAAGGACCATAGATCCATCCACATCAAATTCAATATCCATAAAAACAGGTTGGCATATTGCAAAATATGTATAATCTTGATGCCATATATACCATCCAATTGATGCTTCAAAATCATCGTCTTCTCCATTCACACCGCTTGGCCCCTTTGGGTACGTTAATGGAAAATCCATCACTTTTGTAAAAGTATTTGAACCTGGATTAAACTCATAAACTGCTGCTATCATGTTCGATCTATTACTTGTAGATCCATCACATAAACTTCCTATATAAACTTTTCCCTTAAAATATTTACAAGCAAAAGATCTTTGAACTCCACCTACACATCCCAAACTTGGTATGTTATATGTGCCGGTACGCGTTATATCTGCGAGATTATTACTTGTATTATATGTGCTCAGATTTAATAAATTCAATGTATTATCCTTAACATTGATAACCCATAATTCATTTCCATTATCAGATATATCTATACCTCCAATGCCTTGTGCAGCAATCTTCCTGTAAATACCATCTACAGTGTCTAAACTAGGTTGATTTAAATTTGCAGGAAGTCCTCGTGCAGAATTTGATACATGTGTGCCTACATTTATTCCTTTCGTACTGAGATTAAAATATACTGGAACACTTGGTGCTGTCAGAGTTGTAAGATTTGTTATATAAATTGCGTCATATCCTCCAGGGCCTAGACCCACATGTCTTCTTAAAAATGCAGCACTATATAATTGTTTGGTTTTTCTATTGTAAGCTTGTCCCCAAAGCGAACCCACTTTATCAGCTTGAATTGCAAATAGGTTGGTGCCTGGATTTCCTGTATTTGTTTGTGGAAACCCTAATAATGCATTAGATGTTTTTGATGTTCCATTTAATAATGGGTCACCATTTTTATAAATCGGTGTTATGATAATTGGATTAGACTGGCAAAATGTAGCTGGATTGTTTACACCTAGATCTACATTACAATCAGGTGCTGGAATAAATTGCACAGAAGTTCTGCCATCCACTCCATTAATTGTGCTATAGCCCCCACCATATATTGTAGGTATCCCACTAAATTCTACTCTTATAGGATATGCTGAAGACAAAACAGAAGTTGTGTACCTACCAGAATTGTCTGTAAATACAGGCGGCAATGCTATTCCTAAGTTATTAAACACTGTCACCGTCACACCTGCAATACCGACATATTCTCCAGCTTGTTTTATCCCATCAGCGTTAAAATCTTCAAAAACTATACCACCCAACATGCCTGCTGTACAACCTGTGATTGGACAAGGGTTAGGTGCAATGTAGGTTGAATTCGCACTGCAACCTGATTGCATAAAATTTGCAGAAACCGCACCAGATGAACCTGCATTAACATCAATACAAATTTCTTGAGAAGATACAAATTGCATGTCCAAATATCCAGGAACATATGGGGTATTCCCATCATAATCATGGTCATGAGGTCCCAAATATAGTTTTTGCAAAGTACTTGTATTAATATATTTTGTCGATCCTGCAATAGTCACATTAATACTGTCTTTTAAAGGAGCTCCAAACCAAGAAACGTTTGCACATATTGTCGCCTTACTCACCCCAGATTTTAAAAAGCAGTCACTGATTTTAACATTTGAAATATTCATTGTGCAACAACCAATGTCAAATTGTCGCAAGTCCAAGCATGTCCTTGTATTATTCGAAATTATATAAGCTTGGAAATCAAATAAAGCTCTACCTACTGGCACAGCATAAATTTTATGGGAGTTGCGTACAATACCACCGTCCCAAGATGCATAATAGTCAGTAGTTACACCATTAATATCTTGCCTAAACTGAAAATACTCTAGCGATGTACTTGGTAAATTAGCAAAATTTAATGTTCCAATACCTGAACCAGGAGCAGTCTCCATCCAATTGACAGATACTCCTTTACAGATTTCATAGCTATTTGAACAACCAGCAATACAAGAAATTGCAGCTGCCCATCCATTAGCGACTCCTGAACCATTTGACTTGAACCACATCGTGAGACAGCCAGTAGAATATGAATTTATTGTATCGGTCGCTATAGTTCCTGTATTAGTATATAGCATCAAGAGCGGATAAGAAGTATTCACGCCATTATAAACTCGCAAACTATCACCACTTGCTATGTTAATTCCAGAAAGAATGAATTTAATCTGTTGACCTGGCGTCATAGAACAAAATGTGACTTTAATATCTTCATTATTAGCATATTGGCCAGCACTTCCTCCTGAATCATAAATGGTTCCGGCACAAGTACTTATTGTTGCTCCGTTTGGAGCAGTACTCGTTCCAAATGTATAGGTTGTTTGAGAATATATGTTTGATGTACTAATAAGTAATAACAATAAAATAAAAATCGATGCGATTTTGCAGTTATTAAAACATAAAACATATGAAATAACAGATGACCTACTGTCAGACAAGTTTATTTTTTTCATTCAGTTCAATTCAATTGAAGACAAATGTAATTATATATTTTATTTTTTTATAATATATAACTATTTATACATTGAATTGTACAATATTTCCAAATTTTATATTTATTCTCCTAAAAATTACCACATTACATATAAAAGGTTAATTAATTGCAGAATATTTCTTAAATTATTAGATCATCAAATTAAAATAATACCCCATCCTATTATACCCCATTTAAATTGTTATACTTAAAAAAACATGAAATGAATACTAATTAAACCCTCGGCTTTTCATCAATGCATCTTTTGAAGGATCCTTTCCTCGGAACAATTTATATGCCTTTGATTCTTCAATAGTACCTCCTTTACTGAATACATTATCATACAGCTTTTTTCCAATAGCTCTATCATAGGCGCCACCTGCCTCAGTAAAAGCTTCCCATGCGTCTGAACTAAGCACATCAGACCATAAATAACTATAATATCCCGCTGAATATCCGTCATCTGCAAAGATATGTCCAAACTGTGGAGTGCGATGTCTCATGACTATTTCCTTTGGCATCTTCAATTCTGCAAGTGTTTCTTTCTCAAATTTGTCTGCATCAATTTTAGCATCTCCTGCCAGATGTAACTTCATGTCTATAAGTGCACTTGCGAGATATTCTGTTGTCGCAAAACCTTGATTAAACTTTGAGGCCTTATTTATTTTATCTAATAAAGACTGAGGCATGGGTTCCTTGGTCTTATAATGCAGTGCGAACTTCTGCAAAATTTCCTTTGTAGAAAGCCATCTTTCCAAAATTTGAGAAGGGAATTCTACATAATCCGTTGCCACATTTGTTCCTGATAAACTTGGATATTTTACATTTGAACACAATCCATGTAGTGCATGACCAAATTCATGAAATAAAGTCTCTGCATCTTCCCATGAAATTAATATTGGTTCATTGCCTTGCCCTTTTAAAAAATTGCAATTATTGGATACTATAGTAGTTATATCACCATTTAACTTTTCCTGCTCTCTATAAGCCGTCATCCATGCTCCAGACCTTTTACCATCTCTAGCATAAGGATCAAAATACCAAAGCCCTATTAATTTATTACTTGTTTTATCTTCAACTTTAAAAACCCTTACATCAGGATGAAAAACTGGAACATCTTTAACTTGAGTAAATTTAAAATTAAATAACTCGGAAGCCATATAAAACATCCCTTCACGAAGGTTCTCTAATTCTAAATAATTCTTTACTTCAGACTCATCTAAGTCGTATTTCAATTTTCTAACTTTCTCTGCAAAGTATCTATAATCCCATGGTTCTATTGTTATTTTCTCATCTTCTTGATCGGCAATTTTTTGCATATCTGAGACTTCTTCCCTAACCTTTGAAATTGCAAACGGCCAAACAGACATTAATAAATTAAGCGCATTTTCTGGCGTTTTTGCCATTTTATCAGCTAATCTTAGATGTGCATGAGTTGGATATCCCATTAACTTAGCTCTTTCAGCTCTAAGTGCCAAAATTTCAGGTATAATCGCATTATTATCATTTTTATCGCCATTGTCCCCTCTATTTACAAACATCCTCCAAGCCTTTTCACGAAAGGCTCTATTCGTACAATCTCGTAAAAAAGGTTCTATTGCAGATCTCGTATTTGAAATAATCCAAGCATTAGATAATCCCTTTGACTTGGCTTTTTCTGCCGCAGAGGCTACAAAACTTGGAGAGAGTCCTTGCATTGCAATGGGATCATCTACAACTAAATATTTACTACTCTCATCATCCAATTGATGCTGACTAAACTGAGTATAAAGGCTAGCCAATTTTTGATTAATCGCTGCAACTCTTGTTTTATTTTCAGAATTCAATTTCGCACCTGCGAGATTAAAAGATGTATAATATCTCCAAATCAACCGCTGTTCTTCCTCACTTAAACTTTGATACTTTTTATCCAAATAAACTGTCTCGATTCTTTTAAAGAGCTCTGTATTTTGATAAACGGAATCTGCAAATGAAGCAAAGCGTGGTTCAAGAACTGATTGAATAGAATCTAATTCTTTTGTAGCCATATTACTAACCCAAACATAATAAACAGCCTGAACTCTTTTTAAGGTTTGTCCTGTTTTCTCCAATGCCACGATTGTATTTTCAAAAGTTGCAGGAGTTGGATTCTTAACTATCTTATCAATCTCCAATTTCTTTTGTACTAAAGCAAATTCGACAGCAGGAATAAAATCAATGATATTAACTTTATCAAATGCTGGTACACCATTATATGGACCTGACCATTCGTCAGTCAAATAATTAGATTTGAGATTAACAGAACTATCCATAATTGCTGATTGATTTTTACTTAGTGTTTTACATTGTGGGAAAAATAGGATGGAAATGAAGAATAAAAAACAAAGCTTTCCTAAGGTTGACATAAAGATTACAATTTTATGACTGTAAAAATACATTCAAAACAGGAATAATATATAAAAGAAAGCGAACTTCATAAAATAAAAAAAGCCTTGACACAAAGTGCAAGGCTTATTTTAAAAAAAAGGCAGCGACCTACTCTCCCGAATTGTGATCAGTACCATCGGCGCAGTAGGGCTTAACTTCTCTGTTCGGAATGGGAAGAGGTGGAACCCCTACGCTATAGCCACCTAAATCTTATTTCTGGTTTTATCCAGAATATATTTTAGTAATATTCAATACATTAATTGAATAAAAAAAAGGTTGGAGAGAAAATGAAATTTATAATATGAAAAAAAAGGAAGCTAAGGGGTAATTAGTACTACTCAGCTGAACGTATTACTACGCTTACACCTATAGCCTATCAACGTAGTCGTCTTCTACGACCCTTAAAAGTAAACTCATCTTGAAGAAGGTTTCGCGCTTAGATGCTTTCAGCGCTTATCTTATCCAAACATAGCTACTCTGCAGTGCTCCTGGCGGCACAACAGATACACTAGAGGTTTGTCCAACTCGGTCCTCTCGTACTAGAGTCAGTTCCCTTCAATATTACAACGCCCACCACAGATAGAGACCGAACTGTCTTGCGACGTTCTGAACCCAGTTCACGTGCCACTTTAATCGGCGAACAGCCGAACCCTTGGGACCTTCTCCAGCCCCAGGATGTGACGAACCGACATCGAGGTGCCAAACCATTCCGTCGATATGAGCTCTTGGGAATGATCAGCCTGTTATCCCCGGCGTACCTTTTATCCTATGAGCGATGGCCCTTCCATGCGGAACCACCGGATCACTTTAGCCTACTTTCGTACCTGGTCGAGCCGTCGCTCTCTCAGTCAAGCGCCCTTATACTAATACGCTCTTCGCATGATTACCGTCCATGCTGAGGGCACCTTTGCAAGCCTCCGTTACTCTTTAGGAGGCGACCACCCCAGTCAAACTACCCACCACACACTGTCCCCCGTGGGTACGGGGTTAGAACCTAAATAGAAGAAGGGTGGTATTTCAACGTTGACTCCATCACGCCTAGCGACGCCGCTTCAAAGTCTCCCACCTATCCTACACATCGGGCAGCCAAGCACAATGTGAAGCTATAGTAAAGGTGCACGGGGTCTTTTCGTCCCGTGGCGGGTAACCGGTATCTTCACCGATACTACAATTTCACCGAGCTCATGGCTGAGACAGTGCCCAGATCGTTACACCATTCGTGCAGGTCGGAACTTACCCGACAAGGAATTTCGCTACCTTAGGACCGTTATAGTTACGGCCGCCGTTTACCGGGGCTTCAGTCAAAAGCTTCGCTTGCGCTAACCCCCTTCCTTAACCTTCCGGCACCGGGCAGGTGTCAGGCCTTATACGTCATCTTTCGATTTTGCAGAGCCCTGTGTTTTTGTTAAACAGTCGCCTGGGCCATTTCTCTGCGCCCCACCGAAGTGGGGGTCTCTTTTCCCGAAGTTACGAGACTAATTTGCCTAGTTCCTTAGCCATGACTCACTCGAGCACCTTAGGATTCTCTCCTCGACTACCTGTGTCGGTTTACGGTACGGGTTCTTATAATCTAAGTTTAGAGGTTTTTCTTGGAAGTATGCTTGGAGCCACTATCTCTTCACCCCGAAAGGATCTGAGTACTATCATGTTTCAGTTCATCAGCGGATTTGCCTACTGAATCAACACCTACGCACTTTAACCAACTATTCCGTAAGTTGGCGGACTTTACGCTTCTCCGTCACCCCATCGCAATATACACAGGTGCTGGAATATTAACCAGCTTTCCATCGGCTTCGCCTCTCGGCTATACCTTAGGACCCGACTAACCCTGATCTGATTAGCATAGATCAAGGAAACCTTAGTCTTACGGCGAATAAGTTTTCCACTTATTTAATCGTTACTTATGCCTACATTTTCTTTTCCAGAAACTCCACCGCATCTCACGATGCGACTTCGCTGTCGCTGGAATGCTCCCCTACCAATTTTGGCTTACGCCAACATTCCATAGCTTCGGTGATAAGTTTGATGCCCGATCATTTTCCGCGCAGAAACGCTCGACTAGTGAGCTGTTACGCACTCTTTAAATGAATGGCTGCTTCCAAGCAAACATCCTAGCTGTCACTGCATCTCCACTTCGTTTAATCCAACTTAACTTAGATTTTGGGACCTTAGCTGATGGTCTGGGTTCTTTCCCCTCTCGGCGATGGACCTTAGCACCCACCGCCTCACTGCTGGATATATGTCACGGCATTCGGAGTTCGTCAGGGGTTGGTAGGTGGTGAAACCCCCTAGCCCTATCGGTAGCTCTACCTCCGTGACACTCTAACTCCAACGCTGCACCTAAATGCATTTCGGGGAGTACGAGCTATCTCTCAGTTTGATTAGCCTTTCACCCCTACCCACAGCTCATCCAAAGACTTTTCAACGTCAACTAGTTCGGCCCTCCATCCCGTGTTACCGGAACTTCATCCTGCCCATGGGTAGATCACACGGTTTCGCGTCTGCCCCCACTAGCTATTCGCCCTGTTAAGACTCGCTTTCGCTACGCCTACGCCCCTTAGGGGCTTAAACTTGCTAGTGAGGAGCAACTCGTAGGCTCATTATGCAAAAGGCACGCAGTCACTCCGACGAATCGAAGCTCCTACCGCTTGTAAGCGCACGGTTTCAGGTTCTATTTCACTCCGCTGTTCGCGGTTCTTTTCACCTTTCCTTCACAGTACTAGTACACTATCGGTCTCTCAGGAGTATTTAGCCTTACCGGATGGTGCCGGCAGATTCCCACAAGGCGTCTCCGACCCCGCCCTACTCAGGATACCACTATCCTACATCATAATACGCTTACGGGACTGTCACCCTCTATGGTATCACTTTCCAGAAATTTCTGCTTCGATGATGTATTCATGTATGGTCCTACAACCCCTTGGCACGAAAGTACCAAGGTTTGGACTTTTCCGATTTCGCTCGCCACTACTTACGGAATCACTTTTGTTTTCTCTTCCTCCGGTTACTTAGATGTTTCAGTTCTCCGGGTTTTCTTTCCGCTCACGCGGAATTCTAGATCTTCAATCTAGAGGGTTTCCCCATTCGGACATCTACGGATCAGGGCTCGTTTGCAGCTCCCCGTAGCTTTTCGCAGCTTACCACGTCCTTCGTCGTCTCTGATAGCCAAGGCATCCACCATGCGCCCTTATTTGCTTCCTATTCTTTAGTTGATTGCTGCATAATTAGCAGTCAACTAAATGTTATAAATTGCTCATTTTCTCAATTAATCCAACCTTTCAAAGAACTTTTGTTTTTTTGGAGCCGCAAAGATACAACAGAATTATAAAATTGCAAACTTATTCAAAAAAACTTTGAAGTATTTTCGGATTCGAACCGAAATATCCCGTCGCCATTGCGATTGACATACTAAAAAATTAACACGACAGACATAAGGAGAGAAAAAGTAGAAAGAAAAACTGAACCTATGATCAAGACTTTGTTTGATCCGAACAGTCGTCCTATTTCGTAAAGAAATGTGCTCTTGTACTGAGCATTTAATTTGAATTTGCAATTGCTTGCTATTCTCTTAAAAGGAGGTATTCCAGCCGCACCTTCCGGTACGGCTACCTTGTTACGACTTAGCCCCAGTCACCAGTTTTACCCTAGATAGCTCCCTGTAAAGTCACCATCTTCAGGTACCCTCGGCTCCCATGGCTTGACGGGCGGTGTGTACAAGGTCCGGGAACGTATTCACCGCGCCATGGCTGATGCGCGATTACTAGCGATTCCAACTTCATGGAGTCGGGTTGCAGACTCCAATCCGAACTGAGATCGGCTTTCTGGGATTAGCTCCACCTCGCGATTTAGCTTCCCTCTGTACCGACCATTGTAGCACGTGTGTCGCCCTGGGCATAAAGGCCATGATGACTTGACGTCATCCCCACCTTCCTCTCGGTTTACACCGGCAGTCTCTAGAGTCCTCCCTTGCGGGTTAGCAACTAAAGATAGGGGTTGCGCTCGTTGCGGGACTTAACCCAACACCTCACGGCACGAGCTGACGACAGCCATGCAGCACCTTGTTTCGTGTCATTGCTGACGGACATGTTTCCACATCCTTCACTAACTTTCAAGCCCTGGTAAGGTTCCTCGCGTATCATCGAATTAAACCACATGCTCCTCCGCTTGTGCGGACCCCGTCAATTCCTTTGAGTTTCAACCTTTGCGGTCGTACTCCCAGGTGGCTTACTTATCGCTTTCGCTTAGTCACTCATCCCGAAGGACAAACAACGAGTAATCATCGTTTAGGGCGTGGACTACCAGGGTATCTAATCCTGTTCGCTACCCACGCTTTCGTGCCTCAGCGTCAATCAAGGTCCAGTCAGCTGCCTTCGCAATCGGTATTCCATGGCATATCTATGCATTTCACCGCTACATGCCACATTCCGCCAACCTCAACCTGATTCAAGTCTAACAGTATCAATGGCAGTCCCATCGTTAAGCGACGGCCTTTCACCACTGACTTATTAAACCGCCTACGCACCCTTTAAACCCAATGATTCCGGATAACGCTCGCACCCTCCGTATTACCGCGGCTGCTGGCACGGAGTTAGCCGGTGCTTATTCTTATGGTACCGTCAGTCGAGGATAAATCCCCTTTTTCGCCCCATACAAAAGAAGTTTACAAGGCAGAGCCCCTTCATCCTTCACGCGGGATGGCTGGTTCACCCTTCCGGGCATTGACCAATATTCCTTACTGCTGCCTCCCGTAGGAGTCGGGTCCGTGTCTCAGTACCCGTGTGGGGGTCACGCTCTCACGCCCCCTACTGATCATCGCCTTGGTACCCGCTAACGTTCATCCTGAGCCAGGATCAAACTCTCCATAGTTTGTATCTTTGTCTATTCGTTCAATTAAACCTTTCAGCTCAATCTCCCAAATATTTTGACTTTCACTACTTCTATTCGATCTGCTCCTCTCTGTTTTCTCAAAGTCCTTTTCTTCGGTCCGATACTTTTTTCCTTTACCTTTTCTTATTTCTCCTTATCCTGTCAATGAACTTTTTGTCTCTTATATTTAACTATATTTGACTTTCTTTTTATTTCCTCGCCTTCGCAAGGGACTGCAAAGATATGCTGAGCTTCCATATCTGCAAAATGGTTTAGCAAAAAAATAACAAATTTTAATTTTATAATGTGTATTATATTGATTATTAATCACTTACAAGGGTATAAATTTTAAAAAATCTTTTGACTTTTATTAGTTTTGAAGCTTTTTTACTAAATTCCATCATTTTAGATCATAGTTTTTTATTTCTGTTGGAATAAACTTGACAAATTTCTTTGAAATTCTAAGCCAATTATTTGAAGTCAATACAATCAAATCAATCCTCTTTTTTTAAAACAAATTTATAACTAAAAATTACGACGCAAATTCACATTTATATTGATGATTCAATACAATACCATGTATTATTAATAACATATAATATTAATAATTGCCATTAATTTAAAACAGCAAATTATAATCTCTTAATCTGCAATTATTCAAAAACTATTTTTGTGCTTTTTTGAAAAGGTAATACGCGACCAAAGCAAATATGATATTTGGAATCCAAATGGCTATCCATGGAGCCATGAGCTCATTGTTTGCAAATGTTAAGGAAAGTTTAGAAAGAAATATAAAAACTACTCCTAGTATCATCGCCACTGCAAGATGCAAACCCAATCCTCCCCTCACCTTCCTACTGGCTATACTTGCACCTATTAATGTGAGTATCAAGGTGGTCAATGGATCGGCAAATCTTCTATGCAATTCAACTTCAAATAATTGTGTGATTCCTGAACCTCTTTCTCGTTCTCGATTAATGAATTTGACCAATTGAGGCGTAGTCATCATATCCTTTTGATTTGTCACAAAAATAAAATCAGAAACTCGAAGATTAATAGAGGTATCTATTTTTTGAGATTTGAAGACTTGAAGACTTTCTGTACTGTCGGTAAAATTTCTTATCTCATAATCTTCCAAAGTCCAAATATGGGGTTCGGATTTCCACCTTATTGTTTTTGCAGATAGTAATGACGTGATTTTTGAGTTTTCGATTTTCTCCATTTGAAATTCTCGTCCTGAAGAATCTGCGGCATGGAAATAGTTAATATATATCTTTAGACCATCTCCAACAAAAAAATGCACATTTCTATCCTTGGCTTTAAAGCTAGTAGCTTTTATATGGTTATTCTCAAACTCTCTGAATATCTTATTACTCTAGGAACTATAAAATGATTACCCAGTAAATGTAAAAATGTAAACAGCAAACCTGATATTATATAAGGCTTTAGGAAACGCTTGTATGAAATTCCAGAGCTAAACATAGGAATGATCTCGGTTTGGCTAGCCATTCTTGAAGTAAAAAATATTACAGTGATTAATGCATAGATGGGAAACAATAGAGAATTTATCCAAGGAATGAAATTGAGGTAATACTTTGTTATAATTTCCCAGACAGAAACTTTTGCATTTAGGAATTTTTCAATGCGTTCACTTACATCAAATACCACTGCAATCAATGATAGAATCAACATTGCAAATAAAAAGGTACTGACATACTTTTTTATAATGTATTTATCTAATATGCTGAGTTTGAGCAATTTTTTATAATTTTCGATTAATAGTTTGCAAGATATTGATTTTCCATGATGTATAATTATCTAACAAAATTTGTTTTCTTGCTTCGGTTACAAGCCAGAGATAAAAAGACAAATTCTGCAATGTGGCTATTTGAGCTGCTAAAAGTTCTTTTACCATAAATAAATGTCTTAAATATGCTTTTGTGTGATTTTGACTTGTCAGATTGTCCAATCCAGTATCAATTGCCGAAAAATCTTCCTTCCATTTTTGGTTTTTTATATGGATAATTCCATTAGTCGTATATAATACACCATGTCTTGCATTTCTACTAGGCAAAACACAATCAAACATATCAATTCCCTTCTCAATACAATCAAGAATATTCTCAGGAGTGCCTACACCCATTAAGTACCTTGCGCTTTGCTCAGGCAAAATTTCCGTCGAAATTTGGACAAATCGGTGAAGTTCTTCAACAGGCTCCCCTACAGATAATCCTCCGATTGCATAAATTGGATTTTGGTAGCGACAGATATATTCTAAAGAAGTTTTTCTGAGATCTTCATACATAGAGCCCTGAGCAATAGGAACATAAATTTGTTTGTGCCCATATTTATCGCCTAAATTTTTAAAATAATCCATACCTCTATCCAGCCACCGATGTGTTATATCCATGGATTTCTTTGCATATTTTTTTTCACTTGGATATGCAGGACATTCATCCAAGACCATCATTATATCTGACCCCAGAATTCTCTGAATATCAACAACAGATTCTGGAGTAAACAAATGTTTTGACCCATCAATATGGGAATAAAATATTACCCCTTCTTCTGTTATCTTTCTTCTTTCGCTTAATGAAAAAACTTGATATCCTCCACTATCAGTCAAAATAGGCTTATTCCAATTCATAAATTTATGTAAGCCCTCTGCTTTTTCCATGATTTCACATCCTGGTCGCAAGTATAAATGATAGGTATTGCCCAATATTATTTGTGCCTTGACATGCTTTCCAATTCATGTTGATGGACTCCTTTCACAGTTGCACTGGTTCCAACAGGCATAAAAATTGGTGTCTCTATCTGACCGTGATCAGTTTTTATTAACCCTGCTCTAGCTTTTGAACTAGAATCGCTATGTATTAATGTAAATGACATAATTTATTTTGTATGTGTCTGCATCCTCATCAATATCCCTATCATCATCGAAAAACTGATTAGGGATGTCCCTCCCTTGCTGATCAATGGCAAAGGTATCCCAATTATCGGTAACAAACCCATCGTCATGCCAATGTTAATTGTCATATGAATGATTAATAATCCTATAAAGCAGGTTGCAAAATAGGTAATAAATTTATGTTGAGATGACTCAGCTATTTTAATGCCTCTTGAAATAAGTAACACAAAAAGGAAAATTACCAAAATGCTTCCAATAAACCCTTGCTCTTCACCGATGGTACTAAAAATAAAATCTGTGGACTGCTCTGGCACATATTTGAATTTTGTCATGTTGCCTTGTAAAAATCCTTTGCCAGTCAAACCTCCAGATCCAATAGCTACTTTAGATTGAAGTACATTATATAATGAGCCTCTTGGATCGCATTCGGATGGTTTTAGCCAAACCTTAATTCTTTCTTGTTGATGAAATTCTAATTTATTAAATACAGGTATGACCAAATAAGAAAGCACACTTAATACAGCCATAACCAAAGTGGTTACAATGACAATTCTTTCATTTCGTTCTTTCCAAACAAAAATCATGATTATCAAATTCGCCAATGAAATGAATAAAATTGAATAATACTTTAATGGAAATAAAAATTCCAAAGCAATAGTAATTGAGATCAACAAAAGTATATTAATCCATTTGAATTTTATGTTTTTCTTATAAAATGAATATAATACAAATATTACCAAGAGCAATCCAAGAAATACATAATAGAAAGGAAATAAAAATGAAAGTATAAATACTGCCATTAACAAAAAGGCAAGTAAATAATAAAATGGATTTAATCCTTCAATAAAAAGTACGATAAAAAAAGATAAGAATGTAATCGCAGATCCAGCATCAGGCTGCATTAAAATAAAAAATAATGGCAAGGCAATGATTCCAATTGCTATAAGCTGGTAATTAGTTTGTTTAAGATTTGTCTTGTGAAATGATAGAAAACTAGATAAAGCTAGGGCAGTGCCAAGTTTTGCAAACTCTGAAGGCTGAAATGAAAATCCGCCTATTTCGATCCAAGCCTTAGCCCCTTTTATCTCAGAGCCGAAAATGAGAACCAAAATTAGCAATAAGATCGAAATCCCATAAATGACATAAGAGAAATTATGCCAAATCTTCCAGTCAACAAATAAACAGATAAAAAAAATACTTAGCGCAATAGCAATATAAAATAATTGCTTTGATATTGGAGCAGATAAGTCAAAAATCGTCTTATCTATATTCTGTGAATAAGTCACTGCATAAATTGCAAGTGCCCCTATTGTCATTAGGCAAAAATAACAAGCTAATAGGACCCAATCATATTGTACTTTATCTTTCCTTTGGAGCATTTGAGATTATAATTCATCATATGAAATTTTGTCAGCTGACAAAAAGGCACCAGGAAATTTCTTTTTTACTTGATCAAGCGCCCAAGTTGCTTCTGACCTAGAAAGATAAGCTCCTGCTTTAAGATAATAATATGGCTCCTTATAATCCCATTTTGATCTTTCAGAAAAATTTCTTTGATATTGTGCTTTTGCTTCTTCCACTTGACGTCTATCTGTAGATGTCATGATAGTGATGCGCCATCCATTGACATAGCTTATCGACTTATTAATTTTAATATAGTGATCCATCAACCTCGAAATATTGGGATCTTCATTTAAGACTATATTAGTCTGGCTGTATGAAACATTTACAAACAGGATTAAAAAACAAATAAGTGAATATAAAGTCCATTTCATTTTAAGATAATTTATAAAGATTCAATGCCATGACAATTTTTATATTTCTTTCCACTTCCACAAGGACAACTGTCATTCCTTCCAATTTTCGGTCCCGTATTCCTTATAGTTTGAACTGGAATTGTCTCTGGTCTTCCTGCTGCTTCTGCCGCCCTTCTTGCATTTTCTTCAGATTTATTTGTCTGCGTTTTATTAAAATCGCTTTTTTGAATTTTTGCTTCTTTGACTTCTTGATTCACAGCAAACATCAACTTTCCTTTTGCTAAATAAGAAGTAATATCACTATTCATTTTAAATACCAAAGTTTCAAATAATTTATAAGCCTCCATTTTATAGATTACCAATGGATCTTTTTGCTCGAAAGATGCTGATTGAACAGAATCTTTCAGTTCATCCATATTTCGCAAATGTTCTTTCCAGTTAGAATCCAAAATGCTAAGTGCTATGGAACTTTCTATATCACGCATGATACTGTTTCCATTTGTTTGTATAGCTGTTTCGATATCTGCAGCAATAGGAATCTGAGGCATCAATTCATCAATATACGGAATCATGATTCGCTTATAACGATTGCCTTCTTCCTTGTGTATATTTTGAATTCCCAGAAGCAACATTTCTTGAATTGCTTTTTCCTTTTTTGCATAAAAATCAAAAAAATCAGATTCAAATTTTTCAAGGATGTTCATTTCTTTTGATTCCTTAAAATATGACTCTGAGATATCAGGTTCAAATCCTAATATAATAATCGTCTCCCTAATGAAACCATCATAATCGTTTGATCTTTTAAAGTTTTTAACAAGATTACTCAAAGTAGATCTAAACATATAATCGATGTCTACACTCAATCTATCTCCATACAGCGCATGATTTCGCTTTTTATAAATAGCGGCTCTTTGGATATTCATCACATCATCATACTCAAGCAATCGCTTTCGCATTCCGAAGTTATTCTCCTCGACCTTCTTCTGAGCATTTTCTATGGACTTGGTAACCATACTATGTTGCAGCACTTCACCCTCTTTATGTCCAATTTTATCCATGATAGTGATCATTCTCTCCGAATTGAACAATCGCATCAAATTATCTTCAAACGATACAAAGAACTGTGAAGATCCAGGATCTCCTTGTCTTCCTGCTCGACCTCTAAGCTGTCTATCCACCCTTCGAGATTCGTGTCTCTCAGTACCTATGATGGCAAGACCTCCAGCGTCTTTTACTTCTTGAGTAATTTTTATATCTGTTCCTCGACCAGCCATATTTGTAGCTATCGTCACTTTTCCAGGTTTACCTGCCTCTGCTACGATCTCCGCCTCACGTTGGTGTTGCTTTGCATTTAACACATTGTGCAATATACCTTTCATCTGAAGCATTCTACTCAGCTTCTCTGAAATATCCACTGATGTAGTCCCCACCAATACTGGTCTACCCTTTGATGTACAACTTTCTATCTCATCAATTACAGCATTAAATTTCTCACGAGCTGTCTTATATACTAAATCTTCTCTATCATCTCTAATGACTTGTCTATTGGTTGGTATGACCACAACATCAAGTTTATAAATCTGCCAAAATTCACCGGCTTCTGTCTCTGCAGTACCAGTCATTCCAGCTAACTTATGAAACATTCTAAAATAATTCTGAAGTGTAATCGTCGCATAGGTTTGAGTGAGTTCTCCCACCTTTACATTCTCTTTTGCCTCTAGTGCTTGGTGTAATCCATCAGAATATCTTCTTCCATCTAATATACGACCTGTTCCTTCATCTACAATCTTTACTTCACCATCCATCACGACATATTCTTCGTCTTTTTCAAATAGAGAATATGCTTTAAGTAACTGGCTCATGCAATGCAATCGTTTTGATTTGATTGCAAAATCATTCAATATTTTTTCTTTCTGTTGAGTGGTCTCTTCTTTTGTAATATTTGGATTAATTTCTATTTGGTGAAGTGATTGAGCCAAATCAGGAATTACAAAGAAGTTGTGATCAGACTCACCATTGGCAAGGAATTCTTCACCTCTTTTGGTCAACTCAACATTCCGATTTTTTTCATCAATAGTGAATAAAAGTGGTTCATCCGCAACGCGCATGTGCTTATTTTGCTCCTGCATGTAGAAGTTCTCCGTTTTATGCAAAAGGCCTCTGATTCCGTCTTCGCTGATAAACTTGATTAATGGTCTGGATTTAGGTAAAGCGCGATAGGATCTAAACAAGGATAATCCTCCTTCACCTTCTCCCGTTCCTGTCTTACCCTCAGCGATTAATTTTTTTGCCTCAGATAAATAATTGGTAGCCAATCTTCTTTGTTCGTTAATCAACCTTTCGACCTTTGGTTTTAGGGCATTATATTCTTGACTTTCTTCATCCACATCCACAGGCCCTGAAATAATCAATGGCGTCCTCGCATCATCAATTAAAACACTATCTACCTCATCAACCATTGCAAAATGGTGTTTAAGTTGGACTTTTTCATCCACACCACGCACCATATTATCTCTCAAATAGTCGAATCCAAATTCATTATTCGTCCCATAAGTAATGTCTGCTTCATATGCAGACCTTCTTTGTGGAGAGTGAGGCTTATATTTATCTATGCAATCAACTCTCAAATGAAGAAACTCGAATATTGGCCCAACCCACTCTGAATCTCTTTTTGCCAAATAATCATTAACGGTAACGATATGCACTCCATTCCCACTCAAACCATTCAAATAGGCTGGTAAAGTAGCTACAAGGGTTTTTCCTTCACCTGTGGCCATTTCTGCAATCTTACCTTCGTGTAAAACCATTCCCCCAATCAACTGAGAATCATAGTGTAACATATTCCATACAACTTCACCACCTGCAGCTGTCCAAGAATTTGAATAAATCGCCCGATCTCCTTGTAAATTAATATAGGACTTTGAAACTGATAAATTCCGATCTTGCTCTGTTGCAGTGACTTCTATAAGAGTATTTTCCTTAAATCTTCTGGCAGTTTCTTTCACTACTGCAAAGGCCTCAGGGAGAATATTTCTCAATACTTCCTCCAAATGCTCATTTCGCTCTTTATTTTTTGAATCTATAGTATTGTAGATTTCCTCCTTTTCATGAATGTCCTCGATAGAGGCAGCCCTATCTTTTAAGTCATTGATTTCTTGGTCGATATTGATTAAATACTCTTTTATTCGCTCCTTAAATTCAATCGTTTTATTCCTCAATTGATCATTTGACAATGAGTTATATTGATCAAAATATTGATTTATTTCAATGACTCTAGCTTGAAATGCCTGTACATCTTTATCTTGCTTAGTCCCAAAAATTTTCTTTAGTAATCCGAACATTTGGCGGTTGTTTAAAAAATGCAAAATTAAGGTAATATTTGATGTAACTCTGAAAAAGGAGTTAAAGAAAGCTTACCATTACAAAATCTTTATCTACATAAATCATTCCATTGATCCAAAAACTCTATTTCAACGACAATATGTCACTAAATCTTGTTCTTTAATGCCTATTGGTCATTTCAAATTAGAATTTTGTAATAAATTACAAAAAATGGCTGATTCTTGATCTAAAAAGTTTGTAACTAAGCCCTGGTATTTCTCTTGACAAGTTTATTTGTCTTTATAACTCTTTGATTTTCATCAAACAATACTACAAAATACACGCCTTCATTTAAATTGGAGATGTCAATATTATTTTTGTTATAACTTATACTGTCTTCGTATAATTTTTTTCCAAAAAGGTCTCTAATTTCAATTCTTTTTATTTGGTTTGTCTCTAAACCTAAAATAGAAAATTTATCATTTGCTGGATTTGGAAAAATTTTAATTTGGCTGACTGGAAGATCGGCGATATCCGTTGCAGATTGTTCATTGAGTTGTAAAGTAGTGCGAGATGAACCATCTCCACTTGTATTACTATTTGAATTCACGCCGTTTCCTGCAGTATAAAAGCTAACGGGTCCAGAACCAGCAGCTGGGGCAATCCATTTCATTTGAAAAAGGCTAGAAGTACTTCTATCATTGTGTTCTACATATTGTCTTCCATTAATTGCATTAACCACCTTCGCATTATTGCCGATGACAGACCAAGTCTTGATGTCATGTCCGTTTGTTTGAAGGGGAGCCTTAAGTGCAACGATTTGAAATCCATGTGCAGTAGGTGCTGTACCTCCAGTATGATTGATCTTTACATGTACTGTATATTCTTTACCAGGTTTATATAACTTGACTGTATCGACATTATCCAATACAGCTATCTTCATGGCAACAGAAATAGGGCCATTGTGGCAGCTTTGACATACTGTAGCGTCATCACCAGGTGCACCTGTACTGCCCGTCTGACCAGCAGCAGCGCGTCCACCACGGTTTGACATAAAGAGTATTGAAGCTAAGCCTAACAAAATTAAAGTGTATAAATATTTTACCATAGAAAGAATATTTCTGCAAAATTAAAAAAGATCAAATTAATAAACTTTAAATTAAAGTTAATTGTATATTAGACTATCCAAACTCTAAAAGGTCAAGTGGAGACAATACATTTAATTCTAAAAATCATATTTTGAGACTTTTCCATGAACTCCTTTGAAATAATCTTCAAATCGAAGAATTTCTGTTTCGGGGTCATTTCCTGTATAGACCAATTTACCAAAATCCACAATTTTCAATTTATAATCAAATTTACAAGGACAAATGGGGATCTGAGCTCCTTTTGCAATATAATAGAAGCCTGATTTAAAATGCACCACTTTTTTTCTCGTGCCTTCAGGAGACATGACAATGCTCATTTGTTTTTGACTCTTTAATAATTCAACACAATCCTGAACTAAATTATTTTTAGAATTTCTTTCCACAGGGTAACCTCCAAGCCATTTAAAAAACCAACCGTGAAGCCCTCTAAATAAACTTGATTTACCTAGGTATTTCACATGATCCAAGCCACTAGCAGAGCGCACTAAAATACCCAATGGAAAATCCCAGTTTGAAGTATGTGGAGCCACGATGAGAACATATTGTCGAACTGAATCCAAATTCTCCAAACCTGTAACTTTCCAACCTAACAAATCTAAAATAAACTGACTTAGCTTATTCATTATTTTAACTTTAATTGCAATTTAACATCTGGCTTTTTTCTTTTTCTTCCCCAATGATCCCGCATCTTTCATTTTCTGTAGATAAGCTGCAGCATCATGCACTTTACATGCCGTGTTTCCCACATTAACTTTTACCTCACCTATTCTCTTTGCTACATTCATTGTAGGTTCATACATTTCACCTACACATTGCCCACAAGCCATCAAAAAATTATTCATGGTGTATCGTACTCTATTGTGAGAAGTATGAATGTTTTTTTCAATGAGATCTAATAACTTTTTTAATTCAATCTTATCCAAATTATCATCTAAACTAATAGTACAAATACTAGCCCAAGTATTCCATCCAGCACTCGCTATTTTTTCATCTGAAGATTGAATCCAAAGGTTTGCCATAATTCTGCCATGATTACTCTCTGCTGCTATCCATGCTACCGCGTATTCACTGACCATATGCCAACTGGCATGCTCTACCCAATGCTGTAAATCTTCAATAGTCATCTTCTTTTCATCTGCGATCAGACCTGCAAGATATTGGGCATCGCCATTTTTTGTGTCAAATAATTCTAGTGATAATTCGTAATTTTTTTTTATTTTCTTAACCATCGGCTGCATATCACCGATTCTCACACCAAAGAAAGGTTCGACCGCGCCATGATTCAGTAATGTTTTTTTGGTTTGGGGATTACCCAATGATTCCAGTTCTCTCATCACCTCCTTTCCAGTCATAGTTTGATTTTTGTATGCAATAATATGAATTTAATGAGAAATATCCTCTTAAAAATTATAATTTTGCGCTTTAATTTTGAAATTATGTTTAGAAATTATACGTGTGGTGAACTCAGATTGTCCAATTTAAATCAAGAAGTGATTCTAGCAGGTTGGGTGCAAAGCAGCCGAAATCTTGGTGGAATGACATTCATAGACCTTCGCGATCGATATGGAATAACACAGATCGTATTTAATATGGAAGATGATGAGAATCTATGTCTCGCTGCAAGAAAACTTGGTAGAGAATTTGTGATTCAGGTAAAAGGAACTGTATTAGAAAGATCGAGTAAAAATTTAAATAGACCGACTGGCGAAATTGAAATAAAAGCAAAAGAATTAAATTTATTAAATGCTTCAGAAACCCCACCATTTACCATAGAAGATGAATCGGATGGCGGTGACGAATTGAGGATGAAGTATCGATATCTAGACATCAGGAGAAATCCAGTCAAAGAAAAATTATTGTTTAGACATCAAGTGTCGCTTGAGACTAGAAAATACCTAAGTGATCTCCATTTCACAGAAATAGAAACACCTTATCTTATCAAATCTACACCTGAAGGTGCTCGAGATTTTGTCGTGCCAAGCAGAATGAATCAAGGTCAATTTTATGCTTTACCTCAATCACCTCAGACGTTCAAACAGATCTTGATGGTGGCAGGAATGGACCGCTATTTTCAAATAGTTAGATGCTTTAGGGATGAAGATCTTAGAGCAGATAGACAGCCAGAGTTTACACAAATAGATTGTGAGATGGCATTTGTAAATCGTGAGGATATACTCTCTACTTTTGAAGGCTTGATGAAACATTTATTCAAGACCATTCTTAAGATTGATTTGCCAGATTTCCAACGGATGTCGTATGATGATGCAATGCATCACTATGGTTCTGACAAACCTGATTTGAGATTCGATATGAAAATCCAATATTTAAATTCAGCGATGCAAAACAAAGGCTTTGTCGTCTTTGATTCTGCTGAACTGGTAGCAGGAATTGTCTGCAAAGCTGCTGCTGAAAAATACACGAATAAAGATATTAACGATCTCACAGAATGGGTTAAGCGCCCACAAATGGGAGCAAAAGGATTAGTGTATATCAAATACAATCTAGATGGAACGATTAAATCATCGATCGGAAAATTCTTTAGCGATGAAGCCTTACAACAATTGGCTATAGAATATGGAATAGAAAAAGGAGATATGTTCCTCATCCTCGCTGGTGATAAAGACAAAACTATAAAACAATGTGGCGAACTTCGTCTCGAAATGGCAAAGCGATTAGACATTATTTCTAAGGATGTTTTCAGTGCATTTTGGGTTGTTGACTTCCCATTATTGGAATGGGATGATGATGCTCAGCGTTTCTTTGCTATGCACCATCCATTTACCTCTCCCTTACCGCAAGATTTAGAGAAATTAAAATCAAATGATAGAGAGATATTAAAATCAATTAGAGCAGCAGCTTATGACATGGTCATCAACGGCGCAGAAGTAGGAGGTGGTTCTATTAGAATTCACGATAGAGCTCTACAATCTCAAAATTTTAAATTACTCGGCTTTTCAGAAAAAGAAGCTGAAGAACAATTTGGATTTCTTCTCGGAGCTTTTGAATATGGTGCCCCGCCACACGGAGGTATTGCATTTGGCTTAGATAGAGTATGCGCGATCATGCAAGGCTCTACTTCAATAAGAGATTATATAGCATTTCCAAAAAACAATCAAGGCCGTGATACAATGATTGATTCTCCTAGTACTCTCGATCAAAAGCAGATGACTGAATTAGGAATTAAAATAAGTTAAAAAATTAAATGCGTCACAAGGTAAAATTTTAATCTAAAATCTTTAAAATTTTACCTCCACTACCGCTGAGAAAATATTTACCTCGATAGAAAGTGATATCATAGAAATCTATGTCTGGGAGATTATCTATTTCCTTCCATGAATCTCCACCATCATCGCTAATCCATGCAAGTCCATTTTCACCTGCGACCAAAATTTCATTTTCATCCCTAATTTTGACACATCTGAATGCTTTATCTGCGACAAATGGGCTTGAAGCATTTCTTATTTTTGTAAATGATTTTCCATTGTCATTTGATCTCAATATAGTTCCAAAATTCACTACAATAAAACTAATATTTCCTTTAGAATCAATATCTCGAAAATGATCGCCATCAACATCTAGAGTATCCCAATTCATACCATCATCCATAGAGCGAAGCACTATCCCAAATCCAGCGGTGAGCCAAACTCGATCTCCAATATTCTGTATCGCATCTAACTCATGATTCAAATTTAATATATTCCTCAATTGGCCCATTGAATCAACGCAATCAATAAAACCTGAGCCAAATGCCTCCCCTCCCACAGCTATTGCAGTATGCTCAGACTGTCCATCAATAGACCTATAAAACTTATAAGTCGGACTGAAATAATTCTTGTATTGTGTTATGGTATGCTTTGTGATCATATCAATTCCAGTTGACCAAATTTTATCAGCGTATACTCGTGATGAGAATGAAAAAATCTTTTTATCATACAATGAATCTTTAATCCAAGATTCACCGCCGTCTGTACTTTTCATCAACAATGCCCGAGTCCAAGTATTTCCACCAACGACCATTATATTTTGATCATCCCAATGGTATATCCCTGTGAGATCATCATTGCTGGGTGTTTGTATGACTTCAAATGATTTCTCGACCTGATCTCTGCAATGGAACTGCACGATACATAATAAAAACAGACTGATCTTCCATGCGTCGATTTGCATCTTCGCTAGATATTTATCTTCTTATAAAATTTGGAAAAGAGGCATTGCTCTGATGAGAGCATCGATCTGTCAAAGGGTATTTCAACTTATAGTTTTTCGAGAATGCAATAAGGAATGTCGTCAAATGTTCAAATACAATATTTTTACAATTTGGCTTAGGAAAATAAACGATATTCTGGATCGTACCATCTGCATTAAAAAATACATTGAGATATAATTTCAAACCATTCAAATCAAAGTTAACTTGCTTTGAATATTCCTCCATTTCCAATAAGAAAATATTCCAGACCTCATGTGCTTTGACAATATTGTTGTCACACAAATTGAGCATGGATTTTTCATAGATATTGATTAAATCTTCGTAGGGTCTTTCATACTCTCCAAGAAGAAAGGCCTTGGGCAGATTTGGCTGCTCTTGATATTTATTCACTGGATATGCCGCCTGAGCATGAGCTGCTTCTGTCACTGACAACAGCGTAAAAGCGAAGATATATAATAGAGTTCTGTTCATTAATCCACAAAAATACAATAAAATATAATGACATAAGTCTATTTTTGCGTCTTATATTACAAAACTAGTGTTAAAATTTTAATAAAAGAGGGAATTTCCCTACAAGTCTTTGTGTTTCAAATAAAAATATAAATATGATTATTGATATACTTTGTGGAATAATAGTTGGTTTTTGCTTCTATTTGGGATATACGAAAGGCATCATCAAGACTGTTTTTGGAGTATTGTCCATAATCATTGGTCTTCTTGCCACTTTAAAATTCTCACATATCCTCATGGGTCTTTTGGATAAAGTGATCGATGTGGATCCTAGAATTATGATTATCTTGGGCTTTGTCCTCACTTTTTTACTCATCCTCATATGCATTCGAATGATAGGCAATGCACTAGAAAAACTTTTGGAAACGGCTCATATAAATTTTATAAATCAAATAGCAGGAGGATTCGTCTCTGCATTAATCGCCCTAGTGATATACAGTTCCATTGTTGGTTTTTGTGATAAGATCAAAATCATCAAAGATGAAGTCAAAACAAGTTCTATCACCTTTCCAATCCTGGCGACTATCCCAGATAAATCAAAAGATTTTCTAGAAAAAGCAAAACCGTTTTTCTCTGAATTCTGGCAGCGTACTCAAGACGCAATAAACAAAGTAGATCAATCTATGCCAGAAAAAGAATTACTCCCTGAGGAAGCCAAATAATATAATGAAAGTTTATTTTCTTAGTGGTCTTGGCGTCGACTGGAGAGCTTTTAAATATATCAAATTGCCTCCGCAATATGAAATCATTCATTTACCATGGATTACACCAGTAGAAGATGAACCAATTGAGCAATATGCAAAGCGAATTTCAAAAGGGATAGATGACAGTGATGATTTTTCTTTGATAGGTCTTTCTTTTGGCGGAATCCTATCAAGCGAAGTGACAGAATATGTCAAACCTAAACATACCATCCTGATTTCAAGTATCGCAAGTAGAAATGAATTGCCACTACATTATAAAATCGCAGGGGCCTTCAAGCTGAATTCTCTTTTTTCATTAAAGTCATTCAATCAGGTCAATGCTGCCAACTATTGGGTTTTTGGAATTACAGAAGATAGAGACAAGCAGCTGCTCGATGCGATATTAGAGGACACAGATCCCATTTTCTCCAAATGGGCTGTCAATCAATTACTGAATTGGAAAAGAGACAAACCAAAAGATAAATTAATAAGAATCCATGGTGATCAAGATATGGTATTGCCCATCACGGGATTCAAACCAGATTATTTAATCAAAGGTGGTGGACATTTTATGATCTCAAATCGTGCAGAAGAAATTTCGAAAATATTGGGAGCTGAATTGGGGAGGTGATGATATTTAGAATCTAATTTCTTTCTTCTCGACAAATCAAGAGTCATTTAATAAATAATTGAATTAAATATTTATATTTACAAGACCAAAGTTAACAAGATTAATTCTGTAAAATTTGTAAAGCATTGAAATTAATACAAAAGAGGAACTGATGATTATTAAATTTCTTACACTATTCCTTTTACACAATAATATTAGAAATATATCATTCGAACAGGAAATTGCTATCGGGGATTTACTTGTAGAATTATTGTGAATCAAATATTAGTGGTACATGGTAAAGTGGTAATTGTAAATTGAGTATCCGTCCTAGCAGCGTTTTACGATTTAAAACGTTATCAAATTAATGAAAATTAAACTTGAATAAAAAGAATTTATTTATAAATCTAATCAATTTTGAGCCGATACTTGTCGGCTCAAAATTGTTGTTTATTTTATTGTACTTTATTTTGATCAGCATAAATTTAATCGGTCAAAAAAATGATAATACATGGATAATTGGATACCATGGTAATGGCGATGGAACCATTCCAAATAATATTGGGGCAACTTTTCTAAGCTTTAATGACAAAAAATTATCTACTAAATTTAATGATATTTCTTCCACATGTGTACTAGGTTTTAGTAACTCTTCCTTTAGTGATGTTAATGGCAATTTATTATTTGTCAGTGACGGATTTAATATATATGATCGAAATGTAAAAGTCATAGCTAATGGAGATAGCATAAATTACGGAGAGGTATGGCAAGACTATAGAAAAGCATTTTATCCTGATGTAAATCATAATATTTTTTTTCTTATGCCTGGGGATGATAATATAGTCATCATGATCCATCGCACTGCATCAAGAGCAGTAAAGACTGGATCTATTATCTATGACAAAATGAATTATACACTGATTGATATCTCCCAAAAAAAAGTTATTCAAAAAAATATTAATTTTTATAAAAAAGAATTTCTTTCCTTTTTTTTTGTAGCTGTTCGCCATGCCAATGGCAGAGATTGGTGGATCATCCAGATGGAGCCTGTGAGTAATAGGCATTATTTCTTTTTATTGGATCCTAATGGAGTTCATTTTCATCATACACAAGAAATTGGTACCAAGATTAAAGATGATAATTGTAATGGAATTTGTGTATTCAATCCAGATGGTACTAAAGTGGCTTTTTTAAATATAATTATAGGCATTCAAGTGATGGATTTTGACCGATGTATAGGCATGTACTCCAATCCAGTATTATTGCCCATCATCAGTGGCTATCCATGGATTGGGACAGTGGCATTCTCTGCCTCATCAAGATTCTTATATTGTTGTTCTTCAGAGCGTGTCATCCAATACGATTTGTTTGATAAAGAATATTATCTAAAAGGAGACACAGTTGCTTATCATAATGGTGTTTTTCCATTTGGTCTTAGCACTTATTTTTGTCATATGGCTTTAGCTCCTGATGACAAAATCTATATATCAAGCATCGGATCATCCTATTATATCCACACCATCGACCAGCCAGAAGTCAAAGGTATCGGATGCAATGTCTTGCAGCAGAATATCAAGATAAAAAAAGTAATGTATTCTTTTTTTCCACAGTTCCCCAACTATCGTCTCGGTGCGCTCATAGGATCTGGATGCGATACATTATTTAATCATGATAGACCGAGTTATACATTTGAAATCCATCCCAATCCAGTACATGATGTTTTAAAACTGGTGCACAAACAAGGGGAGTTATTTCAGAATTTTAGTTTCGAATTGTATAATATCGAAGGCAAAAAAGTCTTAGAAGAAAAGCTATCATTTAATCAGAATCAATGGGATATTCCTATGAAAAATAACTTATCTGGAATTTATATTTATAGAATTATCATGAATCAAATGATCGTGGCGCATGGCAAAGCAATTCTTGTAAGGTGACCAGAAGATCTAACTCTTTAGCCTCTCCACAATCCTAGTAGTAGATTTCCCATCGACAAACTTCAAACTCTTGACTTCGCCTCCATGAGCATGAACGATATCTGAACCGACGATCTGATCTGCTGTCCAGTCACCGCCTTTGACTAATACATCAGGTATGATGGATGAAATAAGGCTATACGGTGTATCTTCTGCAAATGAAATCACAGCATCTACGCTCTCCAATGCTGCCAACAATGCCATCCTATCAGCAATGGAATTAATCGGTCTAGTGGGGCCTTTTAATCGCGATACACTAAGATCATCGTTCACGCCTACGATGAGGATATCGCCTTGCTGCTTTGCTTCCTCAAGGTAGCTTGCATGACCTATGTGCAAAATATCAAAACAACCATTGGTAAACACAACTTTTTTGCCTTCTGACTTCCATTTTGTGACATCAGAACATAAGCTATTTGGTTCAGTATAGACTTTGGATAAAAATGGCTTGCTCATATTGTCTCTACACGTTTATAATTCGCATTGAATATCGGTAAAAAGATCAATGCAAGTATTCCAAGAATAATATTTGTTGCAAATTGAGCTGTAAAAAATGCAATATTCGAAAATGAAAATGCATCGATTTCATTAATCCCATAATAGCTCAATCCCAGCATGGTCAAATAATGATATGATCCTATGCCTCCAGGTGTGGGGACGATCATACCCATCGCACCAAAGACATAAATCGCCAATCCAGCAGCTGGTGGAATGTTGGCGGTAGGAGGAAATGACTTCAGTGCAAAGAATAGCATGAGATAAAAAAACAGCCAAACCATGATCGTGTGAAATAAAAACAACCAAGGACGTTTCATGTTCTTTATGCTGATGATCCCACTCCAAAATCCTTGAAGTTTTTCCATTATTTTCTTAACGATATTCCATTGCATCCACACTTTTCTTGTCAAAAAAACAATGACAGCCACGATCAATAAAACCGCAATAGGAATCAATTTCTGTATCAATGAAGTCTCACTTAAATATTGATCATAAAAACTGCTAAACACATTTCTCTGAAGAAATACGGTGAGCAATAAAAGCAAACACATTGAACTCATATCGACGATTCGATCCAAGACGATCGTTCCAAAACTTTTGTCCATTGGAATATCTTCATATTTTGATATAAATCCAGCACGCACCAATTCACCGCTGCGAGGGATACCGAGATTGGCAAAATAAGCAGTAAATATCGAGCCCAATGAATTAAAAAATTGAACTTTAATTCCCATTGAATCAAATATCATCTGCCAACGAAAAGCTCGAAATACATTGCTCAATACAAAACTTACAAAAATCAAAAAAATAAAAAACCAATTGACTCTCCCAAAATCATGCGCTATCTTGCTGATCAAACTACAATTTTCAGGAAGTATATTATTCTGACTACAATAGATTTGATATGCTGCATTTTGTGAATTGTATATCCAATAAAATATACCCAAACCTAAAACAAGTGTAAGGATAAATTGTAGGACAGACTTTAGGATTTTTGGCACAAAATTAATCTTTTAGCCGATTTTTTTCATCGACATGGATTGAAATCGGGTGAAAATTCTTTGCTTCTTCAGGTGTCATAAAAGCATAAGATATAATGATGATGATATCTCCAATTTCAGCTTTTCTAGCTGCGGCACCGTTAAGACAGATTCTTCCTGAGTTCTTTTCACCTTTGATAATGTAGGTCTCGAATCGCTCCCCATTATTATTATTAACAATCTGAACTTTTTCACCTTCATAGAGATTGGCTGCCTCCATCAAGACTTCATCTATGGTAATACTACCCACATAGTTAAGATTTGCCTCTGTAACTGTAGCTCTATGAATTTTAGACTTGAAAAATTGTAAAAACATGCTGCAAAATTATAAAAACATAATGACAATAGTCATAAGTCTTTTTTAATAAAAATAGTTCATTTTTTTGAAACTTTCAATACCATATTGTCAATCAATCTGACATCTTCGGCCCAAGCTGCGACACAGGCGACGATATTGGGATGATTTTGGGGTGATTCTATCTGTTTCAGTGTTTTCCCGTCACAAATCCGAAAATATTCTGGCTTTAATCCAGCTTTTGACAAGGTATCGATAGCCTCTTCAGAGATAGAATGTATATTTTGATCCTTTATTGCTTTTTTTGCTTTCATCAATTCTTTGTAGATCACGGGTGATATCTTCCTCATTTTAGGAGTTAATCTCATATTTCTTGAACTCATGGCTAGGCCATCCTTTTCCCTCAATGTTGGGGCTACGATGAGTTCTACAGGTAGATTTAATGTCTCGATCATATATGCCACTATGGTGAATTGTTGGAAATCCTTTTGACCCATGATGAGGTAATCCGGATTCACGATATCGAGCAATCGTTTTACCACTTGAAGCATCCCTTCAAAATGTCCTGGACGAAACTCTCCCTCCATTGGTTTTTCCAATTCGTTAAGGTCAATATTAACTATTGTATTCAGATTCTTGGGGTAGATTTCTTCCACAGTAGGAGCAAAGAGATAATCGCAATGTTTTGATTCTAACAGCGCTTTGTCAGTTTCTAACATGCGGGGGTATTTCTTCAAGTCATCGGGATTATTGAACTGTGTTGGATTGACGAATATGCTTGCCACTGTGATTTCAGCATTTTTTTTGCCTATTTCAATTAATGACAAATGTCCTTCATGCAATGCGCCCATAGTGGGAATAAAAGCTACCTTTTCACCAACTTGCTGGTGTTTTCTCAATGCTATTTGTAGTTCGTTTACTGTTGTAAATGTTTTCATGCAATGCAAGTCGAATAAATAATGGCTCAAAGATAATCAACCAAGCCATAGCAGGTATATTGGCTTCAGATTTATTCGAATATCTATTATTTCATAATTTACTTTTACATTTGCAGCCAATTTTTATAAGAGATGATCAATATAGATGGTTTAGCGGTAGAGTTTAGTGGAAAAATATTATTTAGCGATATTTCTTTTGTCATTAATCCCAATGATAAGATAGCCTTAATGGGAAAAAATGGCGCTGGAAAATCCACGATGATGAAAATCATAGCTGGAAAAACAAAACCGACCCGCGGTAATGTAGTGTGTCCAAAAGATGCTATAATCGCCTATCTACCACAGCATCTATTGACTGAAGATAAATGTACAGTATTTGATGAGGCTGCCAAAGCATTTGAACATATTTTTGATATGCGCAATGAAATGGAAAGACTCAATAAAGAAATGGAGACGCGCACCGATTACGAATCCAAAGAATATATGAAGCTCATCGAGAGATCTTCTGAACTTGGAGAAATATATTACGCTATGGAAGAGGTGAACTTCGACGCAGAAGTAGAAAAAACATTGCTTGGTCTTGGATTCAAAAGAGAGGATTTTACACGTGCCACTAGCGAATTTAGTGGTGGTTGGCGAATGCGTATTGAATTGGCTAAGATATTATTAAAAAAACCAGACCTCATCCTTCTTGATGAGCCTACCAATCATATCGACATCGAATCCGTGATATGGCTCGAAGATTTTTTAATCAATAAGGCTAAAGCTGTGATGGTCATCTCCCACGACAAGGCATTCATCGACAATATCACGACACGCACCATTGAGATCACGATGGGAAAGATCTATGACTACAAGGCCAATTACTCCCATTATCTCACTCTAAGAGAAGACAGGAGAATTCATCAAATAAAAGCATTCAAAGAACAGCAAAAATTCATTGCTGATAGCGAAAGATTCATCGAGCGATTCAAAGGAACATACTCTAAGACCAATCAGGTCAATTCTGTCGAGCGAATGTTAGAAAAACTTGAGATCATTGAAGTAGATGAGATCGATAATTCCGCATTAAAATTGCACTTCCCTGCATCTGTGAGATCTGGTGATTATCCACTCATCGTCAATTCGCTTTCCAAAAATTATGGCGATCATGTCGTATTTAAAGATGCCAATTTAACCATCAAAAGAGGTGAAAAAGTATCATTTGTAGGAAGGAATGGTGAAGGGGAAATCTACATTGATCAAAGCCATCATGGGAGAGATCGAATATGAAGGAAAATGCAGTCTGGGACACAATATAAAAGTGGGATATTTTGCACAAAATGAAGCTGCAAAACTGGATCCAGAGATTACTGTATTTCAGACTGTCGATGAAGTGGCAGAAGGCGATGTAAGGACACAGCTCAAGACCATTCTTGGCTGTTTTATGTTTTCTGGTGATGATATAGATAAAAAAGTTTCAGTGCTTTCAGGAGGAGAGAGAACACGACTTGCAATGGTGAAACTACTTCTCGAGCCAGTGAATTTTTTAATACTAGATGAGCCTACGAATCATCTTGATCTAAAATCCAAAGATGTACTTAAGGAAGCGCTATTGAATTTTGACGGGACATTAATATTGGTATCCCATGATAGAGATTTTCTAATGGGGCTTTCGCAAAAAGTGTTTGAGTTTAAAGACAAGAGAGTCATTGAACACTTTGAGACCATTGATGAATTTTTGATCAGAAATAGAATGGAAAATCTCAAAGAAATAGAACTTCAGAAGAATAAATAAATCAGCTGAAAAACAGATACACTTTTAATTCTGATTTTGATAATATATATTTCACACTAAAAATTATTTAACCTAACTTTATAGTAAAATTGTGTTACTTTTTTGAAAACTATATTTGTAGACTTTAAATGTCTTGCAAAAAACTTTTTTCAAAAAAAAATAATTTTTTTTCAAAAATCAGGCAGCATCCATAAAAATCTGCATAATATAAGCAGATAGGATGATTACTTATAAAGATAAGAAATACTATCGATTCTTAAGATAGTTGACATAAAAAACCGGATAAGGGGATAAGGATAATGGAAGGTTTTTTCCATTATCCTTACCTAAGGTTTTCATTACAAAATCACAGAAAAAAATATTCTATATAGTGTCTTCATAAGGCGAATATGACACATTATACTTAATAGTAAGTATAAATTTATTTCAGCATTTTTCCGTTTATCAATTGGTTGAGCCATTGCCCCAAAGCAATGGCTAATTTTTTTTATAAAATAAAGGGTTAAAATCAAGTTAAAAAGCAGCGAACTCAATGACTTCGCATAGTATATATAGTCACAAGCAAGTACTCAATACATGACAAACAGGTTAAAATATATAATCATTTCAATAACAGCACTTTATCTAGTGGCATGTAGAGATCCAGAAATTATTGTTACACCTGTGGATCCTGATCCTCCAGATCCTCCTGTTTATTTTGAAAAAGAAGTTCTAGGATATGTTTCTAATGAACAGTTTCAAGATCTGATTGGATCTAACATTACCATGAGTAATTTTACAATTAATTCAGATAATTCTGGATTTTTCTATGGCAATCCTCAATTTGCTGAAAAAAGATTGATCATCAAAGCCAAAAAAGAAGGCTACTTTCCTGCTTACAGCCTTGCAATAATTGATAATCAAAAATTGCCTTGGCTGAAATTAATTCAACATACGTTAAATACACCTAGAATTGTTTCAGGAGAGAATGGTGGTACAGCAATTTTCGATCAAGGATTACAGTTAAAATTTGAATCCAACTCTTTTATAAAATCAGACAGTTCAATATATTTAGGAAAAGTAAATGTGTATGCTATACAGTATATCAATGACAATCCTGCACATAATTATTCTTTCCCACTAAAAACTGAAGGAAAAAATGCAAATGCAGAATTAAAATATTTACAAAGTCTCACTGCATTAAGTGTTGAACTTCGATCAGAATCAAATGAAAAATTATACTTAGTAAGAGATGCAGCTATTTCTGTAGGTGTTCTAGGAAAACAAAATAACATCATCCCTATTTCAACTGTTTGGAATTTGAACTTAAAAACCGCTTTTTGGGAAGAGACTGGAAAAGCAACCAATCAAGGGACATTTTATAATTTCAAATCAAAAAATCTTGAGGCTTTAAACATTGCAAATGGCCTCGAATCAGTAATGCTCAGTGGCGTGATACTCGTGAATGGTATTGCTTCAAGAAGTGATATGTTGCTCTACAATAAATCAAATAATGACATCGTCTATTCTGTGAAGACAAATGATCAAGGCTATTGGAAAGTAGCTGTTCCAAAAGGCATTGAGATCGGGCTAGATATCTTAGGAACTTGTGAATTATTATATTCTCAATCTATAGGAACTTTCAATGTTGATAGCAAACTAGACACTATCAAAATCCAATCCAATGATCTCACCATCCTTTCTGGAAAAGTATATGATTGTTCAAATCAAACGATAAAAAATGGGCATGTTATCGTAACTTTATTAGAGAATGGACTTCCAGGTAGTTCCCTTCAAAGTAAAAGTGTTTTTAACTTAGATAAAAATGGTTTTTTTAGGGGGAATATTTCCATCTGCAACAAAGATCAAATACTGAAATTAGTCCCATTTGATCGGGATCAACAATTAGAAGGTGCCGACTTTACCACGGACTCAAAAGGCATCATTGAGAATATAAAACTATATACGTGCAAGAATAAAGCAAGATCTCCAATAGAGATTCAATATAAAAATACGATTTACTATATTGATTCATGTGTTGCTACCCATTCCACACAATTCAAAAATACTTACACCATCTTTGCCTATGACAAATTAGAAAATGGTCTATACGTGGATTACAAGCTTGTATTGGAAGAAACGAGCAACAGTAAATTTGAACTAGTGGGATTCTCATTTAATTTTGTCAATGGATTACCTAAAGTGTACTTTGAAGGAAATCAATGTTCTAGTGTGATAGAAAGAAATTTCGGTGTCAATCCCGGAGATCCTTTTATTGCTGATATAAAAGCTTGTAGTATTGATGTAAATGAAAATAATAAAAAAGAAAAAGTAACGGCGAATATTCATATTGAAACAATACTTCAATAATAGAAATACCAAATTGAAATAACTTGAATCTGAACGAAATTATAAACGGCTGTAAAGAGAGAGATATAAAGTCAGAAAGAGAGCTATTTTATTTATACTCAAAAAAAGTTTATTCCCTTTCCAGAAAATATACCAACGACCACGAAGAAGCTCAAGATCTCACCCAAGAATGCTTTATAAAAATTTACAGTCAAATCCATCGCTACTTTGAAGAAAAAGGCAAGTTTGACGCTTGGATGTATAGAGTGTGTGTAAATACGATTCTACAAATATTCAGAGACAATAAAAAAAGTATAAAAATAGTTGATATCGAACACGAACTAGAAATAGGCGAAGAAGAATACGACTATATTGAAGTTTCAGGTGAATTTATCGAACAAGCAATGAGTGAATTACCAAAAGGGTATAAAGAAATTTTTAGCTTGTTTGTAGTACAAAACTGGTCTCACAAAAAAATCGCAGATCACTTACAAATATCCGAAGGAACATCTCGATCTCAATTAACCAAAGCGAAGAAATACCTTCGCAATATTATTAATGCAAATCCTACAAGGCTATATGAAAGACAGGAAGTTTGACAATTTAAACTGGGGAAACTTTGATGAAGAAAATTATTCATTCAATGTGGACGAACAATGGTCTAGAATGGAATCAAGACTTTTGGCAGGAAGAAAAAAACGTGACAACAAATTTTTCTATTTCTTCCTGGCTGCAGGATTGTTGATGTTCTTTTCAGTGGCGGGATATGTATATATTCCTAGAATGTCAACGTCTAACTCAGTATCAAACAAATCGGAAATAATAAATTTAGAAAATGCTGATGCCGAAACTATTAATGACAACAATCTTGTAATATCATCAAATGTGATTAACATCGAATCATCCAATTCAACAAATCAAATTATTCCAATAAACTTCTTGAAGTTGAATCAAAGTTTGCTATTTACAAAAACAGAAAATGAGATATCCACTCTACCTAAAATATCTCCAATAATTAAAAATAAAACAAATAAATCATCAAGATTCTTTGGCAGCATAGGTCTGGCTTATGGACTTTCTCAGAACACATTTAAATTAATCCAATCGGAGAAAACTGATGTTGTGAATTCTCGAAATCTAAGAGAAAAATCTTGGGATGGCATAAAATCAGAACTGATGATCGGTGCTATGATTACAAAACGACTGTATGTTCAAACAGGTCTAACTACTGCAAGACTATACACTAAAATAAATGATGACTATACCACATCGACCAATGAAATACTACAAAACCAAATTGTAAAAATTGTTGTTAAAGAAGGCTTACCGAATGATACGATTAGAGGCTCCGTTACCATTACAAATAGATCTCGTCATGATGAGAAATATTATAATAAATATTCATCAATCAGTATCCCTATTCTTATAGGTTACAATAAGACTTTGACAAAACATACAAGCCTTAGTCTTGACGGTGGTATCAATGTATCACTTCTAAATCAAAATGAAGGCTATATTCCTAGGTCTTTCACATCTCCAGATAATATTGCAATATCTAGTTTAAACCAGCCTACAAAAGGAATTATAAGTTTACGAACTAATGCAAGTTACAATTATCACTTTTCATCAAAAACAATGTTGAGTGCAGGATTAGGAATCGAACAAGATATTAACTCAAGGATCAATGAGCTTGAAGGTTATTCTCAGAAATTTAGATTCATCAACCTTAATACGCGCTTAGTGCGAAGATTCTAAAACTTTAATTAAATTTGAATTAGTACTGATTAGTATTCAGCAAGACTAAAGTGCAAGCCTCTTCACATTGGATTCCATGAGCCTCTGCCAATTTTCTGAATTCGCTATTTTCAGTTCCTGGATTAAAGATGATCCGTTTTGGTTGCATATTCAAGATATAAAAATACCATTCCTGTTGTAATGTCGGATTGATATACATTGTGACTGTGTCAATATCTGTCAGATCAACTTTATCATTTAAAATTTCGATTTGTCCAATCGTTCCTTTTTTGATTCCAAGAGGAAATACTTCATGACCATATTGATGTAGCAAACTAACCGCCTTAAAAGAATATCTGTCTGGATTATTACTTGCCCCGATGACTATTGTACGCTTATTCATAAAATAAATACAATTCTGTGAAAAGATTGTTTATTTTGGAAATTCCTCCCATTGCTCAAGGCGTCGAATGACCTCCTTTACCACAATTTTTTTAATGCATAAACAGGATTCATCGTTCTTACACCCATTACAACTTTCCTCCATCATGATATATTCAGCATGCTTACCTACTGGCCCCCAACGCGACGGATGCATAGTATAATATGGTATAAACAATCCTATTACCCGCTTTCCAAATGCTGCGGCAACATGCATTGGTCCCGTAGCATTTACGACCATACCATCACAATACTGAATCAAATCTACAAATTCATCCAAATTTAATCTTCCTGATAAATTCAATATTTTATCGTTTAAAGGAGCAAACAATGGATCTAATGACAGCTTTTCCTTTGGGCTTCCAGTGATGATGATTTGAAGTTTTTGTCTGTTCAATTCAGAAGCCAGATTTACAAAATTTTCCATGGCCCAGTTCCTTGAATTTCCATGACTCAATGGATGTAGAATCAATTTAAAATGATCAGGCTTCAATAACACTTTGATATGATCAGGAATATTATTCGATGCTTTTAATCCTTGAAATTCAGATAATTCAGATAATGAATATTCAGTCCTAGTAACAAAAGGTTTTAATATTTTAGCATTCAATTGAGCCTCGTGCAATGGAGATCGCTTTCTTTTAATATTGATTAATTTATTACAATAAATCCAATTGAACCATCGTCGTGAACTCCCTATTCGAATTGGAATATTTACCTTGTATATCAATCTTACAATATCTATTTTTGGAAAAACATGAAGGCAAACATCAAATTTTTTGAGGCATTCTTTTTGATCTTTCCACTCCAACTTTTGCAAATCTTCATACAAAATGATTTCATCGACAAATACAGATTTTTTAACGATTCCCTCAGTATAATTACTGATTAAAAATGCAATATTACAATCTGGATAATTTGCCTTCAATATTCCTGCTAATGGCAATGTCAATACAACATCACCAATATGATCTGTGCGGCAAATTAATATATTTTTAAAGACTTCCTTTTTCACGATATAAATTTTCCAATTTATTGTATTTTTTGAAATTAGCCAATGCCGATTTACTCGCTATCAGCCAGCCAAATTTTCCATCCAAAAATCCCAATCGAATAATATAACAATAGATAAATTTATATGCAGCACTCCAATATTTTTTTAAAAAAATGACTCGCTTTCCGGCCTTATGCATTCCATTCGCAGCGATATCGGTAAACAACTCAATTTGTTTATCATGCGATTCAATTGTGGGAAATGTGTAATGCAATAAATCTCCCTTAAGATAGCCCACTTTTGTTTTTATGACAAATGCTTCGTGTAATACATCATTCTCCCATGAACCCTTTGTCCGATCATATAATCTCAACTTTCGGTCTGGATACCAACCACCATATTTAACCCAATGTCCACAGTAATTATTCAATCGATTCATATAATATCCATCAGCATTCCAGTTAGATTTATGCTCCATGATACTCTGTGTTAATTCTTCACTCAAGACTTCATCTGCATCCAAGGAAAGAATAAAATCATGACTTGCTTTTAGATTAGCAAAATTTTTTTGTGCTTTATAGCCTAAAAATTCTTGCTTAAATATTCTTGCATTATATTTTTCTGCGATGGGTATTGTTCCGTCTGTAGAGTAAGAATCAACTATTATAATTTCATCTGCAATCGTCTTCACTGAATCCAAGCATCTTGCAATATTTTTTTCTTCATTGTAAGTAATGATGACTACAGATAACTTAATCATATAAATATTGACGATATCATGCACAAAAATAAAAAAAAATAAAATGCTTTAATAGCTTTGTCACTGATTTCTTAAAGATGAAAATATTAATGGTCTGTTTGGGCAATATTTGCCGTTCGCCTCTTGCTCATGGTGTCATGGAGAAGCTTATTCTAGAAAACAACTTAGATTGGACAGTGGACTCATGCGGTACGAACGGATATCACGATGGCGAATCACCTGATCCTCGCGCTATTCGAGTGGCTTCAAATCAAGGCGTCGATATCTCACATCAAATTTCGAGACGCGTGACAATAGATGATTTTATCCAATACGATATTATATTAATCATGGATCAAATGAACTATGCAACGCTTACTAAAATGGCACCACCATATCAAAAAGAAAAAATTCAATTTCTCACTGAATTTGCCTTTCCAGGCAAAAACCTTCCTGTGCCTGATCCATACTACGACAATAAATTTGAAGAAGCGTTCGATTTGATCGAAAAATCCTGTTTAGCTTTCGTTCAAAAATTTGGAAAATAAATGTTCAAGGCATTAGTAACATTTTAGCTCTGCAACATTTAAAAACTGTCATTTATCAAATTGAATAGGACTACTACTCCAATATTTTTTATGTAAAATGCGCTTTTCATTTGGCGAATGGCCTATTAATCTCTATTATTGCATTTAATTTAACTAATTTATGGGTGTTTTTCCAGATTTTTCGAGTACTGAGATCATAATGAGTTTCTTGACCTTAACCTTCCTTGAGATCGTTTTAGGTGTGGATAATATTATATTCATTTCAATTACTTCATCTAGATTAGCTGAAGAAGACAAAAAGAAAGCTACCAATTTAGGATTATTGGCTGCAATGGTCTTGAGGATAATACTGCTTTTTGGATTGGCATTTTTGACAGCAATGTCTAAACCCATATTTGAATTTCACCTTGATTGGATTGAAGGTGCCTTTTCAGTACAGAGTTTGATTTTGATTATTGGAGGATTATTTCTGATTTATAAATCGGTTACTGAAATTCACCACAAATTGGAAGCAGATGATGAAGAGAAAGCTACAGGCAAAAAAAATAAACTTTCTTTAAGTCAAGCAATAGTTCAAATTACTTTGATAAACTTGATCTTTAGTTTAGATTCAATTTTGACTGCTGTCGGGATGACCAATGGTCTAGAAGGTGCATTATGGGTGATGATTTTAGCGGTTATAGTATCGATTTTAATCATGGTTTTATTCGCACATCCTGTAGGGAAATTTGTCAATGATCATCCAACTGTGCAGATGCTTGGACTTTCTTTTTTAATATTAATTGGCTTTATGTTGATCGCTGAAGGAGCTCATCTGTCTCATTTTATGATTGCCCATCAAGAAGTAGGAACAGTTCCAAAGGGATATTTATATTTTGCAATTGCATTCTCTTTATTAGTCGAATTCTTAAATATCAGAATGCGCAAAAGAATTAAACCGGTTCAACTTCATGGAATCAATGAAGATGCTAAAGAATCAGGATTTTATAAAGCAGATAAACCTTAATAAAATGAATATTAAAAACTGGTTATATCCGAATACACATGGAGTAAAAGTAGATGCAGTATTATTGTTTTTACGACTATTCTTTGGAGGATTTATTTTACTACATGGATTTCCAAAACTTGAAAAATTGCTTTCGGGCAGTATAGAATTTGCAGATCCATTTGGTATCGGAGCTCAAGCATCCTTGTTTCTCACGGTCTTTGCAGAATTTGTTTGTGCTATATTATTGATCTTGGGATTATTTACAAGATTGGCTGTTATTCCATTGATAGTCACCATGCTTACTGCAGTGTTTATCATTCATGGAAACGATCCTCTGAGTGACAAAGAACATGCAAGTTTATATCTAATTGTGTTTTTCTGTATTTACCTACTAGGACCAGGAAGATTTTCTATTGATGACAAATTGTTTAGATCCAAATTATAATTAAAAAATATAAACTCTATAAGAATGTTTAATTTAGACAAGGATATCGTTTTCTTTGATGTAGAATCTACAGGACTTCATGTGATCCGAGACCGCATTATTCAGATCGCCATGATCAAGCATTTTAAAAATGGCAATCCACCCCAAGAACTAAGTCTGTTGATCAATCCTGGAATTCCGATTTCTGAAGAAGCTATAAAAGTTCATGGGATTACACCAAGTGATCTGGCCAACAAACCTACATTCCAACAAGTAGCAAAAGAGATTTTTGATTTTATAGGAGATGCCGATTTGGCTGGGTATAATAGCAATCGATTTGACATCCCAATTCTCATGGAGGAATTCGCAAGATACGGATTTGACTTTATAATAGACCACAGAAAATTGATCGATGTACAGCGGATTTTTTACAAAATGGAACCGCGCACACTAAAGGCAGCGTATCAGTTTTATTGCCACAAGGACTTTGAAAATGCACATGATGCGCTTGAAGATATTAGGGCCACCATTGCAGTGCTTCAAGGTCAAATCGAAAAGTATGAAGGAAAAGACTATACTGATGAAGATGGGAATACAAAACCAAGCCCTATAAAAAATGATATGCAGGTCTTGCATGAATTTACCAATGACCTAAAGACTCCTGATGCAACCCAAAAATTTCGATATGATGATCAAGGGAACATTGTGTTTAATTTTGGAAAATATATTGGTCAAAAAGTGGATAAAGTCATTTATGAAGATCGAAATTATTATCACTGGATTTTAGAAAAAGAATTTTCAGCACAAGTAAAAAAACTTACCAAAAAATTATTAAAAGAATATGAAGCTAAACTTAAGAATGAAAAGTAAACAAAAACTTTTTATTCACTTAATATTCTATTTGGCCTCATAGAAACTTTCAAAGAAAAAATTTGTTTGCTAATCATATAAGATATTCTTATGAACGTAAAATTATTAGCTTTATTTATCCTTAGTTTGTTCATTTCTGCCTGTGAAGATCACAATCATGAAACTGTGACAAAAGGCAATCTAGATATAATTATCAAAGCAAAATATGGCACTGAAGCTTTGGTAGTAGATCAGAATTATATTTATTTTGGAAATGATACTGTTAAATTCACCAACTTGGAGTTTTTTTTAAGCAAAGTCTCATTAACAGGAAGTCATAGTCATTCATTAACCAACATCACTTTTGTAGATTTAGACAGCAAACTTAAATCTTTGAGCGAATCAGAAGCAGGATATTTAATACAATTTAAAGATGTGAATGCTGTAAATTATACAGGAATTAACCTTAGCATAGGAGTCCCAAGTGATTTGAATGCCAAGACGCCAAATGATTTTACAGTACTTGACCCATTGGGTGAACCAGCTAGATATTGGGATGGATGGAAGAGTTATATATTTTCTAAAGTAGAAGGTAAATATTTGAATAGCCAGACATGCAAATCTGTAGGCTTTGTTTATCATTCAGGTTTTGATACTGCATTCCGAAGTGTAGAATCAGTAAAACCTATTATAGTCGAGGCAGGTAAAACCACTACAATAACCGTGGAAATCGATTTCAAATCAATCTTAGGTAATAGCACAAGCCATATTGATTTTTGTACTGATCCAGTTTTCCATGAAGCCAATGCTTTTATGACAGACTTCATGAATCGTTTTCAAAGTTCTATAACGATTAAATAATTAAGCTTTGTCAAAGAGTAATCTCATATTCATTGTCTTAATAAGCATAGTTTTATTTAATTCATGTGGAGATGACCCAGTTGTCATTGACGACAGTTTGACAGATTTTCCATACACGCCTGAAGCTTATCCTATAAGTTATCCCAACTCATTTCCTAAGCCTGTAATTCCAATTGACAATCCTACAACAAAAGAAGGGGTATTATTGGGAAGGCATTTATTCTACGATCCTATCCTATCGTCAGATAGTAGCATGTCTTGTTCTAGTTGCCATTTGCCTCATAAAAATTTCACAGATGACATGGCGACAAGTAAAGGAGTGTTGGGGCAATTTGGAAAGAGAAGTTCTATGAGCACTATGAATTCTGTCTATGCATACAATGGATTCTTTTGGGATGGCAGGTCAGCTAGCCTTGAAGATCAAGCCTTGCGTCCAGTAGAAGATCCGATTGAACTGCATGAAAACTGGCCAAATGTAGAAGCCAAACTTAAAAAACATCCAAAATATCCTGAACTATTTCGCAAAGCATTTGGGATTACAAAAAAATCTGAAATAACCAAGGAGCTTGCTACAAAAGCAATAGCACAATTTGAAAGAATATTGGTAACTGGTCAAAACTCAATATTCATTAGAGAAAAACAAGGATTAGTTGCTTTTACTTCTGACCAACAAGAAGGCCACGATATGTTCTTTGACCTTGAACCAGCTTTACCTGACGCTGAATGCAATCATTGTCATGCAGCTAATTTATTGACTTCAAATAATTACCTTAACAATGGGCTAGACTCTGCGGCTACTTATAGTGACTTTAAAGATTATGGTAGAGGATCAGTGACAAAATTCCCAAGTGATACTGGAAAATTCAAAGCTCCGAGCCTAGTCAATATAGCATTAACGGCTCCATATATGCACGATGGTCGCTTCAAAACCTTGGAAGAAGTGATAGATCATTACAATTCTGGTGGGCATGGATCACCAAACAAGGACAATTTAATCTATAATTTGAAACTTACTACGAGACAAAAAAAGCAACTGCTTGCATTTTTGCACACTTTTACAGACACGAGCTACTACAAAAACCCAGACTTTTTTTCCCCTTTTTAATTTTTTTTTAAGGAAATTCTTAGTTTTTTTTGCCCAAAAAATACTTTTATTAAAACTTTATAAGGCTCATTTCTAAATTTATCAAAATTATTTTACTGAATAACAGTCACTTATAAATTACACCAAATTTATATTAAATATATTTATATATGACAAGGCCATTTTTTTGTACTTGCGGGTGGGAGAAAAATGTAAGATGTTTGTATCGTGATTGTTTAACAAAGGAAAGAATTGCAATCAGAATGCTGGTAAACGTATCAGCGACCGTAAATTCGGATATGTTCATGGGATTATGATTTGTTAATAAGAAGTAGTAGCTTCTTCTAACGGAAACTACCACTTCTATTAACAAATTAATTTTCCAAATTCTATCGACAAAAGATTCATGAGATTATAAAAGTAAGCTAGTTTGGATATGTTCATGGGATTATAATTGCCGGTTGTCGCCTTCGACCGGCAATTTCCTTACAAATTAGCTTTGGCGCAATGGTGTTCAAACAAAATTTTCTATATAAACCTGTTTTCAAAACGAAAAACAAATCCCGATCAAGTTCTCTTGTTCGGGTTTTTTTTTGCCTAAAAACTTATTGCCTAATCATTATTTATTATCTTGCATTTAAATCAAGTTATCAAATATGAAATCCACCTTTTCAATATTAGTTGTTTTGTTATCTCTCTCAGATAGTATTGCACAAACTCGAATGAATGTTCAATTCGGCTTAGGTACGAATTAAATTGTCGAATTAACGGAAGAACATATAACTATAGAGGAATAAAATTTATTTTAAAGATATGAGACTATACCTAAATTGGCTTTAAGCTTAAAATTAGTTCAACATAACATTTGACTATATTAAAGTCATAATATTCATAAGCAAGTAAGCTCGGTATTGAAGCGATTGATTAATAATTCTTTCCCAGTAACATTAAGTGATTTAAATTCGTTATTGTACAAATAGCAATAAAATGAAAAGAATCATTACTTTAATTTTACTTTTTCAAGCATCTGTGTATGCACAAAAGATCACAACAAATGCCACAGATGTGAGTATATTTCGAAATGGAGCACAAGTCACTCGAACTGCTTCATTTTACATTCACAAAGGAACTAAAGAATACTCCCTTTACGGTTTTAGTCAATACATGGATCCAAGATCTGTGCAAATCAAATCAGATGGTGACTTTACTTTACTATATTCTTCCAATAGATCCAATCTCACAGATTCTACAAATTATGGCATTGAATGGAGCCAAGTCAACGGTCAGAGAAAAGCTTTAGAGAATTCTATTCAAGACAATCAAAATATACTTTTAACACTTCAAAAGGAAGAAGAACTATTCTATATAGATAAAACACAGAATCGAGAAGCTTTTTTGAATAATCCAGATGCTTTACTTAAAATGGCTGATCTTTATAGAAGTCGATTATTGGATATAAAAAGAAAAATTACAGAAATCCAGAATAAAATTCAGCAACAAGAAATTGATCTTCAAAAACTAAACACAAAAGAAAATCAATTCAGGTATGAGTACATCAAATCATCATCCAATGAATTTGTGCTCACGATATCTAGCGAACACGATCAACAGATTAATATGACAATTACATATTATACTTCTCAAGCAAATTGGTCATCTACTTATGATCTAAAGGTGAAGGATATCAACTCACCAATCGAACTTGTCAGTAAAGCCATCATTACCCAAAATACAGGTGAACAATGGAATCAAGTCAACTGTACATTGATGACAGGCAATCCCAATATTTCTTTCGAATTGCCATTTCTTCATCCATGGTGGTTAGTGAATTATACAGATCAAGTATTACAAAAACAAAATCAGGATACTGAAGGACTTAGCATGAATGAAGTAAAAGTCATGCAAATGGAAGCTACAAAAAGTACAAGCAAAAATTATCGCACTGCAGGCTCAGAGGTACAAGAACAATTGACCATGAATGAATTTGTAGTCAAAGAAAAATTGACACTTCCTTCAGATGGAAAAAGTATTACAGCAGAATTGAATACACAAATTCATCCTGCTAGCTATGAATATCTAGCTATACCGAAAAAATCCAAACATGCATATTTGAAAGCCATGATTACGAACTGGGAAGAGCTCAATATCTCAACTGGTCCAATGGGAATCTATTATGGAGATACATATATTGGAATGACAATGCTGAACCCAGAAAGTATTGAAGACACACTCTCTATTTCATTAGGCCCAGATATCGCGACTCAACTCAAGAGAACAAAGATAGCTGAGAATACAAAAAAAGAAACCTTCAGTGCCAAGAAACATTCCAACATCGCATGGGAGATTGACATAAAAAATTCAAAAACCAGAGACATTGAAGTGCGCATAGAAGACCAAATTCCTTTGAGCAAATTGAATGAAGTAGAAGTAGAAACCAAAGAACTGTCAGGTGGAATGCTGGATCAAAGTACTGGAATCATTACATGGAATGTAAAAATTCCAGCGGGAAAATCCATAAAAAAAATCCTAAAATACCAAGTCCGATATCCGAAATCTATGAAGTTGCTATTGGAGTAAAATAAATGCTGATGAAAGTAAACAGAATAGCTCAAAAGTTAGTCTTTAAATCTCCAAGATTAATATGTAGACTGTCAATGAATTAAATGATAAATGGACCAATCAAATATATTATTTCTTCGTAAAAAATAAAAATATTTTATCATAAAAGAGACAAACTGTTAATTTTAAATTATATTTGGACATAAATAATTTAAAAACTAACAAATTATGAAATTCTCACATTCCTTATCCTTTTTTTTACTTTGTACTTTAATTCTTTCCTGTAGTAAATCTGAAGAAAGCATTTTATCAAATAATGATTTAGTTGGCACTTGGAAGCTCATAGATTTTCGTTGTGATGACGGAAAAACAGTTACTAATTTTCTGGGGCAAACAATTACCTCAACCTACACTTCTACTGGGAAGGATTACGCAGCTGAATCGACGTTCACAGAAAACCCAAATACATATCATAGCAAGGGAAGTTACACCAGTGTGGTTACAACGACAACTATTGGCACATCTCAGACTTCAGAAGTATCTACTGGACTATTTGATTGGACAGGAACCTGGAAAAAAGAGGGAAATATTTTAACTACCACTCTAAAAGATCAACCGACAGAAAAAGCTGAAATTATAACTTTGAATGCAACTACATTTGAGTATAAAGTTTCGATAAACAAAGTAGAAAATAATGGCATTTCAGAATCAACAATCACAGCGACCTATTTTTTTAAGTTAATAAAAAAATAATAATTTTTATTTTTTGCTTGCTCAAGATTTGATGGCTCACATATTGGATTTTTTTTGATCTTTATCAATTATAATCCACCACACTTCGAAGTCAAATACAATGATTTTGAAGCTAATATTTTGATAGAAAATGGGCAAATATTAAATGGAGATATGCCTGCCAGTAAATTAAAATTAATTGCTGCATGGGTTGAAATTCATAGAGAAGAACTAATGTTTAATTTCAATGAGAGTCAAAAGGATTCTCCATCCTTCAAAAAAATTAATCCATTAATATGAAATTAACTAGAATCAGACATATAAAGCAACTTGAACCATATAAAATTGTTTGTGAATGGAACAATGGTGAAACAAGATCTATTGATTTCAAAGTATTCTTAAAAGATAATAGTTTCCTAAAATCAAAACTGCTATCTAAAGAGTATTTTGACAAGGTAAAGTATAATCCTGAAAGTCAAACAATTTATTGGGACAATTTTTTTGAAAATGATGATCCTGAATTAAGGGTTTTAGATTTTTGCCCAGATGTATTGTATGAAGCAAGTGTCATAGAGTAAATTAGATACTAAAAAGTTATGATATCGATAAAAGTAAATGGGCAAAATATCTAAAGCAATATAAGGTAGAACTCGAATTCTCAAATGGAACTATTGGTCAAGCTGATTTAGAAAAAGAATTATGGGGTGAAGCATTTCAACCACTTTTAGACCAAAGTTATTTTGCTAAATTTAAATTGATACATGGGACTCTTACTTGGCCAAGATGGTGCTTTATATAAATAAAATTTAATTTTTTTTACTAGGTTAAATTTTCAATATCATCCAAATCCTTTAATCTACCAGTTTCTCTTTTGTTTTTAATCAAATCACTATATCCAATAAAATTTACAATTAACATTATAAATTCAATATCATATCGGATCGCAGTTGCTAACTGCCATATAAGGTTTTATTAGTGGTGAACCTTTAGGTTCTTAATCGAGGCTAAAACCTCTTTTCCGACTAATGCTGCATTTCCCTATTTTAACAGCTGTCCAGACTAATGGTTTCTGTAAAATCACCAACTAATACGTATAGTATTGCTCTTTATTTTCACCATAGTGCACTATTTCAACATTACTAAAAAAACAAATGAGAGTTGATAGCTTGTTCTTTAAATCCCTCCCGTCAGCAAAATAAGAGTTAAAGAAAATATGGAATTTCATGCTTTTATTATTGTATAAACCTCCTATTAAAAATTTATTTTTTTCACAATTGTAACGAATAAAATAGGAAAGATATTCATCGTTGCCATAGTTATATTTCTGATCACTCTTTAAAATTCCCGTATTCTCTGATAACTTATGTTTGTTGCGCCATTCAACTAATTCTTTGTATTTTGCTTCATCATAAGTTTTGGTTGAAATGTAATTTAATTCTAAATAATCTTGAAAATTGCAAGTATCATTAGAAATAAATCTTAAAGAATATGCTGATGCAATCATTGCATTTTCAATATAGAATAGTTGATACCAAGAGAATGGATTTCTTTTTAATATTAAATAGCTTTCTGCTTTATTGACGTGCACTAAATCTATTATTAAAATATTACTATGTTTCTCATTACATAAAATATATACGAAAACAACAAGTGTCGTAATGAATAACTTTAATCGCATTTTATTTAACGAATTTAATGTACACTTTTATTGTGGCAAAGATTGTAGCTTGAATAATAGTATGCTATATTTAATTCAATTACCTAGGATATTTTTGGCTTCTTTCTTTGCATTGTGTATCTTTTATTATCTCAAGATCACTAAATAAATCATGAAAAAATACTTTTACTTCACCAAATTTGCTAGTATCAGTAAGATTTGCTTCTGCTCTTACAATTATAGAATCTTTAAGGTTTAATAAAGTTCCTAGTAATGTATAATGATCAAGTACTCTTGACCAACAAAAAATTGACTCTGTTTGATTAATGTATAAGAATGGAGTATCACATTGGAATGGGTAATCATCAATAAATGTTGGTGATTTATAATAATCATTTATTGACTTATTCTTGTAATTGTAAAAAAGAACTGCAGAAATGGTAAATGTATCTTTGTGATTTTTGCTTGGGATTGTAAAAAATACTTTATATCTAAAATCCATGAAGCTCTGTCCTACAAATTCACATCTTGGCTCTATATTTAATTTCACTAGAGCTGTATCGCTCAAACAGGGATGAACAGTTGTTACCAATAGCATTTTGTTTTGATATATAGTTCTATTTTCAATATCAGTAATATGCTTTGACTTACAACAAAACATAAATATAAAAATAAGAAAATTAATTCTATATCTCACTCTAAATATGTTTTAATTTTTTTCCTAATTCCATCCGTATTTAAATGCTCTAAATAGCAAAATCTATCATCTACAAAACTATTCTATATTTTACAAATAATCGTGAATATCTGTAGGTCTATCATTCTTAACACTCGCTTTTTCTTTAACGAATTTTATGTACTCTTTTATTGTGGCATAGATGGCTAGATTGGCAGATTTACTAGAATTATATGATTGCTTTAAGTATGCTGAGAGATAAAGGCGGAAGTTTGTTATGTCGTCTTCCATGAGGCAATCAATTTTCCAAATTCTACCAAATTCAACTAAAAAATTATAGATTAAGCAAGCTACGGTACTTTTATATAAAATACTTAATGTTATGGTATAATTAGCATACATGAATAAAATAAAAAAACCAACTATTTTTTATCATTGAGATGATCTACATGCAAATTATAAACTATATAATTCAATATTGAATCACGATCACGCGAAGGAAAAGACCCTAATGGATCATAGTTTATATTTATATCAACATTGCCTGAATGAAACTTGAATAGATGCATACCCTTGGAAAAGTAGTGTTGTCTTCGATTGCTCTGAAATTATGAGTTTATCGTCTAATCTAGAGTTTATTTCTAATACAGAGCATTCCATTCATATAGGTATTAAGCCATTCCATGTCGACAGAACAGGTTTGCTAAATTGAATTTTTTCAATGCTTTCTATCATACCCACTCTCCTATCAAATTCAAATGAAATTTATATGATTTCTGTTCGTTTTGTGCAAGACCCGAAAATGAAAATCCAAATTAAATAATGAATTATTTTCTTTGATTCAATAATTAATTTTTGGAGATTTGTTTTAATACTTGCTGAAATCATCTTGTGGTGGATTATCAAGGTGAACTCTTTGAATGTTGGTTATGATATAATCCAGAGTATTGTTCTTAAATGGGAAGGGATGATAGGCTTCAATTTCTTGGCTAACACTTACAATATCTGTTGAATCAATACTAGAATAAATTTCGATACGTGGATAAGTAACACCATCACCATTACGAACATAATATAAATTGTCTTTGTTTTGAAATAATTTATAATTCTGACATAAACAATAGCTATTTGCAAAATACTCTGAAATAGTCTCCTTCTTAGCCCTAACTGAACTAAATCTTAGCACTCTTTCCTCTCCAAAATAATTTAATCCTTCGAGTGTATATTGAAATAACATGCCATCCGAAACTAGAAAACCAGGAAAAAATGTAGTTTTAAAAGTATAGTAAATTGAATCAGGAACATCAATAATAAAGTATTCATTTAATAAGTTACAACGCCAACATATAACATTAATGTTTAAAGTATCTCGATGTTCTTTTTTGTTTGTATTTCTTAAATTATTTTGAAAAGGTATAAATTCCAAAGTATTAGCTTTATGATTTGAATTACATTGTTGAAAAGAAATTATCATAAAAATAAATAATAAACTTTTGTTCATTTTAAAATAAATTATTGATATCAACTTCCCTTGTTCATAAAACTCGCTTTTTTCTTTAACGAATTTAATGTACAATTTTATTGTGGCATAGGTGGCTAGATTGGCAGATTTACTGGAATTGTATGTTTGTTCAATCAAGGAGGTGGAGGTTTTATATCTATTTAATTTACATAGCCTACATAAAATAATTCGAGAACGGACTATCAGAAAGGTAGCTAAGTTACAAAAGAAAATAATTTCACAATGTTTATTATTTTAAATTAATTGAATTTTTGTAACGGGTATTTAGAATAGTTTTTTGGAATTATTATATTTTTAATGATCTCTAAATCGCTGAAAACATCGTTAATTAAATCGCTTTTTAATTCCATATTCAATGAGTCATTATATACTGCTCGTACTAAAAAATGAAAAGAATTAATACTGTCAAGCAAGATGCCACGAAGTGAATAATAACTTGGTGGATCTGCATCCATACGTCCACATAGTGTAGCAAATCTTTCGTTTGTGTAATATATCGGCTCAAAACAGCGCAAAGGAGGAACTAAAGGACCTAAGTATCTTTCACTTGAATTTGATTTAATGTCATATTTGTCTCCTGCTCTACTACGACTAGAGAGCCAAAATGATTGAAGTCCTTTGTCATTTGGTTGCCTAATTACACATATTATACCTTTCAATATCGACCAATAAATTGTGTCTGGAATAAAATTTAGTTTTACTACAACATGATTCAAATTATATGGACCATCTGACTCTATTTCTATTGTGTCCTGCCAAATTGTATGATTGTTATAAGTAGTAAAACTAGGCCTTGGCCTGCACCCAATGATCAAAATAAATGATGAAAGAACTATTTTAAATATTTGCATATATCAATTTTTACACCAGTAGTGTTTAAATCTTTATCTAAATCAGCACCAATTATATATTGCTTAATACTATGCCTAAAATTTTTTAATTCATTTGTATCCTTATAATTACTGACCCAAACAAAAGTCGCACCACTACTTTTATCTTTATATTGCATATTTGGTTCTCTAGACGCTTTTAAATATCCACCCTCTCTCATAAACCCTTTTTCACATTCATTCTCAATCATAGTGTAATAATCTTGATTATGGAGGCACCCATTGTTATGTCCAATGATGTGAAGTATAAAAAACGCAGCTGTTTCACTAAGACTAGTGCTTTTGCAAAATAACTATTGTCATTATTGCTTATTTCATTTTGGATAATATCTTCACAATCTTTTTCATTTACATAATACGATGCAGCTTTAATCGGAGTTATATATTTTTGACCCTCTGTGATAAAATTTGAGATGAGTTCTTCGCTATTGAATTCGCCTTTATCTGTCACTACAGTAAATTTTGCATTTTGTTTAAAATTTCCTCCAAATAAATCACCAGCATTAATTTGAACTGTGTTAATTTTAAACACTGAATGGCTTGTAAAATTAGCTGCATCCAGCACAACTGAAGCTTGCTCCGCACTCAAACAACTTTCACAACTTCCAGCCATAACATGTTGCACACAACATTCGCTTTTTTTCTTCCAACGAATTTTATGTACTCTTTATTGTAGCATAGATGGCTAGATTGGCAGATTTACTGGAATTGTATGATTGCTTTATGCGAAGGTATAGGCAGAGTAAATCTCTGAATAAACTAATATCCTTCCGGGTCCGTCTAAGGTTTGGGGAAATTAACTACCTCATATAGCAAATCTAAATTATCTGAATACCATTCTCTTTCGATTATTATAAATTCTTTATTCTTTACATCAATTCTGAAATTTTTCGCAAAACCTCACATTCTATTATGTACAAAATTGCCCAAGTAAAAAACAATGTAGTTGCTTGGACTGAATATGAATAATGCTCAAAATCTATTTCAGAATCTGAGGGCATGTTCGAAGGACTTTAGTTAAGACTTACGATCGTCCAAATGCTGAAGTAAGGGTCAGATTTCTACTTTCCTAAAGTTAGTGTTATAAAAATCTTGTCAGCGCTATACGACTTTTCATCAAAATGTATTCTCAAGGTATTATGCTGAAAAATAATTGAATTGAAGCTCTTCTTCTAAACTATATCTCCTTTTACACTTCGACATATATCTATTTGGAATTTTATACTTTTTCCTTTGTATATTTTTAAGATTGAAGAAAGTCAAAGTCATAATAATACTTTTCATTCCAAGTAGATCTTTTTTGGAAAATGGCATTCCCATAAATCTATCTCGGCATTCTAATTTATCTTTTGCTAATAGTATTTCTAGCAAATACTCATTGTTATCACATGAAGAAAAAGTTAATAAAAAAAACTGCTACTTTATAAATTTGCATATAGTCTCTAATTCATCTATAGTTGTATCATAACTTTGGATTGGATGTTATTTTTTGAATTTTCCTTTTATTAACATCTCAATATCTTTATGTCCAAAACCAATATATGTGACGACCTTTTTGGATCAATATCACAGGTTCACTGAAAGTGGGTCCTTTGACATTCAATTTTGAATACCATTTCCAAGAATAAAACCGCTTGCAAATGTTTTGGAGCATTTGGTAGGACCATGGTCAATTCCAGCAGAATGACCTACACTATGTAAGCAAAGAATGCAACTGTTTAACAATTGATTTAGATTTTAGAAATTGTTGTCCATCACTTAAATCATTACTACATAGAAATCAAACTACTCCACTAGAAATAGAACCAAGTTTTTCATTAATATCTCTTTTATCGGTAGTTTCAGGATTACTAGCATCACTATTAAACCAGTGCTTCTGTTGGTGAAATAAAACCACTAGAAATAACTTCATTATAATTTGTATTTTGCTATTAAATGTAAAATTTTTGATCTATTATCTCCTATAAGAAACCAAAATATCTTCAACATTAAAATTCGCACATGATACAGGTTTGTTAATTTCAATTTTGAGCACTACATACATCCTAGCAATTTCTGTAATGCAGTTTTAACTTTCCATCAGGTTTGATATCACCACAATCACCCATATCTAAAATTCTAATTTTTTTCCCCTCACCTAATTCATTTTGGGAATAAATTTCATCAAAACTTATTACCATTGATAGAATCTGCTGCTGCAATCGCCTTAAATTTTCAAAAGCTCCAATAACTGAATTCATTAGGTCCCTTGTGTTATTTGTGCATGAATTAATTATTTTAGTTTCTACAATATATGGAGTAATAATTTTTCCAATTCTGTTTTTAATGAATTTAACTGGCCTAATATGTTTACAATTTTAAAATCTATATTAACAGTATAATCAGATGTAATTTTACCTACAAATTTGACACTATAACCATTTGCTTCTGCTGTAGTTACATATTGACTAAGACTCAAACAACGCTCACAATTTCCAACCATCACACCTTGCACACAACATTCGCTTTTTTCTTTAACGAATTTTATGTGCTCTTTTATTGTGGCGTAGATGGCTAGATTGGCAGATTTACTAGAATTATATGATTGCTTTAAGTATGCTGAGAGATAAAGGCGAAAGTTTGTTGTGTCGTCTTCTATGAGGCAATCGAATTTTCCAATTCTTACTGGGAATTCAACTAAAAAATTATGGATTAAGCAAGCTACGGTACTTTTATATAAAATACTTAATGTTATGGTATAATTAGCATACATGAATAAAATAAAAAAACCAACTATTTTTTATCATTGAGATGATCTACATGCAAATTATAAACTATATAATTCAATATTGAATCACGATCACGCGAAGGAAAAGACCCTAATGGATCATAGTTTATATTTATATCAATAACATTGCTTGAATCGAAACTTGAATAGATGCATACCCTTGGAAAAGTAGTGTTGTTCGATTGCTCTGAAATTATGAGTTTATCGTCTAATCTATAGAGTTTGTTTCTAATACATAGAGCATTCCATTCATATGCAGTGTTAAGCCATTCCATGTCTGACAGAACAGGTTTGCTAAATTGAATTTCTTTCAATGTTTCTATCATACCCACCTTTCCTATCAAATTCAAATGAAATTTATATGATTTTGACTTTTTATGAAATCTTCCCACTTGCCCTATGCTGATGGAATAACACAATGAATCTGGAATATCTACTATTAAATATTCATTTTCTTGACAATAATCACATATAACATTAAGTTTCAAAGTTTCTTGATGAATGATTTTTGATTTATCTATTTTGTATAAAACTATAGGTTCAATTTCAAAGGGATCCAATAAAGTTCTTCTATCTATTTGATCTGTTCGTTTTGTGCAAGACCCGAAAATGAAAATCCAAATTAAATAATGAATTATTTTCTTTGATTCAATAATTAATTTTTGGAGATTTGTTTTAATACTTGCTGAAATCATCTTGCGGTGGATTATCAAGGTGAACTCTTTGAAATTTGGTTTATGATATAATCCAGAGTATTGTTCTTAAATGGGAAGGGATGATAGGCTTCAATTTCTTGGCTAACACTTACAATATCTGTTGAATCAATACTAGAATAAATTTCGATACGTGGATAAGTAACACCATCACCATTACGAACATAATATAAATTGTCCTTCTTTTGAAATAATTTATAATTCTGACATAAACAACTGCTATTTGCAAAATACTCTGAAATAGTTTCCTTCTTAGTCCTAACTGAACTAAATCTTAGCACTCTTTTCTCTCCAAAATTATTTAATCCTACGAGAGTATATTGAAATAACATGCCATCCGAAACTAGAAAACCAGGAAAAAATGTAGTTTTAAAAGTATAGCAAATTGAATCAGGAACATCAATAATAAAGTATTCATTTAATAAGTTACAACGCCAACATATAACATTAATGTTTAAAGTATCTCGATGTTCTTTTTTGTTTGTATTTCTTAAATTGTTTTGAGAGGGTTGATAAATTCCAAACTATTACTTTTATGATTTGGATTACATTGTTGAAAAGGAATTATCGTAAAAATAAATAATAAACTTTTGTTCATTTTAAAAATAAATTATTAATATCAACTTCCCTTGTTCATAAAACTCGTTTTTTTCTTTAACGAATTTTGTGCTCTTTTATTAATGGCATAGATGGCTAGATTGGCAGATTACTGGAATTGAATGATTGTTCAATCAGGAGGTGGAGGTTTTATATCTATTTAATTTACATAGCCTACATAAAACAATTCGAGAACGGACTATCAGAAGAAGTTAGCTAAGTTACAAAAGAAAATAATTTCACAATGTTTATTATTTTAAATTAATTGAATTTTGTAAAGGGTATTTAGAATAGTTTATTGGAATTTTTATATTTTTAATGATCTCTAAATCGCTGAAAACATCGTTAATTAAATCGCTTTTTAATTCCATATTCAATGAGTCATTATATACTGTTCGTACTAAAAAATGAAAAAGAATTAATACTGTCAAGCAAGATGCCACAGAGTGAATAATAACTTGGTGGATCTGCATCCATACGTCACATAGTGTAGCATATCTTTCGTTTAACGTGTAATATATCGGCTCAAAACAGCGCAAGAACTAAAGGACCTAAGTATCTTTCACTTGGGTGATTTAATGTCATATTGTCTCCTGCTCTACTACGACTAGAGGCAAAATGATTGAAAGTCCTTTGTCATTTGGTTGCCTAATTACATATTATACCTTTCAATATCGACCAATAAATT
>JADJVN010000017.1 GCA_016710585.1 Saprospiraceae bacterium
CATACAAATTAGTATTGAATTTATACGGCTGCTTGTAATTCGCTTCTACAAATATTTTCAGTTCGGGACCAAAATCTGCACTATCGGTATATGGTGGATTGGCTACTGCTACATCGTATTTTTGGGTGAGTAGTTGCAAAAAGGTAATGGCATCTTGTGTTTTTGTATTCAAGAAAGTTTGCCCTTGTTTGGCGGTGTTTTGGGCTACTGCCTTTTGTAGGTTGGTAAAAAAGGCATTTCTAAAATTGGCGTAATCTTCTAAATTTTGCTGCCCAAAAAGTGTAACTTGGTTAGGGTCGTTTTTATCTTTAGTTCCAAACCATTTCAAGTTTAGTTTTTCTTCTAAGCGAATGAGTGAGCCAAATTTGTGAGCATTTTGTAAGTCTTCCCAGAGGTCTTCAATAATCCTTCTTTCTCTTTCGCCTACGTTGCCATCTTCAAAAATATCTTTTACTTCATTGTAAGCCGGTAGAAAGAAGTCGGAACTAACGATATTGAAATGTTCAATTTTGGCAGTACGTTTTCTTCGTTTTGCTTTAATGTATAAACCCAACTGAGCCAACTGTATGGCACGGTCGTCTAAATCTACTCCGTGTAGGTTGTTTTCAATAATCAGTTTGGGAACATCAGCTTCATTGTAGTCTGCACCATAGTTTTCTATTTGGTCAATGTACAGTAAAAGTCGAATCCATATATCAAAGCCATTAAGAGGTAATTGCCCGATCCTGTGGATGGGCTTTATTCTGGTAATTCGTGTTTCGTAATTGGTGATTTGGTTCTCTTGTTTGGTGATAGATTGGTGCATTGGGCAATCTTATACTAATCGCTATACTTTCTATTTTATACTTGGGTACATTTCCAAATAGAGCTTTCCCAAACTGTTATCTACCAAAAATTGAACTACCCAACGTGGTGTGTACACCTGACTTTGAATGCTTACTTTGTTGTATTCTGTTTTATCGCCACTGGCTTTATGGGCTGCTTTTTTGTAGTTGTTATAGCTTTCATATAACCAACCCAATACATCATCACTTTGCCAAATTTTGGTATGCTATTTGTGTATTGGTTTGTACTGCCTTATTAAACTTCATCTTCTGATAATGCCTTAATCTGTAATGCTGTTGGCAGTAGATGATAAGGGTGTTGTGGACTGAATAAAGGAATATCGGAAGCTAATTTTTGCAATTGGTCTTCCAGGAATAGCAGCAAGCCTTCGGCTTCTTCATTTCTTGCATTTGGGTTTTGTTCTAACCAAGCCAAATGAGCAAAAGACCGACCACCGTGGCTTTCTCTTCGGGTAACAATTTCAGGATGCAAAGTATGGGCTTCCATTACTTTGAGAGCCGCTAAGCGATTAAAAAGGGTAAAAGTGAGTTCTTCCACCAACTTCTCATAGGCATCAGCCACTGTTCCGGTTTCTGCAATAAACACTTCACGGATGGTTTCCATTCGTTTGCGTTCAGCAGGTGCATTTGGCAGAGAAATTAATTGTCCTTCATTGATACCCATTCTGCCCAAGCGATTGCGAAAGGCTTGGTCAATGAGTTGGCGTATATGTTCTACGTGTTCGCTAAGTTTCATATTAGTTAATTTCTATTTCATCATTATCAGAAGCACTTGCTAATTTTTGCAATTCACCCTGCAACCAAGTTTTGTATTCAGCCACTTTCATTTTTGAAGTTGGCATTTTAACCGCATACTTTTTTACTGTGGGTGTTGGAGGTGTACCTGGCTTAGGTTCGGGTGCTTTAGTTTTGATTAAACTGGCTTTAGCAATTTCAATTTCTGCCTTTTTGCTTGGATACAAGTCAATGAATGAAAGCACTTCGGAATAGGTGAAACGACTTTGTTTGTCTTTTACATCAAAATCAATCGTAATAGCAGAAAGGGTTCTTTGCTTTGCGTATTGATTAAGTGCAGTGGCTTTTGATGATGCAACTGTATTAAGTCCAGCAGGCAATGTTTCAATTTCCTTTATTAGTTCAGTTGCCAAAGCATCAATCTCCGTGTATTTAGTAGCACAATCTTTCATAGCCGTACTAAACAGTTGATGGTATTCATCTTTTGTTTTTTGTGCTGATTGCTGAAGGGATGCAAAGTTCTTAATTACATCACCAGTTAAATGGCTGTCGAAATCTGCTCTGAGTTGCTGTATTGCTGCATTACTCATTGCAGCTTTGGTTAATTCGTCTTGCACCGCAATAATAAATGCCTTCCATTCTTTTACTTTTGAAAGGTTATTTCTGATGAACTTCTCTACTTTTTCAATATCCTGCAAGGCTATTAGAAAAGCATCTTTAGCAGCTAAAAATTCCACCGCCTTATCAATGTAGTTTGCTTCGCTTACTGCACCTGTAAACCCGCCAATAAAGGTGGCGTTTTCATCAGCCTTTGGAAATAATTTATCAAACTCCTTCTCGCTGTTTCGCAGTGTGGTTACTTTATCAGCAAAGTGCTTGGCTGTGTCTCTTACGGCTGAAACCAATTCAAAATCATTGGTATTGTAATCTATTTTATGACCGATATATTTTTCGGCTTCAATATCTAACAGGAATTGAGCTAACTCTTGTTTTTGTAAAGCTGAAAGCGATTTTGAAACCGCTTTGAAAGTTGCTCTACGAAACTCACGGGCTGCATTAAAAATGGCAGGTACACCATCATCACGCCAAGAGAATTTTTCTACCCCATTGTATTTGGCAATAACTTTACCTGCTCTCATTAAAGCTGCCACAGAAGATATAACAGTACCGAATGTAAAGCCAGCAGGTGGTTGTTCTAAATCTTTTTCAAGGGTTGTTCCATCAACAAACGTGTTCCTTATTTTGTATAAAATTTCTTCTGCAACCTTTAGGTTTTCACCAATGAAATTTCCCTGAGCATCAAAAAATGCAAAGTCACTTCCTGTAAAGTACTGTTGCAATCTTGCATTATTGGCTTCTTTAATAACCGCAGCAGCTACACTGTCGCTTAATTGTGAACCTAAACGCTTGCTGTAAACATTCTGTATAATTTGCTTCTGCTGTGTTTGCAGGGTTGTTTGCCAATTGTCTTTATTTAATTGCAGTGTATTGTACAAATAAATGGCAGTTGCGTTTAGTAATGAATCTTCCACCAAATCCTTAATACGATTTTGCTTTTCGCCTTTGGCAGTTGAGAAGCTAATCAATATTTTACCTTCTTCAGAATTTGGATTGTTGTATTTCTGCTCTAAATAAATAGTGCGTTCTACTTCATCTATTAAGCGGTCTAATTCTTTAAAATAGCTATTGTCTGGCACTAACCACAATAGATCCTTATCGTTTTGGTGCTGCACCTTTAAAGCATCAATATCTGTGGTACGGCTGTCTGAAATATTGTAAACGCTTTTTACTTTTAATTTTAAGTATTTCAGATTGGGTGTAGTTAGTTCATCATCATTATCGGTAGTGATAAAGAAATCATACTGTAAGCCCGTATCGGTTACTTTGGCTATTGTTTTTGTAAACTGGGCTGCTTTGTATGCAGTTACTAATTGCTTCTTTTTAACGAAGCCTTGAACGGTGAAACCGTTCATTTCATCCAATAACCTTTGCTCAATATCAGAGGTGATGCGGTAAGTTTTGTTGGTATCTAACAACACTTTCGCCTCTGTCAATACTTCAAGTGCCTTTGTTATATCATCCTGTACTTTGAACTGATCGTCTGGGTCGCTGATAAAGGATTTAATGATGTTGGGCAAAGTAGATGGAGTAACTTCCGCTTCGGTTAGGAAATTAATAGTTTCTAAAAGTTTTCTTCCAGAAATTGATGAACCAGCTTCGGACAAAATACGTTCTGCATTATCGTAACGGCTCACCAAACGAACTGGAGGCTGTGGCTGACCTTCTTTAGCAATATGCCAACCTGTAACTGTGTGAAACAAATCGGTATGCTGAACTTCCTGCTTTAAAATATCATAAGTAGTTATAATCATTCCCCTTGCTGCTACTTTGGTAGAAGCATAACCCTTTGTACCAAAGAGAAAGTTTTGAAGCAAGTCGAACTGATACTTGTAAAAAGGGTAATAAGTGGCGTAGTTATCTGCACTATCTGTTTTGCTGATACCTGCACCGTGAATTGAGGCGTGGTCTGCAATTTTGCCTGAATTTTTTTTGTAATGGTCAGTCAATTTTTGAATACCTGTTTCGGTTTTCTTTAAAAGCCTGTTACGAATGATTACACCAACTTCGGTTGCTTCAAGATGTATTTTAGTTTTAAAGCGGTCAGTTACTTTTGTGAGTTGTGCTTTACTTACATTGGAGTTATTGATTACATCATCCAATTTTTCTTGTGCTATGGCAATTGTCCAAACCTTTCCACCCAATGAAGAAAGGGATTCACTTACGCCTTCCAGGTCTAATAAGTTGAATTTTTTCTGATTAATAGCTTCACTGGCTTCATCAAAAAAAAAAAATTACCTTTTCGCTTTTTTTCAACTTTTAAATAATTGGTTAGTTCTTCTCTTAATCTAGCAGCACTAAACTGGTCAATATCCCTGCGAATAGTGGTTATGAGGTTATCATAATCTGCATCGGAATTTCCTTTTTTGATATACAAATCTTTTATGGCTTTTGCATATTTGAATGAACTTGTTCTTAATTCATTCCAATCTGAACCTGTGGACATCAAAAATGAAGTCTTGTACAGCAGTTTTCCTTCACTCAACATTAACTGAAACAAGAAAATACCGTGTTCATTTTCAGGCAAACCAAGAGACCTTAAAAATTTTTGAAAAAAGTAAATGATAAACCTTTTGAGGTGTCTTGTTTGGCAATATCAAGGAATACAACTCTTGAATTAATGGCATCTAATCTCGACAAAGCATTTTTTACTAAGGCTTCATCATTTACACCAATGAAACGTTGAATGATTCTATCTCTTGCAGGTGTGCCACTAAGTTTCGGTTGCTCAACATATAGCCCAGGAGCTTACCAAAATATGATTTACCTGAGCCATAGAAACCTGAAATCCATACACCTGTTACCTACAAAATCTGCATACTCTCTTGCTAAGCCATCTGTAACGATATAGCTTTCAATTTCAGTTTGTATTTCCTTTTCGGAAATATCTTCTAAGTCGATTACATTTTTAATGTCTTCGGATAAATCTATGGTTAGAATGTCTTTTATTTTCATTTTTATTTAATTCTTTAGTTAACAATCATACATCTGTACTTAGATGCTGGCCGAGAGTTTAGAAACATTAATTGGTCTCCATCCTGTGTGGCTGGATATAGAATGATTAAAGGTTTTTTTGATTTCATTACCAACTCACTTTCCATTAAGTGAATATTATCGATGCCACTACCATACAAAGCACCTGAATGAATCATTACTGGAATTTTATCTTCATTATATGATTTTTCAATTTTAGAAAGTATGATTGAGAATAAGTCAGGTCCTGTTTCGCCTTCCGGTGATTTGAAAATTTGATGTACAGAACCCTTCAGCAAATCAAACATATCAGCTAAATCAGATTTATTAGTTTCTACAAACGAGATAAGCAATTCATTTAAGTCAATGATTGAGTATTCTGCACCCATCAGCTCATTTAATTTTACAATGAATTGGTGTTCCAAATTTGGAGGACACACCAATAAAATAGAGTTACCTCCATTGGCATTCAGTCGGATTTCAGACCGCTTGTCTGATTCGACCAATCGCTTTACTTGCGTAATGATATGTTCAGGATTTATTGCTGTACTCATAAATTGAATCGTAAGGTTTTATTGGTTCTATACTTAGTTTATCGCCTGTATAAACCACATTAAAATATTTTGAAAACTTTTTTTGTAATAGCCTTTCGATAAACGTTTGTTTTTCGTTGAAGCTATATTTCAACCATTCACTATTCAATAGATTTGGTTTTTCTGAAATGGCTGTTAGCCAGTAAACAAATAACACAAACATCGTATCCGATAAATTTGGATGAATGATGCTTTTATTGACTGAGCCTTCCATCAATCCAAACTTCTTTAATAATGTAAGATACTTTGAAGCTGTAGTAGTTATAGTAATTTCAGACCACTTCTTTAGATCATCTTGTGTTTCTTTCAAATCTTTTATACAAGCAACTACTTCATCGTTTTTTATTGATACCCTGCCACTGTAAAAGGCAGGAAAGAAGACTTTAGAATTTAAATAGTTTAATAATTCATTATTCACAGAAGCATTCCAGAATAAAAGAAAAAGCACTTCGTTTGAAATTGCATTTGCCTTTATTACAGAAAGAAAAATAGATTCTGAATTGGAATTTTTAAAACTTAAAAAAGTAGCCTTAATGGCTTTTTCAAATCGCATAACAGACTTATCCGTTTTAATAGCGGTATAGGTATGTATTCCACCTTTTTCTTTGATGGAAATCATATCTTCTGAAAGGAAAACTTGAATTAAGTTCCAATCAGGCAGGCTGCCTAAAACATTTATGTCTGAGTTTATTTTCACTATTTCTTATTCTTCTTTAAAGTTTATTTTTTTGTCTGCTACTTGCATAGCTTCATTTGGCAAATTTTTCATCTTTTACCACAGCATAAATTTGGTCGGCAAGCCAAAGGGTTTGCAATTCTTCTACATCAGCTTTGAGTATTTGGGCTAATAATGGGATTTGCTCTTTCTTTAATTGCCTATCGCCTCGTTCTACTTTGCTAATAATAGAAGTGTCCACATCCAATTGAGAAGCAAGCTGCCGCAGCAACAAATTTTGCTTCGTTCTTAGTTCTCTTATTCGTTCACCAAACTGTGTTGCCATTATAATAATATTGTCTTGACAAATATTGGCAAATATAAGAAAACAAAAGCAAAGAGTTACTAAAAAAAGTAGTACGTTAAAAAGTTTTGAGAAAGTGGGGAAATGAGGATTTGAGGAAAGGCGGTTTACCGCTTCCTCATATCCTTAAATCCTCAAATAGGAACTATTGAGGATTTTTGGCGTTGGGGTTGGTGTACTGGTCGTGACCATCGTACTGGATAATATCAGCATCTTTAAACTCCTTGATGTAGCGTTGTGCTGACTTGTCGGTAATGCCCAAACTTAGGGCTGTGGCTACATAGGTTTGGCGGTTGAAATGGTAAGGCAGGTTTTCTAAAAACTGCTCTTTCTTGTGCTTTGGTTTTGGCTTGTAGGTTTCCTGGGCTATTTGAGAATACACATAACTGCTGTGCTTTACCAGTATGGTAATCATATCCAACGTATTTTGAAAGTCGGTATCGTTACAATAAATGGTCTGTTCTATGTTTCCATCTTCCATAATTCGGAGTGCTGAAAAAATCATCATTATACGGAAGGCAATTAAGCCCAAACGCCTTACTGAACTGATAATCTCTTCTTCTTGGATATTGACATACAGGGTTTGCATTTTCTCAAAGAATTGATTGAACTGCAATTGCTGTGATGGGGTCAAAGAAAAGTGTACATCGGGGTTGGCTTGTAAAGTTTGGTACAAACTGTAAAACTCATTGCCCAGCTTTTCAAAATGCACATCTAAACCGTTCTCGGTTTTAGAGGCAAATACATCTTTCCAAATCAATTTCATATTCATTACATAGAACATAAAACGGCTGAACAAACCATTTTCAGCATTTGGAATGAGGGTTGTAATTTGCTTGGGAGTACCTGAAAGTAAAGCTGATAAACAAGGTCTGTCAATTTCTACATATTCCTTGTCTGTTCTGCGATAATATGAGATAGGTTCGTGTTGAAAAGCATTGCGAAAACCATCGCTAAAGTCTCCGTAATCGCTTTTAAATGCTTTGGCAAGGGTATCACCCTCTGTTTCAAAAATAAGCCCTCTTTTATCGCTATCGCCCAATATTTCTAAAAAGCCTGTTGCACTGTTATTGGCAGGAATGAACAACATTTTTTGGGGTGGTTTCTGTGGCTTTTCGGTGTTGGCATCTTTACCCTTGTTTGCGTTGTACTCTTGCATATCCACCTCAAACTGTTGCTTCATTATCTTGGCTTGGTTTCTTAATGCTAAGTGTATTGGTTCAACCAATTTTCGGCAATGAATTAAAATACCTTTCCCTGCTGATGCTTTGGCAGAAATGAAAATGAACAAGTTTGTATTTACTGGATTGTCGCCATACTTACCAATGAGTTTAGGAAATGCCACACTTAACGTAACCAATGAACCTAACAATAAAATATCCCTTTCCTCTTTGGTGGTGGCTACTTGTGTAATGTGTTTTAAAAACTCTGGTATTGTGTCAAACACTGCATCGGGCAAAGTAGGCATTTGTTCTTCGGGCTGTGTTTCCTCTTGATCCGTTGCCTTTTGCTTGGGTTCAAACTTTTTGTGTTCTTGGGTGTGGTGTGAATAGGCACTATTTACGGCAGTCTTAATTTCTCTTTCAGATAAATCAAAATGCTGTGTACATAGTATTTCAGTATCGGATTGCGATAAACCAACTCTGTTGCAATTAGAAGCAAGCAGATAAATAAAATTATTTCTGTTTCCATCGGTGTATGATGCTTTTTGGTTTGTGAATTGAATTTGTTGATTGAATAAAAATGTAATGTTGAGGTCTTCGGGTTCTGCCTGTTTCTATTGGAACAACTGGAGCAATAGCCGTAGGCGTTTGCGATTGTTGTTCTTGAATGAATTGGGGCAAAGCCACAATGAATTTCTCGTTTTGGATGGTTCGGTATGCGTTGGGGTCGTGGCTCATAAAACAAAGCCTTGTAACATCTTTGCAGCTTGGGTCTGCCTTTAGTCCTGTGGCATCTTCATAATACTTCTGCACTTGCAAATAAGCAATGTCGTGGTGTTCCAGTTCTGTGCTTACCTCAACAAATACTTTTAAGCCGTTGCCACTTGGACTGATGAAGCAAAGTGATGTGTAGGAGATTTTACTAATGATTGCAAACGCAGTTTGCAACTGTTCCGGTGTTAGTTTGTCAAAATCTAAATGCACAAAGCCACTGTACATTTCAAGAAAAGGCATTTGCCTTTTTTCGCTGAATACAGCCGAAGGCGTAAAAGCTAATAACTGTTTCTTTTTGTTGTCGGCTTCTGCCTTATTGCCTTGTGCAATAAGATTGCGGATTTCTTCTACTTCCGTTTTGTACTTGTCGGAAATAATGTCTTTACCTATCAGCAGTAGAGATTTTTTTTCTACCGGGATAGTAAAGTTTTTAAATATGGTACTTGATGCCATTTCTTTTCTTTCTTATCGGTTAAAAAATTCTATTTGCGTTTGTTCTTGAGTATGTACTCGGTAGCCATAGCATCAATTTCATCGGTTGATGATTGACGGTTACGCTGCAACCAGTCGTCTAACTCGGAACGCTTGAAATAGAGTTTCTTTCCCTGGGGACAGAAATGGGGAATACTCTTTGTACTTGTAAGTTTGTACAAATGTGAGGGGCTTACATCAAGGAATGTGCAAGCCTCGTTGAAGTTTAATACTGTTTTTTGCAGTAAGTTTTGCTCATCTAATTTGTTTGCAATTTCTGTGAGCTTGTCGAGAATTAAATTTTCTGTTGCCATCTTTTTATATTTTTAAAATTGATGGAACAAAACTCTACAATGCAGCAGGGGCAAAGGATTAGAGTGTTATATCTCATTGAGATAACTCCCTAATCTCACTATTTTTTATTTCATTTGGTTGATTATGTTGTCAATGGTTGACTGATTTTTGGGGCTTTCAATTTTGTTTGAATACAGATTTTGAGCCTTTAAAAGTTTGTTGGTCTTTGTATAAAACAAACCTGATTTTTCAAGTGCTGTTGGGGTTAGATTATTGAAGCTGGCACTAAGTTTATCAATGATGTATCTAAGCTGCACTGTTTCGCAACCAAAATAAACTTTGTGCATTTTGGTAGTGAGTGCCTTTGATGTTAGAATAGTTACTAAATGGTCTGTACTACATTTACTCCTCATTCAAGAACTCAACTTGATTGTTTAGCTGTGTTATTACTGATTTCAGTTTTGCTTCTGTTCCTTTAAAGCCAAATGATAGTTTCTCTTTGGTGGTTGGCTTCTCGGCTTTCTCTGTTTCAATTTCAACTTTTACTAACTCGTTTATCTGTGCCTTTGGTAAATTCAAATCCAACAAATAAAAATCTTCAATACTGGTGGGGCTGTCAATACTGGCTTTGCTCAATTCCTGTATATCAAAAAATAAAATAGTGAGGTGTTGCCTTAATAACTGCAATACAAAATGAGGTAACGAGCTTTGCTCGGTAGGTGCTTCCTCAAATCCTCTTTCCTTAATCTCCTTAACTGTGTTTACTGTAAGTGCTTTGATGTTCTTTAATGCAATGGTGGTGTGGTACACTATATCCACCTTTTTGCTGTACTTCTGCATCTTGGTATTAAAAGCATTGTAAACACGAAGTGTTTCAAGGCTGATAACTGCATTATAAAACTTGCTTACTGCATCGCTGTAAGCTGGAAAATCTATTGCGTAGCAATGGTTTTTCAAAGTGCTTGTACCCTTTGTATTTTGCTTTGTAAGCCATTTGGAGAGGTCGGAATAATCAGCCAACAATATTTGAAGCTGTTGCACCAACTCGGCTTCTGTGGTGGGTTCTTTACTGCCTACCTTTTTTATTTTCTCGTTGATGGCTTTTGTGCCTTTGGCATCAAAAGTCCAGGGCATAAGTTCTTTGAACAAAATGCTATTCAATATTTTTATTTCCATTATAAGCCAATATTTATTTTGTTAGCTGCTACTGTTTTCTTTTCATCAATTACATTAGCATAAATCTGTGTTGTTTTTAAATGCCTGTGTCCAAGCAATTTTGATACTGTGAAAATATCAGTACCTAAAGTAAGCTGCAATGTGGCGTATGTGTGCCTTGCACAGTGGAAAGTGATGTGCTTTTCAATTCCTGCCTTTATCATCCATCTGTACAAATCAGCATTGCGACTATCGGAGTAAATCAAATCAGGAAATACCGGGTCGGCTGGCTTTCCTTTTTCTCCTAATAAATTATAGGCTTCATCAGATATGGGCAATGTTTCAGATCCTTTTGTTTTTTGCTGTACGAAACGGATGTAATGCCCTAACTCGGTTGATTGTTGCATTTCACTCCATTTCAATTTCTGAATATCGCTGAAACGTAAACCTGTAAGACAAGCAAAAATAAAAGCCCTTTTCATCAACTCGTTTTTACATTCGGTTTTGGCTAAGGTCTTTAATTCATCAAGGGTTAAAAACTCTCTTACTGGTTCGCCTTGTGGCAAGCCTTCTACCATTTCGGCAGGGTTGGTTTTTAGTATGCCATCCCTCACAGCTTGTTTGAGTGCTGCTCTGAACTTATTGAAGTAACTGTATTTGGTATTGGTTGAAATTGCCTTTTTGGTTTTGGTACTGGCTTCTTTCAACAGGTAATCCCTGAAGCCATCAACAAAGGCTTTATTGATTTGGTTAAATTGTATATCTCTTGGGCAATACTTTTTCAAGTGCTTTATGGTACTATCCCAATTGCCATAATTCCCTTTGCTGTCTTTTCTCTTTTCAGCCAATGCCTCCATATACATAATGAAGTACGTTTTTAGCTTCTCCTTATCGTGGAAATCATAAGTGCTGTTTTGTATCTCCAAATGCCTTTTACTGCGGATGGTTTCAGCTAATGCCAATATCTTTTTATTTTCTTCTTTTACTGCATTGGTGAGCTTCCCTTTTTCGGGGTCGGGTGTTAGGTACAAATTCAAATACTCGTATTGGCGTTTGCCATTGGAGTAGTACTCTAAATAAAGGCTTATTTTATCGCCTTTGAGCCGTTGTCTTAATGTTACTTTCATTTTCTTATCAGTTAAATAAATTATCAATTGAAGCCCTTTTGATGATGGTGCGACTGCCCAGCTTTGCCACCGGCAAACGATTACTTTTTATCATCCGTTGAATGGTCCATCTGCTTGCACCCAAAAGGGTAGCAACTTCCAGTATGCTTAAAAATTCTTTCTCTCTTAAATTAGTGTGATTACCTGCTATCGGGTTGGATAGGGTTTCAGTAGCAACTACTGGAGAAGCGGAAACAATTTTGCTTTGTTGGTTCTTAAATTCTGCGTTTACTTTTTCTTCTCGTTTGGTTTTCTTGTAGGCTGCACTGTTGCATTTATGGCCACAATACTTCGTTGTGGTCTTTTGGGCTATGAAAGCCTTACCACAATGATTACAGAATTTAGGAAGTTTAATTGTACTACTCATTTGTTGCTACTTGTTGCAGTATGTTGCTGGGTGGTGCTACTTGGTGCATTATTTCGCCTGACTTCCATCAAACTGATATGTGGGCAACAAAATAGCCAATTGGGCAACAACTGGGCAACAAATATAAGTAAAAAAGTAGAGTTGGGCAACAAAAAAGAGAAAGAAAAGTGTACTGAAACTCAACAAAAACAGGCACTTAACAAACAAAAGAAAGTAAATTACTTTCCGATACAAATTGTTAAGCTAAAATGTAAAGCCCTATCAATAAAGGGTTTCAGAGGTTGCGTATTTATTTGGGCAACAACTGGGCAACAAAACCCACTAAAACAAGTGCAAGTACAGCACAAAGAAAAGAAAAAATGTTGTTTAGTGTAGAGTGTGTTTGTCCTTATCATAAGCAAAAGGCGAAGATAAGTTTTTACACTATCTTAATTGACTAACAACTGCTTCCAATTGTAAGCCCATATACTGGCAGAACTCTTCAACGGTAACAACTTGGTGTTGCTGCTTGTTGAAGTACTCTTTAATCCTCTTAATAAGGTATCTACCATATCTGTCGCTTTTGCCTGTGATTATCTGAATGTCTTTCGGATAAATACACAGTCTATTCATTTTTAAATTACTCTTTTCATACTCTATCCATACATCAGGTATAAAGTAAACATTGCAAAGATAATATGTTTTTGTGAGTGGTAAAAGTGTGTTTGTTGGAATAATGTGGCAATAACGGAAATGTCGGAAGTGGTTATTTGTAGAGCCTTATAAAGCGTTATAGTTTTGTATCGTGATGAAGAAAATAATTGTATCGGTTTTGTTTTTAACGGCTTTTACAGCCGCTTTTTCGCAAGAAGAAGCAAGGGTGATGAAAGTTAAGGATGGCGATACATACGTTCTTAAAACGACTGCAAAGGAGCATACAATAAGGTTATTAAATGTTGATGCTCCCGAACTAAATCAACACTGGGGTTTTAACTCTTGGCTCAATGTAAAAGCCTTGATACTTGGTAAAGTGGTAAGGTTTGAAGTATTGAAAACTGATGTGTACGGTAGAGAATTGGCAATGGTATATGTGGATGGGCAAAGACTGGATGAAATACTTATTGCAAATGGTTGGGCTTGGCACTACATCAATTTTGATACTGATGCAAGGCTTGAAGATTTGATGCGGAAAGCATCAAGCGAAAGAAAAGGACTTTGGGAATGTGGGGCTGAAAAAGTTTGTCCGCCCTGGCTATTCAGAAAGTATAATGCAAGAAACAGATACAGGTTTTGTAAAGGCTGTATCGCAACAAAAAAGTAATTACTAACAATTTAAATAAATAACAAAATGGCAAGATTAAAAGGCTTACTAAAAATAGAAGGTACATTGGATAACCTTACCTTCTACAAAACACAGGATGGACATCTTGTGAAAACAAAAAGTGGTGTATCTGGTGACAGAATAGCCAATGATCCTAACTTTCAGCGTACCCGTGAAAACGGTAGCGAATTTGGAAGCTCTGCAAGTGCTGGAAAATTACTCCGCAATGCTGTTCGTAATTTGATGATGAACGCAAGTGACAACCGTGTTACCAGTCGTTTAACGCAAATAATGACACAGATTAAAAACTACGATGCCACTTCTCCAAGAGGTGAAAGGAATGTAGGTATCGGAATTGCGGACCCAATGGCACAAGCCTTATTGAAAGGCTTTGATTTCAATGATAGTGCAACTTTGGGTAGTGTTGTATTTGCTCCGTTCACTGTAAACACTGGTACTGGTGATATTGCTTTCCCTGCATTCACTCCTATCAATGATATTTACTACCCTACTGGTGCAACCCACGTTAGTTTTAAATCTGCATTTGCTGATGTGGATTTTGTAAACAACGTAAGTGCAATTGAATACAGCCCTGTGCAAAATATTGTAATTGATGGCACAAACACACCATTCAATTTACTTCCTGCCGGTGTTCCAGCAGGTGCAGGCACAAAACTTTATTTCTTGACGATTGAATTTTTCCAAGAGGTAAACGGTATTCAATACTCGTTAAAAAATGGTGCTTACAACGTGTTAAACATTGTTGAATTAGCCTAATAGCTTTCTTTCTTATCGGTTAAATAGAAGCCCTGCCCTTGTGGTGGGGCTTCTTGTTTTAAAGCAATAGCAAAGCCCTAAAAGGGCAATGCTGAAAGCTCACGAACACCTGATGGATAGCACCAAACGAAACAACCACAAGGAAGCTGATAAACCTTGATGCCAAAAACTGGCTGATGGGCTAACCGAGACCTGCGGATGTAACGCTGATAAGCAAAAGGTGAAAGCTGCAAGTGCTGATGGAGAACCTGCGGAGTAAAAGGACAAATGCCTAACTGGCTGCCTGCTGAAATACGTGGATGATTTTGCATAATGAAATAATTTATATGCTTCTCACAGCAAGGGGGATAAAAAAACCAAAAGGAAACGGAATAAATGATAGCCTTGTGCGTTGGCTTTGTGTTTATGCCGTAGTCTTTTGGTTTTTTTAGTGTTGGCTTTGTGCGTCTGCCCCCCTTGCTATTTTTGCATATAAATTTTTTATGGTGCAAAAGCATTTCCCCAGGTTATGGCAGCCAATACGGCTACCTTTTAAAGTGCCTGTACATCATTGCTTTTTTTACATCGGCTAAGAGTGCCAATGTTTCGTACATCTGTTTTTCTTTTCGTTCTATCAGCTTTACTTTATGGACATCTTGCACAAAGGCATATTTATCTTTGCTGACTGCTTCGGCTTGTGCCTTAATGGTGCTTTTAAAATCACTGATGCGGATAAATGGAATAACTGAACCAGTAAGGAACTGATGAAAATGCTTTGCTTTCCACAAGCCGAAAGAAAGGGTTTTGTAAAAATCCATATCATCTGAATTTTTGCAGGAAATTACAAAGCAATTGGGGCAAGGCTTTTCAAGTGGTTTGCCACTATTTAAACCTTTGCATAAAATGTAAACATCAAAATCGCTTGTTTGATTTTTTGGATTGAATGTGTGAATTTTTGGACTGTGCATAATACTTGCTTTAAAGTTTGTATCTGCTTTTGCCCTTGCCTGTGCTGTGCTTCGCTTACGCTCCGCAACACATATATAATTTGACAAAGAAAAAAAACAGAAAAAAAAAGAAAGCATTCTGATAGGTGGCGTGGCTAAAAAACCAAAAGGAAACGGAATAAGTCCCGAAGGGTGAAAGGCAAATACCAATAAAAAATAAAAGATTATTTGCCTTTCATTATGCCGTAGTCTTTTGGTTTTTTTATCAGCGTGGGCTTGTGTGAGCCACCTAATTTTGCTGCACTTTTTATTTTTATTTTTTTATCCTCTTTTCAAAACTGTATTCAGGATTTCAATAAAAATTCCATTGATAAAAACCGATTGGCTTAAATCAAAATCAATAATCAAAAAACGAAATGTCTTTAGTGCGTTGGATTGGGGCTATATGTCGCAGAAAAAATAAAGCATACCATACTGTGGTAGCGTAGGGAAAAAGCAAGTGTATGACTGAATGGAATGTTGCAAAAAGTGCGGAGGTGCTTGGAGTGGCTTGTAGCTTTTGCTTGTGTGTGATTGCGTTTTTTGTAAATTATTTCAACACAAAAAACATTGTAGCGTTGGCAAAGCAAAAGCCAAGACACGGAAAGCAAAGGGTTGGTTTTGCAATATGGAATGAGGGAATACTTGCTGTGCGGTGCAAAATAAATGGTGAAATGAATGGAAGTGTAATGTAGTGGAAGATAGTGTAGCGAAGCGAAACGCTGTAACGAAATGGAACTGGAATGAATGAACCTTTTATTGCACATTGCCATCAACAACTAATGCTTTATTTTTTTCTGCACCGCTGAAAAGGGTGGTTGGGGTGTGTGGCTTTGGGGGGCTGTGCGGTGGGAGAAAAGACGGCTTCCATTTTATCAAAATGGCTATGGTATTGGCTATTTAACATAATGTTATTATGTGACAGCCTGTGCGGTTGGATGCTTGCATAAGCGTGGCAAGAGGCAGCGAACACATAATGCCACATTATGTTATTTAGCTTCAGGCAGTTTTTATACTGGCATAAGCGGAACGGTGGTGGTGGTTGGAGTGTAGCGTTTTTTTGTTGCTATGCTGTGTGTTGGCTTGGCTCTTTGGCTGTGGAGCAAAGCGGAACAGGCAATGTGCCAAATGCTTGGGGAGCATAGCCACAAAAATATGACAGTTAAAAACTGACTGCAATACCATAGAGTGCTTGAAGCGTTTGCCTTGTGTGTTGGCAAAGCACTAAGCCGTCTTTTCTGTGCGGTGGGTCCGGGGGGGGTTAGTGTTGACGATTAGTAAATGTGACATAATTTGACAGATTGTGCGAATTGCAAATGTGCTTACACCTGTGTGTCAGAATTTGTAGTTGTAGCCAAGTCTTATAACTTGTGTCTCGTAATAATCTGTGCTAATGTATTTGAAACCTTGTCCCTGAATTTCTTTTTTGATAATCATCGTGTTTAAAATATCTGTTGCGTTAAGAAATAATTCGCCTTTCCCCTTTTGCAAACTCTTTTTAATGCCAAGGTCTAAAGTGAAACGTTGGGCAATTTTTCCTTGCGGAATAATGTCGGGAGCCAAATAAATTGCGGTTAATTGTGCGTCAAAGTTTTTAGGCAAATGAAAAGTGTTATTCAGTTTTATATTTCCTGAAATAATTTCTTGTTTGTTGGCTGAAAAAGTATTTGGAACAGGATATTTATTTTCAACACTAAAAGCATTGATTTGATTATGATAACCATTAAGGTTTAAATTAAAGGAATACCATTTTGCTACTTCCTGTGTCAAAACAACTTCTAAACCAGTATTATAACTTCTACCAGCATTCTGAAATATAGCGTATATCAAATTGCTATTTGGAGCAATGCTCGAAATACGAGTAATAGTTCCGTCAGCAAATCGGTGGTAAGCGGCTGAATATAAATAGCCTTTGTCCCAACTTGTTTTGTACCCAAGTTCAAATGAATTTGTAAACTGTGGTCTTAGTGCAGGATTTCCAACTTTAATAATTTCTGCATCATCGTATTTTGGGAATATTCTTATATCCACTTCATTTGGTCTGTCAACTCTGCGATTATAGAAAAATGAAATTTTGTTACGGTCGTTTATTTTGTAAGCTAATCTTGCATTAGGAAATGGCTGTGTGTAATTATATCCATCACTTTTGTAAGTGTTGTGATTGGGATTTACATCATATTGGATTTTCACATACTCTAATCTCAAACCTAACTCTGCCTCCAATTTTTTGTTTTCAAATATATAGTTTCCATAAACGGCAGGTATTAATTCTTTGTAGGTTGCCCAGCCACCTGCATTGGTGTCTAAAACAGAATTTACTCCAGGAATAAATTGCATATTAGTTGGGATATTTCTATTTCGAAGTTTTACACCTGTTTCAATTCTTCCATATTTCAATGGTTTTATGTAGTCAAAATTGAAATCATAAACTTGCTCGTCTGATAATAATTTAAAGCATCTGTTCCGGTTGTTGTTGGTAAATAGTTGTCATAAAAAATCTTACCTTCTCTGTGAAATGTATAATTAAAACCAATATTCAATAAAATGCCCTGCTTGCTTAAATTTATGCTGATAGGCAGCAGTAGCCATTACTGTTGTTTTTAGTTCATCCTCCAAAAACTGCCACAATCTTTTCTTACTGTATTGTCTGCATTAAAAAAAACGTTGGTCGCCTCTGTCAATTATTTTTTCACTACCGAATAATGCTGAAATAGTAAGTGTATTGTTTTGATTTATACTCCAATCAAAACCTGCCTTTGAAGTAAAAAAGTTGGTATTCCGATTTCTTTTTAATTGCTGATTAATAGTAGTTCCATCATCATACGTTCTTGTCACAAATTCATTCTTGTTTAGGGTTTGTGTATAAAGATTGTCTGCTTGAAAAAATACGTTGATCTTCTTTTTTCTATAATTAAGTGATAAGGATGGATTTATTTTAGGTGTAAATTGATATTGAGGTCTAATGGTTGGCAGGTTTTCTTGCCGAACCCACAACGAGCCTAAACCAGTTGTGAAACCAACTTTTCCATTAAAACCTTCTTGTTTGTTTTTCTTCATTACAATATTGATGATGCCCGCATTTCCATTTGCATCATATTTTGAGGAAGGATTGTTAATGATTTCTATTTTTTCGATTGCTGAAGCAGGGATGTTATCTAAACCCGATTGACTTCCAAAACCAGTTAATGCAGTTTGTTTGCCATCAATTAATACGGTTACTTTATCATTACCTCTTAATTGCACCTTTCCGTCTTGAACTGTTACGCCTGGCAAATTTTGCATTGTTTGCAAAACTGAACCTCCACTTTGACTGATGTTATCTTCAACTTTAAAAGACTTTTTATCCATTTTGCCGCCTACTTCATCTTGTTTAGCTGAAACAACAACTTCACCTAATGTTTTTATATCTTCTTCCAAATCTATTGTAGATACATCCAAAAATTCCGAAAGACTACCAACATAGATAGATTGCCTTTTAGTAACATAGCCCATGAAAGAAATTTCAAAGTAATAGTTGTTCGGTTTAATATTAGTTAGTGTAAAGCGACCTTCTTCGTTACTGACCGTTCCTGTTACAAATGCACCATCTTTTTCGGTTTTCAATAGTACATTTACATAAGACAAAGCGGACTTATCCGCTTTGTCTTTGATTAAACCTGATATAGTAACGCCTTTGTTTTGACCAAAGGAATATGAAGTTAAAAATGTAACTAAGATTACTATAGAAATTAATTTGGCTCGCATTGTCAGTTACTAAATTTAGTTTTTAATTTCTTTGATAAATTTCCCATTACTATCAAAAAGCAAATCCATTCCTTTGATTTCAGCTTCGTAAGTTAATGTGCCTTTTGTATCAGTAATTTTAGCGGCTTCTTTTACTGATTGTCCTTTGTAATTTTTTTTGACGTAATCCAATATTCCGTTTGGCAATTCGCTTATCTCAATTTCTATTTCTGTTTCAATGATGTCGCCTTGTGCATCAAATAAAACCGATTGCTCCGATTTGTTCAACTCAAATTCTGCTTCAAAATTGACCCCTTCCTTTTCCCACTTTTCTACTTTTGCTTGGGGGAAATTCTTTTGAAATGCAGTTTTTACTGGAGCAGGAACATCTTTTTCCTGTAATTTTTGTGCGAAGGTGAGTGATGTAATCATCGCTGCAACCGTCATTAATGCTAACTTTTTCATTGTCTTGTTTATTTATTTGTTTAAAATTTACAAGACAAAGTTGCAACCCGATTTAGAAGAAATTTAGAATTTTTAGAAAGCCAGCGAAAAGGAATGTAAATTGTTTGCAAATGAATAGGAAATCTTCCAGTTATTCAGGTCTGCAATTTTCTTGATGATAGCCAAGCCCAAACCATTACCCTGCTCGGATGGATTGAATTTAGAAAAGCGATTGAACAGTTTATTAGCAACTAAGGTTTGCGATTGACCTGTGTTTGAAAATGTAAGAGAATGATTTGACAGAGTAACTAAAACCTGACCATCATTTACGTTGTGCCTGATTGCATTTAAAAACAGATTGCTGATGAGAATTTCTGCTAAAACTGGATTTGATTTTATTGCAACAGCTTCTTTCATTTCTGTTTTTATAATTAGGTTCTTTGCTTTTGCCTGTTCGGTAAAAAAGTCAAAGTGTTTTTCAATTGCCTCATTCAAATTAATTGTTTGCTTCTCGTTGTAAATGTCGTATTCCATCTTAGATAACAACAATAGGTTTTTGTTCAAACGATTTAGTCGTGAAACGCTATCGTTCAAGGAAATCAACAATTTATATTGTTCTTGTGTAAAATCAGAGCTTTGAATAAGTGTATCAATTTTTGCCTGAAAAACTGCTAAAGGAGTTTGTAGTTCGTGGGCTGCATTTTCAATAAATTCTCTTTGACTATGGTAGATAGAAGTATTCTTTTTTATCAATTTTTCAATACTTTTATTTAAACGATTAAATTCTTCAATATTTGTTTCTATAAATTTTGGCTGATCGGATTTATCAATTTCAAATTTCTCAATTTGATTTAACGTTTCGTTAAATGGTTTCCAAAGATTGATGGATAATCTTTTTGTTATTGCAAATAAACCAACAAGTAATAGAGAAATAATAACCAAAAAAAGTATTGCTATGCTCTTCATTAAATCCTCTGTTTCCACTAAGTTAATTCGTGCCGAATAAGTATATGGATTTCCGTCTATGAGAATAGAAGCATTAAGTTCTCGGTAAGGTTCGGTTTCAGCGTCTAAAGCATCATAGTATGACTTATAAAATATAGTGTCCTTACCAGAATTATTAAATCGTTCAATCTTAATGTTTCTATTGTATTTATTCCAATTTTGAATTTCTGCGGTTGTTAAAGTCGGCAATGAATATTTCAAAAATTCATTCTTGTGAAGTATAAGTGTTTCGTCTGTTTCTTCAATGTATAACCTCTCTGTAATATAATAAAACAAAGGTGCGGACACGATTAATAGCATCACTGAAAAAAGCAAATAAACCGTTGATGTTTTATGTAATAGTTTTTTATTCATTTTGCCATTTGTAACCTAATCCGTAAACTGTTTTTATATAATCGCTGCAACCTGCATCTTTCAATTTGTTTTTTAGGTTTTTTATATGAGCATAAACAAAATCGTGATTATCAAGCATATCAGCCATATCACCTGAAAGATGTTCGGCAATGGCACTTTTTGAAAGAACTCTATTTTCATTTCCGATTAAATACAACAGCAAATCAATTTCTTTTTTTGTGATGTCAATTTTGCTACCTTTTACTTTTACAGTTTTTGAAAGAGTATTAATTTCAATTTCGTTGTGCGCAACAACGTTGTTTCCCTTAAAATTTTTTCGTCTAATGAGAGCTTGTATTCTAACCAAAAGTTCTGATAAATGAAAAGGCTTAGTGAGGTAATCGTCTGCACCCAATTGTAAACCTTCAATCCTAGTTTCAAGTGTTTCTTTTGCCGAAATAATAATTACCCCTTCGGTTTTGTTTTGCCTTTTTAGTTCTTTTAAAATTTCAAAACCGTTACCGTCAGGCAGCATCAAATCAAGTAAAATGCAGTCGTAATCGTAAGTTGATATTTTGTCTATCGCTGATTTTGCATTTATTACCAACTCACACATAAAGTTGTTTCCCTGTCAAATAGGTTTGGATGCTATTTGAAAGTTCTTGTTCGTCTTCTATGAGTAATAATTTCATTGCAACAAAGGTAAGTATTCAATTTAGAAGAAATTTAGAATGTCCTAATAAAGCGGTGGCAAAATTGGCTCTTTTGGGGTTTGCTTTTGGGTCGGCTTGTGCGGTGGGGCAAACCCAAAATGTGCCAATGTGGGTAGGCATAAAATTATTTTTTAAAAGTGCGGTGGGAAATTTTTTTAAAACCTTGCGTTGGCTTGAGTGTCGACAAATGGGTCTGGTCTGTGTCAAGGAACAGCGAAATTGTCTGTCGAGTTAAGGTCGTTTGTTGGTGGTCGTGTCGTTCTTTACGCTTGCTGGTAACAATTCGCTTTACGCAAGTTTAAACTTGCGGCAATCGACTATTATCCGAGAAATATACGCAAGTTTTATCTTGAAGTATATGATTTGTATTTGGTTGATGGTTTTGGTAATGTTGTTTTTTCATATGTTTTAAGGTTTTAAACAGTTTACAAATATATAGTATTTCTGTTTATTTGTTTAATATTTTATTTAAATATTCATATCATCTATAGGACTGATCATTCTGTATTTGTTTACATCAGTGATATGTGTATAGATTTCTGTAGTTTTGAGTGATTCATGGCCAAGAGCTTGCTGTATGTATCGAATATCGACGCCTCCTTCTATTAGGTGAGTGGCATAGCTATGGCGCAATGTATGTACAGTGGCGTATGCATCTACTTTTGCTTTCTCAATATGTTGATGGAATACGTTCTGAATACTTCGCGCCGAATACTTCCCACCATCTTGTCCCTCGATGAGCCAATAGTCTGGTTTGTATTGTTCAGTATATGTTTTTAGCATATTGATTAATTTAGTGGGTAATGCTACATATCTGTCTTTCTTTCCTTTTCCAGCCTTGATGAATATTCTTGATTGGTCATAATGAATATCTTTTTTTCGGAGGTTAATCATTTCACTGATGCGAAGACCACAGGAATAAATCATGCAGAGAATTAATTTGTGTTTTTCATTTGCACAAGATTTGATGAGTTTGCTTACATCCTCGCGACTCAAAGTGCCTGGGAGTTTTTTGGGGCTTCGTGCACGGATTTCCCAAAAACTTTTTGTCTCACCTCTTACTTTTTCATAATAAAATTTGAGCGCGTTGACGACTGAATTTTGATAAGCTTCACTCCATCGATTTTTTTCCAGTTTGCCTCGAATCCAATTCTTCAAATCTTCAAGCTGCCATGATTCAGGAGATTTTTCTTTACATTCTTGAAGGAAATAAATGAATATATTGCAATAAGATTTTATAGTATTGATACTATACCGCTGCACATACAGCTGTGTATAGAATTTATTATATTCTTCCTGAAGTTCTGTGCTAAGATTAACTTTCGCTTTTTCTGTTTTCTTAACTGAAACGTCATCTTTAAGGATGTGTAGTTGATGGTCTTGCAATAATAATTTGCATTGGGTCCATGCATCAGTAGTGTAAGGTATGATCCACGACTTTTTATTAGGATTCCAATATGCTTTAGGAACAGTTTTTATACGATTAATTAAATTAAGATCAAAGTCCTGTGTCCGTATACCAATATATTGAGAAGAATTAATATTAGTAGGAAAAATTATTACATCCATAGAATAATATTTAGAGTGCAAATCTAAAATAAAATTATTCAGATGTAATACGAACATAATCAAGTATTTGAAAAAATAAATAAGAATAATCGATTGTTATCCGATTGTAATCGTTTAATTTGGTATATTCGCACTAAATATGAGCTCATGATAAATTGTTTGCATTGCAATTCGTCTTTTAATGGCCGCGTAGATAAAAAATTTTGTTCAAATGATTGTAAGAACAGTTTTAATTACAATATGCGAAAAAAGACAAAGTCTGAAGTAAAGACCATTGATAACTTCCTCCATCGAAATCGCGAAATCCTTGAAGTATTGATGGGGAATTATAAAAAAATGATGATCCATAAAATTAATCTAGAAAGAGCCGGATTCCGTTTCGAATACATGACTGGAATTTACCATAATAAAGAAAATAAAAGATTCCACTATGTCTATGATTACGCTTGGGCTGAATTTACAAATCAAGAAGTGATGTTGGTTAAAAAATCAGAAAAGCAATAAGTTGTATGTAACATTTTTTTACTTTCAACAAAATTGTCAGAACAAGATTAATAGGATTTATGGGATTAGCAGGATTACACTTACAACTTTCAACTAAATTTATCAGAACAAAATTATTGGGATAAGAGTAATTAGTAATTAGTAGTTAGTAGTTAGTAATTAGTAGTTAGTAATTAGTTGTTAGTAATTAGTAGTTAGTAGTTAGTAATTAGTAGTTAGTAATTAGTTGTTAGTTGTTAGTAATTAGTGGTTAGTAATTAGTTGTTAGTAATTAGTTAGTTTACTTTCTACTAAATACTATTAACTATTATCTTTTATCTTTTAACTAAAAAATGGCTTCGCCGTTCATGTGTTGCGAGTACATGTAATAGATCTCAAATACTATTGAGTCACTTGGTTTAAACGACGTTAAAATTAAAATTATTTCTGGAATCTATAGTATCTTATGTATATTATTTTTGAAAATTGCCTTATGATGATTTAAATTGGATCTAGAAATCTATCTATTTCTTTTTTCTTAAAATTTTAGTATAAAACTAGTTTTCATAAAGAATTCAGTAATAGCAATACTCTAGCCGTTTTTATACGGATACTTACGGAACTATACGGAACTATACGGATAGATTACGGATAGGCTGTGGCGCTCATCATAGCTTTGCTCCATCAAAAAAATTATTGTTTCACGTTTTAAATTTTTATTTTATGAACTTATTAAGAAATTCAGTACAATTGATCGGGCACTTAGGAAAGGATCCAGAGATGACAAAATTGGACAAGGGCAAACGCATTGCGAGGGTGTCTCTTGCGACTAATGAAAACTATGGTGACAAGAGCAAGGATGCACAGCCGCAATGGCATAATCTCGTTGCATGGGACGGCAAAGCGGAGTTCATGAGCCAGTATCTAAAGAAAGGTCAGGAGATCGCGATACAGGGCAGGCTGACACATCGCAGCTATGAAGCGAAGGATGGTTCGACGAAGTATATCACAGAAATCATTGTCAATGAAGTGCTGTCTTTTGGAAGGAAGGATATGTAGACGATTTATTTTTTAATTCTCAGAAATAGGCCATAAAGGATTCAAATAATTATAGCTTAATCATCATGGAATATAAATACGACCCTCTAGCGTCGCAGTCAGTTTTTTTCATGGAGTTCTTCTCTAATACGGATTCTGGGTTTAATACCAAAGTATATTATATAATATTCCATAATATTATGATGAGAAAATAGTCCAGACAAGACGTAAAACGGAGATTTAGTGGGTCACTACATCGAGGAAATGTAACGAAGTATGGGCGAATTTATCGTATAATATTTGACTGGAGTGTATTTCACTTTGGTATAAGAAAGATAATTGCTTAAAACCTTAATACATTGGTTGTGAAATAAAACTGCGGTCATCTGGAATTAATAAAATCATTAGTGCTATTGATCTTCAAAAAAAAAATAGCTACAATATTTTTGTAGCTATTTTTTATATAATAATTGGATTTAATTTGTTATTCGATGATTAATTTTTGTTGGAAATTATTGACATCGTCTTTGATACTAATGTAGTAAATCCCAGCTGATAAATTCGTGATATTTATTGGTAAAATAGCGCCACGATGCATGACATTATTCTGATATACTGATGCTCCATTCATATTAAATATTTTGATATTGGAGCTTGTTTCTGTAGCGATTAGGCCTTTTATAAATATGTTGTCAGAAGCAGGATTTGGAAATAAAGAAATTGGATTTGTTTGTCTATTTTCTGTAATTTCTTTTTTTAGCTGAGGACCTTTTGTTTTGCCTTTTTTGTATTCTGGACATTTGATTGCAGAGATGACTTCAACATATTTAAGGATCGTTAAAGCATTGGTACCATTTGAGTTGGCGACAGTTAATTTCACACCATAAACTCCAGGATTATCATATATGACGACAGGATTTTTTAGGCTAGAGGAGTTGATATTGCCACCATCAAACTGCCAAGACCAACTTAAAACATCTGCAGTGGATTGATCAATGAATTGCACTGTATCACCAGCGCAGATTTTTTTATAATTGGAACTGAAGTTCACTTTTGGGATCAAATACACTGCAACGATTTTTTCTATTGTAGTAGATCCACATGAATTGGTTGTGGTGAGCTTTACTTTATACTCTCCTTCAGCAGCATACGTGTGGACAGGGTCCTTGTCAGTACTCGTAGTATTATCACCAAAGTCCCAAGCGTAGGATTGGCCAAATTGGCTTTCATTTTTAAAATTGACATCAAATCTAGAGATAGTTTGAGAAAATGCAGTGATGACTTGATCGTCAACGGTGATGTATTTTTGTAGTAATAATTTTTTTGTATCTATACCATCTGTAGCTGTCAATTCGACATCAAAGGATCCACTCGTCGAATACACCACAGTTGGATTTTTCAAAGTACTTGATGAAGGTGTGCCTCCAGGGAATGACCATGTATAAGAGTTTGCATTTTCTGAAGTGTTTTCAAAACTAACGGTAAATGGCAGACAGCCATTGGTTTTAACAGTTTTAAAATTAGATACAAGCCCTCCAGATATGATGAGAGAGAGTTCAAAAGTATCAGCACCACAAACATTATTTGTGATCAGTTGTACTTTATATGTTCCAGGATTAGCATAAAAGTGGGATGGATCTTTTGTAGTTGATGTCGAATTATCGCCAAAATTCCACAGGTAGCTGTTAGCATGTCGTGATAAATTTGTAAAATCGATGGTAGAACCAATGCCTAAATAAGAAAAATCTGAGACACAAATTGTGTCAACATAGATATAGGATATTTTTTCTTCAGTAGCATTGTATTTCGAATTGCTGACACGAAGTTTAGCATCATATTCACCAGTTGAGTTATAGACTACAGTTGGATTTTTTTGAGTTGATGTTGAAGGGTTACCACCTGGAAATGTCCATAAGTAATTTGTAGCATTATTAGAAGATTGATTAATATAATTCACTGTAAAAGGAACACAGCCATAAGATGAATTAGAATTAAACTCCGCTGTAACCTCAGATACAACCTGTACTTTTTTGCATACTTCTTTAAAACCACAGACATTAGTTAATTTAAGACATACAGTGTAATCACCATCATGTAAGTATTCGTGGACGGGTTCCATTTCTGTAGATGTCATTCCATCACCAAATTTCCAAAGATAAGATTCTGCCCACAAGGAATTATCTGTAAACTGTACGATCCTTTGATCTGCTGTTGCAGACCAAATAGGAGTTGGTTTTTCCTTTGCTGTGATATACGCTGTAGCTGTTTTTGTATCGCTGCCACCAGAATTAGTTACTCTTAAAATCACATCATATATACCTGCGGTTTTATAGGTGATTAAAGGATTTTTTGTTGTGGAACTTGAAGGAGTACCTCCAGGGAATGTCCATAGCCACGAAGTTGGTCTTCCTCCAGAAAGATCTGTATATTGTACAGTAAAAGTTACACAACCTTCAGTTTTGTTTGAAAAGAAATCAGCGTTAGGGGGAGAGACGATACCACAGGAACCCAAACATCCTCTACTAGGGATGTAGGAACTAATTTGTGCGATGGATTGTGCTGACCAAGTATTAGAACCATTTACTGATGGTGACATGATATATCCCGATCCACCATCGTGTTGATAACTCCAATTGTGACCCATTTCATGAGCTTGCAATTGTCGGTTAGTATTATTATTGCCAGTAAAATCACTACATACATTATAACAATTTCCTGTACACACAGTACTCACATAAGCGAGTCCAACTATTCCCCCAGTATATTTTCGAGTCCAAGCAGAAGCTAATGCATAGGATGCGCCACCATATCCTCCAGCATTTGCCCAAGATTTGTGGACTTCCAAGTGCGCATAGATATCATTAATATTGTCCCACGGATCATCAGCAGCTGTAGTAGCAACGAATACCGTGGTAAGAGAAAGTTGCATAGGATGATCAAAATCATCGTCATAATTGAATTGTACAAGTCCTAAAATAGAAGCTGCCCAACTAGAAGAACCTCCACCTCTAGCTTGATATACTGAATAATCACAAGCCAAAGCGACATCTGTAACGACACAGTGATTTCGTGAACTATTCTGCTTCGCATCTGCGACACCATCAATATGTTTCTTGGCATCAAATCCACAAAGTACCGACTTATCTTTTATTACATCATCTGCTTCATACACGATGTACTCATTGGGTAAAGCCCCATCAACCAATCCTGTAAGGGGTTCAATATAATAACTGGCTCCTGAATCTTCTATCAAGACCATCATCATGTCATCTGCGATATTGAAACTAACTTTGCCACCTCTTCTACCTATGATATTTCCAGTATAAGTTCTAAGCGAAAGTTTTTTCTTGGTCCTCACCACTTTATTATCTCTACCTTCCGAATAAATAAAATTTGGCGACATGAGGTCATATTCAAACAATTGTAGTTTCCATGATTTATTGCCAAGATTTAGATCAACAGTAGATTGTGTCCCAGTGGTATTCAATCCATTGTATATTTCTAAATAATTGATATCATAGACTTCAAAATATTTGAATTTCTTTGATAATTGATCTTGATACTTCAGCTTTGGTACGGCATTATAGCTTTGAGCTGAAATAGTCAAGAAGTTAAATGAGAAGATAAAAATGGCAAATATGAGATTTTTCATAATTTATAATATATATCTATGAATTTTAAAGCTTAAAGATAATGCGAATTAAGTTTTTATAAAACTTTTTGTAAGAAATTTTATGCAAGGCTGTTGTAAATAATCTTAAGGGGATTTGATTTATTGCAAAATTGAATCTACTTTTGATATTTGAAATAAATTAGTTATCCTGATGTACACAAATATTAAATCACAGTTTGAAGCAGAGATCGATGCCATCAAAACCGCTGGAATATTCAAAAAAGAACGCACCATTACCTCACCGCAGTCAGCTGTAATCCAAACGCTTGAGGGAGGTGAAGTGATAAATTTTTGTGCCAATAATTATCTAGGACTGTCTTCCCATCCTGAAGTGATACAGGCAGCCAAAGAAACTATTGATACACATGGCTATGGGATGTCATCAGTCAGATTTATATGCGGTACACAAGATATTCATAAGACTTTGGAGAAGAAGCTTTCAGAATTTTTGGGAACTGAAGATTGTATATTATATGCCGCAGCTTTTGATGCAAATGGTGGTGTGTTCGAGCCATTGCTCAATGAAGAAGACACCATCATCAGTGATGAATTAAATCATGCTTCTATAATAGATGGGATCAGACTTTGCAAAGCAAAACGCTTGAGATATACTCACAATAATATGGATGATCTTAGAGCCAAGCTAGAAGAAGCTAAAGGCTCAAGACGGATTCTAGTCGTGACAGATGGATCTTTTTCAATGGATGGTACGATAGCGCAGTTAGATAAAATTTGTGATCTGACAGATGAGTATCATGCGATGCTTATGGTGGATGAATGTCACTCATCTGGATTCATTGGCAAGACAGGAAGAGGCACACATGAATATCGCAATGTGATGGGTAGGGTAGATATCATCACAGGTACATTGGGAAAAGCCTTAGGAGGTGCTTCTGGAGGGTTTACTGCTGCGCGAAAAGAAATCGTGGAATTGCTCCGTCAGAGATCAAGGCCTTATTTGTTTTCGAATACATTAGCACCATCCATTGTCGGTGCGTCAATAAAAGTTTTGGATCTTCTCTCTCAAAGTACAGCACTGAGAGATCGATTAGAGGCGAATACATTAAGTTTTCGAAACCAAATGACAGCTGCTGGATTTAATATCGTTCCTGGCGTTCATCCTATCGTTCCAGTGATGCTTTATGATGCTCCACTTGCGGCTACTTTTGCCGCTGAGCTGCTTAAAGAAGGAATTTATGTCATCGGATTCTTTTATCCTGTGGTGCCACAGGGGAAAGCTAGAATAAGAGTCCAACTTTCCGCTGGGCATTCACAAGAACATATAGACAAAGCCGTAGCAGCATTCACAAAGGTTGGGAAAAAGCTTAATGTGATAGCTTAGTTTTTTTTATTCGGATATGCTTTGTTGATTCTAAAAAGCTCGAAGTATAAAGTAAGGATCAATACTAATAATGAAATTAGCGTCAAGATCTCAATTAGAAAAATAAACGATCAGTCTTTTACATTTTAGTTGTTTGTATAAGCAATGACTTGCGATATTGACATTTTACTTGTCGATTTTAGATGTATTAAAAATATCAATTTTATCAACTTATTGAACTGAGGTGTTTTGCTTTAAAGTAGATGCATTAGCATGCTTTCGTCCTCGCAAAAATAATAGTAGATTAAAAAAGAGCATCACACCTAAAAACACACAAAAAGCACCAATTTTTTGACTTAATTCTTCAACTAAGGATTCAATCGTCGACATATTAAAAAAGTCATTAATCCACAGTGCTATTCCAATGTTCAGGAGATAAAATCCAATTTTAAATAGATTGTTTGTGGATTGAGCAATGTCGATTTTGCCATGAAAAATATCAACCATGAATAGAATGCTATTTGCATATAATTTGTGTGCAACAATCAAAGTGAGGCCGATTGAAACAAAGATAAAAGTGAGCTGTGCATAGATTAAATAATTTGTTTCCATAATAATTTTTTTAATTTTTAATAATTGTGTATTTTTTAATGAGATAAATTCCTATCATATTAACATAGTGCAGTATAGCTAAGAAGATTAATAGACTTCCTAAAAAATTTGAAAACTGTAATATGTTTGGACTAATTCCGATACTATTTTTTAAGTAAAAAATCGAATAGCCAAGATTGACCAAATAATATGACACAAGCAAGATTTTATTAATGATCATTGCGATCTCTTCATTATTTAAAATCTCGAGGATATAGTAATAACCATTTTTGTAACATGCTTGCCCCACTACAATGATAACAAGGCTTGAAATGATTATTAATATTGTAAACAAAAGCATGAGATCATTTTTTTAGGAGATAAGTAATTTTACTTAAAAACCAATTCTCATCAGCTTTGATTGCCATGTCCATTACATTGGATAATTTGTTTGAAAGTGAATTGATATCTTTTATAATTTTTGAAAATTCCTTTGCCTCTATTGATTTTTCATCGATGTCTTGAATTTCTTCAAGGGCTTTAATTACAGGTTCGATTTCTCTTTTTTTTCTCTCTTTTGCTATTTGCTTAAAAATCTCCCAAACATCTTTATCAGCTTTAAAGAATTCTTTTCTCTCTCCTGCGACGAGATCCTTATTTACAATTCCCCAGTCCATTAGGGCTCTAAGATTCATATTTGCATTTCCTCTAGAGATTTTTAGTTCTTCCATAATCTCTTCAGCATTCAAAGGATTTGGTGAAATAAGAGCAATGCATGGATTTGAGCCATGGTTCTATTAATTCCCCAGTTCGTTGCTAATGCACCCCAGGTTTCAATGTATTTTTTCTTTGCAATTTCTAATTTCATGATGCAAATGTAATCTGAATATTCAGAACTTTCAATAATTATTGAAAATTTTATATAGAATTATTGTTTTTTGATAGATTCGCCTAAAATTTTGCATAAAAGCAGCATTTTGGGTCGACGAAGGATCTGTTATTAAAAGAGCCAACTATGAATTATAGAAATTTACTATTATGTATTTTCTATTTATGGAATTTTTCAACTATTTCTAGTCAATGTAATCCTGCACCTGAAGATCAATGTGATGGCATAACTGCAATATGTTCTATTGCAGAATTGAATGGTTTTTCATGTCAAACGGCAGCATATACTGGTTTTCAAAATCAATGTTATGGAAATGGCTGTGTGACGAAACTTGATGGTTTGAATACCAGTTGGTGGGCTTTCCATGGAACATCTGGGACTACAACACTTACGATTAGCTATAACTCTTGTACCAATGCCTATGGTTTTCCTCCTTCTGGTATTCAGATCGGATTATATCAAAATGGATGTTGTGAAAATAATGTAATTTGCCAATCAACTTGCACTGGTGCTGCAGGTGGTACATTTAGCTATACCTTAAATCTTAAACCTTGCGCATTATATGCTTTATGTATTAATGGTTGTGATGGAGATGTTTGCAATTATTCAATTAGTACAACTCAATCAAATTCTAACTATTTTGACGATTTTGCACTCACTCAAAGCCAGAATAACCCTATCTGTCAAGGTTGTTGCATTGATTTTGTAGTAACAGAACAAGCCAATGGTTGTAAACCGCATTATATTTGGACTGTAAATGGTGAAGAATTTGAAAACGATTTTAAACCGAAGGCCAATATTTGCTTTCCCGATGAAGGTATATTTACAGTTTGCGTTGAAGCTAGGCTTGAAACGAATGGAAATAGTATTTGTCAATCTAAATCAAAATGCGTCAATGTAACATCATTGAGATTGAAAGACGGCATTGCAAAATCACAAAAATTGTGTACCTATCAGATTCCATATAAATGGCATAATCAAATTGTAACTGAAACAGGGGGAGTATAGAAATCCATTTTTATATAAAAACTGCTGTAAATATGATTCTGTAAAATTTTTTGAAGTTTTTAATGATGAGGACCAGTATTGTCTTGAATCTCAATTTGCAACCGGCATTGTTTATTTGGACAGAAATAAGGATGGAGTTCATAGCCAAAGTGAACCTATTGTACCCAATGAAGTAATTATCTCAGAACCCTTAGCCATTTCAGCAATTTCAAAATTGACTGGATATTCGATTTTTGTTAAGAGTAATAATTCGAACATTCTAAGATTTGAAAATCAACAAGCTAACAGATGGAAAGTAGTTCCATTAGAGCATCAAGTAAATGTTGCCAAAGAAGTAGGGAAGCAACGTGGAGAATATAATTTCGGACTCCAATTGTTAAAAGAACGGGACCTTTCAGTATTAGTCTCAGCAGGTATAGCAAGAGCAGGAAGAAAACATTTCATTAATCTAGTTGTAGAAAATTATGCTGAGGATGTGGATGATTATACAGTGGATCTTCAGCTTCCTAGTACTTGGATTTATCGAACTGCAAGCCTCAAGCCTACAAGCATCACTGCAAATAAGTTAGAATGGAATATATCGACCAAACTACTAGCATTTGAGAAAAAACTGATAACGATTGAAGTCGAGATTCCTACATCAGCTCAAGTGGGAGATAAGTTTGAATATATAGCCAATGTTAGCCTGAATCAAGATGAAGATATCACCAACAATAAATCAGTGTGGAAAGGAGAAATAGTCCAATCCTTTGACCCCAATGACAAACAGGTATCAGCGGATCGATATACCTACACTAGACAAAACAAAGGGGAATTGATCTACACCATTAGATTTATGAATACTGGAAGCGACACCGCAGTCAATGTATTGATAAAAGATACATTGAACAGATATTTGGATCCAAGCACTGTTAGAGTTTTGAACTCAAGCCATCCTGTCAAAATGCTACTATCAAGTCCAGATAAGTTTGATTTTTATTTTGAGAGAATTATGTTGCCAGATAGTTCTAAAAATTTTGTCGCTTCACAAGGATTTATACAATTTGCAGTAAAGCCTAATGCGCGATTTGACCTTGATGCTGAGATATTGAATAGAGCAGCCATTTATTTTGATCAGAATGCGCCTGTGGCGACGAATACCTCAGTCTTTAGATTGTATATTACAGAACTTGAAGGAGGTTCCTCCAAAGCCAAATTTACAGTATTGCCAAATCCTGCTAACAATAAAATTCACATCATTTTAAATGAATCCTTGGATAAGACTTATGATGAAGTAAAAATCACTTCACTGGATGGTCAAACATTTCGATATAAATCAGTTAAAAGGGAAATCGATATTTCAGCGCTACCTAATGCATTTTATTATATAGAACTGTTGAACAAAGAGGCTTCTTTAGGAAGAAAGAGTTTTGTGAAGCAATGAGTTAGATAAATGTAATCACTTTAAAATATTGGAATTGTGTAACTAACTTTAATATTAAGTTTGAACTGGATGATGGAATAGGATTATAATTAACTTTGATAAATAGATGGACTATGAATTTTAGAAATTTACTATTATGTATTGCAAATTTTGCTGCGATTGAGTTTATATATGGGCAGTGTAACCCTGCGCCAGAATATGGGTGTGATACTGAAAATTATTTTTGCTCTATGTCTGTATTAAATGGATTCACTTGTACAACTTCACCTAATGTTATATTTAATTCAAGTTGTATAGGTGAGGGTTGTGGGCCTTCTGGACCTACTGAGCTAAATGGAAGTTGGTGGAAATTCAAGACAAATGGTGGAAATGTATCAATCACTGTGAGTTATAATTCTTGCACTAACCCACACGGCTTCACACCTTCTGGTCTACAATTTGGGCTTATTCGGGATTGTAGCTGTGGTAGTCCTTTAATATGTCATTCCACTTGTGGTGGAACATCAGGTTCTTTTACCTATAATGTAAGTCTTATGAAATGTGAGATATATTCATTTTGGATAAATGGATGCAATGGTGATGTTTGCAATTATACAATTAATATTACTGGAGGAGATCCACCCGTATTGGATCCAATAGTAATAACTCAATCGAATCCAAATATCTTATGTGCAAATTGTTGTTCCGAATTTAGAGTAGATGAGCAAAATCCAAAATGTTATACTCAATTTTTATGGACATTAGATGGGGTTGAGTTATTTAATGAAAGGGAACCAGTAGTAAATATTTGTTTTCCTAGCAGTGGGACATTTACAGTTTGTGTTGAAGAAAAGATTGAAACTTATTTTGGTGGCACACCATGTGATGTGAAGACAAAGTGTAAACAAGTCAATGTGATCAGATCTCCTGATGTAAGAGCGAAGGACTTTAGTATTTGTGAATATCAAATTCCATACAAATGGAATTGTAATTTTGTAACTGCCTCTGGAGAGTATCGATGCGAATATGTAAATGGATGTTGTAATTATGACTCTGTGGTTTATATCACTGTTTTATCAGATCAAGATCAAATATGCCTAGAGAGCCAGTATGTAACTGGCTTGGTCTATTTGGATAAAAATAAAAATGGTCTTTATGACCAGGCTGAAACCATTTTGGAGAATCAGATCATTTCATCAGATCCACTCGGTATCACCAGTTTATCTAAAAAAACAGGGTATTCAATTTTTGTACATAGCTTTAATTTAAATACGATTAAATTAGAAAATCTTCAAGCAAATAGATGGAATGTCGTTCCTTCTGAACATTTAATATCGGTGGGAAAACAGATTGGAAAGCAAAAGGGAGAATATAATTTTGCTTTGCAATTATTAAAAGAGCGAGACCTTTCAGTATTAGTCTCAGCTGGAATAGCAAGAGCAGGAAGGAAAAATTTTATTAATCTAGTTGTAGAAAATTATGCTGAAGATGTGGATGATTATACAGTGGATCTACAGCTTCCGAGCACATGGATTTATCGAACTGCAAGCCTCAAGCCTACAAGCATCATTGCAAATAAGTTAGAATGGAATATATCGACCAAACTACTAGCATTTGAGAAAAAACTGATAACGATTGAAGTCGAGATTCCTGCTTCAGCTCAAGTGGGAGATAAGTTTGAATATATAGCCAATGTTAGCCTGAATCAAGATGAAGATATTACCAATAATAAATCAGTGTGGAAAGGAGAAATAGTCCAATCCTTTGATCCCAATGACAAACAGGTATCAGCGGATCGCTATACCTTCACTAGACAAAACAAAGGGGAATTGATCTACACCATTAGATTTATGAATACTGGAAACGACACCGCAGTCAATGTATTGATCAAAGATACATTGAACAGATATTTGGATCCAAGCACTGTTAGAGTTTTGAACTCTAGCCATCCTGTCAAAATGCTACTATCAAGTCCAGATAAGTTTGATTTCTATTTTGAAAGAATTATGTTGCCAGATAGTTCTAAAAATTTTGTTGCTTCACAAGGATTTATACAATTTGCAGTAAAGCCTAATGCGCGATTTGACCTTGATGCTGAGATACTGAATAGAGCAGCCATTTATTTTGATCAGAATGCGCCTGTGTCAACCAATACCTCAGTCTTTAGCTTGTTTATCACAGGACTTGAAGGAGGCTCCACCAAAGCCAAATTTACAGTATTGCCAAATCCTGCTAACAATAAAATTCACATCATTTTAAATGAATCCTTGGATAGGCCATATGATGAAATAAAAATCACTTCACTGGAAGGCCAAACATTTCGATATAAATCAGTTAAAGGGGAAATCGATATTTCAGCGCTACCAAATGCATTTTATTATATCGAACTGTTGAGCAAAGGGGCTTCTTTAGGAAGACGAAGTTTTGTAAAACAATGACGAACATTGATTCTTGAATTAAACTTGAAAAGAATTATAAGTATTTTTAATTAAATATTATTAATTTTCATAATATTTACTAATTTTACGCTTTAACTTGTAAAAGTCATTGAAAATATGCCGTCACAAGTAACGAAGCGATTTAACCTCTGTTTTCAAGAATTGATCAAATCAAAATCAATACGATCTGCACGTCAATTTGCGGAGGAAGTGTCTTGTTACCCTCAAGCTTTAAATGAGATCTTAAAAGAAAGGAGAGAGGTAAATCACGATATTTTAGAACAAGCTATTGCAAAGTATAATATTAATGCCCAATTTCTTTTTACTGGAAATGGTCCACTGTTTTTATCCGAATTAAAGACCAATGATTTAACTGTACTCACAATTGTAACAGATCATCAGAGGAAAGAACAAATCATACATGTCCCGATTGAAGCTCATGCAGGATATAGTATGCAGCAAAATAATCCAAATTATATTGGAGAGTTGCAGAGTTATAACTTACCTAATTTTAAGTTTGTCTCAGAGTGCACCATGAGATCATTTGAAGTAAAGGGAGAAAGCATGAATCCTGTTTTTCTAAATGGTGATTACGTGATTTGTGCATATATCCACAGCTGTATGTGGGATAAGTCTATTTATGAAAATAAATATTATGTAATAGTGACCAAGGACGGTATTGTATTGAAAAAAATAACGGATAGATTAAAGCAAGAATCAATATTAATCCTACACTCTGAAAATGATGAATTCTCATCCTATTCTGTTGCTGCAAAAGATATTATTGAAATTTGGGAAGTGAAAGCTAAAATAACTTCTCAATTCAAAAAAGTAAACACTGAAAATCACTCTTTTATTCAGTTGGAAAAGAGATTCGATAAATATGAAAGCATGTTGCAGAGTTTGACCCAAAAAGTACTTACCAATTAATTTAATTTTATGGAGCCTTTATGGAAACCATCTCTTTCGGATATAAATTCAAGTAATTTACATCAATACCGTCTATATTTAAAGCAGAAATATAATTTAGCTTTTGGTGATTATCATGAGCTTTGGCAATGGAGTGTTGATTCAACTGAATTGTTTTGGGCGAGTATTTGGGATTTTTTTGAAGTGAAATCAAGTCAAGATTTTAGTTCTGTAACTGATGGAGAACAAATGCCAAAAACGAAGTGGTTTAATAATTCAAAATTGAATTATGTCGAGAATATTTTTAAAAACAAAAATAATGGATTTCCAGCAATTATTTCTTTGTCTGAGTCTAGAATTGCAAAAGAAACTTCATGGTCTGAATTAGAAAAAGAAGTCGCTGCGATCCAAGCTGTATTTAAAAATTGTGGTATAAGAAGGGAGACCGAATAGCAGCATTTGTACCCAATAGCCTTGAATCTAGTATTGCCTTGATGTCCACTTTATCTACGGGAGCTATTTGGAGTTCTTGTTCGCCAGATTTTGGTGTTGAAAGTGTGATAGATCGATTTCTTCAAATCCAACCAAAAATCTTAATTGCTACCAACGGCTATGAATATAATGGTAAGAAGTATCCAAAGACGAATGAAGTCGTTGAAATCATAGAGAAAATCACCAGTATTGAAGTAGTGATTTGGATTGACTTCATTCAAGCAGCTATTCCTGAAACCAGTGTAAGAAATTTAATTTGGGATGATTGTCTTAAAGAGGAAAGTAATGGTCTTTTTTTTGAACAAATGGATTTCAACGATCCAATTTGGATATTGTATTCTTCGGGGACTACAGGCCTGCCTAAAGCGATAACCCACTCACATGGAGGCATGCTCCTTGAACATTTAAAATACCTTTCTTTGCAGAACGATGTAAAAGTAGGGGAGCGTTTTTTTTGGTATTCCACTACTGGATGGATGATGTGGAATTTTGTACATGCTTCACTTTTAGTTGGTGCTACAGCTGTAATTTATGATGGAAGTCCAGCATATCCGAACTTAGAATTTCTTTGGAAATTGGCGGATGAACACAGGATCAATCATTTTGGAACCAGTGCTCCTTTTTTAGTCGCATGTATGAAAGCAAATCTAGACATTAAGGCAAAATATAATTTGCAGAATTTGCGAAGTATTGGATCAACAGGATCACCTTTGCCACCAGAGGCCTTTGATTATGTCTATAATAATATAAAAGAAAATCTGTGGCTATGCAGCATGAGTGGTGGAACAGATGTATGTACCGCTTTTGTTGGATCATGTATAGAGCGAGCTGTCTATAGAAGTGAAATACAATGTAGAGCACTTGGTGTTTCCTTAGAGGTGTGGAATGAATCTGGTGAATCAGTGCTTCAGGAAATGGGCGAAATGGTGTTGACAAAACCTATGCCTTGTATGCCGATTTATTTCTGGAATGATATTGATTTTCAAAGATATAATGCGAGTTATTTTGAGCTATATCCCAATGTATGGCGGCACGGCGATTGGATCGAAGTGAGTGAACACGATGGGCTTATTATTTATGGTCGAAGTGATGCGACACTCAATAGACATGGTGTAAGAATAGGCACTGCTGAAATTTATAACGTGGTCAATCAATTTAAAGAAATAAAGGACAGTTTGGTAGTGAATCTTGAATTAAAAGGTGGAGCGCATTATATGCCGATTTTTATTGAAATGAATGATGGATTAGTATTAGAAGAATCTTTAATTCAAGAAGTAAAAAACCAGCTGAAGTCTCAGTATTCTCCTAGGCATGTACCCGATGAATTTATTGCCATAGAACAAATCCCATATACGATCAGTGGTAAAAAAATGGAAGGTCCTGTGAAAAAAATTCTGTTGAATATGAATTTGGAAAAAGCATATAATAAAGACGCCATGCGGAATCCAGAGAGCATGGATTTTTTTATTAAAATGAGAGATGAAAAGGGATTTGAAATATAGGGGTTTGCATATTTAGGAAACATTATTGAAACCAAAAGTAAAGTAGTTTCCATTAATGATAAAAAGGCAATTTCTTTAATAAGAGATTAATGCCCTGAGTAGTAACTCAATACACCAGTAAGTATCAAAATAATTCCTGTAATCAATCCTGCATTATGTTCAATAAAATGCCAATTCATTTTCTTTGTCCCCTCATAAACCAAAAACATCCAAAGTAGCATTCCACTTATAGAGACCGCCAGGAAAATAATCGAAAGCAGAATGACAGAAGGGATTCCATTGGCTCCAGCCATAAGAAAATAAGGAACTATTTCTAGACATGGTGAAAAAAACATAATTCCCATGATGGAAAAAATAATGGCATAATCATTGTCATTTTTTCATTTAATTTCTGAGCATCAATGTGAAAATGGTGGTGAGTGTGATGTCTATAAAGAAAATAAATTCCAAAAAGTATAAGTGAGATAGGTAAGGCTATTTTTAAGAAATCTTCGAGAAATAACTTCAATTGGGCGCCAAAATAACTTATAAAGAGACCAAGCACAATCGTACTACAAACATGAGCTAGGCCAGCTAAAAAAGTGACCCGCAAGGTTTCTCGTTTTGTCCATTTTCGGCTTTTGCTGATGCTCAGTATTGGCAACCAATGACTTGGAATAATCGCATGTAAGACACTGATCATTATGGTTCCAAAAATAATAACTTTAAGCATTGAATGTATTCACTGTTTTTGATTTACTTAATTCATTTGCATAATTCAAAAACAAATTTAAAGCTTGTTTTTTCTTTTCATCAAAGCTGTAAGAAATATATTTTGTTAAATATTCAAACGCTATTTGTTTGGAAAGTAGCTTATAGTTTTCAGAAATATCTGCTATTTGTTTTAATCCGAATTCAAAGCATTGATTAAACTGTTCAATCAATTTTGGATTCAATGTGTTTTTACTCACCCACACTGCAAATACAAAAGGTAATCCAGTGAATTTTTTCCATTCAGCGCCTAGGTCAATGATCGTTTTACTATTTTGTGATTCAATAAATGCCGCATCCCCAATGATTAATTTTGCATCGGTATGATTGATTGGATCCATGAGTTTAATATCGTTGTTTTTCCAGTGATATTTTAAAAGAATCTCGAGAAGTAAATTTGAAGTGCGAGAAGCGGGATCAAATGCAATGGTCTTTATTTCATCAAGCGATGGTTTATTGGAGAAGACACATACTGTTTGGACATGGCCATCACAACCGATACAATAATCAGAAAATAACGAATATTCGTTTTCTAATAATGCACCAATCGGAAGCAATGCAATATCAGCTTCACCAGAATGAAATGCCTTAGCACATAGTGCAGGAATCGCTTTATTAATATTAAGCAATAGATTATCTATGTGATATCCATCGAGGCCTTTTAAGAAAGGAAGTGAATTCAGGTATTCGACTATATATAAATTAATTTTCTGCATCGATAGTTAAATGGCTTAGATCATTTTCTTGGATCATTTTCCAATGTAAATGTTCATATTCGAAGATATACAGTCCCGTATTATTTTGTTTTACATTTTCCATCTGAGACAAAGGTAGTTGTAATAAACGACATACCAAAGCGCGAAGCGTACGCCCATGTGTACAAACTAATATTTGTTGGTAAGGATTTGCTTGAATGTCATTGATGAATTCGTTTATCCGTTCGTATAATTTTGACGCACTTTCACCAGATATTGGACTGGCGCTATAGTCTCCTGATTTCCATGCATCAAGAATCTTATAGTATTTGATCATGAGATCTGGTTCTCCTGCTTTTCCTTCATGTTCTCCCCAAGAGATTTCATTGATTCTGATATCTCTATGTATTCTTTGATGATTTGATTCGAATGCTTCAATAGTTTGATAAGAGCGTTTCTGACCTGATGCTATAATTTGATCAAAAGAACGGTTTTTATATTTTTTAAAAAATTGTGAAGCCTGCCAAAGTCCTAATTCGTTCAATGAAGAGTCGATGCCCTGTCCTTGTACGATTCCGATTTTATTTTCATTGGTTTCGCCATGACGAAGAATGTATAATATTTTTTTCAAAAAAAATTAATTTATTGGCAATGAATAATATCGCAAAGCTTTAGCATTGTCAAATACAACATCAGTATAATCTTTAAGCTCATTATAAATGGAATCGCGTTCGATAGCTTTGCGATTTACAGTTTTAATCAATTGAACTAACTCTTCAGTATTTAAAGACGGGGATTGTTCTTCAGATCCCGCCATAGAATATATTTTCGTACTATCATCGATCGTGCCGTCAATATCATCTACACCAAACTGCAAAGCCAACTGTGCATTATGTCTTCCTAACATAGGCCAATAAGCTTTGATATGATCGAAATTGTCGAGGTATATTCTGGCTATTGCATAATTCCTTAAATCTTCGACTATGGAAGATTCAGGCAGATGAGACATTTCATTGTCTTTGTTTCTAAATTTCAATGGAATAAAAGTTTGAAAACCTTTAGTTTTATCTTGTAATTGTCTCAATCTATCCATATGGTCGACACGATGTGCAAAAGTTTCAATATGACCATACAACATTGTTGCATTGGAACGTTTGCCCAGTTCATGCCATATCTCATGGATGCGCAGCCATTCATCAGAACTACATTTGCCACCAGCAATTTTTTCACGGATCTCCTCATCAAACATTTCCGCACCTCCTCCGGGTAAGGAATCAACGCCACTATCTAGTATCGCTTTCATTCCTTCCTCATAACTCATCTTTGCTTTTTTAAAAATATAGTGAAACTCCACAGGGGTAAGGGCCTTGATATGCAGTTCCGGTCTGTGCGCTTTTATTTTTTTAAATAGATCTGTATAGAATTTTAGATCGTATTGAGGGAGGACACCACCTACGATATGAACTTCTGTAACTTCTTTATTGTCATAAGTTCTTACGATATCCATGATTTGTTCGTCTGTATATTCCCATCCTTCTTCTCTTTTTTTGATCAGTCTGGAATAGGAACAAAAGGAACAAGAATAGACACAGATATTGGTTGGTTCAATGTGGAAATTTCGATTGAAATAGGTTTTATCACCATGTTTTCTTTCTCGAATTAAATTAGCTAATGAACCTAAAAATCCTAAACTGCCATGTTCGTATAGATAGATTGCTTCTTCATTTGTAATGCGCTGAGAAATTTGGACTTTACGCGCAACATTGTTTAGTATTTCATCTGTACAAACTTCTGATATAAGCGAACTGTCATTCATATAAATGGAGGATCAAATATTTTTGAGCTAAGAATCGAGATGACTAACAATAAATGGATATTAAGGTTTGTAATTGATAATATTTAATATTCAAAACATTGATAAATAGTTTATTATATATGTAATTAAATTTATATTTTTAAATTTTTTTATTAAGTTTAAGGACTTCAGAAATCAACTCAATAACAACTAATTACAAAAAGGCTTTAGTTCTATGATTTAAAATTAAATATAAGACTTATTTAAATGCATAAAATACTTTTAATTGTTGATTATTTTGTATATTTGCTGCTAGATTCTAATTGATTGATTATGAAGAAATTATTACTTTTAACTTTATCATTGTTTTGCTTGGGACTGAGTGCTCAAACAAAAAACTTCAAGGTAGATACAAATAAAGTGGGGTTGAGCTTTGTAGTTGATCCGAATAAGAATGATCACGAAGTAAAGGTAAAGGTAAAGAACATCTCTACTCAGAAACTGGATTTAATGTGGACTAGAGAGGCTCTAATGATGCCTGAGAATTCAAGTAGTTTTATCTGCGACGCAAACTTATGTTATGCTCCATTTACTAGTAACTGTCCATTTGATTCACCCAATGAGTTAAATCCTGGTGCTTCTTTTGATTTAAAGTTGACTTATATAGATAATGGAACTGCTGATCCTGCTCATGTTGTAATATGGGTTTACGAGAAAGAAGATACAGCTTCTAAGTTAAAAGTTGATTTTCTTTTTAATAAGACAATTGCTTCTTCAAAAACGGTTGCAGACGTGTCGAAGATTAAACTATACCCGAATCCAGCAAATACTGCTTTCAGTCTTCAAAATGCAAATGGCGTTACCTATGTCGAGCTGTTTTCGCTTTTAGGCAGAAAAGTAATGGCTTATAATATGAATGGCGGTCGAAGTATAGATATTTCTAATTTATCTGAAGGTGTTTACATTGTCAAAATGTTTAATAGCAATAAGCAAGTGGTAAAGACGGTAAGACTGCAGAAAAGGTTTGAAAGAGCCTAATTCCATTGTGTAAATTTTTGGAAATTTACAGTTTCATTTCATTTTACATTTCAATTGATTAAGTGTAATCACACTTAATACTGTTTAAGATGCAGGGTATTCTGCAAAATTTCTTGGTGTCTCATAAAGTCTGACTACAATGTCAAATTTTTGATCAATAATATTTCTAAGGACATTATAAATTACGACACAAATATTTTCGGTAGTTGGAATTAGTCTTTCAAAATCAGGACAATCTAAATTTAAATTTTTGTGGTCGAAACGAAGTTCAACATCCTTTTCAATAATTTCTTTGAGTGCCTTTAGATCCATGACCATTCCAGAGTTTTTATCCAATTCACCAGTTACTTTTACTTCTAATTCGTAGTTATGACCATGAAAGTTTGTATTACTACAGATGCCGAAGACTTTTGTATTTTCTTCAGGGGTCCAATCTGGATTGTAAAGTCTATGAGCTGCATTAAAGTGTCCTTTTCTATATATTGATACACGCATGATTTTAATTTTTTGCAAAATTAAGTGATTATTTATTAGAAACTGGTATCAATCCGATTTCTTTGAATATTTTTTTATAACAATGTGATAATAAAGAATTGTAATAGCACCCAATGAAAAGAATCCTAAAGCTATCATCCTCCAACTGTCTTTGAAGAAAAACTCTCCAATCATCCATGTCCCATTGGCACTAATCCAGAAGCAAACTGCAATATTATACCACATATCTTCCTGGATATTCCTTGAGTTTTTGGCTATAATAATTGAAACTATAATTGTGGGGATTACCATGGCCAATCCAAGGAGCTTCCATGACATCAACCAACTCATATCCTTTATCAGCCAAAGGATTATATGGATATTTTCAGATTTATGTGGCTTGTTTTCCATTAAAACATATTAATTTTTTGACTAATATTAATTCAAAGCATTTTTAGCAAACTACTTTAATAATCGCTATCTTTGCACCAAAGATGTAAAGAAATTTTATGCTTTTCGATTCTGATATAGAAAAAAAGGTATTTCCCAAACAATTGTGGTCTGATCATGTGATTGGGCAGGAAAGGCTATTATCTCAGATACATCAATCTTGTGTTCAAGGCAAATTGCCACATTGCTCCTTAGTTTCAGGAAAAGCAGGGGCTGGTCAGCTGTATGTTGCATTAATGATGGCCCAGTCACTGTTGTGTGCAGAAGCAGAAGCACCATGCGGGATATGTGAGTCTTGCCACAAAGTTTCAGAATTGATTCATCCTGACCTACATTTTGCATTGCCGGTGTTTGCAGCAAACCAAACATCTGAATCGATCCAAGTGAATTGGAAAGACTTGGTCAAATCAAAGCCATACTTAAATATTTACCAATGGCAATCAGCACAAGATAAAGATGCAAAGCAAGCCAATATCACTGCAGCAGAATGTCGCTATATTATCGATAGGATGTATTTAAAGCCATTTGAATCAGATCGGAATGTACTGATCTTATGGCTGCCTGAATATTTGGGGAAAGAAGGTAATATATTGCTAAAACTCTTGGAGGAACCTCCAGGGAATTCTTTTTTAATACTCGTTACTGAAGATGCTAGTTCAATAATTAATACAATCCTTTCAAGAGCACATCTCTTTAAATTAAAACCTATTGATGATGAAGCTTTTAATCAATTTTTTATAGGGAAGTATAATATTAATCCTGAATTAGTGTTAAAGGAGAATATTGTTTCAGAAAAAAATATTTCCATTGCATATCAGAATTTAGTTGAAAAAAATCATGAAGTCGGTGAATTTAAATTAGAATTAATCAGATCTTTTTTTCAAAGAATATTGCGAAACAATCCTGTCGAAATAGTTCAATGGGTCGATGACTTTCATTCTATAGGCAAGGATAATCAGAAAATATTTTTCACTCAAGTATTGCAAGTTTTATCATTGAGTCTAGGACATAAGTCAAGACCAAATGTACAAGCAAATCATAAAATTGACCTATTGGATTTTACTCAAAAACTTTCTACAGTAATTGATCTAAAAGCAATTGAAAATATAATGAGAATGATAGAGGATACTATGTATTATCTCCAGCGTAATGCGTCTGTTAAAATAGTAATGACAGATATGATGATACAGAGTTCAACATTTTTTAAGAATAAAAATTAAACCATGGCGTGTTCAAATTGTAAACCAGGAAATAATGGCGTACCTACAGGTTGTGGGGACAAAGGCCATTGTTCCTCTGGTTCGTGTAATAAATTAAATACTTTTGATTGGCTTACTACACTCGATATTGATGATCCCAATTCATATAAATATGCTGAGGTAAGTTTTAAAAATGGGGCGAGAAAAACCTTTTATAAAGTGGGCCAAAATCCAAGATACTCTACAGGAGATCTTGTAATCGTTGATACAGGTAGTGGAGGATATGATATCGGTCGTGTAAGTTTGATGGGGGATTTGGTAAAGATCCAAATGAAAAAAAAGAATTTTACTGAAGATCGCATCACCTATGAAATAATTCGAAAGGCCAATCAACGGGATATAGATAAAATGATGGAAGGGCGTAATATAGAAAAACCAGCCCTAGTCAAAGCAAGGGTAATTTCGAGAACATTAGGTCTGGATATGAAAATCGGTGATGTCGAATATCAAGCTGATTTGAAGAAAGCCACTTTTTTCTATACCTCAGATGGGTGGGTAGATTTTCGAGAGTTGGTGAAACAGTATGCAAAAGAATTTAAGGTCAAAATAGAGATGAGACAGATTGGAGCTAGGCAAGAGTCTGCTCGAATCGGTGGAATTGGTGCTTGTGGTAGAGAGCTATGTTGTAGTACTTGGCTTACTGATTTTAAAAGTGTGAATACCACTGCGGCACGCTATCAAAATATTGCGATAAATCAATCAAAACTTTCTGGACAGTGTGGACGATTGAAATGTTGTTTGAATTATGAATTGGATTTGTATATCGATGAATTAGAAAAATACCCGTCAAATGTCGAAGTACTTAAGGCAAAAAATGGAAGGGCTACATTGGTAAAGATTGATATTTTTAAAGAGGTCTTGTATTATCAATATGAGCCTGAAAGAGGCCGTAGTATCGTCATGCCATTGAATCCAGATGAAGTGAGAAGAATAAAGTCAATGAATGAAAGAGGAGAATATCCAGATGATATTGTAGCTTCCGAAAGTGAAAATCAAATTGACAAAGTTGTAGAACAAGGGTATTCTGATGTCACTGGCGCAGTGGAATTGCCCAATGAGAAAAGGAAAAAAAGGAAGAAAAAGAAGCCTGGACAAAATGCAAGACAAGAATCGAAAGTGGATTCAAGTAATGAAGGTTCTGTTCAAGATAGGGAGCCAAGAAAGTTGACTGTTACTCCTAAATCTAAAGATCCCCAGATTACCACAGAAGGTAGTGAAAAAAATCTTGTAGTGAATAAACAAAATGTTCAAAATAGGGAACAATCAAAACAAGTTCAAAATCCTCCAAAGAAAGCGAATCCAAACCAGAATCAAGGTCAAAACAAAAATCAAGTCAAGAATCCAAATCCAAATCCAATCCAAACCCAAATCCAAATCCAAACCAAAATAGAAATCCAAATCCAAATCAAGGGAAGGAAAATGCTAAAGAACCATTAAAAAGAGAACTGAATCCTCAAAAGGATAATATCGTCGATAAAGCCATTGAAGATTCTGAAAAACAGCCATTAAAACGTGTATTAGCTTCCGAAAAAATTATTCCATCTCCAGAGCAAAAACCTATAGATGCAGATAAATTAGAATCTAAAAACGAAAGCAATACTTCAGATACTCCTTCAACTAATGAACCTAAATCTCAGCATCGCATGATGAGAAATAATAAGAAAGGTAAGAAGGATTTTTATAAGAGTAAAAATTCTTCTGGTGATAAAGATCAAAAAGAATAATGTCAATGAAAGTAGTTATAATTGGTGCAGGACCTGGAGGATATGTTTCCGCTATTCGATGTGCACAGTTGGGAATGCAGGTTACTATTATTGAGAAATATAAATCCTTAGGAGGAACATGTCTCAATGTTGGTTGTATACCATCTAAAGCATTGTTAGATAGTTCAGAGCATTATCATCAAGCGATCCATCAATTTGCTTCTCATGGTATTGAAGTAGGAAAGGCAAAATTTGATTTTGCAAAAATGATTTCAAGAAAAGAAGATGTCATAATGCAAAACACAAAGGGGATTGAATACCTAATGAAGAAAAATAAAATAGAAGTCATTAATGGACTTGCTAGTTTTATATCAGACCACAAAATTAAAGTGAGTGGAAATACTTCTGTGACTGAAATTGATTTTGATTACTGTGTCATTGCTACTGGATCGAAGCCGAATATCCCGCCCTCATTCAATTATAATAAAGACAGAATCATTAGTTCTACAGAAGCGCTGTCTTTGACAGAGTTTCCTAAAGAATTAATTATAGTTGGAGCAGGTGTTATTGGATTAGAGTTGGGCTCTGTGTATGCACGGTTGGGAGCAAAAGTTACTGTCATAGAATACTTGGATCGCATTCTGCCTGGTATGGATTTAGATTGTGCAAAGGAATTGCAAAAAACTTTAAAAGGTATAGGGATTGAATTTATATTAGGACAATCTGTGCAATCTGTAATACAAAATAAGAAACGTATTCAATTGGTGTATAAGGATAAATCTAATGATTCTGATCACCAGCTAGAAGCTGATTATTGCCTTGTTGCTATTGGAAGAAAAGCATATACAGATGGACTTGAATTGAATCAAATAGACTTGCAATTGGATGAAAAAGGAAGAATACCTGTAAATGAGAATTGCCAAACCAAAGTCAAAAATATTTTTGCTATAGGTGATGTCATTCATGGTCCAATGTTAGCGCATAAAGCAGAGGAAGAAGGCGTTTTTGTTGCGGAATATCTTTCTGGGCAAAAGCCAAAACTAAATCATAATTTAATTCCGGGAGTAGTCTACACTTGGCCTGAAATGGCATCAGTAGGAATGACTGAAGAATCTTTAAAAGAAAAGAACATTAAGTATAAGATCGGCAAATTTCCATTCAAAGCTTTAGGTCGCGCTCGAGCTAGTATGGATATGGATGGATTTGTTAAAATATTAGCCGATGCAGATTCTGATGAGATTCTTGGAGTTCACATAGTTGGAGCTAGGGCAGCTGATTTAATCATGGAAGCAGCGGCACTTATGGAGTTCAAATCTACTGCAGAAGATATGTCCAGAATATGCCATCCTCATCCTACATTTTCTGAAGGATTAAAAGAAGCAGCATTAGATGCGACAGGGAAGCGCGCTATTCATATGTAATGTAATTTATTAAATGACATTCATTTTTTTCATAAGGAAAGTTGCATTTTTATTTTTACAAATGCCATCTCGCAGTTTATAATCAAAAACCAACTCATCATTAATGATCTCAGCCTCAAAGCATTTATTGATCAATTGTTCAGGATGTTCATCAGCTATTTGACACACCTCAAGATCGTGAGTGGCTATCAATCCTATGCAATCTTTCTTGATAAGTTTTTTAATGACCCCTATGGTGCCATTTCTTTTGTCATCTGAATTCGTTCCTCTCAATATCTCATCCAATAAAATCAGACAAGCTTCATTATCTAAAACTTCGGTGATCATTTTTAGTCGTTTTAGTTCAGCAAAAAAATAGGATTCACTATCACTGAGAGAATCTGCCAATCTCATTGAAACCAATATCCTGAGTGGACAAATATTAGCTTCATCACTGCATATCGGAGCCCCAATAGATCCTAATACCATGTTGATACCAATTGCTCTCAAGTAAGTACTTTTGCCACTCATGTTGGAACCACTCAATAGAATGAATTGGTTTTTATGAAGACTCACATCATTGCCTACACTATTTTTTTTATTTAATAAGGGATGTTTCAGATTTTTAAAATTGATTTCATTGTTATTATTTAAACTCGGATAAACATATTCAGGATTATTGAAAGAGAAATTTGCAAAGCTATTCAATGCTTCTATTTCACCAAGTACTTCAAACCATGTCAATATATATTTACCATATTTGGATTTCCATTCTAGAAGTTTACGGAACTCATGAATATGATATAAGAAAATGCCATTCATGAATAATGCCGCAGGTAGATTATTGATGGTGTCCAGATTTGATATACGATTGGAAAGTTGAAGGATTGATTGGCTTGCGGATATTTCATCGATTTGTAGTTTTTTTTGTAATTGTATTAATTTATCATTATTAAATGATTCATTTTGAATCGTAAGTAACATTGAACTAAATTGATTTAGCTCAAGATGTATTTTTTCAAATGTCTGTATTTCTTTTTGAATTAGTTTGAACTTTCCAAAAACAGTCAATAGATTAAATAAAAAAAGGTAGGTACAGATATTCCCCATATAGGCTATGTTAAAAAAATAATATAACACAAAAGCCAGAATGAGTATTATGGGACTGATAGTTGAAATTGTATTCAAAATCTTAGATATTGAACTCGATTCAGCTTCAATCCAATTTTGTAAAATTTTATTTATGTTTTGCTTTATATTGTTGTTTTTATTTACTGCTAAAATATATTGTCTGAATTGTAGTTTTTCTTTGAGTTCCTTAATTGCATTTTGGTTTTGTAGGATTTCATTAATAGTGAATTTCTTTGTTAAATAATTAGCTAAGGAATGCATTCCAAAGTATGTTGAACATCGATTGAGATAATGATATAAAGAGTTTTTGCCAAAAATATCGAGATCATAAGTGTATGGATGATGGGTATCAGTAAAACTATTCCCATTATCCCAAGGCATTTCGTTATTTTTTAGGAAATTAATTTCTTCTCTGTTTATTAAAATTAAATTCGAATTTATTGCTATTTCCGTAACGAGGGTTTTGTGTTTCTTATACAAGTAAATAAATATGAGAATACATACTCCAATCGGAACAAAAAATAACTTGTTTTCAAATTTAAATAATAATATTAAACTTAGTATTAAAATCAGAACAATCCCAACTCGCATGGTAATGATAGTTCTTTCTTTTTTGTTTAATTCAGTTTTGGATTTTTCGAATTGAAGTAGCAGTGAAGCGTAAGGATCCATTATGGTTTATTTACTTTTTATAATTCCGATTATTTTTACTTCGAAATTATCAATGTAAGCATTTTTTTTATCTATATTCCATAAATAAATACTTAATTTACTGTTTTGTTTAATTTCATTTTTATGAATTAATAGCGTACTGGAGACTTTCCACCAATTTGAATAGGCTTTGAGGTATTTATTAATCTCCAGTCCTTCCCATTTATAGTTGCCATCCTTTGTTTCCAATGATATTGCAAGTTTTGAATTAGTTGAATTGTCGTAGTTGCAGTAAAGGGAAGTATAGATATAGATTGATTCGAAACTATCTAAATTAAAATCTTTTAATTCAACTGAAAAGGTGGGAGAAAATTCGATTACTTTAGCACAAGAATCTCCTTCATATGGCTTTATTTCCACAGATCGACTGTTATAATTATTCCAATATTGATAGTCTTTTTCAAAGTTGTTTAAACTATTAAAAATAAGCATTCCATCACTTTCCGGATCGAATAGATCAGTTATTTTATAGATTTTAATATTAGTGAACTCATCTTGTAAGACTAATTTGGAATTTGGATTTAAGTTTTTAACATAGTAGGGGATATCATTTTCAGAAATATGAGAAAGGTATTCTGTATGTGGATTAATGATCAGGTATTTATTTAATAGACCTAATGTATCTTTTTTTGAATCGATATAATTGAAAAATATATTGTTTGATAATTGCCCAAACTCATTCAAATAATCATTGAATCTTGTTTGTACAGGATTAGAAATAATTAAATTATTATTTCCTATTGTTTTAATAAAGTTATGGATGATTTCAGTTTGTCTCTCAAATTTAACTTGCCTTGCATATTGATATGATGTGAAAGGTTTAAGTGCTAATGCAATAGCAAATAAAATGGACATTGAAATTGAATAGTATTTTGTTTTCTTCTTCGTTAGGACTGATATTATTAGCAATATGAGGATCGGGATATAATGCATGATAGTTGCATCAGTTTTTGAAAGATAGGATATCAGTATTGCAATAGCGATCAAAGAAATTAAAGTTATATTTAAATTTCTATTTTGTAACATTGAGTTGAAAATATGAGCAGCTGGGATCGCTGTTACTGGTATAAGATAGAGATAATGTCTTGGATCTAGACACATGGGATTATATGATGTAATTGAAATACTCATGAAATTTGCACTAAGCACTAGTATAATAGCACTTAAGATGTAAAAATTTAAACTGTCATCAGTTTTAAATAGTGATTTAATTCCATTAATGATGATTGAACCTAGGATGAGTATGAAGGCAATAAACATAGATTGTGAAATCATTAGTGTAAAGAAATCAATTGTTATTCTCTTTAATAATATCTCAATGGATTGTTCTCCATAACTGCAAGAGTTTAAATAACTGTTTGAGTCAATTGTAGAAAATCTTTTAGTGAAGTCTCCAGTAATATGCCAAATAACAATGAAGTAAAGAAAGAGGAGAATAATTCCAATCACAATATTGGAGATCCAAAATGTAAGCTGTTTTTTTTGCCAAATATCTTTAATGCAGAAATACAGAAATAAAGGTAAAGTAAGCACTATTGTCTCTTTAGCCATGAATCCAAATAGTAATGTCCCGCAAAGTGCAAGGCTGTATAAGATCGTGTTTTTTTGAGAATGAAATCGGTATTGGTGTAGAATGAATAGTGCAAGACTTACTGAAAACGCAACATAAATATCAGGCATCAGTTTGTCTGTATAAAATGTAAACCAATTGGAAAAACTACAAAGCGCTAATCCTGTAATAAGCGTCACTTTTGAAGCATTTTTTAAACTTAAATAGACGATCCATAAAATAGTGCATGATATGATTAATGGAGGTATGCACCCCGCAAAGTCATTTATTCCAAATAATTTATAGCTAATTGCAGTTAGAATTATTATTGGGAAGCGATAACTAAAATGATTGGAACTATCAAAGTGGCCTCTTAATAATTCTACAGAGAGTCTTGAATATTCCATATCATCATATCCAAAATGACCTGTATAGCAAAAGTAATGATACAAAATTATCGCTACACAGAATAAAAAGGAACAATGATATTTTTTTTGTTTTAAAATGAGTCCATAGTTCTATCATATATTTTCTTTTGTTAAATATCTATTGACAAGTATTAGTTATTTTTTATTTAAAAATGCTGTAATAGCTTCGATAAGTCTATCAATGTCATATAATGAAGTATATACGTTTGGCGTAATGCGCACACCATGGATATTTTCCCAATTTATTCCGACAGTATGGATTTTGTATTGATTAAAAAGAAAATTATCCAGTTCTTCAGGTTTAGTATTGATAATTTCAATATTGCCAATGGCACCACCAAAAGCTCTGTTTTGTGGACTGTTTATTTTAATTTTTGGATTATTTTTAAATTGATTTACCCATCTTTCTTTGAGTGTACAAAGTCTATCAAATTTTCTTTCTGCACCAATATAATTGTAAAAGTCAGCGGCATGGCCAATAGCTTGCTCTAATGCAAATGATCGTGTACCAAGATTTTCAAATTTTTTGATGTCTTCAGACTCTGGATCAGCGGCTCCAAATAAGGGGTATAAATTTTTAATTTTTTCTTTTCTCACATAAAGCAATCCAGTTCCAATTGGTGCACTCAACCATTTGTGTAAACTAGTAGCCCAATAATCACAATTTAAGTCAGAGATTTTATATGGAACATGTGCAAAACTATGTGCTGCATCGACAATGACTTCAATATTATTTTTTTAGCTTCATCTGCGATTTCTTTAACAGGAAGTAATTGTCCAAGCCAGTTAATCATGTGTGTGATATGGACAATCTTAGTTTTAGAACTAAATGCATTTTTATATGCAGAGACAATGATGTTTTTATCTTCAATAGGAAAATCAAAATGTAGCCAAATCAATTTTATTCCGTCTCTTTTCTCTATTTGCTTCCAAGCATTGATCATGTTTGGATAATCTTGCTTGGTCAAAATGACCTCATCACCCGCCTTTAATCGGAGTCCAAATATGATAGTTTCTAGGCCTTCAGAGCTATTTCTATTAAACGCCAATTCACTTGGTGAACAACCACAAATTGTTGCCATTTTTTCTCGCAGTGGCTCTCTGCCCTGATCTAAAATCCTCCACATATAATAAGATGGCGCCTCATTGTTCATTTTATTGTAATGCTCTACTGCGTCTTGTACGATTTTTGGGGAAGGCGCTACACCACCATTGTTCAAATTAATGATATTAGCAGAAGTAGAGTAGGCGAGGCGCACCTGATTCCAAAAATCTTCAGAATTATCCGTGCTTGAATATTTTGACAATGTGTCAAGTTCATATAATGATTTTTCATAATATGATAAAATTTTTGAAGTAGGCAATATACTAGCGGTAGTGCCTGCTCCGATAAGTCCAATTACTTTCCTGCGATTCATGTTTAAAAGTATAAATAATTTTACATATTATTGTTTTTTTTGAAAAATTAAGCGGTCTTTTAAGATGTATTCATGCCTGTGCTATTTATTTATTCAAATTTCTTTTTTGAATCTAAGTGGTTGTGACTATGGATAGAACATGAATGGTTTAATTTTTTTAGCTATTGAACTATTTTTAATTCAATTGTTATTTTGTAAGTTGCTTTAGGATAAATCATGTTCAAATGTTAAGAAATGCTTTAGACGAGATATATAGTTATTCCGATCTTCATACTTCAGAAGAAGATTCTTTGTTATATGAATTGGAAAGGAGAACCTATTTAGCTGCACTTTCTCCACAAATGGTTTCCGGAAAGTTGCAGGGAAAATTCTTAAGCTTCCTCAGTAATATAATTAAACCTAATTTTGTGTTGGATATTGGTTCCTTTACAGGCTATAGCAGTTTGTGTTTTGCATCTGGTTTAACTGATGTTGGGGAGATTCATACTATAGATGTGAATGAAGATTATGAACATATTCGCCAAGCGTTTTTTGGAAGGCATCCAAAAGGGAATCAAATAATTCAACATATTGGAGATGCAGAAAAATTAATTCCAAGTTTCAATAATGTATGGGATATCGCTTTTATCGATGCGAATAAAAAAGCATATTTGAATTACTATCATTTACTGAAAAATAAAATTAGACCTGGTGGATTATTGATTGCAGATAATGTATTGTGGTCAGGAAAAGTATTAGAAAAGACAAAGGATGCAGAGACTGCGATTATTGATCAATATAACAAAACGATTGTAGCTGAAGGATTGTTTGATGTTACTTTATTTCCATTGAGAGATGGGATTTCTGTTGCAGTAAAGAAATAGAATTATGGGGATTTATTTGGATTATAATATTAATAATATTCCTGATCAATATAAGGATGATTGTTTTGTAATGGATATCCTAAAAGTCAAAAGAGCAAATATTAAATATCATGATTTTCATTTTCCTTTGGCTTATCGCAATTTTATCCTATATAAGAATTTAATTCGAGCACCATTTATTCAACGATTGGATGTTGGACAAGATGTTGTGTTAAGAGAGGATTTATTACTTTTTCTAAAATCAAAATTCAGAAAAGGGACATTTCATATCAATAAAAAAATTGAATGACTAATTTTCAAGCCTTGGAGAGAGAGAATTTTTATTTGAATATGTTTAAAGATTATGAACAAATTTATGTAAATTTTTCTCCTGACACAAAGCGAATTTTAACTCGACAACAAGAGCATGGCAAATTAGAAATAAGAGATATTAATAGTACTTTATTTTGTAATTATTCGAATGAAAATATCAATCAAGATATCCCTAGTTTTTATAGAAACCTCAATCAATATAAAAGAATTATTGATCTCTCTATTGAAGATGGATCTGCACTATTACAAGGGGTGTATTATGAGAATAGATTGATTACAGTTGCATTTTTAAGATGGTCTGGAAATCGATTAAAATTCTTAATGCCTATTTCAAATCAAGAGGGCAAGACTCAAAAGGCGACTAGTTTTTTATTAAATTCAATTTTCCATTCTATATGTAATCAAAATGTCATCTTTGATTTTTCAGGTTCTTCGGTTCCTTCTATAGCAACATTTATGAAGAATTTTGGTGTGGAGACTGAATATTATTATGCTTATTCATGGTGATTTTAAAACAAGCTCGAGTATCCAAAATGAACTTTAATATTATTATAATTGAACTGTAGCGTCTTGTCACTGCCAAGAGCAAGTAGTAAGTTGAAGAATCCTATGTTAGTTTTGAATTGCATGCCACTACCAAACGAATAATATGGATTGTATTTACCAGAAAGTGCATTCCCTGTGGAAATTTGAGCAGTATTTGCAAATACACTCAAATGACTATCCCTATCTAATATAAATCTATATTCAAGTCCTTCTATAAAATAACTTGATGTCAAGAATATTTCTTCGTCAAATCCTCGAATGGAATTATATCCACCGATTCTAAATTTTTGATTTTCTAATAGATGGTCACTGATTAAGGTTTGATTTTTTAAAATCAGTTTTGCAACATTTCTTTTACTGAAAGAATGATAAAATTCTAGTTCAAGCAAATGAAGGATTTGCTCTTTAGATTTGTTCAAGCTATCATATTGCGATTGAAGAATAGCGCTTATTTCTGGACGGATGGAGAGAAGGGTCGCGTTGGACCTGAATGTACGTTTTCCAGTGCTCAGTTCAGATTTAAGTTTAAATCCTTTAGTTGGGTTGTATTTATTGATGATTGAATTATAGTTATAACTGAGACCTGCTGCGTAAAATCTGTAATCAAGACTGTTGGGTAGTTTTAATGCGCGTATAATGGAGTTTGTATCTATGGTGAGGATATCATTTATTTCATTATTAAATATCACTCCAATATTTTGGTTTAAGGATAATTTGTAGAATAATTCAGTTTTGTTTTTAAGTAAAAAGAATTGTTCTTTATTTTTATATAATTCAAATAAATTGCTTATCCCAATTGGTGCAATTCTTATATAAGGAAAGGATATAAAAGCATTGAATTTAGGAGATCCAACATTTAGATTTTCATACTTTAATATAATTGATTCCCCCCATTTGAAACTATTAATAAATTCGGCATTTGCCTGACCACTTAATTCATAAGTTATTTTTCCTAAATTGTTTTTTTGTGTGACACCGAGAAGTAGATCTAAACTATTTAAAGCTTTTTTTGGTATATAGTATCCATAAGTCTGCTTCAGTTCCATAGAATTTCACCCTAGCTAGATCCCGTAAATTTACATATTGGAGTCTTTTTAATTTGTCACTTATTCCTTCAATCTTTTGTTGATTGTACGCCTCACCTGGTTTTATTCCAACATAGTAAGACAAGAAGTTTTTATTTAAGAGCTTTTCATTCTTTTGATCTAATTCTCCAATGGTATAGTAGCTTCCATTTTTAATTTCCGAGTGGATAATTATTGTGTCATTTTGGAATATTGCTTTTTTATAATGAGCATGTGCAAAAGGGTAGCCACGATTGTTAAGCTGTGATATTTTATGCTCAAGATAGTTTGAAATTTTTGTTAATTCAATATTTGGATTTTCATAGATAATGATAGAATCATTTATGATGTTTTTTAATGTAAAGTTGGTTGTATTTATTTTTCTGCCAGATGAAATATGGATATTCGTCGTGTCGTTTATTTTCTCTATATAATCAATGGAAGTAGAGAAATATTCATAGGCATAAAGCTTTGAAATTTCACTTTCAATAAGAGATTTCCTTTCGATACTGTCAATATAATTTTTTTTAATATTAATAATAGTGTCCGGGTAGTTTATTTGGATCAAAAGTGTTGATTGGCAATAGTTTTGGTCAAGACCGACAAAAAATATTAAGCCTAGATAGAATAAAAATTGTTTACTTTTGATCATCTAATTATGAAGGAAATAGGTATTTATATTCATATTCCGTATTGTAAACGCAAATGTAGCTATTGTAATTTTCATTTTTCTACAAATATTTCGACAAAAGATCAACTCATTGAGGCACTCATCAAAGAAATTAGAATTAGAGCAACAGAAGCGAAGGATATGCAGTTGACGACTCTATATTTTGGTGGTGGTACGCCATCTTTGTTTTCGATAGAAGAGCTTAAGAAAGTTATTGAAGAAATTCAAGCAAATTATAATTTTAATGGCTTGCTTGAATTTACTATTGAAGTTAATCCAGATGATATAAGTGAAGCTTATGCTAGATCATTGAAGTCTATAGGCATTAATAGAGTCAGTGTTGGGCTCCAATCATTTATTGATCAAGAATTGGTGTTTATGGATAGAGTACATGATGCTGCACAAAGTTTTAAAGCTGTCAATATTTTACAAGATGTTGGCTTTGAGAAACTAACGGTGGACTTAATCTATGGATTGCCAAATTCTTCTGAAGAATCTTGGTTATTTAATTTAAATGAGTTACTTAAACTAAATGTAAGTCATTTTTCAGCATATTTATTGTCAATAGAACCAAAGACAAAACTTTTTTCTGATCTTGCAAAGAATAAAGTGTTTTTGATAGATGATGATCTTGCAATGAGACAAATGGATTGTTTGTTGGAATTTTGCAATGATAATGAATATGAAGCTTATGAAGTTTCGAATTTTGCTAAGAAGGGCCACAGGGCAATACATAATTCAAATTATTGGAATAGAGTTCCTTATATTGGCTTTGGTCCCTCTGCTCATTCCTTTGCTGGGAATCAACGCCGCTGGAATATTGCTAATAATAATGTGTATATTAAAGCACTGGAAAATAATGATGTCTATTGGGATTTTGAAATCTTAAGTGAGAAAAATATTTTTAATGAGTTTATATATTTAAATCTAAGAAAAATTGAAGGGATAAGTCGAACTTTGATTCAAGCACTTTATCCGCAATATGTGATTGAAACATTGAACGATTTAGATCAATTAGTATTAGATGGTTTAATGGTGGTTATAAACGATTCTTATGTATTGACCGCAGCAGGGAGGAAAGTATCCGATCGAATCGCTTCTGATTTATTTAAGGTGTAATATAATTTAGTAATTGAATTTCCAATTAATTTTAAACCAAAAATAGAAATCATAAATAGGATAGTTCTCTACAATATAGGAATTCTTCGTAAAAAAAGATTCGATATGATCGAAGTTTAAATCAACTTGAAATTCAGCTACTCTAAAGACAGTAAAAAATTTTAAATTTGGATTAATATTTGTTGATGAAATATTAGAATTTGAAAATTGATTGAAGAGTGGAAAGAAATTGTATGTTTTGTCAATGTTAATCCATTCTGCTTCTATACCTAGTTTTATTTTGGCAGCATTTTTAAATACATTTAAATTGGTGAATACATTATGGGTACCATGCATGAGATTCCAATTGGGTAAATCAGGATTGTAAAATTCTAGCCCAAGACGATGTTGACTTCCAAATATTCCTACTTTTAATTGGTAATTTATCAAACTGGAGAAATGATTGATATCACTTATAGATTGCTTGAAATATAAATCATTATTGAAATAAATTAAATTTGAAATTCTTTCAAACTGTAATTTTAGCTCAGGTAAATATTTTTTATTTGAGATAAAGTTTATTTCTAGAAGTTTCGAATTTTGATTTTTAAAATTATTAATAAATTCAAATTTCTTGTTTAAAATTAATTTATTTTCTAGAAGAGTGGGCGCGATATTACTGTTTTTTATAAGCAGCGCAATGTCGTATAATGACTGTAAATTATAATTTATTTGACCATAAATTTCAGATTGTTTTTTATAATTAATGTCTGTTTGAAATCCTAGCGTAATGCTTGTTTTTGGAATTAGGCTTGATGAGATAGAAGTGTTGAAATTTTTTTGGATTAGTTTTGTGGTTAATGTGTCATAATTGTATGAGATGGAGTTATAATTTTGAATGATCTTGGCATTGAAATATTTATTGATTGAAATATCTACATTAATTCTGTTATTCCAATTATATTGATTATAACTTAGATTTATTTGATTACTATCTATTAAGTAATGTCCATATTTTGGAATAACTGACTGCACATCAAGGTCCTCAAAGTTGTATTTGAAAAAGGAGTAAGCTGTATAATAACTCAGTTTTGTTTTTAAGGTATTAGAATTAGAGAGTTGATATTTGAAATTTCCACCATATTCTGCATTTTTTATCTTGGTATTCGCACTTAGATTGTACACTGGAATTGCCTCTCTTACTCTATAGTTTGATTGTTCAAGATTAGTCGAATCTAGGATACCAAAATTGTGTTGATTGGTGAGGTTATTATAAGTTAATATAAGATCAGCGGATAATTTTGATTTTGTCGGTGCGACTTGTAGTCCAGTGGAAAAGGCATGATAACGGTTTTTATTGTTATTGTACATTCCTTTTTGATTAGTCTTGTCATATCTAAAATTCCAAATAATATTATGTGAATAGGTTTGTGCGAAGAATGCTTTGACGTCAAGCTGATTTTGCAATTCAGATTGCGAATTAGTATAAGACTTTGCTTCATAAGCTTCAACCTCTGTATAGGGTTTATTCGAATTAATAAACTTGAATTTTTCTTTTGTAATATAAAATGGATCGAAACCAGAAAGGCCATTTTGAAAATTGCTTATTTTATCTTCAAATTTATTTTTATCTAAAACTAAGGATTTGTAATTGTTTAAGGAAATATGAAATGGATTTGGATCCGAAAGAAGAACGTAATCATGGTGAGGTATGTAAATCTTGAAGCTGTCTTCAAAAAAACTTCTTGAGCTTTGAGTTAAAATTATTTTCGATATTGAGTCTTCTTGTTGAAAAGTAGAATCTTGGATTACTTGGGAAAAGCAAATCTGAAAATGTGTAAAGAAAATGAATAAGAATATTAGTTTTCTGATCATATCGTTTGGGTAACCATAATCTTTTTAACTATTGATTGGTTTTTCGTCGTGACAAATTTAATTATATATATGCCTGCTGTTAGATTTGGAATTTCAATTTTATTGTTTGGTTTAATTTTTAGAATACAATTTCCTGTCGAAGAATAAACTTCAACTGAGTTTATTGACTCTAAATTTGACAAAATGATTTTATTAGATTCCTGATTAATGACTGGAATGTGTTGTTCTTGATTCTGGATATCAGTAATGGTTGCACAATCAGTGATGGTATTACAAGGTTTTTCAATCCCTTTAATTAAGAATAGGCCGTCTTGCATGTCAGAGACCAATATATTTCCAGAAGGTAAGTATGGATAAGCATCCCAAGCTCCCATATAAGTATTGTCAGTATTGGGGACTTTTGATGTAGGATAATAATGCGTTAATATTGGGTTGGTTGGATCTTTTGTATCAAACACTTGAAGACCATTGTAATAATAAGATAAATATAAATAATCACAGCTATAGTATGGATTGTGAGCAATGGAAATATCTGGTTTGATTTTAAATTCTTTTATAATCTTACTATTTGAAATAGTATTCATATCCAAGATTTTTACTGAATACCCATGATTTTCATCAGTAAAACAATAATGCCTACCATCAGGATGAAACCATCCTGAGTGATTATATCCTCTGTTATTATAGCTATTGTTTTCATACAATAGTTTAGGGGCATTTTTATCTTTAAAATCTAAAATGGCAAATCCATCATATCCATTATGTATAATTACTGTGTCATTTTTTGCAGATCCTGCATGGACATGTCCTACACGATAAGATTCAAAGTTACCATACCCCGCTAATAATTTTGGTCGGGATGGAATGTTGATATCATATACGCCCAAGGGAGAAAATCCCTTGTTTGAATATTCTGATGTTGTATAGAGGTAGCCTTTTACTTGATCAATAAATATGTCATGACAAGTTATCATGAATTCATTTGAGTCATAGACCAAATTAATACTGTTGGGTAGATCAGAATAATCTAATACCTGCAAAGTATTATTTCTACCTTCTCCACATACCATGTAGAGATGACATTTATAATCATAATATTCTCTATGGACAATATGGTTCCCCTGTTCCTTTCCTTTAATTCTAAATATTTCTTTAGGCGGAGTTTGGTTGAAGTCGATGATGTGTGTGCCTACTGTAGAACCAATTACACCATATTCTTTACCATTTACATAAAGGCCCCAACAAGCATTATATGCGTTATCATACTGAGCTGTTCCTATTATGCTTGAGTCCTTCCATACACCTATCAAGTCCATTTTAATTGCTGTGTTTTGTGCATAGCAAAATTGACTTGCAAAAACAAGTAAGAATATTTTCAATATGTTCATAGTATGAAATTTAAACATTACATATTTAATATCGCTGGATTCATTCCCATATTTGAGAATCCACCATCATGATATAAATTTTGCATTGTCACCATTCTACTTAAATCTGAAAACATCAAGACACAATAGTCTGCACATGCTTCAGCACTTGCATTACCTAAAGGACTCATTTTATTTGCATAGTCAAAAAATTCTTGGAATCCTTTAATTCCAGATCCTGCGGTAGTCATCGTAGGTGATTGAGATATTGTATTGACCCTTACTTTTTTTAAAGTTCCAAAATGATATCCAAAACTTCTTGCAAAAGATTCTAAAAGTGATTTAGATTCTGCCATTTCGCTATAATCCGGAAATACCCTTTGTGCTGCAATGTAAGTAAGAGCAACTATTGAGCCTCCTTCTTGAATAGCATCTTGTTTTAATGCACATTGCATGAGCTTGTGAAAAGAGATTGCAGAAATGTCAAATGTTTTTTGCATGAATTCATAATTCAAATCCGTATAAGATCTGCCTTTGCGAACATTTAAAGACATGCCTATCGAATGTAAGATAAAATCAATTTTGCCACCTAATATTTCTTGAGATTTGCTGAGTAAATTATCCAGATCTTCGATGATTGTAGCATCAGCTTGAATGATTTCAGCGTTTATTTTTTCTCCTAATTCATTTATTTTACCAAATCTCATTGCAACTGGTGCATTGGTTAAAGTGATAGCAGCACCCTGTTCATGACATTTTTCAGCTACTTTCCATGCAATGGATTGTTCATCCAAAGCTCCAAAAATAATTCCTCTTTTACCTTTTAATAGATTGTTTGACATATTTCAAATGGATTTGATTTAATATACAAATATAGTATGTTTTTATTAATTGATTTTAAGAGAGAGCAATTCTTTTGCATTTTGCAGTGCCGCATCGGTAGGTGGATCACTGCTCAACATTTTAGCAAGTTCCATATACTTCTCTTCAAGATCTAAAAACTTCACTTGAGTTAAAGTGTTTTTTGCTTCAGTCTTTTTATATACAAACATATGATGATCCGCTCTACTTGCTACTTGTGGCGAGTGTGTGATGGTAATTAACTGTTGATTTTTAGAGCATTGCTTTAAGATATTGCCCATTTGTAATGCAGTGTGACCAGAAACACCTGTGTCTATTTCATCAAAAATTAAAGTGGGCAGATTTGATTTTTCTGCCAAAAGGGATTTTATTGCAAGATTTACTCTTGAGAGTTCCCCACCAGATGCATGATTCTGTAGTGGTTTTGCTTGGCTTCCTTTGTTGGCAGTAAATAAAAATTGAATCTCATCTTTGCCATTATTCCTAAATTGTTCTATTGGATTGAGATTTATATCAAAAATAGCATTAGGCATTCCCAACGAATTCAACAACGATTCAATTTGTTTTTTAAATTGAGGAATATGTTTAATTCTCAGTTTTCGAATGTCTAATGATTTTTGTTCAAGTTCTATTTCGATCTCTTTGATTTCATTTTGTAAGTTTACGGTATCACCATCAGCATTCTGGATGTGTAGCAATTTTTCTTCAATATTGGATTTCAGTGATATCAATTCCGAATCCTCTTTAAGATGATGTTTTTTTAATAATCTGTTATAAATATCTATTTTCGACTGTAAAGCTTCAATTTTTTTATTGTCAAATTCAACATCTTCATGAATCTGCTCGAGTAAACTATTTATATCAATGAGATCAGTTCTAATGATGTCAACCCTCTCATAGAGTTCTTCGATCTGTTTGTTGATTCGGATATTTTTTAAGTTTTGAAGGATAGCGTGAAGTGAATCTTGAATGCCTTGATCTCCTTGGAGGATTTGCATTGAAGCTTGTGTTTTTGATTTTATTTCTTCTGCACTTTGCGCTATTTTTAATGTATTTTCCAATTCTGTTAGTTCTCCAATTTTAAGATTGGCTTTATCAAGTTCATTAAATTGAAATTCTAGATATTCTTTTTCTTGAAATAGTTTGGCATTGGATTCTTCAAGTTTTTTAAGATTGCTTATTTTTTTCTTGTAATCCGAATATTTTACTCCAAAGGCATCGATCAAATTTTGATGATTGCAATAGCCATCAAATACTTCTAACTGGTAATTGGATTCAAGAATATCTAAATGGTCAAATTGTTGATGAATGGAGATAAGGTTTTTTGCAAGTTCTTGAATTTCAGTGTTAGTGCTTAAATTATCATTAATAAAAAATCTTGACTTTCCAGCAGTTGAAATTTCTCTTCTCAATATGATTTCAGAATAGTCATCCAACTCAATAAGTTGTTTGATTTTTTTTTGTTTCGTTTGATCAATTGAAAAGCATATTTCTAAAATACATTTTTCTGCAGCATTCTTGAATGTTTTGCTGTCCGCTTTGCCACCTATTGCCAACTGGATTGCACCGATGATAATTGATTTACCTGCGCCAGTTTCGCCTGTCACTGCTATCATCCCATTTGGAAATTCAATTTCCAATAATTCAATGATAGCATAGTTTTTAATATAAAGTTTTTGTAGCATTTTTTATTTTGAGCAACTAAAAATTAACTGGTTCTCCAAGGCTTCGAGCTTTGTTGATATCACTTTGTGCTTGAGCCTCTTGACCTAAGATTTTATAAGTTTTCCCCCTTTCTAAATAATATAACCCTTTTGGATTAATTTTAATTGCATTAGAATAATATGTGATTGCTTTATTTAAATCATTTAGTGCTCTAAGACATCGGCCTCCTTCATACCATATATCACTATTATTGGGTTCAAATTTTAAATATTGATCAATATCTTCAAGTGCTTTTTGGAAGTTCCCAGCTTGATTGTAAATAATGGATCTGTTCAGATAACCTACCTTCCATGTTGGGTCAATGCTTAAGCCTTTGTCAAAATCTTTGATGGCCTCATCCAAAATACCAAGTCGTGCTTTAGCAGCCCCTCTGTTTACATAGTATTCTGCTTTATTTGGCTGTAGATTTATTGCAATATTGTAATAATCAAGGGCTTTTTGCTTTTCATTTTTATTAAAAAATAATCTAGCTCGGCTATTATATGTTGCATGACCTGCTTTTAATTCTATAGCCCTATTATAATCCAATAATGCTTGGTCATATAATTTTAAATCGCGCAAGTAATTTGCTCTATTATTATAGGGGAGCGAAGTGTTGTTTTGAAATTCTAACACTCTACTCCAAAGTGTTCCTGAATTCTTCCAATATCCAATTTGTTTATAACTTAAGAAAGAAAGTAGAATGATATAAATACCAGAAATGGAATACATGAGTGTACTAGATGCCGCATTATTTTTTAAATATTGGTCCAAATAATAGCAAACAATAAATATTAATCCTAAGTATGCAATGTATGTAAATCTGTCAGCTAAATAACCTTGTCCAGCACCTAGAATTTGTAATAGGAAAACAATATTAAAAAAGAAAAATGCAAATCCAAATATTACAGCTCTTTTGTCTTTTTTATAAAGGATAAACAGGCCAATAAATAGTGATATCACTATTGGCATTGAAATATAATGCATCCAGTCCAATGTAGGTGAATAGGCATATAAAGGCAGCATCTTATATGGCACTACAAATTTCACAATATATACAAGTAAACTATAAGCTCCAATAAATAATCTCTCGAGTAAGTTGAAGTTAGTATTGGTTTCCAAAGACCCTGACCTTGAAGCATGTATATCCCTAAAAGTCCGAATATAAGTGATCCAAGAAAATAAGGCCATTTTTGAATTATAACTTTAAAATTCATTTCCTTATTATACCAATAATCAACTGCAATAAAACTCAATGGTAAAGCCACCATTTGAATTTTTGCAAATAGACCAATTACAAACAATACGAATATCCACACAGACCTACTTTTAGAATAGTGTTCTAGATTTTTGATATAAAGTAAAAGCGCCCCAAGAAAAAAACAACCAAAGAGTACATCCTTCCTTTCAGTAATCCATGCTACTGACTCTACTTTGAGTGGATGAATTGCAAATAATAATGCGCCAATGAATGCAACGTTAATACTTAATTTTAATCGTTTAAATATGAAAAAAACAAGGATGGTGCAAATTAAATGTAGGAGAATGTTGGTAAAATGCATCACTTTTGGGTCCATTCCAAAAAAGTGATTTTCGATGGCAAAACTCAGAATCGGAAGAGGGTTATAGTTCCCAATGACATCGGTAGTGAATATTGCTTTGATATTTTTGGTGGTCAACTTCGTGACAAAGGGATTTTCGTACACATTGCGGTCATCGTCCCAGTTCACAAAATCATTCTTTAGACAGCTTGAATAAATGAGGAAAGTGAATGAAGTTAATAGTATAATATATATTAAATTATTGCTTGGCTTTTGAGGAACGATTGAGGGGGTTTCGTTCTTTAACGTTGATTTTGAGGATTTTAGAGATTCTTTTTGTAATTTTTTACTCATTGAATATCGCTTCAGATTGAAAGCAAAATTAATGAATAAGAATGAATAAATGAATTAACATTATTAAATGAATTGTTATCTGATTAATTTTATAATTTTCTTCAATAAATAAATCTAACTTTGTATGATGAAATTGACTGCTGGTGAACTAGCACAAGTAGTGGGGGGAGAGCTTGTAGGAGATTCTTCCATAATTCTTACCGGCCCTAGTAAAATAGAAGAAGGGGGTGACGGTACAGTTAGCTTTTTAGCAAATATGAAGTATGAGCCGCATTTCTACACCTGTACGGCCTCAGTCATAATTGTTGATAGAAATTTTATACCTAAGCAGAGCTATTCTGCCACCATTATTAAAGTTGACGATGTGTATCAAACCGTCAGCTTATTACTTTCACAGTTTCAGAAAAAAGAAGACAACAGTCATGGCATACATGGCTCGGCTATTTGTGATGATTCGGCATCAATTGATAAAACGGCTTCAATTGGTCCACTTTGTGTCATAGAAGCTGGAGCGATCATTGAGGCGGGAGTAATCCTTAAAGCGCAAGTGTATATAGGGGCAAATGTCAAAATTTCCAAAGCGAGTATCATTTATCCAGGTGTTAGGATTTATAATGATTGCCAAATAGGTCAAAATTGTGTTATCCATAGTAACACAGTCATTGGTAGTGATGGCTTTGGTTTTGCTCCAGATGAAGCTGGAAATTTTAAAAAAGTTCCACAGTTGGGGAATGTCATTGTTGAGGATAATGTCGAGATCGGATCTAATACTTGTATCGATAGGGCTACAATGGGATCTACGATAATAGGTGAAGGTTCAAAATTGGACAATTTGATTCAAATAGCCCATAATGTAAGAATAGGTAAAAATACTGCAATCGCAGCTCAAACAGGAATAGCTGGTAGCTCAAAAATAGGTAGTTATTGCTTTATAGGTGGCCAAGTAGGAATTGCGGGACATCTAGAAATTGCAGACCATACAAAAATACAGGCTCAAAGCGGAATTGGAACCAACATTAAAGAAAAAAATACAAAATGGTATGGTTCTCCAGCAATCGATTATTTTACGTATCTTAGGGCGTATTCCGAATTTTCAAAATTGCCAGAACTAAGAAAAAAGGTCTATTCAATTGCTAAGGAAATAGAAGAAAATAAAGATCATAAAGAACTGTAATGAACCAAAGGACAATTAAAACTGAAGTGAGAATAGAAGGGGTTGGGCTACACACAGGAGCAAAAGCATCAATTTTATTTAAACCTACAGTCGCTAATCACGGAATTAAATTCAGACGGATTGATTTGCCAGACCAACCTATTATATCGGCTGACGTGTCCAAAGTTATATCTACCAATCGAGGGACTACCATTCAAGAAGGGGTAGCTCAAGTGTGGACGGTTGAACATACATTATCTGCACTGACAGGCTTAGGTATTGATAATGTGTTAATTGATATAGAAGGACCTGAAATTCCAATTCTAGATGGTTCATCTATTGGTTTTGTTAGAGCATTACTACAAGCAGGAATCCTAGAGCTTCCAGAGGAAAAAGATTGTTATTATATCAGTGAGCCTTTCACTTTTGAGGACGAGGATACGGGTGCTGAGTATATGGCTATGCCGAATGATAAATTAGAAATCACTACCATGGTGGATTTTAATTCAAAAACACTTGGTCAGCAATTTGCTTCACTAGATTCTATAGAGGATTATGTCACTCAGATAGCCCCATGTAGGACTTTTGTTTTTATTCACGAATTACAAAAATTGATCAGCGAAAATTTGATTAAAGGCGGTGATCTTGATAATGCTATCGTTATTGTAGACCGTATGCTAAGTCAAACTGAACTGGACGATATTGCTGTTAAATTGAATAAGCCGAGTGTTACAGTTGAAAAAGAAGGGATTCTCAATACCCTTCAATTACAATTTCCAAATGAACCAGCAAGACACAAATTATTGGATGTACTCGGTGATCTAACATTAGTAGGGAAGCCAATTATAGGTAAAATCGTTACCAAAAAACCTGGACATAAGTCAAATGTAGAGTTTGGAAAACTTATTAAGCGAAAGATTCAAGAATTTCAAAGATTAAAAGGCTTACCCATATATGATCCAGATAAGCCTGTTATCTATGATATTAATCAAATTCAAACCATTTTGCCACATAGGTATCCCTTTTTGATGGTTGATAAAGTCATCGAGTTGACAGAAAATTATGTCATCGGAATCAAAAATGTCACTTTCAACGAAAATTTTTTTCAAGGTCATTTTCCAGGCAATCCCATTTTTCCTGGTGTGTTACAAGTAGAAGCTCTGGCACAGGTTGGAGGGATATTAGCCTTGTCTTTACAAGAAGATAAAGGGAAGTGGGATACTTATTTTCTAAAAATAGAGAATACACGATTCAAGCAAAAAGTGATGCCTGGAGACACAATTTTGCTTAAAATGGAACTTGCAGCACCAATCAGAAGGGGTATCGTTACCATGAATGGTACGGCTTTTGTAGGTAAAAATATCGTTTGTGAAGGTATCTTTACAGCGCAAATAGTCAAAAGGCAAGAATGAGCATAATTCAGTCTAATATTCATAGAAATGCAACGATAGGCAAAGGCACAGTAATTGAGCCATTTGCTACTATTCAAGAAGACGTTGTCTTAGGTGAAAATTGTTGGGTAGGGCCTTATGTAACCATTATGGATGGGACTCGCATTGGAAACAATGTTAAGATTTTCCCCGGTGCTGTAGTCGGTGCTCCACCGCAGGATTTGAAATATGCAGGAGAGCCAACTACTCTTGAAATAGGGGATGGGACTATTGTTAGAGAATTTTGTACTCTTAATCGAGGTACAAAAGCATCAATGACGACTAAAATTGGAAAAAACTGTCTATTAATGGCGTATGTCCATGTGGCGCATGATTGTTTTATTGGAGACAATGTCATATTGGCAAACAATGTTAATCTCGCAGGACATATAGATATCGACGATTATGCCATACTTGGAGGTCTAACTGCGGTGCATCAATTTGTTAAAATAGGAAAACATGTGATGATCGGAGGTGGCTCTCTCGTAATGAAAGATGTTCCACATTTTGTCAAGGCTGCTCGGGATCCACTTTCATATGAAGGGGTCAATTCTGTAGGATTGAAACGAAGAGGATTTACAGTAGAACAGATAAATAGAATTCATGATATTTATCGCTATTTATTTATACGACACAGAAATATTAAGAAAGCACTTCCAGAAATTGCTTTAGATTTTGAAAACACACCCGAGAAAGACATCATCATGGAATTTATCCAAAAATCAGAACGTGGTCTAATGAAAGGCATACGAAAATAAGGACCATGGACATTTTGGTCAGTAATTTATTCAAAAAGTATGACACCAAATGGATCATCAAAGATTTTAGTTATAATTTTGATTCTGGGAAAAGCTATGGGATATCTGGAGCAAATGGTTCAGGCAAGTCGACATTATTATCTTTATTATTTGGTGCAATTCCACCCACAAAAGGTCAAATAGAATATTTAAAGAATAATTTGAAATTGCAAGCCTCAGATTTGAGCACTTCTTTTACATTCGCAGCGCCATATATGAGTTTGTACGAGTTTTTAACACTTAGCGAACTTTTAGAATTTCATACTAAGTTTAAAAAATGGATAGAAGGCATTGATACCAGATCATTTGTTGAATATTGCTATTTAAAGGAATTTTTAAATGTCCAAATTTGTAATTATTCATCAGGCATGAAGCAAAGATTAAAATTAGCTTTAGCTGTGCTTTCGGACTCTGATATCATATTCTTAGATGAGCCGAGTTCCTATTTGGACAACAAAGCAAAAACATGGCTCTATAAAATGCTTGAAGAATTAAAATTAAATAGAACTTTAATCATTGCCTCAAATGAAGAAAGCGACTTTAAGATTATTGATTTTAGAATAGAAATTTAATTCTGGATAGTATCAAATATCTTCATAAAAATACCAGCCGTTTAAGCACAAATATTATATAAAATTATATTTGTTTTTTATAAATATTAAGCTTTTTTGGGAAGGGTGATATTGTTATATTTACTTTTTATAATTAACTGCTCCATAGGAGCTTACTGATCGTAGTTAAAACATGAAGATGTTTATTGAGCTCTGTTGGAGCGACCTGATAATGCATTACCACTGGTGAAATAACCCATCCCCAGCCCTTACCCTTGTTAGGGAATGGAGATGTGACATTGCTGATTTTTAGTTTAAATTTTGATTTGTTGAGGAATAGTCTGAATAATAAATAATGTTTTTAAATTTAAGAATTCCTCCACTTGTATCTGGGTGAGTTATCGTTTATGAATAATTTCCATATGTTTTTATATTTGTGTTTAAACGGTAGCGCTCAAGAACAAAATACAATTCCAAATAAATGAACTTATGGTGAATGTTTTATTGTTATATTTTAAAATTAAATTTTATGAAAAGACAAGATGAGTATAATAAATTGACTGCTGAAGAATATGCAATTATTGTGAAAAAGGGAACAGAATATCCTGGGACTGGATTGTACCTTGATAATAAAAAATCTGGAGTCTATACATGTAAGCAGTGTGATGCTGAGTTATACCGATCTGATGATAAATTTGATTCTCATTGTGGATGGCCGAGCTTTGATGATGAAATAGAAGGAGCTGTGAGACATATTCTTGATAAAGATGGTAGGAGGACTGAGATCGTTTGTGCGAATTGTTCAGGGCATCTTGGACATGTTTTTGTAGGAGAGCGATTCACAGACAAAAATACAAGACATTGTGTCAATTCATTGTCTTTAAATTTTAAGGAAACAATGCCTTGATAGTTACATTTTTAATCTTGAATCATCGGCATATATTTTGCTCTATTCTCATAAATAATCCATAAATTTAAGCCAAATACGATTAATCCCATGATAAGTCCACTTGAGTCTTGCACAATGTGAACTAGTAAGACACCTATAGTTATAGGAAATAAAATTATTGCACCTAAAGCTCTATATTTTTTGAAAATTAGGAGCGCACCACCAATAATTTCAGCAACAGCCACCAATGGCATCAACCATTTAATATCCTTAAACGAAGTCATGAGGTTCACAGGTTCGGTGGATATATTTTCAGGCATCGGCATGTAATTCAGGAATTTATTTATTCCGGAGTTAATGAATAATAAGCCAAATACAATGTAAAGACCAGTAAGAATTTTATCTTTCATATTTCGTTTGTTTGTAATACAAATGTAATAAATAAAATAATTCTTCTAAAATTTATTTAATTCCTCCTCGCTCCAGTATTGTTCTTCCAGCATTGATAAAGTAATTAATGTTGAATCTGTCTTTCTCTTCAGAGTTTTCTCCTGAAATAATTTTCATATAAACCCCTTATTCATAATTTTGTGTTTATCGATATTCTTTTGGAAATTTTTCAGACTAGCTTTTCTTTTCCTATTATCTTGAGACTATTTAATATTTTTATTTTCGTCCCTGTTCGGGATTGTTAAAAATAAATCGTTCTAGCAGGGTTGGGAGGACAGATATAGACTTTGGTTTAACTATTGGTCTATATAATTTATGGATCTTTACTTAATTTTGCGATATACAGATCCTCTGCGGTCTGTTTTGAATTTATAAGAAGTTAGAACCTATGTTATGTTCTTAATACATTCCCAAAATATATAAATCATCATTCTGGTCCTTGCTGCATCCTTATCCATCTAATCTTTCCTCAAGGTAATGTGGAAAGTTTTCCTCTGCATTGCATATAAAATAAATACATCATTTAATCCTTTATTTTCTGGCAAGACTAAATTTCCTGTTTAAAACAGTATTGTCATAATTACTTCCTAAAAAATTTCCTTCGGTTCCTTCTCATCAAGTGATCTATTTCATAATTCCTTTGCTTACTTTTGTAAGTTGCCTCTGGTCGCTGATAATATCAGCAAATTAAGTGGATTGGTTTGTTCTTTAATTCTCTTTGGTTGAAAATGTATCCTTTCGATGCACCGGTTGCATAGATATTATTTTCTTGATCTGTCATGATTTTAAAATTTGGCCATTCATCTCTTTTTCCTTTCAAGGATTTAATCCATTTAGCTTTTCCATCTTTATTCAATTTGATCAAAAATATGTCATAGTAATAATTCCCAAAACTCTGTAAGTCTCCACTATTTTCTATCGTCAAACTATCAATTGACATGGATTTGCCGCCTATGCCATATAATATTATATTCGCTTATCTTGTCATAGAAGTAACATTCTCAAATTTTGGTCCTGTAATTGTCTTATCCATAAAAATTTTCCTTGTTGTTAAATTTCATTATATCCTCTCTCATCAATTATTTTTCTTTCTCAATAACACTTCCTCTCTCTATCGTGCCCCATATCGGAATATAAAAGTTATTTTCAGATCAATCCTAAGCCTCCATTCCGGTGGGTTATTGTCCGCCAACTTTAGTCCAAATTAAGTTTCCATGTTCACTATACTTTGCTAGTAGCATATTAGATGCTCTCTTCTGTGCTCGGGGGATCTAATCTGCATAAAACTATCTGCTAATAAACATATATATTATCCTCCAGGTCGATACTATTCCGCTATATCTGCTTGTCTGGGGCTTATCGATTTTGTCCTAGTACTGTCCCTTTGAGTTATCTTAATCAAGACATATTCGATCTAATCTGTAAAGTATTTCCTTTTTATACCTCATATTTAAGGTTTAAATTAAATTGTCCTCTATATAAATGAAACCTTAGAGTCTATCTTACAATTCTTGGGTATTCTCTTGGTTCCTTTGCGCTTTTCCCAGTCAAATTTAATTTTGGCTTCGATTTTATTAATAAAAATAAATGAATCACCAGAAAAAAAGTGAAAAAATGAATAAAATTTTTCATGTTTTTAAATTAAATAAAAAAACTTGGTGATTCTTCATGTTTGCAGAACCACCAAGTTTAATTGTTGATTAATGTTGGATCATGATTTTTGCGACTTGCGTTTTCCCCTGAATAATTTTTAAATAATATACCCCTTATTCATAATTTTGTGTTTATCGATTTCTTTTAGAGATTTTTTTCAGAACTAAGCTTTATCTCTTTACCTAAATTATCTATGAGACTAATTATAATATTTTTATTTTCGTCCCAATCATTCGGGATTGTTAAAAATAAATCGTTACTAGCAGGGTTGGGGTGACAGATATAGACTTTGATTTAACTTTGGTCTAATATAATTTATGGAATCCTACTTAATTTTGCGATAAAAGATCTGACTTCCGTCTGTATTTGAATTGACTATTAAGTTCTTTCCATATTATGGTGTCACTCTAAAATAGCCGATTATAAAAATTATTAGTGTTGATCAGAGGTAATATGACCTATCATATCACTTTTATTACCTCCAAATGAATTGTGTAGGCCAAAATATTTCATAGAATCACCAAACAAAACAAAAATATCATCTGAGCCAAAATTTTCTAAACTATATTTCTCTTTTTTAAAAGATTTTTATCGTAATTTCCTATTAAATAAAAATAGCCGTTTTATCAATATAAATGGAAGTTTCAGTGCTCTCACCTTATCTAATGTATTTGCCGATACTAGATTTCCATTTGAATCATATTTGGAAATAAAAATATATCATAGTTGTTTCTGTCTTTGAATTTGCTTTAAATGTAATGTCTTGTCTAATTTAAGTGTATACTATTAAATGCGTTGGTGGGATGTTATTGAAACTATGAGTCATTATTTGGTAAAAGGATGTTAGTTCATGCATATTTCCGAGAAATTGATTTTATATAGTTTTGCTTTTTCACTTTTTAATTCTTTGCAAAATAGATTTAGAATAATATGATTCAAATTTATTTTTTTTACTATAATTTATAATCTCTAAATTATCTAAAAGTTATCTTACCATAAAAATTGCCATAAATAATTAAATCGTCATTTTTGTCTATAAATGTTGATGTTATATAGATTGTTTGTGGACATTCAATTGATTTAATCCAAACCATCTCACCTATTTTATTAATTTTGATTATAAATGCACATTTCAAACTATCTTTAAATGAAAATATTTTATTGCCTTTTTCATTGTAAATTGATGCCTCATTTACTCCTGAAATATAAATATTATTTTCTGAATCACAAGATATGCCTCCTATTCCAGATATTCCTTTGTCACATGAGTAGTGTTTTATCCAATTTATTTTACCTTGTGGATTCAATTGTACAACTATCATTGTGGATTTTGAGCAATCAATCCTGATTGAATCTATATCCAAGTAAAGACTACCGTCAATAGTAATAGTTATATTATTATTATGGTCTATAACCATGCCCGAAACACCGTCTATATCAGGTCCTGAAAATCCTTTAGTCCATAAAACTTTGCCTTTTGTGTTATACTTTACAAGGAACAAATTAACTCTACCATTGTTTATTAGTAAGTTACGATCAGGGCGATTGGAATTTGGATTGATAATCGCCGAACATATAAAACATCTCCATAATTATCTGCTTTGACTGTTCTTGGATAATCATCTTGTATTTCCTATTGCGCTTTTTGCCCAATCAAATTTAAATTTTGGCATTCGATTTTATTAATTAAAATAAATGAATCCTGCCAGAAAAAGTGAAAAGAATTATATTTTTCATATTTAGAAATTAGAAAAAGCTTGGTGATTCTTCATGATTGGAGAACCACCAAATTTAATTGTTGATTAATGTTGAATCATGATCTTTACTACTTCAGAGTTTTCTCCTGAAATAATTTTCAAATAATAAACCCCATTATTCAATAATTTTGTGTTTATCGAATATTCATATTTTGAAATTTTTTCAGAACTAAGTTTTATCTCTTTTCCTAAATTATCTATAAGTGTAGCAGCAATGGTACCTCCATTTTTCCAAATCTTTGGTAAGGCTATAAATATTTCATTACTTGCAGGATTAGAAATGCTGGCTGGGGTGTAGATTGATTTTTTTCTTCATAAGTTATAAATTTAGATTTAGTGGACAATGCTTAAAAAGATAAAATAATTATTAATAAGACGCAAATTATTTTTAAATATTTTTACTTGGTTTGCAACTGATAATATTTTTATTCTAAATTAATATCGTCAATAGGGCTAATCTTAATGAATTTATTGGTATAAGAAATATGTCTGTTGATCTCTTTAGTTTGTAGGGATACATACATGCCCAAGAGCTCAATTTGAAGCTAGATATCAAATTTTATTAATTCCTCCTCGCTCCAGTATTGTTTTTGCCAAGCATTGATTTTATCATTGATCAGTTTTTCACAATCAAGTGTAAGTTGCATTGCATCATTTGAATTCATTGGATCAAAAAAGTGGATCGAAATGCCAGTTCTTAGTTTTGAAAAAGTTCGGATAAATTGAATCAAAATATTATCATTCAACCAGAAATCCTTGGATGGTGAATGATATTCCATAGCAAAAGGAACTATGGTTGATTGGGTTTCTACAGCTGATTCAAAAGCGCCTTTCTTGAAGGTCAAAGTTTTTCTTTCTCTGCTTATAGTTCCTTCTGGAAACAATACTATAGAATATTTTTTTAGTAAAGCATTTACGATACTCTCTCTTGCATTTTTTCGACTTCCTTTATCGTCGCGTCTTACGAAAATCACTCCAGACATCTTAGCTCCTGCTCCAATGAGAGGGTAGGATTCAACCTCAGCTTTACTCACGGCATAGCCTGAAGTGATGTAAGCAAATATTGCTACAGGATCTACCAAGCTGCGATGATTTCCTACATATAATGTCTGTTCATGTTTATATAGTTGCCCTGTTTTAAATATTTTAATTCCAAGAATAAATATGGCAACTTTACAGAAAATGGTTCTTAATTTAAAACCAAAATTAACAGTTGTAATTTTAAATATATAGAGAGGAGCACCAATTCCTACAATGATAATAATCCAGATGATCATCAAGATCATTCGAATGATAGATAACAAATAACCCATGAATTTTATTTTGGTATATAAGTGATTTCAAAGTTATTTCCCAATACATTGGAAAATACTTTAAAACTATCTTTAGTGATAAATTGTATTTTAGCCTCTGTCGTGAGTGGAATTCCTGAATAAAATAATGTCGCTTTGATTACAGAATCCTGATTGGTCAGCGCCCATGTTCCATTCAATTCATTTTGTTGGGGACCCCATGAACAAAGCAACGGTGATAAAGTCGATTTGTAACTAAAATCAGGAAAATAGAAAATGATGTCATCTCTATCACAATCATTTATATCTACTTTTCCATTTTTTATGATATTCTTATACTTCCATGGATTGGATACCAATATTGAGGATACAGAGAGTGGTTCTATCCTTTGGTTTTCTTTGATACAAGAATGGTGCAAGATTGCAATGATAAATATAAAAACTAGCTTGAATTTCATTTTGATTTATTGAATAAGTGGAATAGCTTTTGCAACTTCTTGGACTGGCAATTTACATACTTTGTTTCTGCAAACATATATATAAGTTTCGCCTTCTTGAAGTTTTTCTTTCAACAATTCTAGCGTCCCTTCATTGTTACCTCCAAGTAATATCATATGCGGAATATAATACTGTGCAAGTTCATTTCGTTTATCGTTTGACTTGTCTCCGACGATTGCGACTTCATACATTGGCTTTGAATATTCTTGATATATTCTGAGCCAATTGGTATAAAATGACGGTCCATTTTTTATTTTGTCATTGAAAATAATATTGAGCATATTCTGAGAGCGATTGATCATATCGGGCTCGTCAAAATACAGACCTAATTTATGTAAGTTGTCACAAATAACAGAGTTACTGCTAGGGATAACTTGATCATCAATTTCAATTTTTCTCACGCCAACATTGGATGATTTTGAATCATTGTAATAAAATAGAGAGTTGTCACTATGGCTGTAATTCTCAAGGACGTGATGCATTAATTGGTTTGCAATATTCAACCATTTTTCATCAAAGCTCAATTCATATAATCGAATGAATGCATCAATTACAAATGCGTAATCATCCAAGAAAGCTAATGCTGAAGTTTTTTCTTGATTGATCGTTCTGTATAATTGTGTGCTATCTTTTAATAAGTTTTTTAATATGAATTCACCACTTTTAAGTGCTTTGGATTTATAATCTTCAGAAGACAAAGCCATTGCCGCATCTGCATATGCTCTGGTCATCATCGCATTCCAAGAACAAATTATCTTTTTATCTAAATTAGGTTTTTTTCGATTTGATTTTGCGGCTAGAAGTTTTTGTTGAATGGAAGCAAGTTGATTGTCGAATTCGTTTTCAGTGATTTTATTATCCTTTAAAAATTGATTCTTATCTACTGCTTGTGCCAATACATTTTTTCCATGTTCCCAGTTGCCTTCTTTTGTAAATCCGTAAAATGATATAGCAAGATTTAACTCCTTTTGGTCTTGCAATGCGTTTTTAATTTCATCCAATGTCCAAACATAATATTTTCCTTCCTCATGCTCAGAATCTGCATCAAAAGATGCATAGAAGCCACCTTCTGTAGAAGTCATTTCCTTGTTGATGAAGTTTAAAGTTTTGTCAATTATTTTTTTATAATATGGCTTTTTTGTTTTTTGATAAATAAATGAATACATACTAATCAACTGCGCATTATCATATAGCATTTTTTCAAAATGTGGTACTTTCCATAACGGGTCAGTTGAATACCTTGCAAATCCACCTTCTAGTTGATCTTGCATGCCTCCATTTGAAATTTTGCTGAGAGTAGTTTCTACAAATTGAATTAATTTTGGATTGTTTTGGCGCGTTCCTATTTCCAAACAAGCTCTCAATAAGCTTGGTAGGGGAAACTTGATATCTGTTTTTTTTCCACCATTGACATAATCCAGTTCTGTGTTGATTATTTCAATTTGTTTTAATAAAATATCATCTTTAAATTCAGATTTTCCAGATTTTGAATCAGAGAAAAATTCTTCACCACGATAAAAATTTCGGGTCATTTTTTCTACTTCATTTGGATCTTCATCATAATTTGATTGAATAGATTTTAAAGCATTGAGCCATTCTTCTTTAGATAAATAAGTCGTGACCCACACTGTTTTGCCTTCGGAATTTGTAATCGCATTTAATGGCCAACCACAAGCCCCAGGATTTGCCTTTTGGCAATCAGACATATATACATTGTCTATATCGGGTCTTTCCTCTCTATCTACTTTTATACAAACAAAATGTTCATTCATAAAACGACTGACCGCAGTATCAGAAAATGATTCTTTCTCCATCACATGACACCAATGGCAAGAAGAATATCCGATGCTTATGATCATTAACTTGTTTTCTTTTTTTGCTTTTTCAAGTGCCGCATCAGACCATGGATACCAATCTACAGGATTATGCGCATGTTGTAATAAATAGGCAGAGCTTTCATTGATTAAATGGTTTCCTGAAATTGGAGCTTTATTTTCAGTTTTAGTTTTACAAGAAAAAATAGTTAGTGCGATGAGTATTAGACAAATATTTACCTTATGAATCATTTTAATTTTTTGATAAGTTCGTTATAATACAGCGCGCTATCAATTTTGTTTAGATCATCTCGATATATTTTTATTAATTGACTTATAGGCTCTTCTCTTTTATTATTAATGGCATGTGCATTTTGATTTGATTGGACTGCTTCTGGGATTTGCTTGTTTCCTCTATAAGCCAGGCCTAGATTATATTCAATATCGTAACTTTGGGGAGCAATTTTTTTGGCATATTCAAGTATTTTGATTGCTTCAATAAAGTTGTTTGCTTTTAATTCTATAATTGATTGACTTATTAATGCTGGATAATAAGTACTGTCTTGTTTAAAAGAATTTATATATGCATTTCGCTCTTCTTGAATAAGATTTTTCTCTCTATAAGCCCAACCCAAAAAATGATATGCTGTAGTAAATTTTGGATATATTGATATGGCTTTGTTGTAATAGAGAATGCTCGAGTCTATTAGACTATTTTTAAGAATAGGGTTTTCATTTTTCTTAGCATCATTGTAAAATTGTTTTCCATAAAACATGTTTGTTCGGGCACTGTTTGGTGCAGATTTTATACCGCTTTGAAATAGGCTTTTGTCATTTTTCCAAACTTTTGTTCTTGAATAACTTTGATAAGTAAATAAAATTAAAAAGAGCGTCGATAAAACTATGAGAATGTTTTTATTATGATTGAATGCAATTAAAGAAGAGTCTAGTGTTGATATGAGTGCAATGATAATCCCAGCAATGGGTGTGAACAGAAATCGTTCGGCCATAGTTGCCCCTGTTAAAAATAATATATTTGATACGATACTAATGGTTATAAAAAACCATAACACCCCGATTAAAGCCCAACTGTTTTTATTTCTGTAGATAAACGAAATTAGCAACATTAGAATTATTATCATTAACGCAATAATAAAACCAAATGACCCGAAGGATTGCAATGGAATTTGATTGTAAGAGTAATCATAACTCAGTGACACTGGGAATAGTATTAATAATATATATTTAAATAGAATATAGAAAGCAGTAGGAATTCTAGCAAATTGATTTGGAGCCTCTAACATACTGTTTTCAAGTAATGTTAATTTTTCTGTGCCACTCAAATCTATAAAACTTCGCAATGAGAAGTATACAATTATGCAAATAAAAAATGGTATAGATTTGTATAAGATATTTTTTAAACTTTCTTTATTGTAAAAATAATCAATCAACGGCGCCAGTACAATAAAACTTACTCCAATTTCTTTGCTAAGCAAAGCGATCATGAATCCAATTGCTGAAAATATGGTCCACTTTGTGACCCTCGATGTTGAGTCATTTTTGAAATACGAGATCAACATAATCATCAAGCCTAAAAATGCAAGGATCTCGTCTCTACTTTTAATATTGGCTACCACTTCTGTGTGGATCGGATGGCATGTAAAAATTAAAGCTATAAGCAAGGCAGAGGTTTCTTGAAATTTGAGTAGTCTCAAAAAATAATAAAATGCCATGCAGCAAAAGATATAGAAAAGGATATTAAAATTGTGGTGTGTCGAAGATTTATAGCCAAAAATAGAGCCTTCAATAGCATAACTAGCTAGAGGAAGCGGTCTGTATATTGGATCATTCTCATTGGTATATCCATGCATATAGCTGTGTGAAAATATATCACTTATTCCCAAAAACCCTTTTTGTACATAGCTATTGCCTGTGGTGACTAATATATCATCGCCTGTATAGTCAAATTTTGAAGTTTGACTATAAATAATGAATATGAAAATTGGAATAAGCAATACATACAGTTTTTTGATTGAAAAATCACTTGTTTGTGAAGTTTTTACCAATGTCGCTTTTTCTTGTTTGATTGAAGTTTTTGATTTTGAAGACATAGATCTCAAAATTAAATTTACATCAAATGTAAAAAGAATATATATAAGTTTTATTTTTATTTCATTATTGTTTCTAAATTAAGCTATTATGACAATTATAAGCCAATGAATTAGAGTATTTAAATCTTAAATTTGAGACAGTTGGCGTGGTTTTAATAGGGCTTGTGATGCTTATAAACTATTGAATTTCAGTGTGAAATAAAAAAGCTTTGCAGATATTGATTTAAGTTATATATAATTATTGTAAATTTGTTTTAAAATATGACCAAGACTATGCATACAATGAAAATAAAAAGCTTATTAGCTAGCTTAGTATTTTGTTATTTTAGTATTAGCCCAGTATTTGCATGGCAATTTATTTGTCCTGGAGATATTACGCTTCCTTGTGATGCTGATCTTCACGATTTGAACTTGTATGGCAAATCATATACAGAACATAATGGGTATAAATCTTGGTTGCATGATTGTAAGGTCGTCTATAATTTAAATGACTGTGGGGTAGGCACGATCACTAGGACATGGGGTGTCGAAGATACTTTGTGGCGATGGGTGACATGTAGTCAAGTGATTACTTTGACCAATGTAAATGTATTCACTCCCAAAGATATTTATTGGCCTGATCATCTTACCATAGAATCTTGCGATCCAGATGCAGATTTTAAAAATCTTGCAAAACCATATGATCATCCTTATTTTACTAAAAAAGTTTGCACAAGACCTATGTATACATATAGTGATTCTTGGTTTCAAGTAGATTCTGGTTGTAGAAAATTATTGAGAGAGTGGAAGCTAATTGATTGGTGTACCTATGATCCCTTCTCACCTGCACCTAGAGGTATATTTACTTATACGCAGATCATAAAGTTGATCACCAATGATCCTACCATACATTTGGTTGTTAAGAAAGATACAACTGTTTTCGCCACTACTGATTGTAAAGGAGTATATCTTAAATATGATTCGGCAAAGATAGAGAGCCAATGTAGAGTGCCGCACAGAATTATTAATACATCTCAATATTCTGATAAAAAAGAAGCAGATATCAGTGGGTATTATCCAATAGGAATGCATAAAGTAGAGCTCATTGCAGAATACGCTTGTGGGAAAGAGATTAAATGTATAGTAACAATAAATGTAGTACAAAAGATACCACCTGTTCCTTATTGTCTCGATGGTGCTATAATAGACCTTATGCCTATCGATACAGACGGGGATGGCAAAGCAGATGAAGGAATGATAGAGGTAAATGCGAGAGATTTGGATAAGTCCAGTTACCACCCTTGCCCTGGAAGAAAGTTGAAATTTTCTTTTTCTTCTGATACCAGCCAGAAGTCTAAGATTTATACTTGTGATGATGTTGGTGAAAACCAAGTAGAAATCTGGATCACAGATGATTTGGGGAATCAATCTTTCTGCAAGACTAAAATTGAAATCCAGAGAAACATGATAGACAGTATGGATTGTGGGAAGACCACCGTCATAGATAATCATGTTGATTTGAGTCTAAAGATGAAAGATCAATTTGGTAAAATGGAAAAAATGCCTCGTGTTTTTTTAATGGAAAATTCCACCAATCAAAAAATGGTTTGCACTTCAAATAGTACAAAACAAGAATTAATTTTTGAGAACTTGAAAAAAACAGAAAATTATTCAATCGATCTCAGTGAATGTGAATTTGATTTTAATAATCTAGATATAAGAGATGTAAGTGCAATGAAGAATATATTAGCTGGTAAGAGTGTAGATCCAATATTATTATTGGCTGCGGATATGAATCTTGATAACCGTGTAGATAAATCAGATCTAGATATTTTGTCTAATTTAATTTTAAGTAAAAATAAAACTAGTAATGACTTATGGCAATTGATTCCATCGGATATTATTTTTACTAATCCATCTAATCCTTGGCTCGATTTAAATAGTTCCTATAAAAATATTCATCTTATTGGAAATGAAACAAGATCATATTATTTGATACAAAAAGGAAACATAGATCCTAAGTTCCATTTGCCTTCAGTTAATGATGATTTTGTTGAAGTTGATGTAAATCCTAGCCCTGGATATGAAGTAAGTATTGTGCAAAATAGAATTTCAATCAATTCAAAAAATGAAATTGAACAGTTTAATTTCGAACTGATTGATCTCTGTGGTAAGAAGTTAATAAAATCAATTTGTACTGGAAATTGCGAAATTGAAATTCCAAAAGTTCAAGAAGGTGTTTATCTTTATAGAATCACAGGAACTACTCAAATTGATGGTAAGATATTTTTATTAAACTAATTCTGAATTTTAACTGAATATCAGTAATAGAGTTAATTATCCAAAGGATTATAAAATTCAAATCATATTGAAATTAATATCAAGTTTAATCGTGATTCTTTTGGTCGTTTTTTGGAGTTGTTCAAAATCAAACGATTCTGAATCAGTGCCAAAAATAACTTATTCTGGGGTCACAAAAACCAGTTTAATCCAAGGCGCTTTAAATGAAGATTCATTGTGGTTGAATTTTGAATTGGAAGACAGTGATGGTGATATAGGATTTGGAAGCAATAGTGTGAATCGAGATATAATAGTTCGGGATTTGAGGACAGGATTGATCATGGATGAATTTAAGATTCCTGATCTTCCTAGCACTGATGGACAAAAAATAACAGCAAAGATTAGTGTTTTAATTTTTACCACATGTTGTATTTTTCCAAATAATATTCCACCATGTTCAGCGCCACCAGAATTCCCAACTGATACAATTAATTTTGAAATAAAAGTTGTAGATAAAAAAGGACACAATAGCAATCTAATCGTTTCAGAAGCTATCGTTTTAAGATGTATTTAAAAAATATCTTAAATACTTAGGGTCTGCTCAAAAAGTAAGTTAGATCTTTTTCAACAGCATAGTAATATAAATTCGTTAAGAATTGGCGAAACCGTGGAGCCAATTTAGAATTTATATTACGGTTTAATAACAAAAATCCTTTGAATGAATGAGTGGTGCGAAGCAATCAGTGAACGATTTCACTCGATAACGAAAGAACTGTCAATCCTTTGGACAGCTTGTGCCCTTTCTTTTGGTTCGTTTTCTTTGGATGAACGACTGGCTATCGAAGTGATACAAAATCACTCGATAAGGAGAGAACTGACTTATCCCTAAGTCAGCTTCAAAGAAAATGAACGTAAGTGCCTTAAAAAAACTACTCTTGCAAATCTTAGAATTGTGATTAATCAAAAGAAGTGCACGATTTTTTGATTATTATAATTAGAAATCTTGCATATAAAAATATAGAATCTAATATAAAAGACTCATTCATAATGCGAATATAGTTTTTGAGAAGACCTACTTAATTACTCATTCTTCCAATCATACAACTAGCGTAACTTTTAAGTTGAAGCAGAAGACCATTTTCTTCTGTAGCTTCTGGGTAGCCCAATGAATATAGTTTCTCTGCAAAAACTGATCTTGCTATCTCACCATCAAAATTGATATTAACAGAATCTTCTTCATGATTGACCGCAACATCAGATACGCCTTCTATTTTTTTGAGACTATTTACTATTGTGTTTTCACAGCCGCTGCATTTTAAATTTGCTATTATAAATTTTTCAGATTTCATTGTTTAAGATTTTACTGTTTTGTATATAGTGTCTATTGATATATTTTAGATAACATTTATTTTACTATGAAAGTTCAGTATTTTATAATGGGAATCAATTAGTTTGTTGAATGATGTGCTCAAAGTGATTTGATTTTTAGCTCCAGCATTTCACATAGATTTTAGAAAATTTTATTTTTTTTCCATTAGTTTTAGAAAATCAATGTATATTTATCTTTAATTTACTGAACGAATCTAAATATTGTCAAATATCTATTAAAATTTAAATCATGAGATTAATATTATTTCTTATATTTTATACTTGTTGCTTTGCTTTTACATTAAATGCGCAATGTGATTATACAATCTCCAAGTATGGAGTTAGGTCAGTAAAAAATGTTTTCGTTGGGACAGATCTTGATTTTCAGAATAAGCCCAAGGATTTATTTCTCGACATCTATTATCCTGTAGGTTCCACAGAAGCCAAACGTCCTATGGTCATGTGGGTCTTTGGTGGTGGTTTTTTTCAGGGAACTCGTCAAGACCTTGATCAAGTGTGCACAGAATTTGCTACAAAAGGATTTGTTGCGGTGACGATAGATTATCGGATTGGATTTCACTCAACCCCTGGAGGTCAAAATCCGCTTTCTTTTGACAAAGCTGAAATAAAGAGAGTTGGTTATAGAGGCATGCAAGATGGTAAAGCAATGTTGCGTTTCATGAAAGCCAGACATGTTGAGGATTCCATTGATCTTGATCGAATTTGGGTAGGGGGATTTAGTGCTGGATCTTTTGTTTCTTTGGCTACCGCATTTTTGGATAAAGAATCTGATAAGCCACAAGAAGCAGGTAAAATAGGGGATATCGGGACAGTTCAAAGGAATGATCTTGGCCCAGCAGATGGTAATTTGAATAAAAAATGGTTTTGATACAAAAGTACAAGGTGTGTTTAATGTATTCGGTGGACTGCTAGATACATTACAAATAGAAAAAAATGACAATATTGCTTTGATCTCTTATCATCAAACCGATGATCCGATAGTGGCATGTGGCGCGAAGCCTCCTTATTGGCCTTACCCCGTCGTTCCAACAAATTATCCAACCGCGTTTGGGACATGTTCTATCGTTCAACGATTGCAGAATATTGACTACCCGAAAAATCAGTATAAAACATGGATATATACAGGAGCTAATCATGCAGTTCATGACAACGCAGCCGTCTTGGGATTTATGTTGACCAACGCCAATCCTTTCTTATGCAATACACCTGTCAATACAAATATTCATGAGAAGGAAACTGTTTTAATCAAGCAAAATCCAGTGTTTTCTGATATTGAATTTACCACACCAATGGATGCACAGAATTATACAATTATGGATTTGAGTGGAAAGATAATTTCATCAGGTCGAGTCGACCATAATTCTATAAATGTGTCAAGTCTAAATAGTGGATTTTATCTGTTAAAAGTAAATGAACAGCTTGTGAAATTTGTTAAAGAGTAAAGTCTTAAATATTTTTGAAGTGTTGCTTAATCTTGAGCAGTTTTCAGCAGGAGTTTATTATGTTGTAGTAGGAACTTCTGTTAAGAAGATAATCAGACTTTGATTTTTTTTTTGGAATATTTTTAATCAATTAGCATTTTAAAATAAATACTAAATTATGAAGAAATATCTTTTACTCATTATGGCAACTACAGCCGGTTCATTTTCAGTAAAGGCTCAAATTGTTAAATCCGAAAAAATTATTTTGACAGACATTGTGAATGAACATATGTATACTGAGCAATATATCAGGGGAGTTCGTGATGCTGAGAAGCATTTCAAAAGTTATGAAGAATCAGCAAAGATTACTTACTATTCTAGTATAGTGAATCCCTTGATTGGCCTTGTTCCTGCTATTGCTAATTCTAATACAATGATTCCAGAGAGTAAATTGAATTTCACGAATGAAGACTTGATGAATAATCCTGATTATTATTATGGTTATACTCATCAAGCATCACGAGTGAATAAAGCCCAAATATGGAAAAAGTGGCGACAAGGAAGTGTCATCAGTTTGGCGATAACAGGTCTCGTGCTTGGTGCGGTTGGATTGAGTTTTTAGTATTTCTTGAAGTCCATAATTAAGGGCTAGCTGCTATATTTTACTAAATGTTTTGGAATTTTATTACCAAGACTTACAGTGGCATTATTTTTTACTAAACTAACAGCTACAAATAGGGATTACACAAAAAGTAAATTTATTCTTTTTCAACAGCATAGTAATATAAATTCGTTAAAATTGGCGAAGCCTTGGAGCCAATTGAGAATTTATATTACGGTTTCTAACCAACAAAATGCCTTTGAAAAAGTGCCCTTTCTTTTGGTTCGTTTTCTTTGGGCAAGCAAAGAAAATGAACGTATGTGGCATAAAAATACTACTCTTGCAAATCTTAGAATAGCGATTAATCAAAAGAATTGCATAGTTTTTTTTTGATAAATGCGGTTAGAATTCTTGCGTCTAAAAAGAAAGAATCTTACATAAAGACTCATTTTATGATGCATCGATAGTTTTTGAGCAGATCTTAAACTAACAGCTGCAATAGTAAAACTATATTCAATTATACAAATCTGCTTCCTTGAGAAAATATTTTTTATATCATTAAGAATGACACAGAAAAAATGTATATTTGCCTTACAAATTTAGACAAGTCCTGACAAATGGAAAAACCACAGATTCTAAATATGGGTTTGCCCCGATATCCCATAATCTTTTGCACTAAGCATTTCACATATTTCTCTGATCATTTGGGATTGCCGCAAATATTAACATGCTGGAAGCAAATTGTTATCTCCCTTAATTAATCGAAAATATGCTAGATTCAGAATTAATTCAAATTGCGACAAATGAGGCTATATACTGGTGGAAAAGAGATGAATATTACTATCATAAAGTATTTTCGAATTTCGAGATTATAAATGAAGATTCAGAGCAATTGGAGTTTTTTGGTAATTACCTTTTTAAATCATTTACTAAACAATATTCAGTAAGTAGAACATTAAAAAATATTGATAAAAATTTATTTAATCTAATAGATTACTTAAATACAAAGGAATATTTTACTAATGTAATTGCTGGAAATAAATCAATAATTGATGAAGTAGCAAATAATTTCCCAAATTATCTAAGTAATGGTAAACCAATATCATTTTTAAGGAAACTAGCTTTTTTAATAAACCCTTTGCAATTTTCGTTGTTTGATACTCTCGCAAGAAACTCTTTAAGTGAAATTTTAAAAGAAGAGAAGTCAATCCATAGAGCAGTAAAAAAATCATATACAGAATTCATCAATTTTATTGATGATAAACTAGATAAAAACAATGTAACATTGAATAAGCAAATAAATAAATTAGATAACTTTAATATTTGCTGTGAAATTGAATTTTTAAAAGACAATCCTTTAATTTTTAAAAGGAGGGTATATGATAAGTATTTATGGTTATATTCACAAAATGACAAAAATAGAAGAGGTCAAAGTGAAGTAAGGGCTCAATTAGAGATTTGGAAATATTACGAGAGATAACATGAGATTGAAGAAAACAGATCTATTGGTTTTTTAATCCAGAAAAAGTCGTATATTTGGCTTTAGATTTTTGCAATTGGCAGACTCCTTTAATGCTCTGCCTGCTTCAATCTCAGAAACGTTATCAGTAAGCCTAAAAGACGGCAGTGCAGCTATAAACATAAAACTAAAAATTAAACGAATTAACAAAGACAAACCATTTTGACTGGTGAGCAAACTACAGGCCATATTTCAAACGGACAGCGAGTAAGCCGAAACTCATTGTCGACCAATCTGTATTTTTTTATTTTCTCCACCATACATTTTTAATTCAATTTTTGCAACTGCCACAGTCCGACCCAGCAAACCCACAAAGCAATCATTGGGTTGAAAAAAGTAATTTTGACACTTATTACTTAACAAAAAGATAAAAGATAAATGAGTTTAAATACGCAAAATCTTCAATCAATTATAAACTTCATCTGGACAGTTGCAGACGATGTATTGATTAATAAATTTCTTGAAAATCAATACCAAGATGTAATACTTCCAATGACCGTTTTGAGACGATTGGACTTGGCACTTGAAGCTACTAAAGACAAAGTACTGAACACATACGAAGCGTTTAAAGGGAAAATTGACAACTTATCGGGACTACTCACAAGCGAACAGCATGGAACTGGTTTGGCATTTTACAACACTTCACCCTTTACCATGAAAAAACTGTTGGCTGACCCTAAAAATATCGACTCCAATTTTTTAGATTATCTCAATGGCTTTTCTGAAAATGTGCAAGACATTATCAGCAAGTTTAAATTCAGAAATCAACTGGATACATTTTCGAGCACAGGAATAACGTTTGCACTCATTGAAAAATTTTGCAATCCAAAGGTTGAATTAAGCCCAGAAAAAATTTCGCCTATGGCTATGGGCTATATGTTTGAAGACTTAATACGAAGATTTAACGAAAAAACCAATGCAGCTGCTGGGCGGCACTTTACACCTAGAGAAATTATTGAGTTGATGACGCATTTGGTGTATTTGCCTGTAAAAGACAAAATACAAAAAGGCACTTTCTTAGTGTATGATCCTTGTGCGGGTTCGGGTGCTATGCTAACCCAATCAAAACTATTTGCTACAAATCCCGAAGGAGAAATAAAATCAACCGCCACTTTCCATTTATACGGACAAGAGAATACGGGCGAAATGTATGCGGTTTGTAAGTCAGATATGCTACTCAAAGGCGAAGACCCCGACAAAATAAAGTTTGGCTCAACCCTTAGCGAATATGGTTTTGAACCAGATTTGAAATTTAATTTCATGCTGACCAATCCGCCTTATGGCACTACATGGAAACAAGATATCGACAACCTGAACGTGGGTAGCGATAAAAAAATAAGCATCGTTGATAAACGATTTAATCTTAAAATCAAAAACTTTAGGGGTGAGCTGGAAGAAACTTGTTTGACCAGCAGAAGCAACGACGGCCAATTGATGTTCATGCTACACATGTTGAGCAAGATGAAAGACCCAAATGATGGAGGTAGACGTATTGCGTCTGTGCACAATGGTTCGGCACTTTTTTACTGGCGATGCAGGAAGTGGCGAAAGTGGCATCAGACAATACATAATTGAAAATGATTTGTTGGAATGCATAGTGCAATTGCTCAACGATATTTTTTATAATACGGGCATCGCTACTTATGTATGGTTTATTAGCAATGTAAAAGACCCAAAACGTAAAGGCAAAGTGCAATTGATAAATTCTAGTAGTGATTTGTTTTTCCAAAAAATGCGTAAAAGTTTGGGGAGCAAACGCAACGAACTCACTAACCAACATATTGAAGCCATACAAGAAATGTATTTTGCATTTGAAGAAAATGAATACAGCAAAATATTTGACAACGAAGATTTTGGCTTTTATCAAATAACCGTACACCAACCTGAAAAAGACGAAAACGAAAAAATTGTTTTAGACAGCAAAGGCAAACCCAAAGCCGATGGCAGCCTGAAAGACATTGAGAATGTGCCGATGTGTAAAAACATGGCTTGCCTTGAATTATGCGATGAATATTTTAAACGAGAAGTTCTTCCTTTTGCCCCAGATGCTTGGTATGATAAAACCAAAATGAAAATTAGCTACGAAATAGCTTTTAATAAATATTTTTATAAATATGAAGGCTTGCGCCCTCTGAGCGAAATTGCCCAAGATATTTTGAAGCTAGAACAAGAAACAGATGGTTTATTAAAAGAAATTATTGAGTAATGGGGATGGTAGAAATATTACAAACACAATTTATAGCCGAAATAAAGGAAAAGGTAAGGCAGGCTCAATACGAAGCCCTAAAAGCTGTAAATATTCAGTTGATTAATCTTTATTGGGAGATAGGTAAATCTATTTCCGAAAAACAAACATTAGGTTGGGGCAAAGCCATTGTGCCTACGTTGGCTAAAGAATTGCAAAATGAATTTCCTAATATTAGCGGATTTTCTGCCACAAATCTGTGGTATATGGTTCAGTTTTATAACGAATATCATAATCAAGAAAATCTCCAACCATTGGTTGGAGAAATTAGTTGGACGAAACAAATAGTTATTTTATCAAAATGTAAAGACAACCAGCAACGACAATTTTATATTGTTGCAACAAAAAATTTGGATGGACAAAAGATGTCTTAATCCATCAAATAGAAAATAAAACCTATGAAAAGTATTTATTAAATCAAACTAATTTTGATAAAGCCCTATCTGATAAAATAAAAACCAAGCATATTTAGCCGTAAAAGATCATTATACGTTCGATTTTTTAGAATTGGCAGACGAACATTCAGAATATGAATTGGAGCAAGCTTTAATCAAAAACGTACGGCAGTTTTTGCTGGAAATGGGCAATAATTATCTATTGCCACATACAATACCTCTGATACATTACCAGAGGCATACAAATCATTGTTGCCTACAGCAGAAAACATAAGCCAAAAATTATTGAATTTTTTAAACGACAACCACCAGCATGAATAACATAAAACCATACACAACATACAAACCCTCGGGCATTGCTTGGTTGGGAGATATTCCTGAACATTGGGAAATTTTATCATTCAAAAATATTCTTACCGAACGTAATGAAAAAAATGACCCAATAAGGAGTACAGAAAGATTATCACTATCCATTGAAAAAGGAGTTACCTTATATTCCGAAAAAACTACTAATTTAGACCGTTTCAAAGATGATTTTACTCAATATAAACTAGCTTACAAAGACGATTTGGTTTTCAATAGCATGAATATGATTGTAGGGGCAGTGGGTGTTTCAAAATATTTTGGTTGTGTGAGTCCAATTTATTACACATATCAAGGTAGCCATAACCATCCTAATTCAACTAAATATTACGAGTACTTGTTTAGGAATAGAATAGTACAAAGTTTTTTATATAGTCTCGGAAAAGGTTTGATTGCCATTGACAGAGGAGAAGGAAAATATAACACGTTAAGATTAAAAATCTCAAGAGATGATTTAAGGTCAATGAAATTGGCATTTCCTAAAATAACCGAACAAACCACCATCGCTGCATTTCTCGACTATAAAACCGCCAAAGTAAACCGTTTTATTCGCAAGAAAAAACAATTAATAAAACTGCTGAACGAACAAAAAAGCAGGCATCATCAACTATGCCATAACTAAAGGATTGGATGCCAATGCCAAAATGAAACCCAGCGGCATTGAATGGTTGGGCGATATTCCTGCAAATTGGGAAATTGTAAAACTTACAGCTATGTGTGATATAGTTAGAGGAAATACAAGTTTCAGAAAAGACGAATTATTAAATATTGGTAAATATGTTGCATTGCAATATGGAAAAACTTATAAGGTTAATGAAGTTGATGAAAATTATGAGTTTTATGTAAATGATGAGTTTTATAAAGTTTCTCAAATTGTAAATAATGGAGATATTATTTTTATTTCGACATCAGAAACTATACAAGATTTAGGCCATTCAGTTTTTTATAATAGAAGTGATATAGGACTAATTGGAGGAGAACAAATATTATTAAAACCTAAAAACGATATTGTAAATGGAAAGTATTTATATTATTCTTCAAAAGTATTCTCAAAAGAACTTAGAAAGTTTGCAACTGGAGTAAAAGTTTATAGATTCAATGTAAATGATTTAAAAACTATATATTTATCTGTTCCCCCTCTCCCCGAACAAACCGCCATTGTTGTCCACATCGAAAAAGAAACCGCCATCTTCAACAAAACCATTGCTACCATAGAAAAAGAAATCGCTTTGGTGCAAGAATACCGCACCGCCTTAATAACCGAAGCCGTAACGGGGAAAATAGATGTGAGAGATTTTATCATTCCATCGTATGAAACTGTAAATGAGGAGTTAGAGGAAGACGAATGGAGCATAGCAGCAGAAGACGAAATAGCATATAACACAGAAAACATTGAATAATGGCTAAATTAACAGATACCACAGAAAAAGGCTTAGAAGCCCACATTGCTCAATATTTGGTTGAGGAAAACAAGTATTTGCTTCGTGAAAACAAAGCATATAATAATGTTTCGTGTATGGATAGCGAATTGCTTTTTCAATTCTTAGAAGCCACACAGCCCAAAGCAGTAGTCAAACTCAAAGCATTTCATAAAGACCTTTACGAGCAAAAAATAATAAAGCGCCTAAACGATCAAATACAAGCAAAGGGAATAATTGAAGTGTTGCGCAAAGGCATTACAGATGGCTATACCGATACCAAACTGACGTTGTTTTACGACAAACCCGTTTCTGCTTACAATACCACTGCTAATGCATTGTATCAAGCCAATTTGTTTTCGGTAATGCGGCAAGTATATTTTTCGCCAAGCGATAAAAAATCGTTGGACATGATGATTTTCATCAATGGTATTCCCGTAATATCATTTGAATTGAAAAATGAACTAACCCATCAAAATGTACAACATGCTATAAAGCAATACAAGGAAGATCGTGACCCGAACGAAGAACTTTTTCACTTGGGCAGGTTAATGGTAAACTTTGCGGTAGATACTGAAGAAATTTGGATGTGTACACAACTAAAAAAAGAAAAATCCTATTTTTTGCCATTCAATAAAGGCTACAACAACGGTGCTGGAAATCCACCGAAAGACGGCATTAAAACCGATTACCTATGGAAAGAGATTTTAACCAAAAATAATCTGACCGACATCGTTCAGAATTTTTGCCAAATGATAACAGAGGACAAAGACTATATAGACGAAAAAGGAAAAATAAAAACTAGGAAAGAAAAGAAGCTCATTTTCCCTCGATATCATCAACTCCTTGCCGTCCGAAACCTATTAGCCGATGCACAAGAAAATGGTTCAGGGCAAAAATATCTAATTCAGCATTCAGCAGGTTCGGGCAAATCAAATTCAATCTCTTGGTTGGCACATCAATTAGTTGGTTTGCATGACAAATCAGGCAAAGACAATATTTTTGATACCGTAATTGTAGTAACCGACCGAAGGGTGTTAGATGCTCAAATACGGAACAACATCAAGCAGTTTCAGCAAGTAAACGGTGTTGTTGAAGCCATCACCGAAGGCAGTAAACAACTGAAAGAAGCATTAGAAGAAGGTAAAAAGATAATCATTACCACTATTCAAAAGTTTCCTCACATAATTGAAGAAATTGGCGAATTGCCAGGAACAAACTTTGCCATTATCATTGACGAAGCCCACAGCAGTTTGAGTGGACAACTGGCAAGAAAGCTAAACGAAGCGCTATCAGTAAAGACGTTGGATGCTACGTCTGATGATGAAGAAACCACCACCGAAGACAACGACACCATAACAGACGAAGACTTGATAACGGATTTAATTAAGTCGAGAAAACTATTGCCAAACGCCAGTTACTTTGCGTTCACAGCCACACCCAAGAACAAAACCTTAGAATTATTTGGTGTTCCTTTTGAAGCAGAGGGAAAAACAAAATTCAGAGCATTTCATCTATATTCTATGAAACAAGCCATCGAAGAAGGTTTTATCATGGATGTTTTACAAAATTACACCACTTACCAAAGCTATTACGCTTTGCTTAAAAAAAATTGAAGACGACCCAGAATACGACAAGCTAAGAGCACAAAAGAAATTAAAACATTACGTAGAAAGCCACGAACATGCCATAAAGAAGAAAGCGATTTTAATGGTAGAGCATTTTATGGAAAATGTAATCCGTAAAAAACGAATGGGTGGCTTAGCAAAGGCCATGTTAGTAACCAGCTCAAGAGCTAATGCAGTAAAGTATAAAAAAGCATTTGATGAATATTTACACCATATAAATAGTCCCTACAAAGCTGTTGTGGCTTTCTCTGGAGAAATTGACGGACAAACAGAAGCAAACTTAAATGGGTTTTCGAGTAACTCCATTCCAACAGAATTTGAGAAAAACGAATATCGGTTTTTGTTAGTAGCAAATAAATTCCAAACGGGCTTTGACCAACCGCTTTTGCATACGATGTATGTAGATAAAAAATTGGGTGGTGTAAATGCAGTTCAAACACTTTCACGACTTAACAGAAGTCATCCACTAAAGAAAGATACGTTTGTTTTGGACTTTGCAAACTCAGCCGAAGACATTGAAAAGGCATTTAAACCATATTTTGAAAGCACGATTTTAGGCGAAGCAACAGACCCGAACAAGTTGTTCGACTTACAAGATGCTTTGGACAATTATCAGGTTTATACAAAAGAACAGGTTAGTGAATTTTCGGAAAAGATTTTGGCAAACGTTCCCGTTGACCAACTTCATGCAATGCTTGACAGTTCATCAGCAATTTTTAGAAATGATTTAGCGGAAGAACAACAAGCTGATTTTAGAGCAAAGGTAAAAACCTATGTTCGCTTGTATATTTTCCTTTCTCAAATTGTGCCATTGAAAATCCGTATTTGGAAAGGCTTTATATTTTCTTAAACCACTTGCAAAATAAATTAGGTAATGAAACTCCAATTGATTTAGCACAAGGCATTTTAGATAATATTGACATGGACAGTTACCGTTTGCAATTAGAAGCAACAACTAATATTGCAATGGAGCAAGGAGAAGACTTAAAGCCAATTCCAACCGACATGAGAGGTGGAACAAATCAACCAGAGATTGATAGGCTTTCAAACATTCTTCAAACGTTCAACGACCGTTACGGAACACAGTTTGAAGATGCTGACAAGGTGAGACAAATGGCTGAAATAATTGCTGCAGATGCCGCAAAAAATGAAGATTTTAAAAACTCCATGAAGTATTCGGATGAACAGAATGCCAGAATAACCAGCGACAAAATTGTAGAAAATGAATTGCATAAGCACATCAATTCAAATTTCAATTTGTATAAACTAATTATGGACAACAAAGAAGCTAAAGAAGATTTTTCGGCAATGATGTTTGGCATGATGAAAGAAATATTTAATAGAGGTACTAATGTACAGAAATAAAAATGAAGATTAAAACCATTGAAATATCAAATGTAAAAGACATTGGAAACAAAGTTTTCTCCCCAACAAGCCAAATCTTTTAGTTGCTCCAAATGGTTTTGGCAAAAGTTCATGTAGTATTGGGTTTGACTCGCTTATAAGGGCTAAGATTGAATTAGACACAAAGAACTATCATCAAAATAATGATGCCTACAGACCAATACTTTTAATCCAAAATAATATTGCACAACTAAACCTAAATCCTTATTTTTACAGTAAAAGACGCAAATTAAAAGTTGATGAAGTGAGATTCGTTGTCTGGGAATATTTCTTTTGGCATCAAATTTCCTGTGTGTTATGCTCAACCAATAAAAAGTAAAAAACATTAAAAAATGAATAAATTAGTTTTAATTGCATTTACTGTATCAATTTTGCAAGTATTAAATGCTCAAGAAACAGAAATTGGAAACAAATTATTCTTAGGAGGTTCGTTGCATTTTCTAGTTCAAAAAAAAACTTATCCTCTTTCAAGCCTATCCATAAATTCAGGATTTGGGGCAATTTATTCTAATAGCACAGAAGATACAAAAAATACGACTTTTGCTATTTCTCCAAACTTAGGCAAAGAAATCAATCCAAAATTATTTGTTGGATTGCAGCTTGATTATAGAATAGGTAGATATAAGGCAGAGGATATATCCTTATTTGGACAACCAAATTCCATAGATTTTGAAAGAAACTCAAATCAAGTTGGAATTGAAATATTTACAAGACATATTTTAAACCCTAATAACAAATTTGGTTTCTTTCTTCAACCTTTTATGGCATATAATTTATTAAGTGGAGAAGAAACCCAAGACTCAAAAGTCACTCGAGAAGAAATAGCAAATTATTTTGAAGTAGGTGCAGGATTAGGAATGTTGTATAACTTTAATTCTAAGATAAGAGCAACCTTGAGGGCAGGTGGACTAAATTACATTAATGGAAAATGGAAAATAAAAGACACCGATCAAACAAAAATTTTAGCTCCTTCGGAACGAATTTAAATTTATCAACAATTTACTTCGGGATTGAATTAAAGATTTAAAAGAAGAAGGCTGCGCATAGCAATGAACATGCCGATCATGTCGGCGAAAAGCCGCCATGAAACGTATACCTACTGTTGATGATTTAAAAAAATAAAAGTAAGACAATAAATAATGATGGAACTTTAACAGAACTTAAATAAATTTACGAAAAAATGACAATTTTACTTTATGTTTTACTCATTTGCAAAATGGAATTGAAGCAAAATACAAAAAAAGCATTTCATTCAATTCCGTTTAGTTTTACTAACAAGACATTAAATTTATTACTTTTCAAAAGATGGATTTTTGTTCGTTATTAATTTTCTTAGAAAAGAATTAACCTTATGCATCATTATTTTTACAATACAATATATCAATTACGGACAAAAGAAGAAATCATATTGTATGACAAGTTGTTTGATATTAAAGAAGATGACGAAGCTTTGGTAAAAGAATTTCTGCAAATTGAATTTGATGTTGAGTCCGAAAATCATCCTTTTTCTACACCAAAATACAATGCAGAATCAGCTTTATGGGCAGCAAAAATAGTTTATACTGCTTGCCAAATTTTATTGTACCGAGAGCATAAAGAAGCAGAGTTGACTGATTTATTGCCTGCATTTACACAACCAATTACTACAGAAGCTATACTTTCAGCAGATTTATGTTTGCGCTTTTTACCTCAAATATTGGCAGAAGCTAAATTAATAGACCCAGAAGATTATCTGATTCCTATTCTTGAAAGTATTTTAAACCAATGGCATTATTCTGGAATTGGGATACCATTATCTCTTAAAAATTTAGACTTTGAACTGATTTTTAGCAACCCTTGTTTGGAACAATTATATATAGACAGAGTGATTGATAAAAAAGATAAAAAACGAGCTGAACTGCCTCAAATGCTTGAAAAGATTAGGGCAACGCTTGGTAATTACACCGAAAAATATTGGAATGAATTTAAGAAATCAGATTAAATAAATGGAAAATTTAAACAAACTCAATGCAGTTTTAGATTATGTAAAGCATGCATTTATAGGCAAAGATGAGATTATAGACTTGCTTGGTATTTCCTTGATTGCTAGAGAAAATGCATTTCTTCTTGGTCCGCCTGGCACGGCAAAAAGTGCTATAGTAAGGATGCTCTCACAATGTATCGAAGATGGAAAAAACTTTGAATATCTATTGACACGATTTACCGAACCCAATGAAATTTTTGGACCATTTGATATTCGCAAACTCAAAGATGGAGAACTGATTACCAATACAGAAGGTATGCTACCAGAGGCTTCTTTGGTTTTTTTAGATGAGATATTTAATGCCAATAGTGCTATTTTGAATAGTTTATTGATGGCATTGAACGAAAAAATATTTAGGCGAGGTAAAGAAACAAAGAAGTTACCTGCATTAATGTTTGTAGGAGCAAGTAATGTATTGCCCGAAGAGGAGTCATTGAATGCGCTGCTCGACCGATTTTTAATCAGAGCCAAATGCGATTATGTAGATCCAGATAAATTGCACGATGTGCTTTTGGCTGGGTGGAATTTGGAAAATAACCAGCAAAGAGAAATACATACTATTACATCCAATGAAATAAGAAGTCTGCAATTACAAGCGAGTAAAATAGATCTAACACCCATCCGAAAAAATTATGTGGATATCGTACATTCTTTGAGAAATACAGGCATTAAGGTTTCGGACAGAAGAGCTGTTAAATTACAAAATCTGATAGCAGCCAGTGCATTAATTTGTGGTCGAACCGAAGCAATAAAAACAGATATGTGGGTGCTGAAATATATTTGGGACACCGAAGAGCAAATAGAAATTTTGGAAGGCATTATAAATAATATTATTGACAAAGAAGTAGATGAAAGGTCACACACTCAGGCACTTTTAAACAAAGCCCCAAATCCTGAAGAAGTGATGAAAGAAGTACTCTATTTAAAAGATAAATGGCTAAATGAAACATTGTCTTTTGAAGAACAAAACGTGGTAAAGACAACTCCGATACGTACAAAACAGATGCGCTTGGATTAAAAATGTGGAGCAAAAGCAATACATTCAAATAGAAATAGAAAATTTATGGCAGAAAATTTTGCAGACCATTTAGTACAAATAGAGACAGTTCACAAAGAACATTTGGGACAAATAAGGCATTGGGACAATCTTAAAATTGCCACCGAAGCCAACTATATTTGGATAAAAAATTTTAATGAATTGCAATTGGCCTCAGTCGAATTGCAGTCTATTCCATTTACAAAAACCTTTGTTTGTATAGACAATTTACTGTTTCCGAAAGGAAGTCTTTTGCCCTTCAAAAAAATGCCCAATCTTTTGTGGACACCTATTGAGAGGGCATTGAGCATTGAATTGTCTAATTTTAATCACAATTTTTTTGGAATTCATCAGTCTGTAGAAATTAAACTTATACCCACTGAAGCAGAGCAAAAAGCCACTGTTTTATTGTTAAATATTCATACAGCAAGTAATTACATTTCAAATGCCTCAGCAATTCGTTTAAAACCTTTGAAATGGTTATTGATAGATACTGAATCTGCTTTGATAATTGGTGAGCCAATGCTGCCTTTAGATGGCAAAGCATTTTGGCAAAAAGGTAATTTCATCTTTCCAGTTGGGCTTCATTTGGCATTTCTATTGTTAGAAAAAATCATAGAAAAAAAACTCATTCTCTCCCACACTCAATTGATTTGGTGGATTTCTGAATGCAGTTATTGTATAATAGATAGAACAATGCTAAGGCCTTTAACTATTTCCTCCTGGAAACAAACCCTTAAAATGGATTAAGATGAATGCAACTAATTATTTTCAATCTTATGAAAAATATTTTTGGCTTTGGGAAGATGAAGCCGAAGTATTGGCTATCAAAGGTGGAAGTAGGATAGTTTATAAAGAAGAACTAATACCTATTTTGGAATCCATTGACGAGAAGGGCTTGCCTTCATTTGGAAGTATTTTATTGACGATGATAGCAATCAATAAAACGGAAGTTAATTCTTTAGATTTTGTGTATAGTATATTATCATCATTAAAATTTAAAGAGCAGTATATAGATTCGTATTTAAAAGAAAGTCTTGATTTTCTTATCATTTTGCAATCCTTGCCCGATGAATATAAAACAGGAAAGAGAAAACAAATATTATTTACAACCATTTTTGAAAATGCACATAATAAAATCAAATCTTCTACATCAATAGGTATTGTAAATGTTTTACGAGAAAAAAAAAGAAGGACTCGCTTTCAAAAGCTTAACACCTTGACTGAAAATGTATTTGCTAAAGATATCAAGATTATCCATTTACTCTCCCAAAAGTATACAAGCATCCAGTCCATAATTGAGGCAATGGGCAATTTGCCCGAAATTGAAGAAGCGTTATTACCTCAATTAGATACAAGATCTACAACCGAAAAAAACTACAAAGATTTTGTAGAAGAATTAATGGATATTTCGCAAACATTTCAAATAGGAGCTCTGATAAAACCCATTTGGGCAGGATTTAGTGTTCCTATTTTTAATGCTCATCCTAGCGAACAGCCTTTGGGCGGGGTGTCAGATTTATCCAATAAAGGTGATTTTGACAAACTTTTGATATCCGAATTTGCTAATGACGACTTGCTCTTTATGTCACGTTTGGCCAATAACGAAGCCTTGTATTTTCGTAGAGAAATGCCACCTGTAACCGACAAATTGCAAAGAATTATACTCATAGATATTTCATTGAAAACTTGGGGTATTCCAAAGATAATAGCTTATGCCTGTAGCTTGGCAATTTCAAAACATCCTAAATCGAAGAGCGAAAGCAAGTTGTTTTTGGTTGGAGATACCTTTTTACCCTTGGAATACGAAAAAGCGAGTCAAGTTATCGACGGTTTGCAACAGGTGGCTTTGGGGTTGAATGCCCAAAAAGGGACTGCCGCCTTTTTGGAAACATATAAACAAAAAGGACAAATAGAAATATTTTATATTACTACACCCGATGGGCTTAAATACCCTGAAATAGCCAGGTTATTGGCAGAAAATCATTCGGTTTTCCGATATATTATTACTACTAATGTTGAAGGCAATATACATTTTTATAAAAATAAAAACAATGCCTTTAAGCATTTGCAAACCATTAAATTGCCTTTAGGAAAACTTTGGCAAAAGCCATTGAAACCTTTTGAGCAAAAACACATTCCCTATGCCCATGATTCAAAAGAAGTTTACCCATTGTTGCTCCCTTTACCAAATAAAAGAAGTAGATTAATTCCTATTGGAAACGAAGTGTATTTTGTCTCTAATAAATGCCTTTTTAGAATAGTGAATTTCGGGAATCAAACAAACAAAAAGGGTTGCGAATTGGTTTTGAAAAATGTACCCGCAAATAGCAATTATGAACTTGGGAAAACAGCTAAAGGTAGACTACTTTTTCTTTCCTTCAATCCGCAAAACAGAGAGGTTATTATTACAGATTTGGAAACATTGCAATACGCCAAAGTCTTTTTTTAATAAATGGAAATCTACACGAACAAAAGAGTTTATATTTTACGAGAACAGTTTACTTTCTTAATTAGAAATCCTGATGTATATACCTTTAATCCAAAATTTGAGACGAAAATTATTGAAATTGAAAAAAAAGAATATAATAGTGGTGTTTTCAATGATGATTATACTGAAAGACAAAAACAATGTATCGATTTGAATGCTGATTTTCATGGATTGGCATTTAATGTATTAAAAAACCTTAAAGAGGTTTATATAAATGAAGAGAATTGGCTGGTGTTTAATTCCCATCAACTGCAATTTCTATATGGTATGCAACACCTTCATTTTTGCTATTACAATAGTTCGAATAAAGAGCCTAAAGTGAGGGCAAAATACGATTCTTCCAAAAGAGCCTATGTGTTTATCGAAGGTAGTGAAATATCAGTGAATGAAAACGGCTTATTTACACTAAAAAGTAGCAATGCAAATATTCCTGCAATATATATATCTTCTGCAATAGATAATTTATTAGGGGTAGCTACAGAAACATATTTTGCAGGGCATGATTTTTTTTATAGCCTACCATATGTCACATTTCGTTTACAATCTAACGGTCTCGAAAAAATAACTACATTTAAAATTCTAAAAACTTATTGTGGCATTGGCTTAAAGGATGCAAAAGAAATTATAGATGCTGCTCCGATTCAATTTGCAGTGTATATGAAAAATGACGATGCCGAAAAAATGAGAGAAGAACTAAACGCTATAGGTTGTGAGATTGTTTATTATGGAAATAAAAAGGAGCAAACAATTATTTCTTCCCAAGAATTTTATGACACCTACGTTCAAAATTTATAACCAAAATATTGCAATATGAATCTAAGAATTAAGCCTTGGTCAAAAAATACATATCCTCTACAAGGCATTTTGATTAAAGGCACTGAATTGAAACATTGGCTTTGTCAGCTTCAAATTTTAGAGATAGATATAAATGAAGTTCCCGTTTTTGCTATTCCAGATACAAGTCCAAATTCTATTTGGGGCTGTTTTGTAGCTATGAATATGAAGCAATTTATTTCAAACGATTTTAAGCAACATAACATCCAGTTTTGCCAATGCATTAATGAGACCTTGTTTATACCTGAATATTCTACTTTATATCCAAAAATAAATCCATCTGAAATAGCAATTCATTTTGCAAAAAATCGGCATATTTTTCATCCAGAGTTTGGTCTTTTTGAACTAGAAAATCCAATTGATTGGCAAGATGTGTTAGAAATCCCTTTGCTACAAAACTATATGATTACCGAGCCCCATATTACTGCTTTTCGCCCTCAAAGCATTCATAAAATCGAAATAAAAGCATTGCCTCCAGAAGAATTATTGAAAAATATGGAGGAGAGCATGTTTCCAAAGAAGGAAACTTTTAATGATAAGCCGCTCAATTGGAAAGAAAAAATAAAATATCAACTTTTAAAAACGGTTTTTAAGACTTCTGAAACTAGAGATGGAGCAAAGCAAACTGAAAAAACAAATTGGGTTACAACTATGGCCTTAATGTTGAGCCAATTCATTCCCACTGACGGCAAGCTGTTTGAAAAGTTTGAAAATGAGTTTGAAGATTTGGAGAAACGAAACCGTTCTGAAATGGAAAAATTGATGAAATTGTTTAAAAGCAACCCAGAAGAAGCATTAAAATATGCCATTCCAATTGATAATGAAGGCACAAATAGAGGTGGAGATAAAGGCACATTTAGTATGAGTCAACGATGGAAATCGTTTAATTTGTTTGGCAATAGCGGGGTAAATAGTAGTGGAAACGTGCTTTTGCAAGATGATTCGATGGCTAAATTGCAACAACAGTATTATCAAGCAGCAACCAATTTTGTAAATGAAAAAAATTTTGAAAAAGCAGCATTTGTGTATATGAAATTGTTGAAAAATAACCAAATGGCGGCAAATACATTGGAAGAAGGAAAACTATATCCCGAAGCAGCCGCTTTGTATTTAAAATATATGAATAATAAAGAAAGAGCAGCTTCTTGTTACGAAAAAGGGAGAATGATTTCTGATGCGATTGAATTATAGAAAGAGTTGAAGATGGAGGAAAAAGTGGGCGACTTGTACCAATCTATTAATAAGCGAAAGGAAGCCTTTGTACATTATAACTATGTAGTCGAAAATTATAAAACCACCGATCAATATGTAAAAGCCTCCTTGCTATTGCGTTATAAAATGGAGGACAAATCATCTGCACAGGATATTCTAATTGCTGGTTGGCGAGAGCAAAAAGATAGTTTTAATTGTATCAATAATTATTTTGCAAATATTGAAGATGTCCAAATTTTGTCAAAAGAAATTGATAGTATTTATAGAAACGAAACCAATGAAAGAAATAAGCCTGAGTTTCTAAAAGCCTTGAAGTATGAACGCAAAAAAGATGCTCTAATAGCAGCACAAACCAAAGAACTGGCTTACGAAATAGTATCAGAATTGGCTAGTTCAAATCCTAGTATTTTAAACGAGTTGTCTGCTTTTATTGAAGATACTCAATTGTCTAAAGATATTACTAGGTATAAAATGAAAGTAAAACTACAAAGAAACATATAAAGAAATTTGAAAAAAATCAATAAAAAAGTATAAACTGGCATACATTATCTAAGCATTCTTGCGGACAAAGTACGCAGCATAGTGTAGATGAATAATAAACCCGTATAAAAAATGCTTAATAGGCATTTTATGGCTGAACTGTGACAAACTTGTCAAAGTTTTGTGGTTGCTTCTATTAATGAAGAAGGGTGTCGTATTGTCATGATTATTTTTGATACTTAGGCGTTTATTCAATTGATGTTTTTTGAAATTTATGTATTAATGCCTCATTCCTGCAAAACCAAATTTCTTTGAATTTTCAAACACTATTGCTCAACTCATTTGTAATCTCGATGAAGCTAAAGTCCATTTATTAAGATCTATGAGTAAGTCAAATGGTTGGAGCCAAAGAGAAGAACTAAAATAATATTGTAAAAATCTTTTCTAATTTTGATAGTAAAAATACCTAGCTAAGATTGACAGTAAAATTTTATTTCCTAATAAGAACTCCAAAACTGCCACTAACATTTAGCCGTATAGAAGAAAGCCCAAAGAGGAATATTTCTTTGGGCATCAACTTTGCTATGTATTAACAGTAATTGTAGAATAAAATTAACGTTATTGAATAAAATCTAAAATTTTTACATTTTAAAAATTGAAAATGAAAGTTGAGTTTTATCAGTAAGTGTGCATTGTAGGAGATAAATACCTTTTGGTAAAGCAGAAACATTTAATTTGTTTTCTTGCAAAACTCCTTGAAGAATAATTTTTCCAAATTGGTCAATTAATTTGTATTCGCATTGATTGTATAGCTTGGAATTAGTGTAAATGTAATCCACACAAGGGTTTGGGAAGATGTAGAATTTATCATCTTCAATGGTTGGAGTATTTACATTAGTTTGGATTTCATAAGCGCCGATAGTTGGAGGATTTTGAAATATTTTTCCATCGATGTCTTTTAGCAAAGGAAAGGAAAAAGATCTACCTGCTTTAAATGCAGGACTCCTTGATTCTAGTTTGTATAGACTACTTGCAATGATCATCGGATTGCCAATGATTTGAAAACGATCTGGAGAGGGGAGTACTGGTCCTGTCCAATTCGTTGTATTGATCTTGTACCAAAGATTATGGTCAAATGAAAATGAATTTGGATCTGTATTTGGTCCGATATTCACTTCAATGTTGACATTGGATTCAATGACTACAATGTTATTAAAGAATGAATTTTCTCCACAAGGAAGAAATCTCGTTGGATCGACAGTTTCTTGTAGTATTCTCATTGCCCATTTGCTTGGACGAACTATTGTGTTGTGAAAAACTTCTACTCGTCTGCAACCAACAAATGCAATTGGCGCAATAGATCCTTCAAAGTAATTCGAGAAAACTTGAATATCACTTGCTTCACTGGTTGCATTTTGTGGTCGAAAAAATTGTAACCCTGTGCTTCCACCTAGATTTAAAGTGCGATTTACTGCATTGAAAAATTGATTCGCATAATATCGTAAATGAGCGCTTCCTCCTTTAGCTTGAATCGCATTATCTCCAGGATTTCGAAAAAAGCAATGGTGAATTTCTCCATAATGACATCCTACCATGTCGATGCCACTACCTCCAGGAGATCCGTTCTCAAATGAACAATTCTCGATCATAAAACTATCCAATCCTGATAATTTCAAAAGGTCGTTATTTCCAGTAGCACTTATAGATCGAAAGATGCAATTACGGATCGTTATATGTTTTGAAGGTGTATTAATGCTTGAAGCATCGTCAATATTCATTCCATTGCCAGTCTGGAATTCGCAGATCAAATCTTCAAGAATAATATGGTTACAATCCGAAAACTGGATGCTGTTGCCTCCACCAGTGATTATTGTTTTACTTCCAACTTTGCCTTTTATGGTGATTGCTTTATTAGGAAGTCCACTTTTGTTTTGGAAGGTCAGTCCACCTGCAATTGTTGATTCTAACATTTGAATGGTATCACCTGGAAGTACGATCTGCATTGCTGAGGATAACGTTTGGTATGTTTGATTGGATCCAACGTATAGAATCCGTGCATGAGATATTTGTATCCAAATTATATAACATAACAATAGAAATATTTTGGCTTTCATTTTTTATGATTTACTGGTGCTTGCAATATAGTTACTTTTTTAGAATAGAGATGCCATATTTAAATAAGTAATTATAAGACTAACATTTTTCAATTTCTATAATATTCAAAGCACAGAAGTATTGCGGTGTGAAAAATTGTAAGAACTTTGTCATAGCACATTATATTTGCAGTATGACTAAATTCAGTTCAGCATTATTTATCATTATTTTTAGCCCTTTCTTCACTGTAAATAGTGCAATAGCTCAAAAGAAAAATTTTATTCAGTATGTCAATCCATTCATTGGAACTGGCTCAATTGATAGTTTGAGTTTGTCAGGAAGTAATTTTCCAGGTGCGGTAGCTCCATTTGGATTTGTACAGTTAAGCCCTGATACCGATATTGCGCCTGAGGATCCTTGTAGTGGATATGATTTTGCAGATGATACTATTGTAGGTTTTAGTCACACTCATTTAAGTGGAACAGGTGTGGCAGATTTATTTGACTTTTTATTTATGCCATTCCGAGGTGAGGCCCGATGGAATGCGAAGCCAAAAGCACAAGGTGAAAAAGGCTTTAGTTCTTCTTTCGATCATAAAAATGAAAAAGCAAATCCAGGTTTTTACTCTGTATTTTTAAATGATCCTAATATTGGAGTTGAGCTCACTGCAACAGAGCACTGTGGTATTCATAGGTATACAAACTATGGTGAAAGCCCGATATCATTAATGATAGACTTAAATCATTCACTTGATAAGAAACGCTCTTATTGGTCTTGTAAAATTATTGATGCACAAATAAAAATAATCAACGATTACACTATTGCAGGTTATCGTGTTTTGACTGGATGGGCTAATGAAAGGAGAGTTTATTTTTATGCAGAATTTTCGCATCCAATTATTAACTCTAGTGTAAAAACAGCTAATAGGATTTTAGTTAATACGAAAATTGCAAATCATAAAGATCTAAAGTTAATTGCTGATTTTAATGTTCAAACAAAATCAGCCTTACAAGTTAATGTCGGATTGTCATCTGTGAGTTATGATGGAGCAAGATCTAATCTAAAAGCAGAAGTTGGGTCAAAAAGTTTTGATTCAATCAGATCAGAGACTGAATCAAAATGGAATGATGAATTATCTGTAATTGATGTTGAAACGAGTAAAGATAAAATGGAAATTTTTTATACTGCTTTATATCATTGTTTTATTCATCCCAATAATATAGCAGATGTGAATGGCGATTATATAAATATCAATGGTGAAAAAGTAATGCTGTAAGTAAAAGCTATTATAGCACATTCTCATTGTGGGATACTTATCGTGCTGCTCATCCTCTGTATACTTTGGTTCAAGAGAAGAGAAGTGCTGAATTTGTTAATTCAATGTTAGAACAGTACACGGAACATGGATATTTGCCCATTTGGGCCTTGTGGGGTAAAGAGACTTATTGTATGATAGGTAATCATGCAATTCCTGTTATTGTAGATGCTTATTTTAAAAAGCTTCCTAATGTTGATTGGAAAATGGCTTATGAAGCTGTTAAAAATTCTTCTGTGACATCACATCAAAATTCAGCATTTAATCTTTTGGATAAATTTGGATATTTTCCTGAAAATATAGAATCACAATCAGTTTCTATTGGACTAGAAATAGCATATAATGATTGGTGTGTTGCCCAGATGGCAAAATCATTAGGTCATGTTGAAGATTATAATTATTTTACAAAAAGATCTAGCTATTATAAGAATTACTTTGATCCCAACATAGGCTTTTTTAGAGCAAAAGATGATAAAGGGAATTGGATTGAGCCATTTTCACCTTTAAAATATGGGGGTAACGGAGGCTATCCATTTACAGAAGGGAATGCTTGGCAATATTTATGGTATGTCCCACAGGATATTTATGGATTTCAAAATATGTTTGGCGGTGAAAAACAGTTCCTCACAAAGCTTGATGAATTCTTTAGTTTAAATGCGAAGCCTGAGGACGTAAATGGCAATGCTTCTGGATTCATAGGTCAGTATGCTCATGGCAATGAGCCAAGTCATCATATTGCATATCTCTATAATTATACCAGCAGACCGTGGCAAGCTCAATTTTATGCTGCCAAGGTACTGAATGAACTTTACTTGAATACTGTCTCTGGTTATTCTGGAAATGAAGATTGTGGTCAAATGTCAGCATGGTATATTTTAAGTGCAATGGGTATTTATCCTGTAAATCCTGCAAATGGAATCTATTGCTTTGGATCTCCTCAATTGAAGAAAGCTTCAATAAATTTGGCTAACAAAAAAGTTTTTACAATAACTGCAAAGCATTCAGGTGCAGATAATATATATATCAAAGAAGTAAAATGGAATGGAAGTCCATATAGGAAAAATTATATAAGCCATGCAATGATTATGCAGGGTGGAACTCTTGAATTTATAATGACTAATACGCCAAATTTGGATATGTCTACATATGAAAAACCAATAGAGTTGCATTGAAATAAATTAGGAATAAAGGCCTATAAAACATTTAAAAATTTTAGAATAATCATTCCTCCATTAATTTTAAATTAATTTTTTATGCCAACTATCCTTTAATGGATTGAGCCAATGTTGTATAAATTTAATTTTCGTATCAACTAGGGGGTCGAAAAACAAAGATTCTTCGTTTATGAGGTTTGAGTCCAGACTTTGTTTTAATTTTTCTTGTTCTATTGATTTCACCATTTCATTTTCAATATAGTGAAAAATACGTCGATTGAAAAAATTGACATTATATTTTTCACCAATTGATTGAATAAATTTGACAGAAGTATCTATAGAACAGCCTCCAGGTTTATTGGATATTTCATCTACTAAAAGAACAATAAAATAATTGTGCAAAATTCCACCTGTTGCTTTTAATCCTGAGCCGTGGCTGAGCCAGTTTTTCGCGAAAGCTTGTATTCCCTGATGAATTTCTGGAATGGAATGATCAGGAATTTCTTGATCGGAACTATATATCCATACTCTTGAGTGATCTGGAAATGCTAATAAATCTAACATGGCTTTTTATTTTTTAATTCCTGATTGTAATATCATTTCTGCAAGATCATATACCATGACATCATCTTGTTTGTCCTTTGCTTTTAATCCATCTTGTAGCATGGTGATGCAAAAAGGGCAATTTGCTACGACTTTTTTTGTGTTTGTTTGTAAAATTTCTTCAGTTCTTACAATATTTATTCTAGTATCTCCTGGCTCATCTTCTTTAAACATTTGAGAGCCACCTGCACCACAACAAAGTCCATTTGCTTTACTTCTTGTCATTTCTACAACTTCTTTATTCAAAGCCTTCAGTATCTCTCTTGGAGCTTCATATACATTGTTTATTCGACCTAAGTAACAAGAGTCATGATAGCTTATATTTTCATTTTCACTTTCATTGATTTTAATTTTTCCCTATTTGATTAGATTGTCAAGAAATTCAGAATAATGAATAACCTCATAGTTGCCGCCTAATTGAGGGTATTCATTTTTTATCGTATTAAAACAATGAGGACATGTGCAAACAATTTTCTTTATTCCATATTGATTTAGTGTTTCAATGTTTTGTAAGGCTAACATTTGGAAGAGAAATTCATTCCCTGCTCTTCTTGCCGGATCTCCTGTGCATTTTTCATCCTCACCTAATATTGCATATGAATAATTTATTTCATTCAATATATTGCAAAAAGCTCTGGTGACTTTTTGGGCTCTAGCATCAAAATTGCCAGCACATCCTACCCAAAATAAAATATCTATATTCTTTCCTTCAGAAATTAATTCTGACACTATTGGAATTTTCATTATTGTATAAGTAATTTTTTTGAACTAATTCTTCCATCAGTATATTCTATAGATAAGATATAGATTCCTGAAGGTAGATTTTTATTTAAATTATATTCTTTATTAACTGGAATATTTTTTAGAATTGTTATCCCATTTGTACTAGTATTTAGATTGATCGATTTTATTTTTTTGCTTGATCTGAGTTGATCACTAGTGTTTTATTTTTCGCATTATATTTCAATTTGAAATCATCAATGACTCCACATCTAATGTTGAAATTTTCTTCCATTGTTTATACCTTGTCTCTAATGAATCTATAGGATCTAAACCATCACGAGTGGATCCTACATTGATATCCAAATATAAAGAATCATCCGAATTATTTGGTTTTGCAACCCGTATAAAGGAAGATCGGGAGGATAGACCTTCGGATAAACATCTGCTATCTGCTCCCGGAATTAAGGCGCCTTTCATGCTTGCCATGAGTTTGTCCGCTAAAGATCCTTGTGCATTTAAAAATCTTTTTTCCATTGAATCTATGACATATTTGCCGATCAGTATATTTCCTTGGATGCTGTAATTCCTTCCTACTTTATGGATTTTTTCATCAAGACAATTTGATCCAGTATAACCTTCTGAAGAAGGTTTTCCATTTGAGTCAAATAAACTTACTCCATATTGTCTAATACTTGGGTCATTTGCGACATCATTATTCTCAAGCCAATTGATTAATTGTTTTGCATCAAGGCCATTTAATAATTGTGTTCTAGCATTTTGTTGATTTTCAGGATGCCAATAAGACTGAGTATGTATTGCTCCTTTTCCAGGGATGATATCACTTATGATCAAGGCTTCATATCCTTCTCTGTCCAATGAAAGACAGGTAGCACCTGCACCTCCAACTTCTTTTGTAATAGTATCTATTGCAACAATTGAAAATGTATGTTGTGCAATTAAAAATCCCGCACCTCCAATTAAAAAAATTATACTTGTTAATAATTTCATCATGTTTTTAATCTTTTGCCCATTCTGTTCTCGAAGATGAAATCGACCAAGCAGATTGACTATTTTCTAGACTATTAAACATCGGAAGCCATTCTGATGGAC
>JADJVN010000018.1:0-110000 GCA_016710585.1 Saprospiraceae bacterium
TACCATCAAAATTCATAGTCCAAATCATATCGCTGCGTATCCAAATTATTTTTTGAAATTTTGAATGTATGCCGAAAGAAGGAAATGTAGAATGAATCTCTTTTAAATTTTTATCATTAAAATTATAAGTTAACATCTTAAAATAATTATCAGGAGTTCGCATAAAAATAAATAAGATTTTGGCACTAAAGTCATATTTGAGAATGCTTGGAATATAATTATTGCTTGGCAAATTTAAAAAAGGTTTTACTTGCCCATTCGAAAAATCAAGAAGTTCCAAAGTTTTTTGATTTGAAAAATGCCCCACAGCTTCATGATCAGAAATAAATGTTAAGCTATTAAGCTCTTTGTTTAAATTAAAAGTAAATACTTTTTTTATTTCAGCTTTATCCACTTTTGAAGTGAATAATTCATATTCACTTTTCGTTTTAATCAACCAATAAATATTTTTATGATTATCAAACCATGAATTCTGAAAATCATCTTTATAACGAATTATTTCTTCTTCTTTACCAGTTTCGATATTATATAAATATAAAGTAGTTCCATCACTTCGCAATAAGTTCTTACTATCTTGAGCAGCTACAAAATATTCAAAAGCCAACTTAGACTGCACTCTTTCATTAAAATTATTAATATTGATACTGATATATTCTTTAATGCCAGTATTAAAAAAAGTAATAGTGCTATCACTTCTGACATAGCTTTCAAAAAACATATAAGGTGGCAACTTATCTATTACCTTTGTTTCACCAGATATATAATTATATAGATAGACCAATGAATCAATTGGATATTTTTTATAAACACATAAATTGAGATCTTCCAAAATATCCCAAGTTCCTACTCCAGGCAACACCAAAAAAGGCTTAATGCTTTGGTCTTCAAAATTTAATTTATATATTGTATCCTTATGAATGCTGTACCCATTTTCACCGTGAAAGAAATAGGTTAAGAAATCTTTTTTCTTAAATTCTTTCCTATCGCCTGTAGTGATATCTATCTTATAATAAATCTCATTCTCATAATCATGGATAAAGAGCAATTTTTTTTCTAAATTGAAATATTGAAAATTTCCAGATTTCCATTTAAAAAACAAGTGTATGTTCTTTGGTCTTCAGATTAATTTTATAAATAGTTGAATATCCTATATAATAATAATCTTCCTGTACTGGATCAAAGGCATAGGCCCTTCCAATACTAGTACCACCTGTAGAAAATTTTTCCTTAAAGTCTTCCATGGAATAAATATACCGTGAAGAACCTACACAAACGATACACTTTTTGTCCCGTGCGTTTGAGCTAAAACTAAATAGTAAAGAAAGAGATAAATAGAATAGAATAAAGTAATGCTTCATAAATTTAAGATTAGTGAGTATTATTCGATAACGGCAGTTATTAGGAGATATTGTATGTTCCTATGATCTTAACAAAATCTGAAATTGAAATTGAAATTGAAATAATTTGCTTTTATGAAATAGAATTTACTCTAGATCAATTTATAAATCATTTCATATTTAATAAAACTAAAAATTTCTATGGGCAAGTAATACTCGTAAATACTGGCTGCCCATTGTTGCTCACTGTCATTCTCCAACATTGACCATTTGGAGATTTCATTATAACGCCTTTATTTATTTCTTCAATAAAAATATCTCCATTCTCAATGTGTAATCTACTGTTAGGATAGCTAGGGCTAGAAACACTAAAGTTTCGCATTCCCAATCCAACAAATCCGTTTGGTCCAATTAAAAATGGAAAACCATTTGGTCTAGGTTGGTTAGGATTAAAACAATCTATAAAAAAATGATCCCAAACAGGAAACCTTTGATCTACTCCGACTCTCCACCTTAATTTGTCAAAGTTATATAAAGATTCACCTCCTACTCCACTATTTCCTCCATTAGTATTATAATAGCCATTAAAATTGATTGCCTGAAATCCACTGGGAACATCTGGACCTCCATCTTGTACTGGTTGAATAGTAATATTAGATTTGGCTCCATCTGATATTCTCAATCCTTCATCAGAGGTACTATTTACAATCAGATGAAGTTTGCCAGTAGGATTATCTACTCCAATGCCGACATTTCCATTATTATAATAAATATCATCTCCATTTTTACTCCATCGACTTCCATTTCCTGCATTAAGTGCATATGGAACACTTAATAGTTGACTAGTGCCCATCAGAATAAAAGCATTACCACCTGTTGGGTCCATCTCCACCTTAATATATTTATCAGCCGATGCCCATTGAATATCAGTAAAATTTCCTACTTGCTCTGCTCCTGCACCTACTGCAAGTGTAAAAAGTCCCAGTGAACTTGTGGTAGGAGAATGGGTTTCCGAATACTTCACAGGGCCACTTGCTGATCCATCGAGGATGCTGATTTTGAGTTTGATATTTCTATTCGGCAGAATATCACCTTGGGCATTTCGAGCAACTGCCTGATAGTTGAACTTTTGTGGGACTTGAGCTTGAATATTAAATACAATGACTAAAATGAAATAGATAGAAAGAAAATTTTTCATAGGATTAGATTTTATTTAGTTTGTATGAATAGATTTTATTGGAATTATTTGTCATTAAATTCAGAATGTATAATCCTGTAGGCAAATCGCTAAGATCTATCCGAGAATTAAAATCATTTGATTTAAGACTTCGACCTGATATGTCAAGAATCGCAAATTTTACAATGTCTAAATTTTTAGATTTAATCTCTATATAATCCGCGGTCGGGTTAGGAGAGAGAAAAATGCCTCCTTCATTAAAATCTTGAATTGCTACTATGGTGAGTTTTGGTTGTAGGAATCCTTGAGTTAATATATGAGAACTGTTTGATAGCGTATTTATTGATACTTCTCCAAGAGACCATTCCAATATTGCCATATTATTCTGTAATATTGTTCCAGCCGTATTGACTACATTTGGTGAAATGCTTTGGGAAAATAAGAAATTATTGAAAACTAAAATTAATAGAAAGCTGTATCTTTTCATCTGTCAGGTTTGTAATGTGATGCTGCGAAGAATTTTTAATTAACTCTAGCTCCAAATATAAAGCTTTATTTTATTCTTCCAATAAATTATTTTAATTATTTAAATCTTGAACTTAAATTCACCGGGCTTTAAGATTTAGCATCAAAGGATTTAATCCATTTTTTGAATGAAGGTCTTTCCCTCTCGAAATTTCAATTAGCAACACACTGTCTTGTCAACAAAAAATATAAATAATGCTAATCATGACATCAAGCCAGAAACCAAATTTCCTTTATATCATCCTTTTCAAGCGTTCATATAAAAATCCACTTACATCTCCACCTCTTCTCGATTCATATTTTGTAGCATCCTGTAATAATACTTTTGCTTAAAATAAAACTCTTCCAGTTTCCGCAAGACTTCTTCAGAGTGATCTTGCTTATCAAAATTTTGAATAATGATGTTATAATGATCTTCTTCTGATTGAATTAATGATTTAATTTTTTCATGTAAGGATGCTCTATTTTCATCAGATACAAATTCTATTTCTTCATTGATATCCATCATGTCCATGAGAAATGCTTTGGGAAGCTGCATTTTAGACTCGTCCATTGGACCATTAAAAATTTCAAGAATATGTTTCAGTCTTAAGTGTGGGTCTGACAGAATCCTGTAGGCTTCATTATTTACACTTGTTTGATCAATTGCGTCTATCTGATTAGATTGATCTGGATGCAAGTCCTTGCTTTTACTATAGAATAACTTTCTTAATTCAGATTGATTCAGTTTGTATTGACATGGAATATTGTAATAATCGAAATAACTCAGCATCAATGGATCGAATTAATTAAACCAGGCTCTCACGACGTCCATTCCATTCGCATATAACATTAATGCTATAAGTAAAAAGAACCCCACCATGGTTGCCTTTTCTATTATTTTATCATCAATTTTCTTACCTGAAACAACTTCTGCAATGAGAAACATCACATAACCACCATCAAGAGCAGGAATAGGCAATAGATTCATAAAACCTAGGATGATAGATAACACAGCCGTCATTCTCCAGAATGATTCCCAGTCCCAAACTTTCTCAAACATATTAGCTATTGAAGCAAAACCTCCAAGCGAATCTTTAGCCTTCACTTTTCCTGAAAACATCTGTCTAATACTTTTGACATAATTCGTCAGCACGTCCCATCCTTGTGCAATCCCTAATGGAAAAGATTCAAAAAACCCATATTTAATTGACTGTACTTTGTAGTAATCTGTAAATGGTTTTGGCTTAAAGCCTATTTGTCCTTTTTCGTTAGTGGTGAGACTTATATTCAATGTATCGATGCCTCTTAGAATACTTAAATTTATAGGTGTGCTCTTTTTATTTTGCAAATTTGCTAAAACTTCATGCATAAATTTAGCTGACGATCCATCGATACTTAGAAGTTTGTCTCCTGCTTTCAATCCCGCTTTATCCGCACCATTTCCTGGTTCAACACTAGCTACTTCTGCAGGAACTGGAATTTCCCATAATCTCATATTCTTATTCTCTGGTTTGGTCAGGGCTTGGATATGACTTTGATCTATGACAAGTTCCTGCATTTGACCATTTCTATCTACTGTAACTGTATTCACATTATCCAAAACCATTGCTTTGACCAATTTACCTCGATCGAATCTATCAAAATTGGTACTCCCAAGTTTTACAATCTTATCTCCGTCTTGAAATCCCATTTGTTTGGCAAGACTATCAGTAACGATGCCATATTTTAACTCAGTAGTGGGAATGTATTCCTTGCCATAATACCATAGCATGAGTGCGAATAATAAAAATCCTAATAAAAAATTTACCGTCACGCCTCCTAACATAATTATCAATCTCTGCCAAGCTGGCTTTGATCTGAATTCATAGGGCTTAGGTTCAGAATTCAACTGTTCGGTGTCAAAACTTTCGTCTACCATTCCAGAGATTTTCACATAGCCTCCTAGTGGTAGCCAGCCTATTCCCCATTCTGTGTCCCCAATTTTCTTCTTAAATAAGGAAAACCAAGGATTAAAAAACAAATAAAATTTTTCAACTCTAGTCTGAAACCAACGAGCAGGTAAAAAATGCCCAAATTCATGCAATACTACTAAAATAGTCAAGCTTAGGATAAACTGACTAATCATTATAAAATTTCCCATGCTAATAAAATCTACGGTCTTTTAACGATTAAACCCAAAAATTAGTTCAATACCTGAAAATAGTGCACAAAGATAGACCAAGAGTCCTTAAAATATAATAAAACTATATATTTCACTCATTGTTATATATCCTATATATGCCAAAAGATCTATTTCAGGGAGTTAAAATTAATGATACCAAATTCGTCCTCAATGGCCCAGACCATCACCATTGTAGTCGTGTCACAAGACATAAAATCGCTGATCAAATTTTAGTAAGTGACTTTGATGGGAGCATTTACATTGCTAATATACAAGAAATCAGCGCTGATTCTACATTCCTAAATGTAGAATCAATCTATTCAACCGAAGCGAAAAGTCCAAAAATAAGCATTGCGATAAGCCCAACACAACAGATGGATAGATTTGAGTGGTTTGTAGAAAAGGCTGCGGCATGTGGAGTGAGTGAAATAATACCAATCCAATGCGAAAGAACAGAAAACACGAGAATTAAAAAAGAGCGATTGGAGAAAATTATATTGGCTAGTGCCAAACAATCGCTAAGGGCAAACTTAACGATATGCCATGATTTGATGCCATTTCAAAAACTCATCAATCAGTCAGATATTTCTCAAAGGTTTATTTGCCACTGTGAAAATAATTATGTTGGGAATTTGGGTGTCACATACAATCCAAATGAAGATGTGCTCGTTTTAATTGGCCCAGCAGGAGATTTTACAAAAAATGAAATAAACTTATCGAAGGAAAAATCATTTCTAAGTGTTGATCTTGGCAACTTTCGACTGCGAACTGAAACAGCTGGAATCGTTGCTTCTTCGATACTTGCACAAAAAAAGACCATTAATGAAAAAAGGAATTAGTTTTAGTGCTCTAATATTCATTTGCATTAGTTTTAGTGCTTTCAGTACTGCTAATGCTCCTCTTAAGATTGCATTGCTCAAATATGGCGGAGGTGGAGATTGGTATGCGAATCCTACTTCATTGACCAATCTCATTCGATTCGTCAATAAAGAAATGAATATGGGCGTGGATCAAAGCTATGCGACTGTTGAGGTAGGTAGTGCAGATATATTTAATTTTCCATTTGTTCACATGACTGGACATGGCAATGTCGTTTTTTCAGAACTTGAAGCACAAAATCTCAGGCTGTATCTTCTCTCAGGTGGATTTTTACATATCGACGATAATTATGGGATGGATCCATTTGTACGACCAAGTATGAAGCGGGTTTTTCCTGAATTAGACTTTATTGAACTTCCATTCACACATGAGATTTATCATCAAAAATTTGATTTTCCACACGGATTACCGAAGATCCACAAACATGAAGATAAAGCGCCTCAGGGATTTGGTTTAATTTGGCAAGGTAGATTAGTTTGTTTTTATTCTTATGAATGTGATCTTGGCGATGGCTGGGAAGATCGCGAGGTCCATAAAGATACAGAAGAATCCAGAATAAATGCATTACGAATGGGCGCGAATTTGCTGCGTTATGTTTTTCAACAGTAAACCACTAATTAAAGAATCTTCAAACAAAATTCAAGCCTTCATAGAGATTGATCAGGCCAATTTACTCGATATGGCTGTGGCTATTTCTTTATATTCTTCAGGACTTAAGACCAATCGCGGATTTGAAAAATTAAGATCTTGCATGCTATTCATTGGCACTAAATGGATATGTGCATGTGGCACTTCCAATCCTATAACACTCATTCCTACTTTAATACAAGGAATGGACTGATGGATTGCTTTTGCTACGACTTTTGCAAAAGAAAATAATTCATTATACAGATCCTCAGGGATGTCAAATAGATAATCAATTTCTTGTTTTGGTACAACCAAGGTATGTCCTTTGACTAAGGGCTTTACATCAAGAAATGCAAAGCAATATTCATTTTCAGCAATCTTGTGTGCGGGTATTTCACCTGAAATTATTCTTGAAAAAATGCCAGCCATAATTATGCAGTGATTTCTAAAATTTCTAAAATCATCTCTCCTGCAGGAGTGGCTATTTTGGCTTTATCTCCAATAATTCTTCCAAGTAATCCAGCACCTATAGGTGAGTTTACAGAAATCTTACCAGCTTTAATGTCAGCCTCAGCTTCTGCCACGATTTGATAGGTCAGTTCTTTATTTATTTTATGATTCTTTAGCTTTACAAAAGTCATCATATTTACCCGGGATGTGTCGACATCACTTTGATCCAATATTCTGACATTCATGATCTTCTTTTCAAGTTCATTGATCTTCATTTCCAACATTCCTTGTGCATCTTTTGCAGCATGATATTCAGCATTTTCAGATAAATCTCCTTTTTCTCTAGCTTCAGCAATGGCTCTAGAAGCTTCCTGCCTTCCCACTGTCTTCAGATGGTCAAGTTCAGTTCTAATCTTGTCATATCCCTCTTGCGATAAATAACTTATATCACTCATAATTTTTAATTTAAAAACGAAAAGAACGTCTTCTGATTCCAGAACACGTTCTTTGTATAAAAAATATTATATACTAATTAATAAAACATAAGGGGAAAAAGTTCCCAAAATGTCTAAAAATCAAATCTTAAGCCTATATTATGGGTTCCTTGGAACGGATTTGATGGCCTATATGCATAATCAAGACTTAACCTTGAATCACTTTTCTTCTTGATAGGTGTCGAAAGACTTATTCCTGCGCTCAATCCAGTTGGAGCAGAATTTCCAGCTGCTGCAGATTTTCCGATTTCTGTTTTATAAGAAGTTCTAAATCTAAAATATTCAGTCACACCTAACTCAGCTCCAACTCCCAACTCATCTCTTCCGAAAGAGTTTGACGTAAAGTTTGCTAATGGCATGACATTGATCATTTCAGTTATTTTGAAATTATAAGAAACACCAATATTCAATAAAGAGGGCAATTCATATTTTGAAGGTCTAACTTCATAAGTCAATTTTGAATTAACTGATGAACTCAACTGGGTAGCAAGACCCTCTCCACTAAATTTCATTGGGCTACCGATGTTTCTCAATGAAATACCTAGTTTAAAATTATCGTTTTGACCCGCAACATATTGCACTCCAGCATCAATCGCCAAACCAAATGCATTGAGATCTTGAATCGATTCGGATACACCTCGAACTAAAAATCCAACACTTACTTTGTTGCCATACATATGAGAATAGCCCAGACCGATATTAAAAAAATTCGGACTATAAGTGGCACCAGTTCCTTCTGGAGCTTCTGTAGTCGTCACAGCAATATCTCCAAAACTCAATGCTGTAAGTGCCAATCCTAGTGTGCCATTTTTGCCCACTTTTGTCGAAAGTCCAAAAGCATTGATTGAGATTCCACTTGGTACCAACCATCTTGTATTGCAAAGCACAACTTGTGTCTTATTGATGCGGCCTAGACCAGCAGGATTGACCCAATTGGCCTCAACGCCACTGACGTAGGATACATTCATCCCATTGACACCAGAGCTTCTAGCCCAAGGGTTCATTAATAATTCGTAAGCTCCTGCCTCTCCCTGTCTATCAGGATTACCAGCAATAAGAGTGCTTACAAAACTTGTGAATAAACAAAGTGCAAATATTTGTAAAATTTTATTCATAACTAGGCTTTATATCGTTTTGAAAATAGAGACCGATATCGCTATCGGTCTCGGTAATTTTATTTTTTTATAATCCAGATGGATCAAATTTACGTGCTACACCAAACCATTTAATTATTCTTTCTTCACCTGTATTTGTTTCTTTAATATGAATCAAATAGGCACCAGAAGAAACTGGAATTCCTTTAAAGTTGGTTAAATCCCATTCCAATGCTGGACTAATCTGTCTCTCTGTGATGCCACGATAAGGGCTATTTACTTTCTGAGGTACTTCATCGCGATTGTATTGTCTGATGAATTTTCCATCAATAGAAAATATACTTACTTGACATTTTGGAGGAAGATTAGTGATCTTTACGATATTACTGAATTGACCTGTCTCGTAGGCTGAAAATCCATAATAAGGATTTGGTACTACGTTGACCATATCCAATGCCACTTCTACTTCTGACTTTGTGTCAACGATATCAGCTTGTTTACCTTGTATGCTGAATTCATATAAATTGTGACCTAAATTTTCGTTGGTTCCCTTTGCATATTGATAAGGATTGTCCACTCTCAATCGCACAGTCAAATCGTTTGGAATAAGTCCAGTTTCACCACTACCATAAGCATTGAGATCTGTATTGCTCAGCGGCATGGTACACCAAGTTATTTCCCTCAATGCACGAAGTCTGATAGGTACACTGGCTGTAGGTACTAATACTGGACGAATTGCTTTACATGAATCATATGGTTGCTTAGTCACATAGATGTAATGATGACCTCCAAGTACCAAATTTAATGGAAATTGAGCGCATGTGTCTCCTTGAACTGCAATCTGATCAGAAGGATTCCACATCATATCATTGCCAACTGGTCTACCACCTTTCAAACAATTTTGTATTAAAGGATCTGTGGAAAAGAATGAATTCTCACCAAAGAATATATTAAGCCTTTTTCCAGTCTCTACATCAACTGCATAGCCTGGGAACCAACCCATTCCTGTGCCATCCCCATCTGGATCTGCAAATCCATCACCATTCGCATCATACTTACCTACTGAAGGATTTTTCTTAATACTAAAGTTTGGTATTCCATTAATTGGATCTGTATTTCCATTTGCTGTATTCCAAGTTTCAATGACAACACATCTAGACCACTTGCTTTTATCAGAAGTGAAAACTATATCCACATTATTCAAAGAATCCAATCTCATGAAATTTAAAATAGTCGCATTATCACTTTTAGTCCAAGCTGGAGTAACTACTTTTCCGACACCCTCACACACTTTGTATGGATACCATGTACCAGCTTCAAGTCCTTCTCCAAGCATCTCAAAATTCTTATTTGGATCAAGTTTATTATTAGTTGTTCCAATTCCAGAAGGTATAAAATCTAAAAATGGATTATTTGGTTGAGCAATAAACCAGTTTGCTTTCGTTGGATCCTTATACTCATATTCCAAACCTTCCCCGATCACGCCATTCGTTCCCAAGGTGTCTTGACCAGCATCTAGTGTCTGCCCAATATTTATTGAGAAGCCGTATTTGCCGATGATTTGTTCATTCAAAGTAGCAAGATCTACGTCTGATTGAATAACTTCACTTGGATTTGACTTATTGATCAAAGTCCATGTAATTGGTTTGTCTAATGTTGTATTAGTAGGATTTGCATCAACAAATTTTAAAGCGAAATCACCGTCTTTTACTAATATTGGATTGACTATTTTTACATTGACAGGTCCACTTCCTGCTGCGTATTCTATTTTCCCATCTGCAGTTCCATTTAAAATTTTATCTGCCATTCCTTCCTTAAGTCTTAAGAAATTTCCTCCTGCTCCTATTCCATCTAATCTAGTTACTAGAACACCGTCTCCATATTTAGCTTTAACTTTCTCGTAAACTTGAGGTCTTGGTGTACCAAGATAAGGCTTTCCATCACCATTCGGTCCAAGGTTTAGACGACCTGGACAGTAAGTAATCCTCTGACCAAAATTATTACCCACGTCGTAACTCTGGAAGTTATTATAACCATAAGCAATTACGATGAAATAATATTTTTTATTATTGATCAAGTTTCGATCACCTGTTGAAAACTGGTCTTCTTTTACTGAAAACGAAGTCCGGATTCCACCATCCAAACCAGTTACCATCAATTGAGGTGACCATACTTTAGGAAAAGTTGAACTTGGAAATGGATTGTCTACCGATGTCCAGTTGTATAATTTTTTAACTTTATTCTTCAAATCCACAGTAAATATCTCTCTTACTTTTGAAGGATCATTGATTGTATTATTGCTAAGTGTTACATCTGCATCTGCTAATTGGAATATTCTATATCCTTCAAATACATATAATGAATCAACACCTGGAGGTAATCCCAATCCTGGCTCATGATAGTCATATAAAGTATTTTCAAAATTATTTGAACCTTTATCATTTGAAAGTAATAACACTAACTCTCTGTCAAGCTCTACTATATCCATATCTGGAGCAGTAGGTCCATCTTTCAATTCAAAACAGAAATCAAATAAATCCTGAGACAACTGGTCTGCAGTATATAAGTCTGTCAATACTGGGCAAGGATATTGCTGATCTGGCACCCATACCATTCCTACGATCAATTCATTCAAAGCACCTGGCTTAAGCACCAAAGGTCCTGTAGCCTGGATGGTTCTTCTATCACCTTGTCCTGCTGAAGCTGTACACATACTCCATCCTGTACTATTGGCTGGATCATCTGGAAATGCATAATTAACTCTTTCTGTTCCTCCATAACCGATACCACCTTTAGTCAAAGGCGTTCCATCTTTCCACTTACCAGTGATCAAATTATAAAATTCATTTGCAGTACCTGGTTCTGTTGTTCCCGCTGGTGGATTACCTGCTCCAGGTCTATTATAATACATGAATGTAGACATCCCTAATTCATTTCCCAATGTATCCAATGGACCTCTAAAATAATCTATTCCTAAGACTGGTATATCAGTACAATAAGTGTTAGTTCCGTTTTCACAGTTACAGCCATTACTTCCATCGGTTGCATCAATATTATAGATGTACATCAATTGCCTTTCAGGGTTACAACCAACATAGTCATCTGAATCACAGCCCAAGTCTGGATCTGTCCAAATAGCAAAATAACAATCACGAATATCCTGAGGGGCTCTGTTAATCAATTTATATCTCAAGAATGTCATATCATTGATCTCATCACCAGTCTGGAATGCAAAAGCTTGAACTTGTACTTCCATCCTGATCGGATCTCCTTTAGATAAACTGTGGGTACTACCCGCATCATTATAAATCCAAAAAGTCATATCATCTGCATAAATTCCACGTGGACATCCTGTCACATCAATATCTGGATAGTCCCCATTCTCTGGATTATAAATTTTATTATCATCGACATGATAGAATTTTGCCAATCCTTGAGGTAGATTTGGCAATTCAAAATTATATCTAGAAGAGAAATGTCTATTTCCTTTTGCAGGCCAATACAATACATCTTCTGGTATCTCACTTATTTCAAGAGGTCTCGTTCCTTTTACTTGAGCAAATCGCTTTTTATGTAAAGTAATATTTGCTCCCTTCACATTAAAGAACTGATCCCAGTTGATACAATCCTCTGTACACGTCTCCCCAGTATTTGGCATCAAAGGACCAGGTGTATAATCGAATTCATTAGCTCTTGGATAAGTTGATGCCATGAATTTAATAGCACCAGATGGATCTTTTCCACCTACCCAGACACCACCAGCATATAAAGAAGAAACTTCCTTTGCTCCAGATCCTGCTGTTACTTTGGGAACGATATAACGCCCTTTTGATTTGTCCCACCAGATATCACCGCCATTGAGTAATCGAGCACGAACATTGTTAATTTCCATGTCCACTTGTTTCGTGGCAGGAACGCAGTTACCACCACGTGGACTTGCTTTTTGAATCGTTGTGTTAGTGCTGTTATTTGCTCTAGGTGCCTCTCTTGAAAATAAGCTCACCGACAAACTAAACGTAACTAACAAAACTAATATAAGAGAATTTATATTTTTCATTTTGAAATGTTTTTAGATTTTGTAAAATTAAAATTCAAGAATTGCTCCAACTATAATCCTTCTCGGCTGAGTATAATTATTTGGATTCAATAATCTCCAGTTATATGAATCGACAAAAAAGTCTAAACTATTTGCGCCATATATTTCAGTAACTGTTCTTTGTTCATTAGTTCCCAATGCTGTAGACAAATAGCCATCATCATTAGCACCACCAGAACCTCTGTAAACACCGATCACATTCTTCGTATTCAATAAATTTTGGACACGGCAATACAGATTTAAAGACAATGGATGCTTAGAATCAGCCTTAGTTAAATTAAATGATTTGTCTGCTTTCGCATCTACATTAAAGTTCCATGGTAATCTCGCTCCATTGATAGAACCTCTGTAACCTGTTCCATCATATCTTACAATGGTAGTTCCTGGTGAATAAGGTCTTCCTGAAGCTGTAGACAATTGGATATTTAACCCAGTGTTTGATAAAATATCTTTACCCATAACTCTTGGGCCATTATATCTTTTTCCTGAATCATATCTATAATCTCCTACGAATGATATTCTATGTCTTTCATCATAAGTGAAAGGAAAAATATTTCTAATGTTAATCCCCTTTTCAGTCAGTCCTCTTTGAGTCTCTGCATCAGATCCAGTTCCATCTGCAAACTGTAAAGTATAAGCTGCATTGAATTCAAAATTGTTTGTACGACGGAAATCATAAGTAAAATTGAAACCTTTTACAGTACCAAAGTCTAAGTTTCCATAAGTATTGTAAGTTCCGACACTTGCTACTTTACTTATGGTAGTTCTTTGAATATCATCGCGCAATTCCTTGTAGTAAGCTGAAATTTTAACAGCAGAAGAGTTGCTTATTTTTTGTTGGAATCCTACTTCATAATCAATAGTCTTTGAAGGCTTCAAACTACCGTTATTTTCAGGAGTTCTTCCCGATAGATCCCAATATAAATAACTCAATGGAGACACAAATGAATTTGAAGTTGGTCTCTGAACTAAGACATCATAATGTGCAAAGAAGTTAGCATCTTCAGAGATAGGGAACGAGAATGCCAAACGAGGCATGATATTCACCTGTGGCTTATAGTCTTCAAATGAATCATCGATCTTAAAATCTTTTCCTCTAATAGTTCTCAATGAATCTGCATCTACATTATATCTTGGATTAACTAAGTTACTCTCTTGGAAAATAGAAATCGCTGAATTGGCAAGATTTCCATTAGGGAAATACCAATTGTCACCACTTCTATATGCTTTAACTATAGTTCCGTTTTGGCTTGTAGTATAGACTTTAAAATCATCACCAATTGTACCTGGTTTTGTTGATCCAAATCTGTCATGAAATGTTTTTGCCCCCATAATTCCATATAAAGAATATTTATCCTTTAAAACTTTAGTGTTGGCATCATAGTAATCTATTCTAGATCCAAGACGGAAGATAATATCTTTAAATGTAAATTTATCTTGCAAAAATCCAGCTGCATAAATTGGTGCATTTGGTGCGACTTGACCATTGCGAACTCCATTTTGATCACGAGTAAAAAAGTCTTCAAATTTTATATTTCCTTTTAATTTATTTCCTAGGTAATCATAACCTAAATACCCTACTGATGATCTGTCTGTCAACTCCTTTGCAGAAAACATATCTAAGCTCATTTCACTAGGTAATAAATTATCGACATGTACATATTTATGAAGATTCATTTCATCATTGTTTTTGAAAATTTTATTTCTTACTGAATGAAAAAACTTTGCCTCTTCATTAGGGACATATAATCCTCCCCACAATGTATCACCAGTAGCGGTGAGCCCACAAAAATAAGTATAATCTATACCCGAGATTAAATCATTCTGTAACAATCTTCCTGTCTCCCACAAATTATATGGCTGTAATGTATAGCCTCTATCAATTCGTTGCTCATACATACCTCCAAATGTAATATTATGACGTCCTTTACTTGAGCCAAATGGAAGAAAATCAAAACCCATTGTCGCTTGTAATGTATAGATATCATCATCACTTTTTGTATATCGGTCATATACTGACCCTGCATTGGTGTGTATTCCACTCCACACATTGTCAAATGATGTATTGATCTTACTATTAAATGCTCTATAAGCCTCAATATTCAATGCATCCTGCTCAGAAAGTGGCACTTTATTGTAATTAGCCCAAACTGGATTTGCTGTACCCGGAGTATATTTTCTATTTAATGGAATATAACCTTGAAGTACTCTATCATTATCAAATACAGGTTCATAAACTACATTGAACTGACCTACATATCCATAATCAAAGAATTGATCCCCATGTCTAAAATCACTAGTAGATTCTTTTCTGTTTTGATAACCCAATTGTAACACATAAGATGCATTTTGAATGGGTGAAAGTTTCTTCGCTTCAGCACCTTCTTCAGGAGCGGCGTTAATATCAACTAACTTGCCCAATCTATGTTTTACTCTAAGATTAGCCCTGTATGTAGAGCCCAATCTTTCAGGATTGTTGACCCAATTCAACAAAGTCCAAGAACCACTTCCTATGGTCTCATCATCTTCTGTAGGAACAAATCTATCAGAAGTCTTTGCATATGTTCCTGATAGTGACACATCTATATTTCTGCTTGGTCTAAAGTCAAGTTTTCCTGTTAAATCTATAGCTTCATTATCTTGATTTGGATTATACTTCAATAATTCAACATCTTTTCCATCTTCTAGGAATTGAGCTGTGACATAAGGATTGCCTTTTAGAAAAGAAATAGGCTCATCTCCTATTCTTTTAATAGCATCTTCTGTAGCAGCATATCTTCCAAACGCAGGAGGATCATCATCTTTTCTAAAAGTGTATTGACCAGCTAGTCTATAACCTACAATCGTGCGATCTGCTTTCCCTTCTGATTTTTTCTTCCAAATTGGACCTGAAATATTTGCGGAAAGGAGATTATAACCATATGGGTCAAGATATTGAGAAGTCTCAGCTTCTATACCGCCACTTACTTTTGCTGAAGGTCCTTTTGATGTCAATGCGATAATTCCACCAGTGACATCGCCATATTGAGCTTCGATACCACCTGTTACGACTTGCAATTGTTCGATTTCAGAAGATGGCAGTGCTCTACCTGTATATCTGATACCGTCGAGGTAATAAACAGTAGCACCAGTTCTAGATCCTCTGATGGAACCTTCCCCTCCGTCAACACTGGAAAAACCAGCTGATGTAGCTGCAATGGCATTGATATCTCTAGTAGGTAGGTTTTTGATTTGTTCTGCTGTCACTTGAGTTCCTTGTGTGGTCTGATCCACAGTCACAAGAGGAGCGCTATAGGCTTTTATCTCTACCTCCCCAAGTTCAATTCCCTTAGATAGGCTAATATTTACTTTATTGGCTTTTCCTCCTTGGACTTGTACATTGGTAATTTTAGAAGCAGCATATCCAACATATCTAGCTTCTATGTCGTACTTTCCTGGTTCTAATTGAACATTATAATTTCCATCATAGTCTGTGACAGTGGTCAATACCTGAACTCCATTTTTGAAAAATAGTATTCCACACTGGATGATGGTTTCTCCAGATTCTCCATCTTTAACTGTACCTTCTACTGAAGTTTGGGCTACCAGCGCAAAAGATGAAAACAATAAGAAAAGCAGTGTAAAAATTTTGCTTTGCATAATGTGGTAATTAAAATATTTGTTTGATAAAAAATTTTGCAATGTTAAGCATTTCTTAACTTTTTTCAAAATCTGAGATTTGTTTGATAAAAAATTAGTCGAATTTATCTAAAATTAATTTTTACAGTATTGATATTCAATTTACTATATATTTAAATTTAGCATATTTTCCAATTTTTTTAATACAGTCTGAGCTATTAAAAGTTTGGATTCATGAGTCCAACCAGCAATATGTGGGGTACAAATCACGTTATCCATCTTAAATAGTTTGTCATATAATTCTGATTCTGTCGGGGTATAAGACGATGGTTTTTCATTCTCAAAAACGTCAAGACCAGCACCCAATACTTTGCCAGAATGAAGTCCGGAAATTAAAGCGACGGTATCCACTATTTGTCCTCGAGAGCTGTTAAGTAGGTAAAATGGGTTTTTATTTTCAGCGATAAAAAGTTCGTTTACCAGATAACGTGTCTCATCAGTCAAAGGCAGATGGAGACTAATCACTTCAGCTTCCTCCTGTAGTTGGCTTAAGCTTTTTACTACCCTGTAACGATCTGTATTTTCATTTAGCTGCTTATACTTATCAAAAATTATAATATTCGCCCCAAATCCTGTCAAAAGTCTAGCAAAACTGCTCCCTGTATGGCCAAATCCGATTATTCCAATGTTTTTTGATCTGATCTCTGCACCTCGATTCTGCTCCCTTCGCCAATCATTTAATTTTACTTCTGAATTAGCTCTTGGAATATGTCGAAATAAAGATAAAAGTAATCCAAGTACATGCTCTGCCACTGCATTGCAGTTCGCTTCTGGTGTACTGATCAAATAAATATTTCTTGCATATGCTTCAGGGATATCAATGATCTCCATACCTGATCCCAATCGAGCTATCCACCGAAGATTAATCGCTCTAGATAAAAAATCTTTGTCCACTTTTATCTTACTATTGATGATTAATCCATCATATTGGGGACAAATCTCTTTACACTCTGCCAAGCTTATCTTGGGTAGATAATCAAAATCATAATTTCTCTTCTCAAATTCTGTCAATAAAAATGGATGAACATCGTCTGTGATCAATATTTTCACGATATCTTTTTTGCAAATTTACAAAAAAACAATCAGCTTAACTTCATCTTAAATCAATGCATTCTTCTCATTCTCTCCATGTCAGTGTTTGGAGGTGTTGAGCTAGGTTTTTTTCCAGAATTAAAATTTCTCAAATTATAAGTAAAAGACAGCATGACAAATCTCTGAATAGAATTGGTCACGATATCTTGTACAAAATTCTCATATGCATTTCTATTAATATTTGAATTTTGATTTAAAAGGTCATTTATTGCCAAAGTGATTTCTCCGCGTTGATTTTTAAAAATTTTCTTTCCGATACCCACATTTAGTATATTTAAAGTTTGATCAGAATTATTATTAGCATAATCAAATAAAGAAAGTGTATAATCTGTCCGGATTACAAATCCTTCAATTATAATCCAATTTAATTTTGCCTTCAAGGCATGATTCACAAAATTATTATTTGAATTCTGACTTGAATTTGATTTCGCTAAATTCAAATTTGGACGCCAAGAAATACTGTAATCTATTTTATCACTGATATTGCTAGATAAACCTAGTCCACCAGAAATCGTATGATTTAGTGTAAATAAACTGAGACTATCCAAGATTCCAGGAATTCTAGAAAAAGTATAGCCCAGATCATAGCTGAGATTGGTCTTTAATTTAATAATAGGCTGTGCATACGATAGAAAACTTCTTAAAGAATAGTTTCCACTTAGATTAACAGGTACACTAATCCTAGCTCCAGGAGCCACATTATACTTCTTCACTATCTCATGATTTGATCCTCCTTGATAAGTTGCATTGGCAATATAATCTTGAGCAATAGTAGCGCCTACCATCAAAAATAAAGTAGAGGCTCTTTCAGTAATACTGCGCTGATATCGAGCAAAAATATTATGATAAAAACTCTGATCTAATGAAGGATTTCCCACGCTCAACTGTAATGGATTCGCATTGTTTAAGATATTCTGCAATTGCGACATATTTGGTAACTGAGTATAAGGTCTATAACCAAAACGAAGGTTGGACTGGGCTGAAAATGTTTTAAAACCAAACAAAGATGGCATCCAATTTAAATATGTTTTTTTAATCGGATCAGTCGCTGGTAATATACTTTTATTTTGCAATTCAGAATGTTGAAAATTTAATCTCGCATTAAAATTTAAACTTTTTTCCTTATTATAACTATAGCCAATCCCGACAGAATTGGTAAAATAATCATTGGAATAATCAGAACTCAACAATGAATTTAATAATGTATAATCTTGATCGTTTACGAAATAATCATATGTTGATTTATTGGATTCTTCTTCTTGAAAACTTGATCTTGCTGAAAATAATATTTGACTTAATTTAGATATTGGTTCAGTATATTCTAGACTTAATGAACTATTCAAAGTATTTGCATTTCCATTTGCAATTTGATCGACACTATCCTTCGTCAGTGAAATTTCATTTAATGCAAAATAATCAGAACTAGATTTTTTAGGTGCATATCCGATATTCCAATCTGATGTAAATGTTCTTCCTATTTTAAGGAATTTTTTTCTCCACATCAGGGTGTTGTTTACATTGTAAGTTGAATTTTTAAAATCATTAGAGCTCAACGATCTATTTAAAGCAATATTATCAATCATTGAACTTGCATTTAGATTGGTGTTATCCTTCCGAATTTGCGAATTAAATCTTGGTCGTATTACCAATGAGTTCAAACTATCCAATTTTATCTCAAATCTCGCTTGGAGTCTATGATTCGTATTTTTTGTTTGAGAGATATTTTTTGAATTGAATACTTCGATTGGAATATTAAAATATTCTTGTCTAGTCTCTTCAATAATATCATTATCTGATAAATTGAAAAAATAGCTCCCTGTCACTTCTGTATTTTTATTCCACTTGTCTGAATAATTCAATCCTATGGCATGAGTCTGAGCAATGCCTCCAGAACTAGGTACAGTAAAATCCTGATTAGCACCACCCCAATTAGGTCCTCCGCGACCTCCACCAAAACCTCTTCCTCCAAACCCACCTCTATCTGAGTTTCCGGTAAGTCCGACTAAATCTTCTGAAGAGAAATTTTGGATATTAATATTATTACTCATTCCAATAATTGATAGTCTTCGATCGCCATCAAAATAATTTATATTTCCTCCACTTTGATATTTATCCTCATAGCCATAACCAGCGTAAACTTTTCCAAATTGTCCTTGCCTCATTCCTGATTTTGTCACGATATTAATAGTCTTTGTAGTATTGCCATCATTCACTCCAGAAAATCGAGACTGTTCACTCAACTGATCAAACACTTGAATTTTATCCACGACTTCTGCAGGAAGATTGCGCAAAGCAGCAGTTGGATCACTACCAAAAAAAGCCTTTCCATCGACTAAAACTTGCTTGACTTGTTCCCCTTGTGCTTTTATTTGCCCATTTTCTACTGTCACTGATGGCATTTTACTGACTAAGTCTTCAGAAGTAGCATCTTTGAGTACCTTAGCAGAGCTTGCATTGAACTCAGTAGTATCTTGTCGCTCTTTAGCTAGTGGCGCTTTTGCTTTGACTTTAATTTCATTAAGTGAAATTGCGTCAGATTCCAAAATTAGATTACCCAATTCGATGTCTGCAATTGAGACTTTTATATCTTTTTTTAGCTCTTTGAAACCAATAAAAACTACTACGAGATCATAACTTGATGGACTTATGTCTTTTAAAATAAAAGCACCACTAGCATCAGTTAAAGCAGTCTTGAGTATCGAGCCTTTTTTATCTTTTAAAATAACAGGACATTGCGGTAAAGTCTGAGAATTGTTATCCAATATATTACCAGAAATATTAAACGCTTGTCCAAAAACACACAGGTCTAATCCAATGACTAGAATGGTTAAAATCAAATATTTTTTCAAATTTTACAATTTTGAGATTTATAAAGTGAAATCATTTCACAGCCAAGCATAACAGACAGGAGCAAAATAGGTTGTTCCCCTTGCAAATAGATATAGATTTATTTAATGTATTATAATGGACTTTATAAATACTTATATATTTTAAAAAATTAACTATAAAAAAAAGCGAAGAAAAGTCATAAAAATTCGCAGAATAGGTATAATTTTGGTTACCAAACCCCAAAATAACCGTCTTAAGCTTGACAAAAACAGAATGAAGAGAAATTGCATTAAATTCTTGGTTTGGCTGTGTGTATCTTGGGGTGTGTCTCTGGCAGCTCAGGATTGTAATATATCTCGACAATCTGATTCATTAGCTCTTTTAAGTTTATTTAATTCCCTTGAAGTCAAAGGTCAAATTTATGAATGGGACTTTAAGCTTCCCTTGGAACAGATAGACCCTATTTCGATTAAAGTAGAAAATTGTAGAATCGTTAAGCTAGATTTAAAACTCAAAGGCATCGTCACCAAAGATAAAAAATTTCCTGTTGAGGTTTTTAATTTAACAGGCTTAAAAGAATTAAATCTTTCGGACTGTGGAATTGAAGATCTCATCCCAAGTCAAATAAATAATTTAACTTCTTTAGAAAAATTAGAAATTGACAATAGCAAATTATATGGAGCTATACCAAATGAAATTTGTTCTTTAAAATCACTAAAATCAATTTCATTTATCAAGAATAAACTTAATGGTAATATTCCTGATGATTTGTATAATATGAAATCATTGGAGGAAATTAATTTTAGAGGAAATTTATTGGAAGGAAGTATTTCTCCAAAAATTAAAAATCTAAGTGAACTAAAATATCTCAGAATTGGAGATAATAAATTCAGTGGCTTGGTTCCTGATGAAATTTCAGAATGTAAAAAACTGGTCGCAATTTCAATTCAAAATAATTTCTTTGAAAAAACAATTCCAAGTTCAATAGGAAGTTTAAATTATTTGACATATCTCAATTTGGAGAATAATCTTTTCACTGAAATACCAATCCTACAAAATGTAAGCCTCGCAGACTTTTTAATCAGTTATAATAAGCTTACTACAGAAGACATCCTGCCAATCAAAAGATTACATGAGACCAACAAAATTTTAATTAACTTTCGCTATGAAATTCAAGATACAGTTGATGAATCGTCAACAGTATTGTTGAATCCAGGAGATCAATACATATTAAACACTGATATCGATAAAAGTATCGCCACAAATAAAAGAATATGGATGCGATATGGTGAGACATTAGTTAATGGGGAAGCATATTCGTATAAAATTAATTCTTATAATAATCTTACAGATAAAGCTTATTATCATTGCGTCATAAGTAATGCTGAATTACCAGGACTGAATATCATTGTAAAAAAAGAGACATTAAATGGTAAGCCTCAGATTAATACGATCAGAAAAAGTCTTTGTGAAGGAAAATATGATACTTATGAAAATATAATCATCGATGAAAATCATCCACGAGACACCATACTTCTCAAAGGAAAAGCATACCAAAACTGTGATTCAATTTTAATTTTAGATTACACCTTTATACCAAATTCAAAAACTACTATCTCTGACAAATTCTGTGTCGGAAGTGTATATACCATTAATAATCAACAGTATAAATTTCCCGGTCTACATATCCAAAAATTTAAAAATTATTTAGGTTGCGACTCCACCTTGATTATTTATCTCGAACAGTATAATGAAATGTTGAGTGCGCCAAATGTGAAAAAGAATACTGTGAACTCTGGCATGTATGACTTAGATCCAAACATTTACAATAATGCAGATCAAAAAACATATAAATGGAGTAATGCAACATATGAAAAAACATTAACCAATGTCCCTTTAGGTATCTATAAGCTTACTGTGACTGATCAAAATGGATGCATTAAGGAATTTTCTTATAATCTAAATACGCTTACTTCAATTAATGCTCAAGAATTAGAATCAAAAATAGTCATCTCTCCAAATCCTTGTGTCAATAATCAATCTATAGAAATTCAATTTGAAGATGATTTTAATTCCCTAAATCAATTATATTATACAATTTCAAACGCAAATGGTCAAAGTGCTAATAATGATCTACCTTTAGAATATAATCAGAGAAAAAGCACAGTTCAAATCTTCAATTTAGTTCCAGGAGTATATATCCTTAATATTCATGACCATGAAGGTTTGGTTAATTTTAATAAGAAGATAATCATTCAATAATTTTCGCTTTCTAAATCCTCCCCTAATACATTCTCCTGTTTTATATAGCACTCAAAATTTTTGCTTACTTTTGCAATTATTTTATTCAAATGTCCACAGGAAGATCAATTGCATTTCATACATTAGGCTGCAAACTGAATTTTTCAGAGAGTTCGTCTATTGGAAAGCAATTCAAAAATGCAGGATATGCTGAAGTGGATTTTAATGATGCAGCAGACTATTATGTGATCAATACCTGTTCCGTCACCGATGAAGCAGATAAAAAATGTAGATATGCTGTAAGAAAAGCATTGAGGAAAAATCCTAGCGCTAAGGTCATCGTCATCGGCTGCTATGCACAACTTAAGCCTAAAGAAATTGCGTCCATCCCTGGTGTAGCAATGGTGCTCGGTGCAGCAGAAAAATTCAATATCTTACATCATATCAATAGTATCGACACATATAGTTCAAGCTATGCTTCAATCTTTGCTTCCGCAGTAAGTGATGCCAATATATTTATCCCTAGCTATTCGATCGAAGATCGAACACGTACTTTCCTAAAAGTACAAGACGGCTGTGACTATAAATGTAGCTTCTGCACGATTCCATTGGCAAGAGGAAAATCTAGAAGTGGCAGAATAGAAGAAATCGTGAATTTGGTAAATCAAATAGCAAGTCAAGGAATTAAGGAAATTGTCTTGACAGGAGTAAATCTAGGCGACTTCGGACAAGGCACAGAAATAATTGAAGGCAATAAAACAAAAAAAGAAGCATTGTTTATTGACTTAATTCGTGCATTAGATGCGATTGAATCTATTGAACGATTTAGGATTTCGAGCATAGAACCTAATCTTTGTACCGATGAGATCATTGATTTTGTGGCTCAATCCAAGCGATTTATGCCACACTTTCATATCCCCTTACAATCAGGAGACAATGACATACTTTCTGTAATGAAGAGGAGGTATAAAAGAGAATTATATGCCTCTCGAGTAGAAAAAATTAAAACCGTCATGCCACATGCATGTATTGGTGTAGATGTTATTGTTGGTTTTCCTGGAGAAACAATCGAGCATTTCCACAACAGCTATCATTTTATTAATAACCTAGATATCTCTTATCTTCATGTGTTTACCTATTCTGAGAGAGAAAACACACTGGCTGCAACAATGGATCAAATCGTTCCGATGAATGAAAGACATAAACGTAATGAAATGTTGAGAATATTATCCGAGAAAAAGAGGAGATACTTCTACGAACAACATTTGCAAACTGTTAGACCAGTATTATGGGAGAAGGAAGAAAAACATGGTCAGATGCATGGGTTTACTGACAATTATATAAAAATGACCAGACCAAGCGATCCATATTTATTCAATAGAATATGTGATACTACTCTTGCAGAAATTAATACAGAAGGGCTGATGGTATCCCTTGCACAAGATCAGTTTATTGCCCTTTAAAATTTAATTCAAAATCCACATTAGAAATGAACTACATGTAAATCTGTCATATGTTCAATAGAATAAAGTCTAATGTTGAATGGGGTTTAATCGAATTGCCAAAATTGCCATTGGAATATAAGCTAGACATAAATCTACGATAGTAAACCAAATTGGTGAAGGCAGCAAAATAATATTGACGATTCCTCCAATCATAAACCAGATACCAATAGCTAAAGCGAAACGCATCTTATTATTTGCTGCTAAATAATAGGCAATAAAAGCCCCAACGAAAGTACCCAATGCATGAGCAAGAAAAGGCATCAAAAAATGTTTAGCTTGCATCATAGGCATTGCAGCTTTTAGGCCTTCCATTGTAGTTAAATCAGCGCCTTCTGGAGGAGGAATAACAGAACTGCTCATCATAATTATTCCCATATTGACGAAACCACCAATGATGATGCCTACTGTAACGGCAAGAATATTTTTTAAAGTTGGATTCATTTTAATCGTTTTATTTGAGCTCTAAAGATAATTCAATTTTAATTGCAAATTAAAAACACTAAAATTATCCGCACAGATAACATTAAAATCAAACAGTTGAATTAGAAAAACCTATTTTAAATATTAAGTAATTCATTCATAAGTGGAAAAACTAACCAAAAACTAAAGCTTAAGGTATTATCTTTGCGCCAAATTGTAATCATGCCCAAGGATAATTCTATTAAATCAGTACTCATTATAGGAAGTGGTCCTATTATCATTGGACAAGCTTGTGAATTTGATTATTCTGGAACTCAAGCAGCAAGATCACTTAGAGAAGAAGGAATTGAAGTGTCATTGATCAATTCTAATCCAGCTACAATCATGACAGATCCTGTTACCGCTGACCATATTTATCTTTGGCCATTGACAGTGGAGTCAATTATCAAGATTCTTGAAGAGCGAAAAATAGATGCTGTCCTTCCTACAATGGGTGGACAAACTGCCTTAAATCTAGCCATGGAAGCCGATAAACAAAATATCTGGAATAAATATGGTGTAAAGATGATTGGTGTAGATATCAGTGCTATCGAACTCACTGAGGACCGAGAGCTTTTTCGAAAACACATGGTAAAATTGGGTGTTGCAGTAGCTCCTTCAAAAATAGCTAATTCATTTTTGGAAGGCAAAGAAGCTGCTCAAGCAATAGGATTTCCACTCGTGATTCGTCCATCCTACACACTAGGTGGTACAGGTGGAAGTTTTGTACATAAATCAGAGCAATTTGATGAAGCATTGCGAAGAGGATTAGATGCCTCACCTACTCATGAAGTCCTTGTAGAAAAAGCTGTATTGGGCTGGAAGGAATTTGAATTAGAACTTCTTAGAGATAAAAATGACAATGTCGTGATCATCTGTACTGTGGAGAATATTGATCCAATGGGGATCCATACTGGTGATAGTATTACGGTAGCTCCCGCAATGACTTTAAGCGATACTGCATTTCAAAATATGCGCGACAGTGCGATCATGATGATGCGCTCTTTAGGAAATTTTTCTGGAGGCTGCAATGTTCAGTTTGCACTTCATCCAGATACAGAAGATTTGATAGCTGTGGAGATCAATCCTAGAGTCTCTAGGTCTTCAGCATTGGCGAGTAAAGCCACAGGTTACCCCATTGCAAAAATTGCTGCAAAACTAGCATTAGGTTATACTCTAGATGAATTAAATAATCAAATAACAAAAACCACTAGTGCACTTTTTGAACCTGCATTGGATTATGTGATTGTAAAAATGCCAAGATGGAATTTCGAGAAATTTCATGGTGCAGATACAAGGCTAGGATTACAGATGAAGTCTGTAGGTGAAGTTATGGCAATAGGGAGATCCTTCACTGAAGCTTTACAAAAAGCCTGTCAATCTCAAGAAAATGACAGACATGGACTTGGCGCAGATAAAAAAGAATGGTATAATACTCAAGATGTATTGGAAAGATTGGAGAAGGTCTCAGACGATAGAATCTACAGGTTAAAAGATGCCTTAAGAATTGGAGTTCCTGAAAAATCAATTCATAAACTCACAGGAATCGATCCTTGGTTCATTAAGGAGATCAAAAAATTGGTCAATATGGAAGATCAATTGCAGAAATATAATGTGCCTGATGATATTCCAAAGGAATTTTTTCTTGACCTTAAGAAAAATGGATATTCAGATAATCAGATTGCTTGGTTGCTTCGAATTGAAGAAAAAGATGTCACAAAACATCGCAAGAAACTCAATATTAAAAGAGTTTATAAAATGGTAGACACATGTGCAGCAGAGTTTGAAGCTCAAACGCCATATTATTACTCTACTTTCGATCAATTCAATGAAAGTATCCCAAGCGATAAGAAAAAAATCGTTGTACTCGGATCAGGTCCAAATCGAATCGGGCAGGGAATAGAATTTGACTATTGCTGCGTTCATGGTGTTATGGCGATCAAGGAAGAAGGCATGGAAGCAATTATGGTTAATTGCAATCCTGAGACTGTTTCCACAGATTTTGACATCGCAGATAAATTATATTTCGAGCCTATATATTGGGAACATATTGAAGAGATATTAGATCATGAGAAACCAGCAGGGGTTATCGTGCAATTGGGTGGTCAGACAGCATTAAAATTAGCTGAAAAAATTCATCAAAAAGGTATTCCAATTATCGGTACCTCCTATCCAAGCATGGACATTGCCGAAGACAGAGGCAGGTTCTCCGATTTATTAAAAGAAATGGAGATTCCCTATCCAAATTATGGTGTAGCGACCAATGCCGATGAAGCCCTTGAGGTAGCAAGAAGCATTGGCTATCCAGTATTGGTGAGACCATCATATGTCTTGGGTGGACAGCGAATGAGAATAGTAATCAACGATGAAGAATTGGAGTCACATGTGCTGTCTATATTCAAACATATGCCTGACAATAAAGTCTTGATCGATCAATTCCTGGATAGAGCTAAAGAAGCAGAAGTCGATTGCATCTGTGATGGTGAAGACGTTCATATTATGGGAATCATGGAACATATCGAACCTGCAGGAATTCATTCAGGTGATAGTTCAGCGGTATTACCTACCTATAGTTTGAGCAGTGATGCAGTAGCGACAATGGCAGCATATAGTAAACGCATCGCTTTAACATTGAATACACTAGGATTAGTGAATATCCAATTCGCGATTAAAGACAATAAGGTATTCGTCATCGAAGCCAATCCTAGAGCTTCACGAACGACCCCTTTTATTGCCAAGGCCTATAAAGTGCCATATCTCAATATCGCAACTAAAATCATGCTTGGAACAAAGAAGTTGAAAGACTTCAACATTGAAAATAAATTGGATGGGTACGCTATCAAAGTTCCTGTATTTTCATTTAATAAATTCCCTGGAGTAGATATCAGTTTAGGTCCAGAAATGAAATCCACGGGTGAGGCTATTTATTTTATTAAAGATTTATTTGACCCATATTTCAGGGATCTCGACAGTAAACGATATATGTATTTGACAAGGTAAAATAATTCTGTTTTTCAAATTCAAAAAAAAATATTAAAATGCAAGACATCACAGCTAAAGAGTTAAAAACAAAACTCGACAATAAAGAAAATTTCACTTTAATCGACGTTCGTGAAATTCATGAAAATGCTGAATTCAATATCGGAGGCGTATTATGGCCACTAGGCTTATTTCCAGATAAAATAAAATCTCTTGAAGGCAAAGAAAATGATGAAATCGTTGTGTATTGCCGCAGCGGAAACCGAAGTGGAATAGCAAAATCTCAACTAGTCAATGCTGGTTTTAAAAATGTGAGGAATCTATTGGGAGGAATGATGAATTGGCAGAGTGAGATCAAATAAAATGACTATCAAACAAGCTTCGATTATTTAAAGCACAAAATATTTTTCTGCTTTGGACTTTAAAATAAATTTATAAATTCCACCATCCAAAGTTTCTAAAATACATAAGCAATAGTAAAATTTAAGGACAATGCTATCTTCTTAAATTTTGCATGAAGATCATCACTTGTTTTTAAATGGCTTTGCCCTGATAAAAGAAAGCCCAAATGAATAGGTGAATTTAAGATTTCTCTATTTATCTGAAGACCATAAATTAAATTTGTATAATAATATTCTCCTTCTTCCAAACTATAATGGATTTGACCATTGATATCATAACCAATAACTCCTGAAAAATCAAACAAGCCTCCATTTGGACGACATACACTTGTTATTGTTCCTGTAAAATCTTTATGAGAATCTATATATTGTCCCTTGCCGGTGCGCAATCCAATATAAAAACTAGCTTCAGGATTGCCTTTCACCCTTTTCCTAAAATATTTTTGATAAGCTAAATCAACACTAAAACCTTTCCCTAAAAATAATTCCTCTGAAGAAAAATCATCACTCGTTGGTTTGCTTTGTAAAATTAATGATTTAGCTATATAATCCTTATAATCCAGTGAATAGGTATTGTATTTAAGAAAATTTACATCCAGATTTTGAATTGATTTTGGTAATTTTTGTTTTGCAATATTAATACGCCAAAGTAATGAAGCTTTACTATTTATAGCACGCTCAAAAAATATTGAAAAATTATTTCGCTCATGTCTATCCTCAACATGATAATTTGATTTCTCAGGATAATAATCATAAAATGGGAAAGCCATAATTCCTAATTTATATTTTGAATATAAATCCTTGGATAACTCTGATCCTTTTTCATGCTGAGAAAATAAAAATATCGGCATCATGAAAAAGATCAAACTAAAACAACATAATAGAAAATTTTTCATTTGAATTATTTATTAAAATAAATACTTAAATTTGTCTTACTTATTTTCAATACTAAAAAGTATAAGCCATAGAAAGGTCTAATGAATAAACTGACTTCTTAAACTTATCGCCAAGATTATCACTTGTGTAAAATTTTCTTTGTTTAGAAAAGTGAAGTCCTAAGTGAATTGGAAAAATGGAAAGTTCCTTTCCTAAAGAAAATCCGTAAATTATATTTGCATAATAATACACCCCTTGATTTACTGTATGTCGTATCACCCCATCAATTTTATATATATTCTCAGTTGTATTAATTAACCACCATGGAATCAAATCTCCGTTATTAGTTTTCTCCAATTTTGTAATGCCGCCTATGAATTCCTCGTGATTATAAAGATACGCTCTACCTCCTGTCCGCAATCCAATATGATAACTTACATCTGTCTTCCCTTTTTCTCTTCGTCGATAATAATTTTGAAAAGCCAAATCAAAACTCAGTCCCTTACCCAAATAAAGATCATTTACCTCAAAGTCACTCTTTGAAGGCTCCTTCTCTTTATCTGAAAATAAAATGAGATAATTAAAGTCAATTGTACTAATAATAGTATCAATAATTACACTTTCTTTTTGCTCTACTGATTTTGCAAATTTGCCAGTTATGACATTGATCCGATAAACCAAAGCAGATTTCTTTTTTAAATTAGTCTCTAAAAAAAATGAGAAATTTTGTTGCAAACTGCTTTTTTGATGACAAGTCTCTTTTTCTAGGTAAGTATATTTACTGAATGGATAAATATAGATTCCTGCTTTGTATTTTGGTGTAAAATCTTTGGACTTTTCAGAGCTAATTTCATATTGTGCAAACGCAAAAATAGGCAATACACAACAAAAGAAAATCTGATAAATATTTAGTTGACTTTTCATTGTAATTAATTTTAATAAAGAACCAATTTAAATCGACGTGAATTAAATAATCACATTGACGTTACAAAAGTCTTATACTTAGAGTGCCGAAAAGTAAATAAATAAACTATTTTTACACTTAATGTATCAAATATTAAAAAACTATAGTAATATTTATACAAAAACGAGAAAAATAAAAAATAATTCTACAATATTGCTAATTTCACATAGAATTCTCTTTTAATTAAAAAATAAATGTTATGCCAACAGACTGGAAAAAATTTCAAGATTCCTTTTTGGATCATATCAAAATGAAAATCGAATCCCGCAAGCTGGTGGACACACTCAGCGAAACTTTAAATATTTCCAACAGTTCAGCCTATAAGAAAATTAAAGGCGACACAATGTTGGGACTAGATGAAATCATTGCTTTATCTAGTTGCTATCATATCTCATTAGACCAATTTCTAGATTACAAATCCGCACCAATTCCTTTCTTGAATGATGCGCTCCGAAAAATGCCATTGCATCCGATGGATTTTATTCAAAACTTACAGAATCATTTGAATCAATTGACATCTTTAAAAAATTTGAGCTACATCAATCTAGCAGGTGAAATACCGATATTTCACTTCATGCCTTTTCATAAATTATTTGCCTTTAAACTGTATGCATGGAATTTTACAAGCTGGTCGATACCAAAATATGAAGACAAGTTTGACTTAAATATTTTCTTGAATGATGAAGCATTGATGCATGCTATAGATAAATGTGCCCACACCTACTACCATTTTTCTGGTATAGAAATTTGGAATATACGGATGATCGATAATACATTAGACCAACTCAAATATTTTATTCAGATGAGAGTCTTTCACCGTAAATCTATTGCTCAAGAAATCTGTTCCGAATTATTTGATCTCTTGGATCATCTACAAAATATTTGTATCACCGGCACAAAAAGATTTGAGACTAAGGATGCTTTAAATAAATCAAGTGTCAATATTTACATGAATGAAATCGTCCACTCCAATGAAGTAATCTTTGTATCTTCTGATCTAGGAGATCATCTATACTGTGTGATCGATGCGCCAAATCTTATAAGAACTTCGGATAAAAAAATGACCAGGTATGCAAAATCGTGGTTACTTAAAACAAAAAAACATGCCACCCAAATCAGTGGGGAAGGTGAAAAAGAAAGAAGAGTTCTTTTCGAAAAATTATTCTCAAAAATGGAAAAAAGTAGAATTGAAATTGATAGTTTATTAAATTATATTTATAACTAAACACTTTGCTTCAATAAGCAAATCTTAATTCTTTGCATTTAAAATGCTCTTTTTAATTTGTTTACAAAACCAAGGCCCTCTATAAATCAAGCCGGAATAAATTTGGATCAAATCTGCCCCATGATTAAATTTTTCGATTGCAGAAAATTCAGTATGTATTCCACCAACACCAATGAGAATTAAATTTGAATCTGAGATCTTAGATTTTATATAGGCGAGCACTTCATTACTTTTCTCAAACAATGGCAAACCACTCAGTCCTCCTGTTTGGCTTTTTAGTTCAGCATCTGAGATCAAATTATCAGGTCTAGAAATTGTAGTGTTCGTGGCAATAATGCCAGTCAATCTATTCTTAAGAACGACTTCTATAATATCATCCAAAGCGGACGAGCTCAGGTCTGGTGCAATTTTAAGAAAAATAGGTTTATTAAAATTTGAATTTGCTTGTTGGATAGTATACAGCAATTCATCCAGTGGTTTTTTTTCTTGCAATGATCGCAGATTAGGTGTATTGGGTGAAGATACATTCACTACAAAATAATCAACATAGTTTACTAATTTCTCAAAACAAATTAGATAGTCCTTCAAGATTTGATCGCCTTCACTCAACTTATTCTTACCAATATTCCTCCAATGATCAATTTAGAATTTGTCTTTCGAAATGCTGACAATCTTGAAACCAAAGCATCAACACCAGCATTGTTAAATCCCATTCTGTTGATGATTGCCTCATCTTTTTTCAAACGAAATAATCTTGGTTTATCATTACCAAGCTGTGCAATGGGTGTTACTGTTCCAACTTCTACAAACCCAAAGCCCAATTTGTCAAGAAGGTGCAACCACTTTCCATCTTTATCGAAACCAGCCGCCAATCCCAAAGTATTCCGAAATTGCAGACCAAATAATTGTTTGTGCAATAATTCATGTTCTAATTCAAATGTCTTAAAAAATAGCTTTGAGAAGATTGGAATTTTTGAAATGAGGTTCAATAAATCCATAGACAAATAATGTGCCTTCTCTGGATCAAATTTAAAAAAAATGAATTTCAATATATTCCAAAACATCAATTTAATTTTAATACTCGTCTATTGTCAATTCAAGTTTTTCTTTTAGCTCAGCTAGTTTAGGATTTGCTTCTACTAACATTTCCCACTTCTCTTTACCAGAATATAATCTCTTAGTTTGGCTTTTTTCTTCGCGTTCTGCCATGGCACTATCTACTTCGATTGTTGCTATGACATTCTCCTCCCTAAAAGACATCCTTATCCTTTCATCCAATTTCAAGTCATGGCGAAGTGCTTCTCTGGACATAGCAGAACCTACCTTTATTGCAATGTTTTGTTGAGTGACAGTAATTTCTGCTTGAGACATAAACATCCGCAATGAATTGGACTTTTGTTCAGCAATTAATTGATTCCAAAAAATCAAAAAACTCTCTTGTTTTAATTCAAGCAAATTTTCCTTTTTTTGCTTTTCTTCTATTTGAATTTTTTCTTTGATTTTATTTAAATCCAAGAGTTTTGGAATAGCAGTAACAGGCGATTGTTTAGATTGAGATGGTGATTGTGAATTGACATTTGGTGGCATTTCTTCAGAAGTATTTGACTTAACGATATCATTGTTTTTCTTACTTTCTGCTTGAACTAAATTTTCTTTGTCATCAGATTTGGGTGATTCTCCTACTGGCTTAATGTCAGCATTGACTATGTTCAGTTCAGGATTTTTTTTTTCATCATTGGTCTCATTGACCAATCCTGCTGAAGTTGTTTTTCTTCTATTTAGAAAACATAATTTTCCCAATAAGACTTCAATATGTAGCCTCCTGTTTTTTGCTCTAATCAAGTTAACTTCCGCTTCATTCAACATATCAAGTGCAGTCATCATAAATCCAAGACCTACTGCATTTGCTTGCTCTAAATATTTTTGTTTCCATCCATCAGATCCCTCATAAAGCTGTTGCATTTGGGGATGTTTGGAGACTAATAGATTTCGTAAATGCGAACCCATTCCTTCCAAAAATATCTCAGGGTCAAATCCTGATGAAAGTACCTGATCATATAATAAGAAAGCAGATTGAATATCTTCTTTTAGAAATGCATCAATAAATTTAAAATAATAATCTTGATCTAATACATTGAGATTTATTACAGCATCTTCATAGCTTAACGTTGCACCAGAATAGCTGGTGATTCTATCAAATATAGACAAAGCATCTCTCATCCCACCATCTGCTTTTTGAGCTATGAGATATAAGGCATCATTGTCTGCTTTTATTTTTTCTTGTGCAGCAATCTTCTCCAAATTGGCAACGATATCTTTTTCCTTAATTCTTTTAAAATCATAAACTTGACATCGACTTAAAATTGTAGGTAAGATTTTATGTTTTTCAGTAGTAGCAAGAATAAATTTTGCAAAGGGTGGCGGTTCTTCCAAAGTCTTCAGAAAAGCATTAAAAGCGGCAGAAGACAACATATGAACCTCGTCTATGATATAGATCTTATATTTTCCATACTGAGGTTGATATCTTACCTGCTCAACCAAATTCCGGATATGTTCTACACCATTGTTGGATGCAGCATCCAGCTCAAAAATATTAAATGAGGCATTTTCTTGAAATGCGACACACATCTCACAAGTATTACATGGTTCCCACTCTGCAGTGGGGTTTGAACAATTCAGTACTCGAGCTAAAATACGTGCGCAAGTCGTTTTTCCAACGCCTCTTGGACCTGTAAACAAAAAAGCGTGAGCTACCTGTCCTTGCTGCAATGCACTTTTAAGTGTATTGGTTACATGGTCTTGACCTGCTACATCTATCCAACGCAGCGGTCTATATTTCCTAGCCGATACTAAAAAATTCTCCATTTATTTGAGTGCAAAACTAGTTAAAAATTTACAGAAATTTGAATTTAATAGACGACTAGATCAATATTTTGAATTTGATACATGAGCCAATAAACTCTAGTCAAAAAAAAATGTATTTTTCATACTATATTTGTATTAAAATTCAAAAAATGTACAGTAGAATTTTATTTGCAGCTTTAATCTTAACAATGAGTTGCGACTCACAACCAAAAGTAATCGTAGCAGATGAAAAGAGTTCTAATGCTAGTCAAAGTGTTGCTCCAGATATTCAAAAGCAAGAAAATGAAGAAATGTCTGATGATCTACATCAAGTAAAAGCAATTGAAATTCTGAATACTGATAAGTATACCTATGTCAATGTTAGCGAAAAAAATGAAAAGTTTTGGATTGCTGTGTCAAAGCAGAAAATTATAGAAGGGCATACCTATTATTTTAGAGGAGGACTTAAAAAATCAAATTTTTATAGTAAGGAATTTGACAGAACTTTTGATGTGGTTTATTTAGTTTCCAGCATTATTGATTCAGAGGCTCATCCTGGTGGTTCTTTAGAAAATAGTGTTATTAATGAAAATACAACAATAGTGGAAAGTAAAGCAAAATCAAACGAACAAAAAATAGAAGGTGTTATAGAAATTAAAGATATACTAAAAAATGCTAACAAATTTAAAGATAAGAAAATCATAGTTTCTGGAGTCTGTGTAAAAGCCAATTATCAAATCATGAACAGAAACTGGTATCACATACAAGACAATAATAAAAATGACTTAACGATTACTTCAAGTGACCAAATTAAAGTGGGAGATAATGTTGCCTTTGAAGGCATAGTTGCTGTGGATAAAGACTTCGGAGCTGGATATCGCTATAAAGTAATCGTTGAAGATTCGAAAATCAAAAAATAAGATTAGCTATTAATTTGCTATCTCAATAAACTGACGTCTCCTTTCTTCTGCAATCCTTTTAACACATTACCTGGTCCAAAATCGAGATCATATTTTAAGATGTAAATAAAGGTCTCTGAATTCAAAATTTGATCTTTATATCTGCCATTCCAGCCTTTTGTCGGGTCTGAAGTTTCGAAGACTTTTTGTCCCCATCTATTGAAAATTAACAATTCATAATTGGCATATTCTGCAGAACATTTTTTCACTGGCATAAACACATTATTGATATCATCACCATTTTCTGGAGTGAATATATTCGGTACTTCGATGCAATCGTTACATTCCATGCTGTCAATGATTAAATTGACACAAGTTTTCTTATCTAATGAAATGATATTATGATCGCCTACTCCATACTTTTGTCCATTATAATCTAAAGAGAAACCTGAACAAATAGTGTCTCTTACCAATGTAAATGCAATTCCTTCTAGATTTAACATGATTAGTGTACCACAATCTCCCAGACTTACATCTAGAACTGGATAAATCCCCGGCACTTTATAAGAGATCCCCTTTTCTGTATATTCTGTACCTATGCATTGACTTATATTTTTTTCAATGCTTGGAATAGTTTTGGCAATCAAATTTAACTTTGTTAAAGATCCACATTCTCCTTGTGTAGAATCCAATATCTCATAATTTCCTGGCACGAGATACTCTTTTCCTTTAAAGGTATATTTCTTATCTTGGCATAAACTATCTGTTATACTAATAATATCTTGTGGCTTAATTTCTATAGTCTGTTCAAATACAGAACTAATACATGCATAGCTGACAATCAATTTAACAGTGTAACTTCCTTCTTTAGGGAAAGTATATTCTAAATCCCCTTTCTTCATGATCGTTTCACCATTGAGGATCCATGTATGTTCGGCATTTGGAATATCTGTAGATGTATTTTTAAAAATTACTTTTACATTTGGGCAAGCTGATTTTGGTCCTGTAAATGTAGCTGCTAAGGTGGGCTTATCTTCACATACTATCTCGCGCAATAATGAAGAGTCCTTTGGACTAAATGGCATATCAATAATATTGCCACCAGTTTTTCTTTGATAAATAAAATCTTCTACAATAAAAGTTGGATCAAATGTCATAATTTCATTGGTCACCTCCTCTTCTGTACAACCATTCACTAATAATTTCTCATCAGTCTTTACTACCAATCCTTGGAATGCTCTACTTAAAGTCCACTCTGTAGAAAATCCTGCAATAAAATATCCTCCATATTTAGCTTTACAAATCCTAGGATACTGAGATCCAAAATGATTGTATATATAAGCTTTGCGGATAGAGCCATCTTTTTCAAAAATAGTGCCCAACCATTTACCTGCACCTTGTGGACCGGGTACATTATGAGAGGTAAAAGATCCAGTCTCACTGACCACTGCATACGCACCATCTTCTAGTTCGATAATTCCTTCACCCAAAGCCCCATTATCCGTGCCAACTATAGGATCATAGGCTTTTAAAAACTCTGGTTTCAGATCATTATCAAATTTAAACAACAATAAATCCGCTCTTGCTTGAAAATTGGCTTCAAGTATAGTCGTATACCCAGTAATGACCACTTTATCTTCAGATGTCACATCCAATGCATATCCATTGGTTGATTGATTCTCCTGTCCTATTGCAAGTGTATGAATTGGCTCACCAGCAGTGTCTGTTTTCATAATAAAACACATAAATGTACCTCGATTGATACAACGCCCAGATAAGAATAAATTTCCTTTAGAGTCTTGGTCTATTGTAAACGCTTCATCATAAGTCGTATTTGGATTTCCATAAGTCTTATTCCAAACTATATTTCCATTACCATCTATTTTTACGAGATATATATCAGCACCTTGACCTCTATCTGTACCATAAAAAGCAGTACTTCCTGCAATAATAAATCCACCATCATCGGTGGCTATCATATCTCTACCAAACTCAGAATCAGTTCCTATCCTCTTCAACCATTTATAATTGCCATTTTTATCTAATCTCCCTACATGCATGGTTGATTTGAACCATGTTGGACTTTGATTAAAACAATAAACGATATCGCCATTGGATGCTTCAGTAATACCAAAATTTGTGTTTGTTCCAGAGCCTGAAAAACCTAAATTCTTTGACCACTCCATCTCACCCAAACAATTATACTTTGTCAATAATCCAAACATTTGTGCATTCGGAAAAGTATCCAATCCGAAACCAATAGTCGCATAACCGCCGTCGGAGAAGCTTTCCACACTATAAAAATTGGTTGCAGCATTTTTTCCAGAAGCTTGAAAAGGATAGTGATAATATAGTTTTTCAAATAATATTTCCTGCGCTAATATTTGATTTCCAGTAAAATATATAAAACATAAAAAAATAATATAAAAAATTGGCCTTCGCTTCATGAATAGAGAATTTGTTTTCAGAAGCAAGGTACAAAATATTCATCATTCTGTATAGCTATCCCATGATTTCCATGTAATTTCGCGATATTATTTATTGATGAAGAAAACAATTATATTCAATCTTATATTGCTGATTTTTATAAATCTACTCATCAAACCAATTTATTTATTTGGCATAGATAGAAAAATTCAGTTATTGGTAGGTCAATCTGAATATGGATTTTATGTTGAATTATTGACATTTACATTGCTTTTTCAAGCGCTGAATGATCTCGGATTATACAATTATACATTGAGACATTACAGTCAGAATGAGAATTCAGACAAGGGATTTTTATCAAATCTTTTTGGAATCAAACTTATTTTTTCTTTTATTTATTTATTGATCATTGGAGTTATCACTTTTCTCAGCCATGATTATATTCATGCTTGGAAACTTATTCTTCATCTTGCTGTCAATCAAATTTTAATTCAATTTATTCTATTCTTTCGATCCTTGATTGCAGGAGCAGGTTTCTATAAAACGGATAGCATACTCTCTAGCTTGGATCGCATGATTCTAATTTTAATTTCTATTGTTTTTTTATATCACCCACTGTTTCAAAAATATGTTACTATTGGCTTTTTTGTGAATCTTCAAACGATTTCTTTGATCACTTGCCTTATGATTGCTCTTGGTATTTATTTAAATAAAATTAATTCCACAATTAATATTCAATTCGATTGGAATAGTTCAAAGAAAATACTAGTAGCATGTTTACCATTCATTCTAATATTTTTCTTTAATATCGCTTATACAAAACAGGATGTCATTTGGATAGGAAGGTTATTAGAAAATGGTAATTTAGAAAATGGAATCTATGCGAGTTCAATGCGACTTTTTGATGCTAGTTCTATGATTTCATTATCATTTGGTGTCTTTGCACTAGCTATGTTTTCCAAATTTCATGAAGACAAAAAAATGATCACTGAAACACTAATCACTATGAGCAAAATACTATTATTAATAAGTATTGGTCTCGCAGTTTTTGTATTTTTTAATGCGAACTGGATCAATCAATTATTATACCATCAGAATTCAATTCAAATGGATCAAAATTTAAAAATAATTATGATTGGATTTATTCCAGCAAGTTATAGTTATTTATTTGGAGCATTGATGCAATCCATACATCGTGAAAATAAACTGGCAATCATCTATTTTGTAATGATGGTCCTCAACGCAATATGCAATCTCATCTTCATTCCAAAATTGCATTCTTATGGTGCCTCAATTGCGCTACTAATCACACAAATTGTAGTAGTCGTCTTAATGGTCTATCATACTATTGATCGTTTGGATAATAAATTATTTTTAAAATTTATTAGCCAAAGTTTAAGCTTCATGTTGGTCAATATCACATTACATTATTTTATATATAATTATTTTACTGAGCAGAGTGGGATTGTACATTTCATAATTTCAGCCATGATAACTTTAGTTCTTGGTGTAATATTTAAACTCATCGACCTCACAGAACTGAAGGAGCTATACAAAAAGAAAGAAATTAAATAATTGTCAATCTGTTAATTATACATTACATAAATAAAAATATAATCTGAAATTTGTCATATTCTTTTTTGACATTATATTTGCAGCCCAATTGTTACGGGAGCTTAGCTCAGCTGGTTCAGAGCATCTGCCTTACAAGCAGAGGGTCACTGGTTCGAACCCAGTATCTCCCACTCAATAAAATCAAGGGTTTCAAGAAATTGAAGCCCTTTTTTTATTGTCTAGGTAAAACAATTTTCATTTAACTTCTTTTAAATCCAATAGGAGTTCTTTCATTTTGTTCCATTTGTTGGTGGTCCTTTTGCAAGAGATAGTTTATAGCCTCATAAACATCTGTAAATTTTCCTTCGACTGTCTTTAGTCTTGCCGTCAATGCTGAATAACTAAGCGCAGACTGTGTTATCATCACAAAAGTTCGAATTATTGCAATATTCACCTCAATTGCCTTTTGGCTATTAAGGACAAGCTCAACATGGCTACTCCTTGCTCGGTGAATGCAAATGGCATGTATTTTAAATGCCTTCCTCTGCCATTATTGTTTAAGGTGCTAAAATTGCACCTTAAAGACTCCCATTCCTCTTTAGTCAATTCAAACATAAAATCTCTAGGAAATCTTTCGATATTGTTTTTAACAGCCCTTTTTAAATACTTAGTTTCTGTTTCATACATTTCAGCAAGATTAAAATCTAACATTACCTTTAGTCCTCGAACTTCAAATATTTTGCTTTCTATTACTTGTAATTGCATATGGTTTAAAACATTTTTCTGTAAAAATAAAAAAAATTAATTATGAATTAAAAGCTTTAAGGGTATAAGTTAAAGAAGCTGGTTTAACTTTAATATCTCAATTTCACTGCAGATTTAAGCTACAACATTAGCCCTTTTTTTGTGTTTAAAATAGCAGTGAATAAGAAATTATCTATCCATGACTTTTTAATAAATCTTCACAAAAAAACACCTCTTATTCAAGCTAAGGCTTTTTAATTTACATTTTTCAGAATTTTAAACCATATTTGTGAAATGAATACAAGTTATTTTGACGAAATCATAGAGAGTGCGGAGTTTATAAAAGAAAGAGCGAATTTCAATCCAGAGATTGCAATCATACTAGGTACAGGATTGGGTAACATGGCCCAAAAATTAGAAATCCGAAAAGAAATTTCATTTAAAGTGATTCCACATTTTGTACCGACAACTGTAGAAAGTCACAGTGGAAAAATTATTTTTGTAAATTGGCATGGCAAAGAAGTGGTCTTACTTTCAGGTAGACTACATTATTATGAGGGTTACTCTCCACAACAAATTACTTTTCCAGTTCGAGTATTGAAAGAACTAGGTGTAAAAAAATTATTGCTCACCAATGCAAGTGGTACAGTTAATCCCAAATACAAATCTGGTGATATCGTCTTTATAAATGACCATATCAACTTTCATCCAGAGAATCCATTGCGCGGTTTATATGATCCTAGACTTGGTGATCGTTTTCCAGATATGTCAGATGTTTATAGTAAAGAATTATTGCAGATGGCGAATCAATGTTGCACCAATTTGTATCTCAATTTTAATACAGGTGTTTACTTCGGACTTCAAGGACCAAGTCTAGAGACACCAGCTGAATATCGGATGATTAGTCTATTAGGTGCTGATATAGTAGGCATGTCTACAGTGCCAGAAGTCATAGTTGCACACAATTGCAATATGCAGATACTGGCTGCTTCAATAGTATCAAATTCTTCTCCTGAAACAGGACAGCAAGAAAAAACAACCATTCAATCTGTCATTCAAGTCATAGAGAATTCTTCACAAAAATTATTTCAAATATTTGATCTTTTAATTCAAAAAATATGAGCTACTGGATTGAAAAATACGCCGATCTTCTCGTCAACTATTGTCTTTACTTAACTGAAGGTCAAAAAGTTTATTTGCGCACTACAAGCCTTGCTGAGCCCTTAGTTCAAGCATTTTATCAAGAAGCTGTAAAAAAAGGCGCATTGGTCGATATAGAATTAAGTTTTGAAAATCAAGAGGAAATATTACAACATTATGGAAGTGAATTACAGTTGAAACATACCAATAAAAATAGCCTCGAATTGATCAAAACTTGCGATGCATATTTATTAATTAGAGCTCCATTTTTGCCTAATAAAAATCTTACCACCACCAAAGAAAAAAATGAACTTCGAGTTGCTGCCAATGCCGAATTTCAAAAAATATATTTTGAACGATTGGGCAACAAAAGTTTAAAGCGTAGTCTATGTCAATTTCCAACACAGTTTTCTGCAAACCAAGCTGGGATGTCACTTGATGAATATACAGAATTTGTCAAGAATGCTTGTTTTTTAAACACAGAAGATCCCGCTACTAGTTGGATAAACATTGGATCCTATCAACAAAAAATTGTTGATCATTTAAATCAGGTAAAACAAATGAGTTATGTTCATCCAAAATTTAAAATTGAATTCAATGTAAATGGACGTACTTGGATTAATTCAGATGGAAAATCGAATATGCCATCGGGTGAAGTATTCACGAGTCCTATAGAAGATTGTGTAGAAGGTGAGATTTATTTTGACATGCCTAGTTTTCAATTGGGCAGAGATGTCAGTGGGATTACACTTCAAGTAAAATCTGGAGAGATTATATCTTATCATGCCGAAGTGGGCAATGAAGTATTAGACGAAGTTTTTGCTATTCCAGGAGCGAGGAGATTTGGAGAAGTGGCGATAGGTACGAATATGAACATTCAGCGTGCTACTAAAAATATTCTTTTCGATGAAAAAATTGGAGGAACTGTCCATATGGCCATTGGGCAATCTTATCTCCAATGTGGTGGGAAAAATGAATCAGCGATTCATTGGGATCTCATCACCAATATGAGAAATGGTGGAGAAATATATGCGGATGGAAAATGTATTTACAAAAATGGAAATTTTTTAATATAAAATCTAAAATAATGAAAACTGCAACAGTAAAATATTTGGGAAATCTGCGAACAGAAGCACAACACCTCAAAAGTGGAAATAAAATCATCACTGATGCACCGACAGACAATCATGGCAAAGGTGAAGCATTTTCTCCAACTGATCTTGCCTCTACTGCTTTGGCTTCGTGCATGATCACAGTAATGGGAATCGCAGCACAAACTCATGATATTGATATGGAAGGAACTCATGCAGAAATGCTAAAAATCATGGCAGATAATCCTAGAAGAATTGGACGTATAGAAATAGATTTATACATGCCAAATAAAAACTATTCATCAAAACAAAAAACAATACTTGAACATGCTGCAAAAACTTGCCCTGTTGGCAGAAGTTTGCATCCAGAATGTGAAGAGGTCTTAAGATTCCACTGGTCACAAAACGATTAAAATTCATCTTAAATAAATTAATTAAATCCAATATTTCTTTTGCAACAAATTGATTCAATATTAATTAAAGAAAAAGCAAAAGAATTGGGTTTTTTGCTCACTGGAATATCCAAAGCAAAAAAACTAGAGGATCAAGCACGAAAGCTTGAACAATGGTTAAATAAAGGCTTTCAAGCTGAAATGACTTATCTTGAAAAATATTTTGACCAACGGATAGATCCTGAAATCATGATGCCAGGAACCAAATCCATCATTACACTTTCTCATAATTATTTTCAAGAAAAAGACTGCACTTCTGATGTCAATATTGCTCGTTATGCTTATGGCAAAGATTATCATGAAGTATTAAAAAACAAAGCGGCTCAACTCATTGCTTTTATAAGTGAAAAATATGGCAATATTCAAGCGAAAGCATTTGTTGATTCTGCACCAGTCATGGAGAGAGAGTGGGCCCAAAATTCTGGTATCGCCTGGTTAGGAAAAAACACACTCGCTATTCATCCTAAGGAAGGTTCTTACTTTTTTTTAGTATGCATTTTCATTGATCTTGAAATCCAAGTTGATGATCCAATTTCGAATTTTTGTGGGACATGTAGAAAATGCATTGATGCATGTCCGACAGCAGCCATACATCGTGAAGGATACCTTTTGGATGCAAGTAAGTGCATATCTTATTTAACCATAGAACTGAAAAATGAAATCCCATCTGAATTTACTAATCAAATGAAAGATTGGATATTCGGCTGCGATATTTGTCAGGAAGTGTGTCCTTGGAATAGATTTGCAAAGAGGACAGAGGAAGCAGAATTTATGCAAAATGAAGACATCCTAAAACTTAATAAATCGGATTGGCTCGCATTAACAGAGGAAAGTTTTAAGACATTGACAAAAAATTCTCCAATAAAAAGGCCAAAGTGGAAAGGCTTGATTCGCAATGTCAAATTTAATCTACAATAACTTTGGTAAAAAAATAATTAAACCAATCATAACAGCAACTAGTGTAGAAAGCAAAACAGAAGCAGCTGCTATATCCTTTATTTTCTTTATGTGAATATTTTGCTCTGGAGTGATATGATCACATAATTGCTCTATCGCAGTATTTATAGTCTCTGCAATCAAAACCAAGCCTATGCACAAAATCAATACAATCCATTCCCATACTGCAAGTTCTATATAATATGCAAATCCAAGCACAACAAAAGCTGATATCACATGAATCTTAAAATTCGTCTCATCACGAAACACTGTCTTCAAGCCTGAAAATGCAAATGCAAAACTTGCCAATCGAGATTTTAATGAAAATTTATTATTTTTCAAAATCGTTTCTTTGCTCAAAATTACTAAAAATTTGAACATTGGGAAATCGAAGCATAAGGTGAATAGTATCTCTCAATAAAAAAATCTAAAACCAGGTATATTCTTATCGCATATATCTGGATCGTTAAATAGCACCACTGAATCTAATGGAAGAACTGTAAACTTATCCAACTTGCCAATCCAATTACTTTGAGTATATGACAACCAAATCAATACAGTATCATTCATCAAATTATAGACATAGAAATCGCCACTTACGCATTTAAAAATTGTATCCACAAAGAAGTTACCGCCTTGATCTACCACAAGCAAATATAAGACTTTCCTAATTGACCTTACATTTACAACTGTAGACTTTTAAGATAACTATCTCTGTGGATACTTTATATCAAATTTCAATAAGCCTATTCTTTATTAAATAAATACACTTTCTGTACCTTAATTGAAGTATCAGGTATGGCTGCTACACCATTAAACTTTACAGATTCCAAGGGATAGTTACATTTACATGGATGATTACAAGCATCTTCTTGATTCAATTTTTTATAATCTATAAAAAGTGTATCGATATCACCTCCTGTATATTCTAAATAAAAATCTTTTATTCCTTCATCGCCACTTATGAAGCCAATATTCCTTGTGGATTGAATACCCAAATCGTAAAATTCATTTAATCCTCTTGTAAAGTCAGACAGATATTCCTTTTTTAAACTTTTATAGTAAAATAATTTATTGCTATTAAGTACACTATCAGGCAATCTATTGCCTTTATCATGAATAACAAAAACTAATGAATGTGGAACAAGGTATGTATCAAAGGCGCATTTATCGTACTTTGAACACTGCATTTGTAAAAGAAATAATACTAGAAAAAAATTGAGTTTCATTCCCTTATGGTTTAATATTATGAATAAATTCTTGTGCGTATTGAAAATTTCATTCATTTGGTTTACATCAGCAAACTACTAAATGTCTTCACTTTCATATGCTTAGTATTTTTTCCACAATTCATGCGGACTCAAATATGATTTCTCTGGGTAAAATTTAGGAATAGAAAGTAATTTATTCATATGTTTCAGGTTTTACAATAACATCAATAAGCAAATATAGCATTAATTTTGAAACATGTCAATATAATTTAAAAAAAATTATAAATCGAACATGCAAAGGAACATTACATCTATAAACCCGACATTCTCAGAATATTCTAATTTCATTACTGAGATAATGTTTCGTCATTAATTTAAACAAAAAAAGCCCATCATTTCTGATGAGCTTTAAACAATCCCTAATATCCTATTTATTATTTTCTCCTTTTTCTCTTAGGCTCAGCTACGATAGCTCCTGTTTCATCCATTGCTACTCTTGTTCCATCAGCCAATCTGAATACATAGATTACTTTTCCATCTCTCAATGTAACTTTGTAGTAATGTACTATTGTAGAAGTATCAAACTTTGCATTGATAGAATCTTGAACAAGTTGTGGTAGATCACTAAACAATAATTCCATGTGCTTGTCATCTCTTGTTCTCTTCTCGATAAAATTTCCATCTGCATCGAAGAACAAATGAGTTCCATCTGTAAGCGCAACGATATATCGAACGACGCCATCCTTATCTGTTACTTTCACGATTCTTCTTACTAGATCTTTTGATGAATTTGCTGTGATATAATCTTGAGCTGCTTGTGGCAATTCTTCAAAAGTGATAACCAATCCTTCTCCACCTCTTCCATGTCTGATAGAATCTTTTCTCCCTTTGTGTTTTGGATCTCTTGCAGTCAATTCTACAAAATTATCATATTGATAATCGGCTGTAGCCAATGATTCATTCTCTAATGTGAAGTCATTCTCTTCTACTAATGTGTCATTCGATTTTTCACATGACATAAAAGTCAAAAACAAACCCGCAAAAACTAATTTCAACCCTGCTTTCATAATTTTTAAATTTAACATTTTAATGATTAATTATTGTTTACGATAGATAGGTTTAAAAAAACTAAATTGGTTGCACGAAAAATAAAAAATTATTTTTTTCAAAATTCTGAAATGGACATTTTCTGTAATCCATTTAGTTCAATACTTTGATTTTCAGATAAAAAAATATAAAATCCTCCTCCTCCTGCACCATTGATTTTAATATAATTATTCTTATTGTATAATGAATTCCAATTCGTCTCTATTGATGGAATGATCATTTCTTTATAATAATGTAAAGATAATTCACTCAACTTTTTCCAATTGATTACAAAGTCAAAAGTTTCATTTTCTAAATATTGATCTATCAATGCATTATTTAATGGCAATATTTCTTCAATATATTTTTGCTTCCATTCTGGATTCACTAGCTTTTCATTAAATAGATTTACAAAGTGTTCTGTCTTCCTTTTAACACCACTGTCTATTAATGATATTTTGTAGTTTCTTAAATGATTCATATAACTTTCATCAATCAAAGACGCTTTTCCTCCATTAATCAATACTGGTTTATCATAAAATGAAACTAATGGATCTAGTCCAGAACTTTTCCCATGAAAATAACTTTCCATCTGAATCAACTGATTATGACTTGTCTCAATATCTGCTGATTCATATTGATATTTATCCAATATCGCCGCACAAACTGCTCCAGAACTACCTATACCATAGCCAGTAGGGATGTTTCCTCGCAGTGTCCATCCTGAATCAAAATCCTTTATTAATTGGGAAATATTTAAATATTTGAATCGCTCAGAATAAGTTTCTAAATATTTTGCAAACTGAAGTAAAGCGCCATTAAATTCATTGAAACTTATTTTTTCCCAAGTCAAATACTGATTGCGCAAAGGAATCGCCAATGCCTTTGATCCCAATAAAACACTATACTCACCAAGTAGTAATAGTTTTGCAGGATATCTTTTTGAATTGGCCATTTATGAACAATAAATTAATTTTATATAATAATTCGATTCTAATAATTAGCTAAAGTAGCACTATTCCAAGAATTTATATGTACATAATAATTCAAATTTTATATTACAATTCGAGTTTGTTTAAAAAATACAGCGTTCATTATGCAAAAAATAACCCAGTTGTGAAAATTCCTAAAATCTTTCTAGCTTATTGCCCTATCAAAAAACATCCCAAAAATTAAATTTACAGCAATGTATGCTTAAATCCAAATTCATTTTTAATTTCGCACCCTTATGCAATCTGATATAGTTCATATCAAAGACTTTTTAGTCAAGGATCGTGCAGCTGTATTGGTTCAACAATATACAGCCAGTTCAGAAAAGGCGCGAATATTAATACAAGGACTGAGTGGTTCTAGGGATAGCTTTTTGATTTTTTCAAGCTTTTTACAAACAAAAAAAGATTTTCTCATCATTGCGCATGACAAAGAAGATGCTGCTTATCTTATGAATGATCTTGAACAACTTGCTAAGAATACAGAGTTAAGTTTTTTCCCTGATTCATTCAAACGCTCTCTTCACTTTGAAGATCTGGACAGCTTTCAGGTCCAACAAAGAATAGAGGCATTACATCAGATTCACAAACCAGAGCCCCATATTGTAGTCACTTATCCAGAAGCTTTATTTGAAAAAATAATTTCAAAAAAAATCCTAGATGATTCGCGAATAGATTTTGAAGTTGGTCACTTGATGGATATCGATGAAATCATTGACAAACTCATTCATTATGGATTTGAGCGAGTTGATTTTGTCTACGAACCAGGACAGTTCTCTATTCGTGGTGGCATCATTGATATTTTTTCCTTTGCAGCAGACTTCCCTTACCGTATCGAATTGGATGATATTGAGATAGAAAGTATAAGAAGTTTTGATACAGAATCACAGCTCTCTATCAGAAATATTGGAAAATTTACTTTACTGCCAAATGTAAACTCCGAGATTGAAAATGATGAAAAAACAAGTCTTCTTAGTATCTTACTTGAAGACACCATTGTATGGATAAAAGATCTTTCAGCTACTGCAGATACTATTCAAAATTGCTTTGATGCTGCAGAAAAATTTGGAGAAAAAATGATCCACTATGAGGAAGAGCGCAGTGTGAAAATGATTAAAGAGCGCGCCTTCGTCTATCCAAATGAAGTCCTGAATGGCATACTTAATTTAAGTTGTATATTTTTTGGTACGAAGCCTGATCTACAAGAAAAATTAATTACGATTGACATTCAATCAAAACCTCAGCCAAGCTTCAATAAAAACTTCCAACTCCTCATTCAAGATATTAAATCTTTGGAAGAAAAAAGATATACTACATTTCTATTCACGAATAGTGCAGCACAAATAGAACGATTTCACAATATATTTCAAGATCTCAAAGCAGATATAAAATACATCCCAGAGATAAAATCTTTCCGCGAAGGATTTATTGATGAAGAGATGAAAATAGCTTGTTATACAGATCATCAAATCTTTGCAAGATTTCATGGATATAAAATAAAGCAGGGCTTCTCTAGAGATCAAGCCTTCACCATTAAGATGCTGAAAGAACTCCATCCTGGAGATTTTGTCACACACATGGATCATGGTGTTGGGCGCTATGCAGGTTTAGAAAAAATAAATGTAGCAGGACAGATGCAAGAAGCGGTGAGATTGATTTATCGCAATGATGATATACTTTATGTCAGCATCCATTCATTGCACAAGATCTCTAAATTTGTTGGGCAAGACGGCACAGAACCCGTGCTCCACAAATTAGGATCCGATACTTGGAAAATCTTAAAGCAAAAGACAAAACAAAAAGTAAAGGACATCGCGGGAGAGCTCATCAAACTCTATGCAAAAAGAAGGGCTTCTAAAGGATTCGCATTCTCTCCAGATAATTATCTACAAGCAGAACTCGAAGCTTCATTTATCTATGAAGATACTCCTGATCAATATAAATCAACACAAGATGTCAAAGCGGATATGGAAAAGGATTATCCGATGGATAGATTGATATGTGGCGATGTTGGATTTGGAAAAACTGAAGTAGCGATTCGTGCTGCATTTAAAGCCACACAAGATGGAAAGCAAGTAGCCATTCTAGTTCCTACTACGATATTAGCCTTACAACATTACAGAACCTTCAAAGAGCGATTTAAGGAATTTCCGATTGATGTAGATTATATTTCAAGATTTCGGACGACGAAAGAAAAAACTGCTATCCAGAAAAAAATGAAGGAAGGCACTTTGGAAATCGTTATCGGAACTCATGGTTTGTTAAACAAAAAAACAGAATTCAAAGATCTTGGATTATTGATCATTGACGAAGAACAAAAATTTGGTGTCGCCTCAAAAGAAAAATTGCGAGAACTAAAAGTAAATGTCGATACGCTTACACTCACTGCCACGCCTATCCCTAGGACTTTACAATTCTCACTCATGGCGGCTCGTGACCTAAGTGTGATCAATACGCCACCACCCAATAGACAACCAATACATACTGAGAGAAGAGTATTCAACGATGAATTGATTCGCGAATCTATTTTGCACGAAGTATATCGTGGAGGACAGGTATTCTTCGTACACAATCGAGTAAAGAATCTTGCTGAGGTAGGACTCATGATTCAAAAATTATGTCCTACAGTAGAAGTCGGTATCGCTCATGGTCAGCTGGATTCGGACAAACTCGAAGAAATCCTCGTTTCATTTATTGATCATAAATTTGATGTCTTAGTTTGTACCAATATTATTGAAACAGGATTAGATATTCCTAATGCGAATACAATAATCATCAACAATGCGCATCAATTCGGATTGAGTGATCTACATCAATTGAGAGGTCGTGTAGGGCGATCCAATAAAAAAGCATATTGTTATCTATTTGCTCCACCTACTTCAGTGTTGACTATGGATGCGAGAAAAAGACTCAAGACCATAGAGGAATTTTCAGAACTTGGAAGTGGATTCAATGTGGCGATGAAAGATCTAGACATCAGAGGTGCGGGGAATTTGTTAGGTGGTGAACAAAGTGGATTCATCTCAGATATTGGATATGAGACCTATCAAAAAATATTGGAAGAAGCGATCATAGAACTCAAGGAAACTGAATTCAAAGATGTATTCAAAACTACGGAGAAAGAAAAAGTATATGTAAAAGATGTCACTATTGATTCTGATGTCGAGATGCTTATCCCAGATAGTTATGTGGTCAATATTCAGGAGCGACTTTCGCTATATCAACAATTGGATAAAATCCAAGATGAAGAAGGGATTACAAAATTCTCAAAAGATATCAAAGATCGCTTTGGTGATGTTCCAGCCCCGATTTTAGAATTGTTCAATGGATTACGCGCAAGATGGATCGCTAAGAGACTGGGAATGGAAAGGATCATATTGAAAAAGCGAAAAATGCAATGCTATTTTATTTCCAATCCAAGCTCATCATTTTTTGAAACGCAGTTATTCCAAAATATACTCAAATTTGTAGCAAGCTACCAAGGCGGCAAAGAATTCACGATGAAGCAATCCAATAGTTCACTTATTTTGATCAAGGAAGATGTCAAAACCCTTCAACATGCGTGGAAATTATTGCAAGTGATTTATGATGATACGGCTGTAGATTGAATAAAAACCAAATTTTGAGATCATCTTGTTCGACCTAATGGGTATTGGTTAAAAATTCTTCAAACATTTTTACTGTCTATATTGATCTAAATCTCAAAGAATTCCTGAGTTATTGCAGAAAAAACCAACACAATTTTCAAAATAATGCCAAAAACAGCCTCTTTTTCAATCAATTATAAAAATATTTTTCAAAAAAAGCTTGTAAATTTTGAGAATCAACTTACATTTGCGTCCGCTTTAAACAAAAGTGGTCGAAAAATTCGATATTTATTACAAAAATTAAATCTGGAAAAGTGAATACATTAAGTTACAGAACCAGTCATGCAAAACCTGAGGAAGTCAAAAGAAAATGGCACCTTATCGATGCAGAAGGACAAGTGGTAGGGCGTATGTGCTCTCAGATAGCGCATATATTGAGAGGAAAACACAAAGTGGACTACACACCTCATGTGGACAATGGAGATTATGTCATTGTGATCAATGCTGAAAAAATCCGTTTCACAGGTAAAAAAATGAACCAAAAGATATATTCTACATATAGTGGATATCCTGGAGGACAGAAATCAGCTACTCCAAAAGAAGTATTGGCTAAAACACCAACTAGAGTAGTTGAGGTGGCTGTTAGAAAAATGCTCCCTAAAAATAAATTAGGTGATGCAATGTTTAAAAAATTATTTGCTTATGCTGGAACTGAGCATTTTCATGCTGCCCAGAAACCAGAAGTATTCACTGTTAAATCTTAATACATGGAATTAATCAATGCAGTAGGTAGAAGAAAAGCAGCTGTAGCGCGTGTTTACTTCAAAAAATCCGACGAGAAGAAAGGAATTATCATCAATGGAAGAGAGCTCCATGAATATTTTCCTATAAAAGATATCGCTCAAAGAGTCATGGATCCCTTGACGACTGTTGAGAAAAGCAATGACTTCTTTATCCATATCACCGTTGCAGGTGGTGGTCTAAAAGGTCAGGCTGAAGCAATCAGAATGGGAATTTCTAGAGCTTTGGTCAAAATCGATGCAGACTTCAGAAAACCATTAAAAGAAAAGCACTACCTGACTCGTGATGCGAGAGAAGTAGAGCGTAAGAAATTTGGTAAGAGAAAAGCGAGAAAATCATCTCAGTTCAGTAAACGTTAATTTTTTAATACAGGACTTAATCAAGAAATTATCATGCAAAAGCCAACATATAATCAATTATTAGATGCAGGTGTACACTTCGGTCACCTCAGAAAAAAATGGAATCCAAAGATGCGACCTTATATCTTTAAGGAGCATAAAGGAGTGCATTTGATCGATTTGAATCGTACATCAGAATGCCTTGACAGAGCAGCTTTAGCTTTAAAACAAATCGCAAAATCTGGCAAAAAAATCATGTTTGTTGCTACAAAAAAACAAGCGCGTGTTATCGTCGCTGAAGCAGCAAAAAGTGTCAATATGCCTTATGTTACTGACAGATGGTTGGGAGGAATGATGACCAACTTTACGACTATCAGAAGATCTGTCAAAAAAATGAATAATATCGACAGAATGCTTTCTGATGGCAATGTTACCAATATCACAAAAAAAGAAAGACTAACGCTTTCTCGTGAAAAAGGTAAAATGGAAAGAGTATTAAGTGGGGTTGCTAATCTCAACAGACTTCCTTCAGCTATATTCGTTATCGATATCTTACACGAACATTTAGCTATTGAAGAAGCTGAGAAATTAGGCATCAGAACATTTGCAATGGTGGATACCAATTCAGATCCAAACAAAGTGGATTTCCCTATTCCAGCAAATGACGACTCATCCAAATCTATTGCCTTGGTGACTGAATATATCATCCAAGCAATCAAAGAAGGGTTGTCAGAAAGAAGTGAAGAAGTAAAAGATTCTGAATAATCTTTACTGAATTAAATCAAAATTTTTAATAAATAAAAAAAATTAAATCATGAGCATTACTTTATCCGCTAGTGATGTAAAAAACTTGCGAGACATAACTGGCGCAGGTATGATGGACTGCAAAGCAGCGCTTACTGAAGCTGAAGGTGATATCCAAAAAGCAATAGAAATCCTACGTAAAAAAGGAATGAAACTCTCCGAAAAAGAGCCGATAGAGAAGCTAAAGAAGGAGCAGTTATTGCAATGGTAAATGATTCCAAAACTAAAGGAGTTGTTGTAAAATTGTCTAGCGAAACAGACTTCGTTTCAAAAAATGAAGACTTTATCAATACTGCAAAAAAGATTGCTTCTATAGCACTCAGTACATTTCCTGCTACTTTAGAAGGTCTAGCCGCTGAAAAATATGAAGGCAATACCACTATTGGTGAGAAAGTGACTGATCTAGTAGCTGCAATAGGTGAAAAGATCGAAATTAAATCTTACGAAAGACTAGAGGCGCCTCAAGTGGAATATTATATCCACATGGGAAATAAAGCTGGTGTATTAGTTGGATTAAATAAAACTGGTGACAATTTTTCTGATGCTGGTAAAGATGTTGCAATGCAAGTTGCTGCAATGAAACCCATCGCACTAGATAAAACTGATGTCGATTCTTCAATCGTTGAAAAAGAAATCGAAATCGGTAAAGAGCAAGCTAGAGGTGAAGGTAAGCCTGAAGCGATGTTGGAAAAAATTGCTTTAGGAAAACTAGAGAAATTCTACAAAGAAAGTACTTTGCTCAATCAACAGTTTGTAAAGGATGGTAGTCTTTCCATTTCGGGTTATTTAAAATCGATAGATAAAGATCTAACCGTCACTAGTTTTAAACATGTGATGTTGGGATAATAAAATTATAAAAAGCGGATGATTTTTCATTCGCTTTTTTTTTATATTTTACTTTGGCACCCCAATAATTCTTCAAAACAAAATATAAAAATCATGGCTTTGCGTTACAAAAGAATCCTACTCAAACTAAGCGGAGAATCGCTCATGGGAAAACAACAATTCGGTATCGATCCAGAGATGTTGAGATATTATGCAAGCCAAATAAAGACTGCTGTGGAAGCAGGAGTGCAAGTTGCTGTGGTCATAGGAGGAGGAAATATATTCAGAGGTCTAGATGATCACAACAGTGGCGTAGAAAAAGTTCAAGGAGATTATATGGGTATGTTGGCTACATGTATCAATGGCATGGCCATCCTCAGCGCATTAGAGACGATTGGCGTCTATACCCGTTTGATATCTGCAATAGAAATGCGTCAAATAGCAGAACCTTATATACGCAGAAGGGCTATCAGACATCTTGAAAAAGGAAGAGTCGTCATCTTTTCTGCTGGTACTGGAAATCCTTATTTCACGACTGACTCAGCAGCCGCACTGAGATCAAGTGAAATCGGAGCAGATGTCATCCTCAAAGGGACTCGAGTGGATGGTATATATGACTCTGATCCAGAAAAAAATCCGAATGCAATAAAATACGACACCATAAGTTATCATGATGCCATTAGCAAGAATCTGAAAGTAATGGATATGACAGCTTTCACCATGTGTCAAGAAAATAAAATGCCAATAATCGTTTTTGATATCAATGTTCCAGAGAATCTAAAGCGCATCATCGAAGGTCATCAAGTGGGAACTGTGGTAAGTTAGTTTTACAGTTATACTTTTTTTACAAAAATTATATTTTAAGATAGTCGATCATGAAAATTGAATTTTATTCATGGGTTGTGCTATTTATTCATCACATTCTTTTGAAATAAAAATTTCATTTTCTATCTTTGAACATTAAAAATATGGTTTTATGCATTACCACAAATTAGGTACAATTCCTCAAAAAAGACATACTCAATTTAGAAAACCCAATGGACAACTATACCAAGAAGAATTATTTTCCACTGAAGGATTCTCTGATATGGCTTCATTGCTCTATCATTGCTACGCCCCAACAGAAATTATACAAGTAGAGGAACCTTGGTCTGTGGCTCCAAAAACCATTCATGACAAACAATTAAAACATAGATGCCTCAAAGGTTTCAATGTCAAGCCAGAAGCAGATTATCTCAAAAGTCGTAAACCAGTATTGGTCAACGATGATTGCAAAATTACTTTATCTGCGCCTCAAGAAAGCACCACAACTTATTACTTCAAAAATGCGGATGCAGATGAAGTCATCTTCATCCATGAAGGCACTGGTACATTGAAGACCATGTATGGCAATATTCGATTTGCTTATGGCGATTATTTGGTCATCCCTCGCGGGACGATATACCAAATGCATTTTGATACCAAAATTAATCGTCTATTGATCGTCGAATCATCAGGTCCTATCACCACACCACGTCGCTATCGCAATGACTTTGGTCAGCTGATGGAACATAGTCCTTTCTGTGAGCGCGATATACGCAAACCTGAGAATCTTGAGACCTTTGACGAACAAGGGAATTTTCTCCTCTATATCAAAAAACAAGATAATATCTATCCATATCATTATCTCAATCATCCATTTGATGTCATCGGTTGGGATGGATATGTATATCCTTATGCATTCTCAATTCATGATTTTGAACCCATCACTGGGCGCGTTCATCAACCACCTCCTGTACACCAAACATTTGATGGTAAGAATTTTGTGATTTGTTCTTTCGTGCCGCGTTTATACGATTACCACCCTTATGCTATTCCTGCACCATACAATCATAGCAATATTGACTCTGATGAAGTATTGTATTATGTAGATGGCGATTTCATGAGTAGAAATCATGTCGAAAAAGGAATGATCACCTTACATCCTGGCGGAATCCCTCATGGCCCTCATCCAGGTGCTATGGAGCGCAGTATTGGCGCGAAAGAGACCAGAGAACTTGCGGTCATGGTCGATACATTCAGACCATTATTGATGACAGAACATGCTGTAAGTATAGAAGATCCAAATTATTTCCTCAGTTGGCTACCCAATGGTGAAAATAATCCGGGAATGAAGATGAATGATATTACTAGTTAGTGGCTAGTGGTTAGTAATTAGTAGTTAGTGGAAAGATAATAGTGAATGGATAATAGTGAATGGTTAATAGTGAATGGATAATAGTGAATGGTTAATAGTGAATGGTTAATAGTGAATGGTTAATAGTGAATGGTTAATAGTGAATGGATAATAATGAATGGATAATAGTGAATGGATAATAGTGAATGGATAATAGTGAATGGATAATAGTGAATGGATAATAGTGAAAAGTTGACTAACTACTAACCACTAATTACTAACAACTTACCACTATTCTCTTGTTCTGACAACTTCAAAGTAAAAAATTGAATTCAGAAAGTAGATGTCTAACTCACTTCGAAATCTAATATTTGATCCTAATAAAAAAATATACCTACTATGATTAATAAAATTATTTTAGTAATTCTATATTATTTCATTTCACAAGGATTGTCAGCTCAATTACCATTATCTCCAAGAGAACTAGCTGACTCTACAATATGCTACGCTGATGGAGGCTTCGGATGGTTCAGGCTTTATAAAGAATACCGCATAAGAACTCCGTTATGTCACGTAGATTCAATATTCTGGGATTCTATCAGAACACCATTATTTACAACTGATGTATTTAAGAAATTTTTTAATTCCGATGGAAAATTAATACGTGAGGAAGACTTTTTTTTTAATGAAGGAGCTTTAGCTTCTTCATCTTATAGTTTGCCTTATTATCAGTCCAATCGACTTGTTCAAAAAGATATGTTTTATAATAATTTATTATATGCCATGGAATTTCGGAGCTATCTTGATGATAAACTATACCGCATATATTCCATTGCTGCTAACTTAGATACTTTTGGTTATTATGATTTTACTTATCAAAATGGAAATTTTTCTCATTATATTTATTTTGCAAAGGACACCGCTTCTAATAAATGGGAACTAAATGAATCAAATTATTATAATTATTTAAATAATGAAATAATCGGAGTTTATTTTACCTATTACTCTTCTAATGGGAATTCATACTTTAGAACTGATTATATTAAAGGAACTAATGGGCGATATTCTTCTGAAGTAACCTATTTATTAGATACCATTGAGCAAAATTGGATAAAAGTCCAATATCATGATTTATATTATATCACGCCTTCTGCAACTACAAAAATAGAAAATGAAAAAATTCATTATCATCTCACCAATGATGACATTACTTTCTACAACAATCAAGATTGGCGAGATGAATGTCTAGTAGAAATCTATACCATCAATGGCAGACTTTGCAAAACAAAACACTTTAAACATGGACTTGAAGGAACTATGGAGTTGAATATATTGCCTGGAATTTATTTTCTTAAAATAAGCTCAAGGGGAGTTGTACAGACGATTAAATTTATTCGAACTTAATCATATTCAACGAAACAGAATGCGTTTAAAATATAAGCTCCGTAGGAGCTGTATGTTAATAGAATTAATTTTGTAAATTCTATCTCACCCCTGCGGGGTGATACCTTCAACATTCAATTTTTAATAAAATATGGTATAATACTCAAAAATAGTTGGTAAAATCTTTATAAGTGCACTGACAATCAATAATTTGAAAAGAGTTAATTGAAAGTGGTTTCCCTTTTGTTATGAAAAAAGCAAGGCATGGCTTTCAGATGAAACAGTCAGCAAACAGCGTAAAGAAGATGGGTGTTATCTTCAAATCCAATAAATCGTTAAATCAAATATGAGCTAATTTGGTTTCAAAATGGATTTTGGAGCGTCTGTGATGTGTGCAAATCACTCTGCCAGTTTAAAGCTTTACAGCTTTCAAATTAATGCGACTTTGGTAGTTGATGGTCATTTTAAAGCACATGTTGGTTTTATATTAGATTATGATATTAAATACTGCCAATTTTATTCGGTCGAAATTAAGTTTTTGGGTCTGTGGCGCTGTTTGTGTTCGGGGGCTTTTTGGCGGCAAGTACATGTAGTATAACCTAAATTCATAATGAGTCTGCTTACACAAATCTTGCGGAGTTAATTTTTAAGACATTACCTAAAATACATGCATATCAAAAGTATCAATTAGGTTTTCAACGAATTTAATCTTTTGATTATACAATAAGTCCCTATCTTTAAATTTAATTGAAAAACTTATTGCCATCAGATGAAAATAATTAGTTACTTCATAATACTTCTTTTTCCATTAATTAAAATACTAGGACAAAATTCATATCCTCTTATTTTTCCTTCAAGCACAGAAATTGTACAGCCTATTCACAAAGTTTCTTTTGATAATCTTCGACAATGTCCTAAGCGAATCCAAGGCGGCAATCCAAAAGAGATGCAAGGATTACTTGTATTCAGTGGATCAACTGATGGGAATAGGCAGGTAGATCCACAGATAGCCATTGGTGGTGGATATGTTGTAGAAGCAAGTAACAGAGGGATACTCATTTTTGACAAAAAGGGAAATTACATCAATGGTGTATCGCAAAAATGTTTTAATGATGGCATTGACCCAAAATTGTATTTTGACCTTCACAATAAAAATTTTGTTTTTGATCTTTGGTGGTATTATGATGAGGCGAAAAAGAAACCCGTAAACATCGCTGTATCAGAATCAAATGATCCAAATGGTGCTTGGAATATTTATCCAATCTCACGACCAAAAGAAGTCGATGGTGGCGGTATCGGATATAGTAAAAAATGGATCGGCTACTCCTATCCCGGAGGTGAAGAAAATTCTTTTGTGCTGCGAAATGCAGATGCTAAAGCTGGAAGGCCTACCACAATTTATCATTTCAACGGCAGTTTGGGCAGTCCTATTTTGAATCAAGACAATACTGAAGATTTATACTTTTTTGACATCACTGATGACAGTTTATTCGTAATCAGAAAACTGAGCGAAGACAAAAACGGAATGCCTTATGCACAAATTATTTCATCAAAAAAACATCATCAGAAATACATAGATTATCCACCTCCATCACCACAAAAAGATACAAGCATACTAGTTGCAAGTGGTGATCGCAATCCAAAAAACATCGTCCTACAAAATGGATTTATTTGGTTCTCACAAGCTATAGATTATCATGGTGTATCGGCTGTGCAATGGTTTCAGATCCATGCCCATTCTGGAGAAATCATTCAGACGGGACTCATCAAAAGTGATACGAGCAGTTATATCCAGACAAGCATCGCTGTGAATAAAAAAATGGATGTGTTGATTGGATTTCAAGAGACAGGAAAAAATATGTATATCAGCCCACGCTTTACTTATAGAAAATCGACAGACCCTAAAGGAACTGTAAGAGAAATCATCCGTTATGGTGTAGGCCAACACTTTATTCATGGTCAGGCTTGGGGCGATTATAGCGGAAGCTTGATCGATGGCGACAATAGATTAGATCTCTGGACGATTCAATCCATCCCAAACCAACAAGGTAAAGGTGAAACGCTTATTGCAAAATTGCCTTATAGATTGATCAAGAAAAAGACTAAATAAACAAATATAAAACTTGCATTGGATTAAATAATTAAAGGTATTAATTATTCTACAAAATTCAATTCTACATCAATTTCTTTAATAGATTTATTCAAATAAAATCCAACTTTTAAAAAATGTTTCTGCCATTTAAATCTATGTTTTAATAAATTTGAATACTTTACTTTGCTTATTCTTTAATTGTGCTTTAACATAATACAGTCCACTATTAAGTTGTTCTACATCCAACTTAATATTCTCTGTCTTATTATGAGGAACTTTTTCAAAGAAAACAATTTTACCCAATTGATCAACAATGCTAAAGTCTAGCGGATCATCATGAGAACTTTCAAAATTGAAAACTAAATATTGATCAGTAATAGAGGACATCAAATTTAAATTATTGAAATAATAACTTGGTCCAGCAAGACTTGTCAGATTATTTGATGTCCTAAAAACAGGATAATTACTATAACCCAAATATAAATAGCTATCATCATCAATTTCTATTGCAGTAGTCAAATCATAAAAATCTAATTGACTAGGTACAGGCAATCCATTGATCATGTTTTTCCAAGTCTTGCCTTTATCCTTGGATATTTCGCATTGTACATTAGTCTCAAATGCATACAAATTCTCATTTCTATCTTCAATGATTTCATTAAACACTTTTGTAGAAACTTTGGAAAAACTAGCTAATTTATCATTAGATAGAAATGTTCCGAAATTATTATTACTATTATCATAACCAGAAAAAATAATTGAATTATCTCTTAACATTGTATAGGCTTCAATGTATGCGAATTCAAAAGGAATGAGATCCCATTTTAAACCCATATCCTTTGAAATATAAAATAAGTGTTCAGAAGAAAATTGGTCTTGAATAATCATCATTGTGCTATCAGGAAAGCTAAGAATTGAAAATGCACCCTGTATTGGAGGCTTAACAATTTGTTTCCATACTTGCCCTCCATCAATGCTAATATAAGTATAGATATCCCCTGAAGCAATAAGTGCATTTTTCCTATCAGTCGATACTATTCTAATTGTTGTATCATTATTTACAATTAATTTTTTCCAATTCCCACCATTGTCATTACTCATCATTACATTAGAATCGTATGCCAAATAAATATACCCATTTGAGCTTACTGCAAATGTTTCAAAATAGTAATTTGGCAATGGAAGTGGTGCCCAGGTTACACCTTTATCCTTTGTAAAATGAATTTTAGAATTATCACAAAGCAGTACATATAATATTCCATTTGAATGAACAAAGCTAAAATATTCAGCGTTTTTAAAGCCTGCATCATAACTTGTCCAATTATTACCTGCATCAAAACTACATTGAAGCAGATTTCCATGAGTTCTGCAATAGGTAGAATAAGCGATATAGGTGTTAGTATCTTGAAATTCAAAATTAGAATACAAGTGCAACTCATTAAGATTTGTTCCTTTTTTTATCCAATGATTGCCCAAATCTGAAGAGATATAATCAGCAGAATAAGATAACCCAATGAGATCTCCATTGGGTTTTACAAATACCTGCTGAAAGGATTCACTATTTATCTTTGCTTCAATCTTGCCAGTACTATCCATTCTATAAAATTCATTAAATCGATCTAACATAAATAATTTACCCTTTGGATGCCAGATAAGTTTTGGGAATACCGCATCAAGTTGTCTGACTTTTTTTACTGATGTGCCATCATCAGAAAATTTTACTAAATAAGTGTCAAAATTCTTATCATCAGCAATAAAAAAATTATTTCCATTCCCATTCAAACTCACAACATCTAATCGCTGAAAATCGGAAAATTGGATTGAATGAAATGTTTCTCCTTTATCATCTGAAAAGTATAAATTGGAGTCAAACCTTGCACCATGCATAAAAATTGTACCATTTTCATTTGCATAAATTTCAGCATCTTCAAATTTATATATGGTTTTCTCCCATTCATCTATTCCCTTTTCCATCCTATAAAACTCATCATCAATTATAGCATAAATAATCCCATTTGGACCTGCACCAAGACTGGTGGCATAGCTATCTTTTCTGTAAAGCCCAATAGATCGTTTCGACCAAGTTTTTCCTTGATCAGTTGAAAAAAAAATACCTTGACTAGTTGCTGAAGCTACCCAAACTCCGTCTGAACTCAAAGTAAAAGCTGAAAGGCTAAGAGCCATTGGGCCATTGGTCGGAATCCATGTCGCCTGAGAGTTTAAATCGAATTTAAATAGAATGAATAAGCTTGAAATAATTAATAAATGTTTCATTGTAATTGCTTTTAGTGTTGAATAAATATTTTTAAACTTTCAATATTTGGGTTACTAAATTTAATATAATAGAGTCCATTTTTGATATCAGTTAAACTTAGTTTTGAGTTTTCTCTGAGGATACCCTGCATGAGCTGTTTTCCATCCATTGTACACATCATCCATTGATTATTTTGATTGTTGAATTGTTCTGATGCAAATAAATACAAATGGTCGTCAGCAGGATTTGGATATGCAAAAATTTGAGCTTTAGTCTTAAAGTTCTTAGACACACTTGAAATCAAATTTCCCTCACTATCGGTGTTTAAATAAATTGCCTGAAGGTTATAAGAGGGAGGTCGACTTTGATTATTTCCAATGGCGTGTATCCTGCCCTTTTTATCTATTAATCCTGAAAAAAACACTTCGCTTTTATTGACACCATATCCTTTAAACCAAATCGGGTTAAAATTAGGATCAAATTTTGCTATCATTGCTTTGCTTGAAAAATTTATCGTATCTAAATGAATATCTCCAAATAAGATGAAGTTTCCATCTTGATCTAAAATTATCGAAACAGGATCAGCCCTTCCTGCAATTCCTATTATTGGTCTTTTTTCTTCGATATAATTACCATTTTTACTCAATTTAATAAAATGGGGAGTAGTATAATACTCATTTGTATTCACATCATCCCAATATGCTGATGCACAAAATACAATTTCCTCATTCTTGGTAACGACAGCTCTAGGATTGTAAACATCATAAGTTAATTGAGGCCTCACAGTTTTAAGCCAAATCTTCTCACCATCTTTATCTGTTTTTAAAACACAAACCAAGTCTCTTTGATCATCTGCTCCTGTCACGATGATATCTCCATTACTTAATTCGAATATATCATTGCCACTGAAAGCTAAACCATCGACTAAATAATATTTATTCCAAAGGATATCGCCCTTAGAATTCATTTTAAGAAGAAAATTATCATAGCCCTGATCGCTTGTTTTACAATAGCCAGTAAGTAAATAATTTCCATCTCTAGATTTAATTATTCTATTAGTATATCCTCCTAGATTATTTGGGCCTGGTTTAAATAACTTTCTGAATTCTACATTTCCATCCTTATCCAGCTTAATGATTTCAGATAAATAATCGCTCAATTCATTATCACCATTTGTTTCGTAATTTGATCCAGTCATGATACACCCGCCTTCTCCAGAACTTACTATACTGTGAATATAACCAGAACCAGATCCACTTTCTTTTATAGAATTTATCCAAACTAATTTATTATCTTTACCCAGTTTGATCACTAATGGATCCGTTGTGCCTCCTTTATTATAAGAGTTGGAAGATAGTAATAAAAACTTAGTTTCATCTTCAGCTTCACAAATATCTGAACCGAATGTATAATTCTTTCCCCCTAATACACTAATATTATCATCATACAACTCTTCTTTTTTAGCAATATAGGGAATAGTCTTTGTTAAATTATTTCTTCCAAATAAAAGAGGATAAGGTCCATTACTATCATAATATACTTTTCCTTGTACCACAAGGTAACTTAATTCACTTGAATCAAATGGAATTCCAGCATTTGGTTTAATTCGGAATTTAAAAAACAGTTCGTTACCTGTATCTTCATTCTTAGACAATAATGTTAATCGATCAATGTCTAAGACAAGGTTGGAACTATCAATATATTTAATTTTTGCTGTGCCATTACAAGTTAGTATTTGAAAACTAGTTATATCAAAATTGCTATTAAAGTTTAAATTTAATTGGACATTTGTCACACTTTGTTCTAGTTTATTATTTGCCTGAACTGTATATTCCATCCAGTCATTTTGGCTCAATAAATTATAAGTTCCCAATCCAGGAATCATCTCTTGAATATGATCTGGAACACCAACGCTATTTGCTACCAGAGATTGAGAAATTTTTCTATTAGCTGCAAATTTTTTAAAAGCATTTTCATAAGAATTGGCAAAAAGATTAAGATGGTCTCTACCACAAGCTTCAAGGTAGGAATAATAATATTCTCCAGTAGGGAGTATTTTTTCAATATCTTCAAGTTCTATAAAAAATGTTTTGCCAGAAGTAGGATAACTTAAATTAATTGATTGCCCTTGTTGCAAACTAAAACTATTATAATCCACTTGATATTGATCTAAATAGACTCTAAAAAACACAGGCTTAGTCATTGTATTTCCTTTGTTTATAATGCTTACTTCTACACCATTTCCTTTACATTCTGAGCTAATATTTAATATAGGTCCAGACCAAGTAGGTCCACATATACTTCCTGTAATAGTTGCTGAAACTAAATGAGAAGACCCGATAATCACATCACAATCTAAAAGCATAGTCACTTCATAATTTATTTCTTGTAAAGGATCAAGAGGTGGTACATTAAACTTAATTTGATTATTTACTATTTGTCCTCCTGAAGTGTATTCAATTGGTTTCAATCGTGAATCATATTGGATTTGTACCTCATCCACTTCTGATTTTTCTGCACCATAGTTTTTGACAGTAATAAAATATTTTGATTTTTTACATTTTACAAGATCGGGTTGTGTGATTTGAACGCCAAGATGTGCACATTGATCTTTGGGTTTTAATAAAAATTCAACGGTACCAATTTTAGAAATTGAATCAATTATAACTTGCTTATCTGAATCACAATAATCCAAAAATTCATCTGTAGGAAATATTTTCACAGAAGTATTCAATATATCAGACTTTAAAGAGAATTGACCCTTATCATTCGATGAGGCATATTCAGTTCCGTCCTGGATGTTTTTTACAACTGCATTTTTTAAGGGCAGATCTTGACTATCTATTTTACAATTTGAATTGACATCATAATAAACACTTCCGTTAATTCTATTGTTGTTGAGTTCACCATTCCATTGAGTTCTATAAAGGATGGCGTTTGTATCATGACTAAATCCTGCATACAATAAATCTTCATTAGCCAGTTCAACAGCATTAAAAAACTGAAGAGGAATGCTAAGTTTATGATAATATTTTGACCATAATTCTTTACCCGTATTATTAATCCTTAAACAGTATGGACCGTATTTGTATTCAGCGTTGACATAATCTTCTGTGTAACCACTTATTAAATAGTCACCATTTTTCAATTCCTTAATGCCCAAAGGGAATTCATTTTTCGATTCTGCGCCGTAAACTTTAGTTGAAATTATTTTACCAATTGGATCAAATTCTAAAAGTAAGCAATCGGGAATATAGCTCTTAGCGTTCACCAAGAGATAATTTCCATTATTTTTTTTGATAGGATTAAGTGGATATTGATAAGGTGTCGTCGGATAATCAGATTCTCTATAATCGGTGTTATAAGTTATTCGGTACATCTCTGAGCCATCTGTTTTTCTTCTTATAAAAAACAAACCTTGAAAGCCAGAACCAATCACATTTGCCCTTCCAATAATCAATAAGGAACTATCCTGAAGGAGTTCCAAGTATTTAATGTGAGTTTGATTGGAGACAGAATATTCAAGATCCTCTAAGTAATTCCCATTGCCAGCTATTTTAATGACAATTCCATTATTTGATGCCCCAATTGGATCAGCAGTTCCTCCTAGGAAATATCCATTACTTCCATTCTTACATAAGGTATATAATTGAGTAGATTGCTTATAAACCTTATTCCAAAGCACATTTCCAGATTTGTCTAATTTGATCAGCCAGCCAAAAAGATCTGGAAACTGGGATGCACTTAAAGTCGAACCAAGAATAAAAAGCGTGCTATCAGCATTTTCAATAATTTTATATGCATTTGTCAATTCCCCAGCTGGACCTTTATAGGCTTTTTGCCAAAGAATATTCTGGTTCATGTCCATTTTTATAAGCCAAGCTGCTGATCCGCTTCTAGTCCCGATGATTAACAAACTACTGTCCTGAGTTTGAATTATTTCTTGAAACGCTGATGGTCCATATTGTTTTAGTCCGTACTGTGAGAAAATTAAAATAGAATAAAAGTAAAAAAGAAATGTAGGTATTAGCTTTTTCATAGATAAAATTTAAAGTGGTTATAAGATCAATTACAAATATATAATATTTTATTCTAACTCTCTAAAAATATTTTTACAAAACTTAAACTAAGAATCCTTTTATTAATTTTTTTGAGAATATAATTTTACTTGAATAAAGGGCTATTACCCTGTGCTTTTATGAAGATAATGTTTATTCAGACATAATAGCATTTTAATAAAATTCAAAATCTAAGAAATTTCAAAAATTTGAATCTATGCCACAATTCACTTGTTGAAGCTTTTTAAGCTTAGATCAGATAACAATTAGTTTTTCATTAATATTAGTTAAAAATCAAAGCATATTATGACCATTATTACCAAAAATTAAGTAATTTTGTCCATAAATTCAGAATCAACTATTTCTTTGATTTTTAAAATTATATATGCAAACTCTTACACAAACACAAAGCAATATCAATACCGATGCTTTTCCAATTTTAGGAACAGACTTTATCGAATTTTATGTCGGCAATGCAAAGCAATGTTCGCACTTTTATCAGACTGCTTTTGGATTTGAATTGGTCGCCTACAAAGGACCTGAAACAGGCTGTAAAGAGTTTTGCTCATATGTGTTAAAACAAGATAAAATCCGTTTTGTCATCACTTCATCATTAATACCAGATCATGAGATCTCTCGACACCATTCCCTGCATGGCGATGGCGTGAAAGTTCTGGCATTATGGGTAGAAGATGCAAGAAAATCGTATGCCACTGCAATGTCTAGAGGAGCAGAATCTGCATTCGAACCTTATAGTATTTCAGATGAGCATGGAGAAATAGTCATGGCGGGAATTAAAACATATGGCGACACAATACATACATTGGTAGAAAGAAAAAATTATACTGGAGCCTTTATGCCTGGATTTATGCCAAAGAAAAGTTTGTACACTGCCAAACCGATCGGACTCCAATATGTAGATCATTGTGTAGGGAATGTAGAACTTGGAGACATGAATCGTTGGGTGAAGTTCTATCAAGATGTTTTAGGGTTTAAATTGTTGATCACTTTTGACGATAAAGATATTTCTACGGAATATACAGCATTGATGAGTAAGGTGGTTTCCAATGGAACAGGATATATCAAATTTCCAATCAATGAACCTGCAAAAGGAAAAAAGAAATCTCAGATAGAAGAATTTATAGAATTTTATCACAGTGCAGGAGTGCAGCATATCGCTGTTCACACAGACAATATCTTAGAAACTGTCACTACATTGCGCAACAATGGCGTAGAATTCCTCTATGTCCCTGACAATTATTACGATAGTGTCCCTGAGCGCGTTGGCGAAATCATCGAAGATCTAGAAGATGTTAAAAAATTAAATATACTTATTGATCGCGATGAGGATGGCTATCTATTACAAATATTTACCAAGCCCGTTCAAGATCGGCCAACTGTATTTTTTGAAATCATCCAACGTCGCGGAGCAAAATCTTTCGGCAAAGGAAATTTCAAAGCCTTGTTTGAAGCCATCGAACGCGAACAAGAGTTGAGGGGAAATCTTTAATTAGATAATTAGTTAATGTGATAATTAGGGAATGTGCAAATGTGCAAATTTGAAAATGTGCAAATAGTTAATGTGATAATTAGTTAATGTCTTACATCTTTTAACTTACTACTTTTTACTTTCTACTTATTACTTACAACTTTCTACTAAAAAAAATAAATATGAAAAATAAAATACTACTAACTTTACTCCTCCTCGCAAATATTATCAGCGCACAAGATCTGAAAAGGATACTTGTTTTAAATGAGGGAAGGTTTGATTTTAATACCAATCAGATTGCTGTTCCCGTGAGTGTAGGCGCATTCGACGTCAACACAAAACAATACAGTAAATTGCTTGAAATCGATGGTGCTCGGTTTGCGTCAGAGATAAAAATAGATGGTGATAGCTATTGGGTTGCTGCAGATCAATATTTGATTCAATATAATCTCAAGACAAATCAAAAACTAAAATCTGTAAGTATCCAAGGAATCAGACGATTTGATTTTTATAAAAACATGATCGTTGTTTCTCGTGGAGAATACCTTACCAAATTGAATTCAAATATTATTGTTTTAGATAAAAATACTTTAGCATCAATTCATGAAGTTCCTTACAATGATGTGCCTTACACGACAGAGAATATCATCATCAAAAATGATATCGCTTACATCGCTGTAAACAATGGATTCGAATGGGGAAAAGAAGTAGGTCAAATAGTAGAACTAAATTTGAATACATTCGCTATAAACAAAATCATTGACCTTGGTGCGAATGCAAAAAATCCAGAAAACTTAGTTTTATATAATGAAAAATTATACACAGTAAATAATAAAAATTATACAGGCAGCTCAATCTCTGCAATAGATCTTAAAGCAAATACTGTATCCACTGTTGATCTTCCCGGTATTAGCTCTCTTTGCGGGACTTCTGCATTAGTTGAAGATGCGATCCTATATCAAGAAAGTGGAAAATCATTACTTGGTAAATATTCTACTAATGCGCAGACAGCAGGTGTTTACAAAGACGTGTCTGTAAATTTTTATGGAATGACCTACGATCCAAAATCACAATTACTGGTTGCATCAGAGACTGACTTTGTAAATAAAGGAATAGTATATGCATTTGATAAATTGGATAATGTCGTGTACAAATTTGATGCAAGTGTTTCACCAGGAAATTTTGAATTTGATTATTCAGTATCCACTGCAACAAAGGATTTGGAAAATATTGTTGTGACTGTTTCTCCTAATCCAGCAAACAATATGCTTATCCTTAATACTGAAAAAGAATGGTCAGAACTCAACATTATTAATGCTTTTGGACAAAAGATTCCTATAACGACGACTGATCGACAAATTAATATATCTCAATTAGCGCAAGGAATTTACATTATTACAGGCAAAACAAATTCAGAGATTTTTCAAACACAATTTGCGAAACAATAATTTTTGACAAAGAAGAAGCAAAAATATTATGTTGTTTGGGAAGGCAACACACCAGGAATTTACCATTCTTGGGAAGCATGTTTATTGCAGGTCAAAGCTTATCCAAACGCAAAATACAAAGCTTATGAATCCTTAGCACAAGCAGAAGAAGCATACAATGCTCCTTATAAATTTGTAGCAAAAACAGAATCTAAATCTAAAGAAATTATATCAAAAGATTGGAGAGAATATGTCCCAAAAGGCAGCATCACTGTCGATGCAGCTTGTAGTGGTAATCCAGGCGACATGGAATACCGCGGTGTTGATCCCTATTCTGGAACAGAAATATTTCATCAAGGACCTTTTAAATCTGGCACAAACAATGTTGGGGAATTTCTTGCCATCGTTCATGCACTTGCCTTGTTCAAGCGCAACAATATGCCACAAGCTGCCATTTTTACTGATTCAAAAACCGCAATGAGTTGGGTAAAACGAAAAGTGGCTAATACAAAACTTGAATTCAATGCAAAGAATCATGCCTTACAGATCTTAATACATCGTGCTGAAATCTGGCTGAAAGAAAACTCTTACAAAAAACCCAATACAAAAATGGGAAACTGAAAGTTGGGGTGAGATTCCTGCTGACTTTGGGAGGAAATGAGTAGTGAATAGATAATAGTTAATGGATAATAGTGAATGGTGAATAGTTAAAAGTGGAAAGTGGAAAGTTGTTTTAATTTAACATACAACTTATTAACTAAAACTATAGTTATAAAAAATATCCTAACCTTATCATTGCAGCACTTATAAAATAAGATCCTCTATTCTGATAAGATTCACTATTTGCATTAAAATCAAATGTTTGTGGTAGTTTAGGAGTAGTTTCTATACCCTTAAAATTAGCTTGCAATTTGATTCCTATTGTGAATCTCCGATTTATTCTAAAATCATTTTCAACGGCGATGATTGGATATACACCTGGCTCATTGAATATCTTATACCTATGATTCACCAAAGTATTATTTTCTAACTTAGCAAACTCCAAGTACTTTGTATGGACATGTACTGCTGTGACTCCAAGTCCAATTTTAAAATTGTTCCTTCTGTCATTTCGCCAAGGCGACCAAAAAATAAGTGCATTCATTTGAGCAACTCTTGAATATTCTCGAGGAAGTAAGTGGTGATATTTCCAATGGATATCTGTACTCAAATTGCCAAGACTCATTGATAAAGCAGCCCCAAAAGCAAAATGACGATTAATCTTACTCTCATAAGCTAAATCTATTTTATGATTCAAGTCTGCGAAATAACTGTCGTGTTCCAAGCCATAGCCAAAATGAACTATAGAATTCTGAGCAAAAATCAGATTTACAAAACTAACAAAAAATAGAAGTAGATTTTTTTTCATTAAAATAATTTAAGAAATGAATTCAATAATTCAAAACTACAGTGCTTCTATTAGATCATCACACTCATACTCGACTTCTAAGAATACTTTAACATTAAGTGTTAAAAAAATATCAATGCTTTCCAGTCACAACTCTGAAATAATTAAAAAAGATACAATCATGAATTTATTTAAAAATTTTAGCAATTTGCAAATCAAATTCCCATTACCTTTGCTTTATAAATTGTGATATGAAATTCAATACAAAACTTATCCATGCAGGTATTCATCCAGATCCATCCACAGGAGCAGTGATGACGCCTATATATCAGACTTCAACTTATGCACAAGATGGCCCAGGCAACCATAAAGGGTTTGAATATGCAAGGACCCAAAATCCAACAAGAAAAGTTCTCGAAGACAATCTCGCTGCAATCGAAAATGGAGCAGCTGCTGTATGCTTTGGTAGTGGATTAGCTGCAATGGATGCCATTATAAAACTATTAAAACCTGGAGAAGAAGTATTGGCTACTCATGATCTTTATGGAGGATCATATCGATTACTGGTTAGGGTATTTGGACCATTAGGTATAAAAAGTCGATATATTCCAATGCAGAATCTCGAATATTTCGAATCGCAAATTTCTGAAAATACCAAATTAATATGGATCGAGACACCAACCAATCCGCTATTACAAATCGTCGACATTGAAGCCATAGTCAATATAGCTAAAAGAAAAAATATAATGGTATGTGTTGACAATACTTTTGCTTCACCATACCTTCAGAATCCAATAGATCTTGGAGCTGATCTTGTACTTCATTCTGGTACAAAATATCTCGGTGGACACTCAGATGTCATTCATGGAGCTGTGATCTGCAAAACCAATGAATTGGCTGATCAACTTCATTTTATCCAAAATGCAACTGGAGCTGTGCCAGGGCCAATGGATTGTTTTCTCATTTTAAGAGGTATCAAGACCCTTCATGTGAGAGTACAAAGAGCTTGTGAGAATGCAAAAAAAATTGTAGAATATCTTCAAAGTAATCCTAAAGTAAATCGAATCCTCTATCCTGGAATAATAAGTCACCCAGGACATGAAATAGCAAAAAAACAAATGAAAGATTTTGGTGCAATGATTTCTTTCGATCTTCATAATCAAGAATTAGAAAACGCTGTTCGAGTCTTATCTAGGACCAAACTATTCACTTGTGCAGAATCTCTCGGTGGTGTAGAATCATTAATTGGTCATCCAGCAAGCATGACTCATGCTTCCATTCCAAAAGAAGACAGAATAAAAAGTGGATTGACAGATTCATTGATCAGATTGAGTATAGGAATTGAGGATAGTGATGATTTAATTGCAGATTTACACGAGGCAATAAATTAAAACTATGCAAGAGAAAAATACCTTAAAGCAATGGGCTATCGATGATCAACCTAGAGAAAAATTATTAGCAAAAGGAAAATCGAGTTTAAGCAATTCCGAGTTACTCGCCATCCTTTTAAAGTCTGGAAGTAAAAATGAAACTGCCGTAGAACTGGCAAAAAAAATATTGGATTCTTGCCACAACAATTTATTAGAACTCAATAAATTGGGAATAGAAAAATTAAAAAAATTTAAAGGCGTTGGATTAGTTAAGGCAATAACCATTGAAGCGGCATTGGAGTTGGGAAAGAGAAGACAATTATCTGAAGCCAAAGAACAGACAAAAATTCTAAGTTCAAACGATGCTTACCAATATTTAAAAATATCCTTGGAAGATTTAAATCATGAAGAAGCTTGGGCAATATTTTTGGACAGTGGAAGTAAAATCATTTCAATGGAATGCATTAGCAAAGGTGGAATGCATGCCACACTAATGGATTCAAAAATCATCTTTAAAAGAGGACTTGAGCTTTCAGCTCGTTCTATCATCATTTCTCACAATCATCCCTCAGGTGAAATCAACCCTAGCAAACAAGATCTTGAGATCACAAAAAAATTGGTAGATGCAGGGAAAGTAATTGGAATCAATATCGTCGATCATTTGATCATTGGAAAAACAAATTATTATAGCTTCTCTGATCACAACAATATCATCAGCATCAGTGAATAAGTCACCCAAAAAAAACAATAGCTTTACCACACTCCGAAGCTTATTTGTATATGCTAAACCTTACAAATCAAAAGTCTTTATTGCTTCAATATTGGCAATAATTTTAGCGCCATTAAATGCAATCATCCCCTATTTGGCCAACGACATGGTAGATAATTATATTTTAAAAATGGATCTATCTGGTTTGAGAAAAATGGCTATGCTTTATTTGTTTATCTTAATATTGATCACTGTTTGTAGGTATTATTTTATCATCATCACAAATACACTTGGCCAAAATATTATAATGAATATGAGACGAGATGTATTCAAAAAATTACTATCTCTCCCCATATCCTATTTTGACAAAACAGCTGTAGGGACCAACACTACAAGAACTGTAAATGATCTCGAAACGGTGAATTCTGTCTTCTCAGAAGGACTCATTACGATAATAGCAGATATACTCGCCCTAGTAATGTTATTGATAGTAATGTTCTATACTAGCGTAAAACTCACTTTGATTTGCTTGGTTAGTTTTCCATTACTACTGGTGGCAAGCTATATTTTCAAAGAGAAAGTAAAGGCTTCATTCACTAAAGTGCGCAATGAAGTCGCCAAATTAAATGCCTTTCTCCAAGAGAACATAAGTGGCATGAGTATTATTCAGATGTTCAATGCTGAAGAGCGATCAAAACAAAAATTCAACGACATCAATAAACAATATACACAAGCAAACATTGATGCCATATTCCACTACGCAGTCTTCTTTCCAGTGGTAGAAATCATTTCAGCTGCTTCACTAGGTTTTATGGTGTGGTGGGGTGCAAAGGAGTGTTGCATGATGAAGTGAGCATTGGACAGCTCGTAGCATTTCCTATGTTCCTCAACCGTTTATTTCAACCTATAAGACAATTGGCAGATAAATTCAATACTTTACAGATGGGTATCATTGCAGGAGAACGTGTTTTAGATCTTATCAATAATGAAAAATCTGAAATAGACGATGGTAAAATCATTGACCAAAGTCTCAAAGCAGATATAGAATTTAATAATGTATTTTTTGAATACCAAAAAGATTTACTAGTCTTAAAAAATATCAACTTTAGACTCCCAAAAGGAAAATCTCTAGCCATCGTAGGACCAACAGGATCTGGAAAATCAAGTATAGTCAGTTTATTGAACAGATTGTATCCTATCAAATCTGGAGAGATCAGCATAGGAGATATTAATATCAATGAATTCAAATTGGATTACTTGAGATCTAAAATTTCAATAGTTCTTCAGGATGTTTTTCTATTCAGTGGTAGCATTAAGGATAATATCAGTATGAAAAACGAAAATATTACTTTGGATGAAATAAAAGAAGCTACTGGGCAACTTGGATTAGGTGAATTTATAAATAGCTTTCCAGAAAATTATGATTACATCCTCAATGAAAGAGGGAATAACTTATCATTGGGACAGGCACAGCTGATCTCTTTCATTAGAGCAATCGTCACGAATCCAGATATCTTAATATTGGATGAAGCAACCTCTTCTATTGATCCTCATACTGAATCACTCGTCCAACAAGCTATAGAGAAACTCATCAAAAATAGAACCTCCATCACTATTGCCCACAGACTCACCACAGTCCAGAAAGCTGATTTTTTAATGTATTTAGAAAATGGGGAAATAAAAGAATTTGGGACTATTGAGGAACTTTTGGCAATTCCAGATGGTTATTATTTTAAATTGCATCAACGGCAATTTCATTCAAACGCCTCTGTCAACTAGCTTTATTAAAAATACATATTAAAATATTTGTTAATACGTAAAATTTAATTTATATTTGCATGTCCATGAACTATCAAAGGTCATATTCCTATTATTCTAATCGCAGTTTCACACAGAGATTTATTGCGGGGCTAGTGCTATTCATTGTCATTGGCTTATTCTTTTATTTGAGTTGGCAATTATACAAGTTATTGTATTTGCTTTCTCCGCTGTTTATCGCATTAGCATTAATCTTCCATTCACCAGTGGTAGGCAATCATATTAAAAGCATCGGATCTAGATTTCAAAATAGCGTCATCGGTGGTATGTTGAATGTACTGGTGCAGATCATTGGACTGCCGATAGTTACAATTGGTCTAGCTTTCAAAGCTTGGGCTTACAAAAAATTTGGTCATCTTCAACGACAAATGAATGCTCAAACGACAGAAGAAAGCTACACCCCATTTGAAGAAGTGCAACTTAATGAAACCCCACTTGACCTAAATCAAGAGCAAAAAAGACCAGAGAAAGATAAAAGCACTAAAGACAGTAATCAACAAAATCATTACGATGATTTATTCGTGTAACAAGACTGTAATGTGAACTATTTAATAACAATTACTGCTGGACTCACTTTTTTTTACATTATTTTAATACTATATTATGTAATCAAATGGCGCAAAATTCCATTATCAGAACTGAGTACCACACATAGTCCAAAAGTATCTATAATCATTGCTGCAAGAAATGAAGAGCAACACATCCTTAGCTGTGTAGAGTCCTGTTTAAATCAAAACTATCCCAGCTCACTGTTTGAAGTCATCGTCGTAGACGATCAGTCTGAAGATGATACCTATTCATTACTTGAGAATATTAAAGATCCGAAATTTAAATTAATGAGACTTGGTGTATGGAAAAGAACCACCATCCAAGGCTCAAAAAAGAAAGCTATAGCTTATGGGGTAAGTCATGCCAATGGCGACATCATCCTGACTACAGACGCAGACTGCATTGTTAAAGAAAACTGGATTCACTCTATGACAGATAAACTGCTCCGAGAAAATCTTGACATGGTCACAGGTCCTGTGCAGATAAAATCTGAAAAAGGCTTCCTCAATAAATTTCAAATTCTGGATTTCATGAGCTCTTGTTTAATGAATGCAGTAGGCATTCAGACCAAAATTCACTTCTTGGGAAATGGAGCAAATCTTGCCTTCAAAAAAAATGTTTTTATCGAATTGATGGGATTTGAAGGAAATGAAAATATAGCTTCTGGAGATGATGTATTCATGATGCGCAAAATAGCCAATCGGTCGAAAGATAAAATCCAATTTAATAAATCAAAAGAAGCGATAGTTACCACTCTTGCGATGCCGACATTAAAAAGTTTCTATAGCCAACGATTGCGCTGGGCTGGAAAAATGAAATATCTCTTTAGCTTCACATTGGGACTGATCTTAAACATTGTTTTCTGGCAGCGGATCAGCATTTTCATCAGCATCATTTTTGGACTATTATTCCATCAATACATCATCATCTATGTCGCAGTCGGATGTCTTGTCTTGCGGTGGCTAATAGATTTTATACTACACTATCATGCTGCTCTGTTTTTTGACAATAAAAAAATATTGAATTATTCCATTCCATTAAATACATTTTTTTCCTTGTATTTTGTTAGCCTTGCGATCCTATCTTGGTTGCCATTGAATCTAGAATGGAAAGATAGAAAAATATAAAACAGCCCTAATCAAAACTAACAATGCTACCCTTTCTTGCCCTTAATTTTTAAAAACAAATTTAGTATTAGTGATTTGAAAATCTGATTTTAGAATCTTGATGAAATAAATACCGTCAGAAAGCTTGGGATAGATCGTGATCTCATCTGACACAAGTTTCATTTCTTTATGAAAATACACTTTCCCAGTGATATCAATTATTTTTATATCATATTGATCACTCATTTTTCCATCTGGAATTTCAATATGGATTTCTCCATTTGAGGGGTTGGGATAAAGTTTTATTTTTTCATAAGATTCATTTTGATTTCTAATCTGATCCATACCTACAGTTTGTCCTAAAGAATCACATACAGTGCCGCGCTCTGCGCCAAGGCGAAAATATGGAAGATTGGGCAGAGAAGTACTATACATGCCGAGATCGATCTTATGCTGGACCAACTTGCAACCCTTGCCTTTGATATCGGGTTACTCTATGACGCCCAAGTGACGAGAACTTCTTTCTGCGGTAATATATATTTTTCCATTTGGTGCCAGTTGCATATTGGCAAGGTGAGCATAAGACCATGGTGATGTCTTGAATCGATCCATAGTATCGATCAATGTCTTAGTCAGGTATGGCTCTGCATCTTCCATATCGAGCTGATAAAGCTTTGATCCAGTAGCTAGATATAATAATCTGCCATTGGGAGAAAATGCGGCTCCACGTGACCCATATAATGAATCTCGACCATACTGAACATTGGATATTGCTCCCGTGCAGCGGTCAAAATCACAAAGCACTAATTCCTTAAAACTGGAATCATTGTTCATGAACATTGCAAATTTTGTCCCTTGCGAATTATATACAGCTTGACCATCATTGCTCTTTACTATTGTTATATTAAGTGGATAAACTTTGTGCAAATTGAGGCCATTTGGATCCAACAAAAAGCTAAACATCTTTGATCCCTCGAAGCGCAACAAATTCACCCACCAATCCCGACCATTGGCATGGCGACAGGCAGAGAGTGTGCCTCTACAAGTAGTATCACTAAATACCGATTTATTCTTATATACTACATCACCCATATTATTATTCAGATCCATATCGACCAATGTGGTCAATAGATCCAATGAATACCACTCCCAGACAGGAGTAGTCAGTGGGACTCTGTAGCTGATATTATGGATGCACAAGAATTTACTTTTCTGGCCTGGGAAAGGAAGGATAATCATTCCAGCCAACAATGCATAACCGATATCTTCATTACGGATAGCTGTAAAGCTGGTATTGATATCATCACCATTGGGCATGATGCGATAAAGGCGATCATAGATTTCGAGACCATTACTATAGATCAATAAATTCCCTGAACTATCACAGATCGAAGCATGAGTATAGTCCATCTTATGCTTGACATTATATGTCTTCTTCAAGACTATAGATGTATCGGTAAAACTTACATGAATGCGACCATAGTTGGTATCCGTTGCGAAGCAGCACCATTGTAACTTAAAAGCCATGTATAATCCTCTTTCTGAGCAAATATTCCTTGTGCAATTATTGAAAGCACGAGGAAGATTATAATCCGAATTCTCATTCTTTTATCACTATTTTGGATTTGTCTCATTTATATCCAAATATACGATTTTATTAAAACAAATCCCGCTTGAGTAAGAAAAATCTAGTTTTTATTTTTTCGCAGCTCTTCGCTTATTTATAATCAAAGGATAATGCAGAATACCAAAGTAATACAATTTTATACGATAAATTCGTCCATACTTCATTGCAAATCCTCGATGTAAAGCCAAGAATGATATTGGAAACACCTGATTTGGCCAATAAAAAAGGGTCCCAAAAATTTGAGACCCTTATATAGATATTTTGATCTTATTAATCTATTATTCTACTTTACCACCTTTAAGATTGTCTTGTAGAATTTTTAATTCGTCCATCTTACCATCTGCAGCCAACTGTGATTGATTAGGCCAAGTGGATGGATCGTGCATTCTGTATCGAGGTCCTGCAGCATCAAGAATTCCCTGAATTCTCTCTACAGATGTTCCTGCTAAATCCTTAAATGTGATGATGCCATCAGCATTTAACAATTCAGCAATTTTTGGACCTATACCTTCAATAATTTTCAAGTCATCAGCTTTACCAGAAATTGTTGTTTCAACAACAGTTTCTGTAACTGCTGGAGTCTCTACAACAACTGCTTCAACCACTTGCTCAACGACAGCTTCTGGCTCAGCCACTGGTGCAGCTGCATTATCACTTTCTTTTGCTGTAGAAGAAGCTTCTAGTTTAGCTTTAGCATTCTCTTGCAATTGTTCTTTCAATGCAGAGAATCCTTCTATCTCACCTAAAGTAGTCATCTCAACTTTTGAAGCTACTTTTTCAACAGCTTTCTTAGTTACCAATTTTTCTACTTCCTTTTCTTTTTTAACAGTTTCATCAGCCTCTTTTCTGACATCGTCATTAAATTTGGCATGTGAAACAACTATTTTCTTATCATCACGATTGAATTCAATAACTTTTACTGTCAATATTTCATCCATTGCAGCTTGAGTATTGTCATCTTTCTTCATGTGTTTTACTGGTGCATAAGCTTCAAGTCCATAAGGCAACTGTACTGTATAACCTCTGTCATCTTTTCTTGTTACTGTAGCTTCATGATAAGAACCAACTGGGAAGACAGTCTCAAATGTGTCCCATGGATTCTCTTCAAGTTGCTTGTGACCCAAAGAAAGCTTTCTACCTTCTGCGTCGATCTCCATCACAACAACATCTAGATTCGTACCTACTTTTGTATATTCTGAAGGATGATTGAATCGCTTTGTCCATGATAAATCAGAGATATGAACCATTCCACCAATTCCACTTGACAACTCAACAAATACACCATAAGGAGTAAGATTTTTCACAGCACCTACGTGTCTTGATCCTACTGGATAATTCTTTTGAATTTGAGCCCAAGGATCTTCAGTCAACTGCTTCATGGATAGAGACATCTTTCTTTCAGCTCTATCTAATGTAACGACTTTAGCTTCTAATTCTTGACCTAAGAAGAAATAATCTTTTGCATTAACAGGTTGACTATTCCAATTCACTTCAGAGACGTGAATCAAACCTTCAACACCAGATTGAATTTCCAAAAATGCGCCGTAATCTTCTATATTAACGATCTTTCCTTTTACAATAGAACCTTCTACAACATCCATTGGCAACACTTCCCAAGGATGCGGCTGAAGCTGTTTCAAACCAAGTGAAATTCTCTTCTTGTTTTCATCAAAATCAAGTACAACGACATTGATTTTTTGATTTTTCTCCAATACATCTGTTGGATGATTGATTCTACCCCAAGATATATCAGTAATATACAACAATCCATCGACACCTCCCAAATCTAAGAAAGCGCCGAAGTCTGTGATATTCTTCACTAATCCTTCCAATACTTGACCTTTCTCTAATCCAGAAATGATCAATTCTCTTTGCTCCTGAAGATCTCCTTCAATCAAGGCCTTATGTGATACCACTGCATTCTTGATAGTTTCATTTATTTTCACTACCTTGAATTCCATTGTCTTGCCGACATATCCATCATAATCCACAATAGGTTTGATATCTATCTGAGAACCTGGAAGGAAAGTCTCCAATCCATTGCAATCAACGATCAATCCACCTTTAGTCTTACTGATGACAGTACCTTTGATAATAGTTCCGTTCTTATAAGAATCCACCAAATTTTCCCAAGCTTTAAGCAATTTAGCTTTTTTGCGAGAAAGCACTAGGTGGCCTTTTTCATCTTCTGTTTTCTCAACATAGATTTCAATCAAATCACCAACTTTGATATCCATGTCTCTAAATTCAGACAAGGGTATCATACCATCCGACTTATATTGAATATCTAGAAGGACATCATTGCCAGTAATAGTAGAAACTCTACCATTCAACAGCTGACCATCTAATATAGTCCTGAAAGTTGAATCATAATCAGTGATATATTTCTTCTGTTCTGCTTCAGTATAGTTAACAGTATTTTTATTAGAAACTGACCAATCAAAATCATCATGAGGGCCTGAATAATCATCTGTAACAACAAGCTCATCTAAAGCGATCACTTCGTCAAGATAATTGTCCTCTTCTTTTTTAATTTTGCGTGAAATTTTTAGGGCACCTTCTTCGATTTCTGTCTCATCGATGATTGGCTCAAGGGGGAGTTCTACGTGTTCTTCTTCTGGGTTTACATTTGTTTCGTCCAACATTATGGATATTTTTAATGGTTAAACAATAATTTTAGCGCCGCAAAGATAAAGCAAAATGCCCATTTTAAACCATTAAAATTAAAAAAAATCTAAAAATTCATTGCTCTTTCTGAATGAAACCGATATAATAATTCCCACTATATAATTACCTTAAAATGAATCATATAAATAAATGATATTTTTATATATAATATTTTAACCTTCGATTTGTCTTAATCAACTTTGTCTATTAATAGATAAAGAGATAAAACAGCTGTGATCTGTGCAAGAGAGCTAGACACTATTTTCTCCCAATCTACTTCTTTTCCTTCCTTCTTCTGTTTTTCTGCTTTGACATCTTTGAATCCTACATTCACCACAGAACCCTTTGTAACTTTTGGATAAATTTTAAAGAAAAGATAATGTCGTGTACGAGATATTTTACCATTGGGATGTTCCACTGTAACTTTATTCTTGTCAGCATTCTTACTAAGTCCAGCTGCATATTTATCGATATAAAATAATGCATTTTTACCTTCATAATAGGCGACGTTAATGGTGTTATTTGAAGCAATTAATTTATCGGGATATAAATCTGCAGCATTGGTCGCACCGCTAATACTGACTAGGTCTTTTTGTTTCGGGATATTAATATCATCTCCCGCTTTTAGTATAAAATTATACCTAGATTTTTTTCGTTTCATGGCTTGAGGCAAGTCAAGTACTACAAATCCAATATTATCTTGTACGCGATTCAATGTCGCACCTGCTGCAAATGCCTCTGAACTCAAACCTCCAGCACGATCTATTAAATCTGCAATGCTCTCATTAGCAGAAATTAAGGCATAGGGTCCAGGATATTTAACCTCTCCAGAAATATTAACTATTTTTTGAAACTCAAATTCTGGTTGGGCACGAACTACGATGATATCAAATGGATCGATTTGAAAATTTGCAGCAGCATCAAGCTCACTCATTGCTTTAGAAGTATTGATCGTTTTAACGATAGTTTGAGTCGGTTGATTTTCTTTAATTATTACTCTGAAGACTTCTATTCGATTCGTCGCTGCAGAATAATTAAAACCGCCAGAAAGAGACACTGCATCTTTTACAGTCAAGCCCTTAGTATATTGGAATTTTCCAGGTTTTTGAACAGAACCCAATACTTCAATTTGCATAGCTTCAGTAAAATCTCCTTCAGAAACGATAAATAAGCTATCGAATGGTTCTAAATTCAAATTCTGATCAGAACCAGCTTTAGTCATCGCATCAATAATATTTATTCGAACTACATTGACCTCATTATCCAAGCCTGGTTTTTTTCTAAATAAATAAGCATACATCCATGCTTCTGGGCGAAGTCCTCCTGCATAAGTTACAATATCTTTTATCTTCAAATTCTTATTCGCGTCATAATCAAATTTGTTAGGATATTTTACTGCACCATTTACATTGATATATGACTTATTTGTAAAATAATCTAATCGATATATTTTTAGTTCATCTTGTGCTTGTAATAGAATATTTTCAGACATATCACCCTGTAATATTTTCTCGATATTTACACGAATCAATCCAACAGTATTATCAGGATTTGTACGAATGATAAAAGCATTTTTTAGGTTTGAATTTTCTGTGAATTGCACTTTCTTTACAAGGTCAGATACATGCATTTCATCATCATATTCAAAATTTGATTCTGCTCTAACTTCTCCTTTTACAAACACAAAATTTTCTGATTTCGTCTTGACTCTAAATATGGTCACTCTATCTCCTTTCTGTAATTTAAAGTCTCCTCCTTTTTTGATCAAATCCAAATAAGGCACATCCAAAACTATCCTCTTATCATTTTGATATCGCTCAACTTGAACTGTAGTTTGTATAGCATCTGCAGTCAAACCTCCTGAATATTCTATCAGTTTTTTTAAGCCTTCACCTTCTATTAATTCGTATTGAAATGGTCTGTTTATCGCGCCACTGATTTCGACAGTAAGATCCGCTACAGGGACTTGTATGATATCATTATTCTCTAGATAGAAATCTTGGTCAATGGTAGGATTTGCCATGAATTTATAAACATCAACATTTCTTGTCACACCATTGCGAATCAATTTAACTTTCCTCACTGATCCGATATTCGTCGGTCCTCCTGCAGCAATTAAAGCATTAAATGCCGTATTGATCGCTGGAATTGTAAAGCCTCCATATTGATAAACTTCACCAAAAATATTTACATTGATATTTCTAGAATAATTCAGTGAAACTTGAAAATCATTTTCGCCAAATCGATAGAATCGTTTGAAATAATTTTTCAACATTGGTTTAGCTTTTCCTATGGTGACACCTTTAAGAAATATTCTTGGCATCCGATCTGGTGCAATATAGCCATCTGCGTTAATTTCATAAGATTCGTTGAGTTGTGACAAGCCCCAGATCGCTACAGTAACTTGGTCGCCAATACCTAGGATATAAGAATCTGGTGGCTTAATATCATTAGTCTGACGGTATAATGCTAAACTTTTATTTCGAAAAATATTTTGTCCCCAAATTGCAATTGGCTCAGTTATGACGGGTTCCTTTCCTTCATCTAATACTGGATCTTTTTTTTATACCTCCCAATTTTGCATCAATAGGCTTGTTCTCTTTTGCGTTTTCGATTTTACTTGTTGTGACTTTGACAGTTTTATTTGAGCCAGAAACAGCAGAAGGTGATTTTGTATTGGCTTTAGATTTCTCTGCTTCAATTTCTTTGATTGTGGCTTCTATTGTGGATTGCATTTGTAAAGCCTGCTCAGGACTCATTGATTTCAAATCATCTAAATTAATCCCTTTTTCTGCCAACTTAGACTTTAATTCATCTTCTGAAATTCCTCTTTTATCCAATTCAGATTTAGCCTGTTGTTCTAAAATTTGTTTTTGCTGAGCTTGGATTATGCTTGCACTTCCTAAAAAGAAAAGCGCAATGAAAACTTGAAGAACTATTTTTAAATGAAACATCCTACGATTCTATTTTTGTAAATAATGTTTGTCATAATAAGACTGATAATCTCCTGAAGTCACATCTTTTAGCCATTTTTCATTCTGTAAATACCAATCTACAGTTGCTTCCATACCTTGTTCTACTCTATAACTTGGTGACCAAGACAAATCTGCTTTTATTTTGGATGCATCAATTGCATATCTCAAATCGTGACCTGGACGATCTGTGACATAGTGAATTAATTTTGCAGAGCTTCCTTGTTCTCGATTCAATTTTCGATCGAGGATGTTGCAAAGCAAATGAACGAGATCAATGTTTTTCATTTCGCAATCTCCGCCGATATTATATGTCTCTCCATTTTTTCCTTGATGAAAAATAAGATCTATTGCATTCACATGATCACCCACCCAAAGCCAATCTCTTACATTAAGACCTGCACCATAAACTGGAAGTGCTTTGTTGTGTATAATATTATTGATCATTAATGGAATCAATTTTTCTGGAAATTGATATGGCCCATAATTATTGGAACAATTGGATATGACCGTTTCTAAATGATAGGTATGGGAAAAAGCACGTACAAAATGATCTGATGATGCCTTGGATGCAGAATAAGGAGATCGCGGATCATAAGCCGTAGTTTCTACAAAGTGACCAGTGTCTCCCAATGTACCATAAACTTCATCAGTACTTACGTGATAGAATCTATTGCCTTGATTTTTTGGCCAGAATTGTTTGGCTGCCAATAATAAATTGATCGTTCCCAAGACATTGGTCATCACAAATTCTGTAGGATTTGTGATACTGCGATCTACATGTGACTCTGCAGCAAGATGAATGACATCCGTTATTTTTTCATTTTGAAATATAGCATTGATTTCTCCACTATTGACAATATCTGCCTTTATGAATTTGTAATTTTCGGCATCTTCTACATCGTGAAGATTCCCCAGATTTCCTGCATAGGTCAATTTATCCAAATTCAATATAAGATAATTTGGATACTTCTTTACAAATTGTTTTACCACATGAGAACCAATGAATCCAGCTCCACCTGTGATTAATATTCGCTTACTAAATACTTGTTCACTCATCGACTTTTACAATTTTTTTAAAATATTCATAAGTTATAGCCAGTCCTTTTGCTCGATCGAAGGAAGGAGACCATTTTAATATTTCATTAGCTAATGTGATATCAGGTCTTCTTTGCTTTGGATCATCAACTGGGAGAGGATGAAACGAAATTTCTGCTTTTGGATTATTCACCAAAGCAATTATTTCTTTAGCAAAGTCCAACATCGTGATTTCTTGAGGATTCCCTAGATTCACAGGTAGTGCATAATCACTTAACAATAATCTATATATCCCTTCTACAAGATCATCGACATAACAAAAAGATCTCGTCTGTGTGCCATCTCCAAAAATGCTCAGTTTTTCACCGCGAATTGCCTGAGAAAAAAAAGCTGGTAAAACTCTTCCATCTTCCATGCGCATTCGAGGTCCATAAGTATTAAATATCCTCACAATCCTTGTCTCCAATCCATGGTATCGATGATAAGCCATCGTGATCGCTTCTTGAAATCGCTTCGCTTCATCATACACGCCGCGTGGACCTATCGGATTCACATTGCCCCAATAAGTTTCTTTTTGTGGATGTTCTAATGGATCCCCATAAACTTCACTTGTAGAAGCAATGAGCAACCGTGCCTTCTTTTCCTTAGCCAATCCCAATAAATTATGTGTGCCCAATGATCCTACTTTCAAAGTCTGGATCGGCATTTTCAGATAATCAATTGGTGAGGCTGGAGAGGCAAAATGCAAAATATAGTCTAGCCTTCCTGGAACATGCACAAATTTACTTACGTCATGATGAGCAAAAGAAAATTCTTTCAGACCAAACAAATGTTCAATGTTGGCAATATTTCCAGTCAAGAGATTATCCATCCCAATGACTTCATAACCTTCTTTGATAAATCGATCACATAGATGAGATCCAATAAATCCTGCTGCGCCAGTGACTAATACACGTTTTTTGTCCATATCGTATGCAAAGATATAAAATCTATAATAGTTCTGATAATCAATATACAATATATAAAACTAATAATTATTGAAAAAAATTATATTTATATATTTGTTTGAAGGACAATAGTTAATATATATTAATTTAATTTAATATAAAACTCTACAATTTCTTTTTTTTGATAAAAACTATGCTTCCTTAAAATAAAGCGCAGGGTATATTCAGATGGATTGGACAATTAAATCATCCACATTGTATGAAATAATAGTAAGGATTGCACTATCTCCATACTAATAATTTTAAGATCATTTAAAAATTATATATTTGGAACTTATAATAAATGGAATACTATTTTACTCCATTTCTAGATTTTAAAACAATCACATGATAAGAAATTTATTCATTGCAATCTTTAGTAGTTGTTCTATTTTATGCTACGCACAGATCGATTCTAGTTCTAAATTAAGTTTTAGTGGATATGGAGAACTGTATTATAGTTATGATTTTTCGAAACCTGAGAATCATGAGAAGAGTAGTTTTTTGTACAATCACAAAAGGCATAATGAAATCAACGCCAATCTTATCTTGCTTAAATCAAATTATAGTTCAATCAATACTAGGGCAAATCTCGGTATCATGTTTGGCAACTATGCGCAATACAATTTATCTGCAGAACCCTCTTGGGCAAAACTCATTTATGAAGCCAATATAGGTGTGAAACTCTCCAAATCTAAAAGTCTTTGGCTCGATGCTGGGATCATGCCTTCCCATATAGGTTTTGAAAGCGCAATAAGTGCTGATTGTTGGACATTGACTAGAAGCTTATTAGCTGAAAATTCACCATATTATGAGACAGGAGTTAAGCTAAGTTATACCAATAAAAAAGAAGATTTGAATATTAGCATTACTTAGCTTTAAATGGATGGCAAAAAATTCAAAGACCAGATGGTATTCAAAGACCTTCATTTGGTGTACAAGTTAATCTAAAACCAACTTCAAAATTCACCTTTAATTACAGCAATTTCATTGGCTCAGATCAAGTTGATAGTCTAGATTCTTGGAGATTTTTTCATAATTTATATGTCCAATATGATATCAATAAAAGTTTTGGAATCCTTGCTGGTCTTGATTTTGGATTGGAAAAAAACAATTACCATAATACAGATAATTGGAGTTCTCCTGTGCTCATTTTAAGATATATTGCAAATAATAAAACAAGAATTGCATGTAGAGTAGAGCAATATAATGACCGCGATCATCTATTTATTACTTCAGGTAAAATCATTGGATTCTCCACCAATTTGGATAGACAAATCAATGATAAAATCCAACTAAGAATGGAAGGAAAAATATTGCATGCTGATGATGCAATATTTTCCTCTACGAAGAAAGACAATTACTCTTTAACCACGAATCTCACTATAAGAATATGATAGTATTCTTATTGATTTATTTTATAAGTTCCATTGAAATAGGCTTGAATCACATCAGACCATAAGTAATCTGCAACTTGTCTTCCCATTTTCAATCCTGCAATATTATCTGCTTGAACATGATATCCTCCCAATACGCGAGATATTCCGGCCATGTCAGCAGTAGAGGTAAAAGTCTCTAATGGCAATGAAACTGGATCACCAGGAGTCTCAGTGATGATTCCACAAATTCGATTCTCTGTGACACCAAATTTATCACTACCTGTAAACAATTCTAACATTTTACCACAAGCTCCGCTTACTGTACTATGTCCTGAAACGTAGGCTGGAAATGGAGGAGAAACAAAGTTTGCTGGAGAGTATGGATGCCATCTTTCAGCTGGAATTTTTACTGTTCCTTTGTCTGGTCCACCCCATCCTTGAATATCCTGTCCTTTATAATAATGTCTAACCAAAGTCCAAGGTCTTGCACTGTCATAATATCTTTTAGTCTCCCAACATGCGATGAATGCATCCATAGCTGTAACTCCAACAGCAAAAAACATCTTGACATCGCGATCTAAATTATTGTGATCTCGATTTGAAACCATCTGTGCAAAACGTAACCAATGTCCTGCTTGACCAGTTGACCTTGGACCATCTCTCATGAATTCGATAGTAGCTTTTCTTGTATGATCTAAATGTGCATTAAAATCCATCACTTCGTCGACTTCTTTTTTCAATTGCTCTGAGCCAACTTTTGGAAATTCTGGAGCTCTGAATTGAGCTGAACTTGTCAATCCAAAAGGTTTTACTCGATACCATTGTGGTGTCAAAAAATCAACCAAAAATGTATCCCCTTTTTCATTTACAAATGGAAGTGGATGCCATCTGTCTGGATCCAAGACACGCTTGTAGGTATTTACTGCCTTGTAACAGGTATAATCAGAATATGGTATATTTTGCCCTCCGATTTCATTACCCAATTGATTCGCACCATCATTATGTCTGAATTCAATAAGCGCTTTTGCAGATAGATTCCCTATTCCCTCCGGCTTTGTTGGATCCATACTCATATTATTTGGATCAAATCCCATCTTTCGAAACTCTGATTCCAAATATTTTAAATCAAATGGATAAAGATCTACTAATATTCTATAAGCTGAATAACTGATAGCAATCTCCTTATTTCGGTTCGTTCTCTCAGCCTTTGGTCTCCTCAAAGTTCCCCCTGTGCGACTCGCCACTGCTACATCATCATAAGGTGCCCAAGCATCATACATCGCATTGGTAAATATACCTAATTGTCTAGATTGGATGGTTGGTTTGGCGCCAACTCGATCTACGTCATTGGCAGTGACTTCAAGTGCTATATCCAGCCATTTGTAAGCTTTAGTTTGCTCCACCTTAGATTGAGCTGAAATAGTATTGATAAAAGTAAACAATACAACTAGTAAACTAAAATTGAAAGGATTTTTGATTTTTAAATTAGTCATGAAATAAATATTTTCGTCGTTTTCGTATACAAAATTAGTAACTATACCTTTTTATATACTCCAAATACATGAAGCTGGACATTCAATGTACCAATTGGCTAAAAAAAAGGATAAAATACTTCCTTGTCTTTTATTTTGGATAAATTATTAGTTTGGCTATCAGACTCAAACCAAAAAACTTACAAACACTTTTAATTTAATTCTCATATTTAACTCTATAATGTCCACATTTGAAAAAAGCTTGTTCAGAATATTTTACGAGAGGAAACATTGAAGATTGCTCAGTTAATCTAAAATGAAATTCAAATTCTCCCTCAAGAATTTTTTTTAGAGTATCTATACATGTAACTTTTACATAATTAATATAGTTAGTATCAATTTCCCATGACGCATCTGATACATCACCATCTGATGAATTTTTAAAATAAGCCCCACGTTTCAATGTAGAGTCACGATTAAAGAGATGATCACTATATATTAATTGTTTACTTGTATCATAGAGATTGATATCACATACGATAATTTCTCTAACATTGGCATACTTAGTATACTGCATCCAATTCGTTGTATCGGCGTAGTTCATAAATGCAAGACTATATTTATTTCGAAATTTATCTACACATATATTTGAATTCCATTCAATAAAACCTTGTGTTGGCACTGACTTTATTGCATAGCAATAGTCATTAGAATTTCTAATGATGTATCTAGTTAAGTCTTGTGAATTTGGAATATTAGATGGAGGAATTAAGGTTGTGTCAATACAATCTTTACTTACATTATATTTTTTATCGAAATTTGATAAAATTAATTCTTCCTTGTTACATGAGGCGAAACTGATAATTAAAAATATTATTGCAATTTTATTTCTAAACATTTTTAAATTATTTAATTCGTTTAATTAATGATGAATTTAAAAGTTTGGCTATAATTTTCATTTATCATCAGCAAGTAAATTCCTGCTGGTATATTATTTTTATCTATTTCTCCGCTATTGCTAAAAAAACACCCATTTGAAACCACTTTCCCTTCACAATTAAGTATTCTAAAATTTATTTTTTAAATTTGAATTGATTGATAATTGTCATTTGCATCTTTTTTGCAAATTCACTTGTACATGACAATTTAATAAATATATAAAAAATTACCATATCTGTTGTTGATAATCAATCTTTTACAATTAATTCACAAGATATGGCTACTTTATACAAATGTACAACCATCCTTGTTTCTGCTCAACCTTCCACAAATTTAAAAAATTTAGAAAGAATATGCAAAATCATTGTCATATACGTAGAATAAATACAATACAATGTATCAATAAAAATAAATCTCACTTCATTTCCTGAGCAGCATTCCATGTCGTACCTTCGTTGTCTATATCGATGAAGAAAATAATATTAGTAATTATCGTACAATACTTGATTTGGCTTCCACTTTTTGGACAAGATAGTGAAAGAAAGCCAATTTTTCCAATGATTGGCTTTGACTTAAATTATAGTTATGGTGTCCCTAGTGGCGATTTATCGACGCTATATGGAAATAGCTTAAGTGTTGGGACTGCTATTGTGTACAGTACTTCGAATAATAAATGGTCATTTGGTATCAGTGGAAATTATTTGTTTGGCAATAAAGTAAAGCCTGACGTCATTACAGCATTCCGCACCACCCATGAAGGCTTGATCATCGGATCCGATAATTTACTGGCTGAAGCAAAACTTAAAGAAAGAGGCTATTTTACCAGTGTATGGCTTGGGCGATTAATACCAATAGCTAGAACTACAACGGCCATTCATGGGATTAAAATAAAACTAGGAATCGGGCACCTTGATCACAAAATTAAAATCGTAGATGAAACGCGTTCGATCAATCAATGGTATACTGAATACCTCAAGGGATTTGACCATAGAGCGGCAGGACCAGCCATCACAACTTTCATTGGATATGAATTTTTAGAATATAGAGGGAGAATCTGGTGTTATGCAGGAGTTGAACCAATATTTGGTTTGACAAAATCATTGAGATCCTATTACTATGATTTAAACCAGGCTAGTTCTTCAGCACAGAGACAAGATTTTTTATTGAATTTCAAGATTGCTTGGATATTACCAATGTATCGATTTAAAAAATCGGATCAAATAGAATACTGATGTATTTTCTTTATCGAATCCTGATCAAAGGCTATTTTAAATTATTAAAATTTGCAGCTTACTTTCGCACTGATGCAAGACAATGGCTTGAAGGAAGAAAAAATATTTCTTCACATTTCAAAAATAGTAAAACATTTAATTCTCAAAAAAAATCAATTTGGATTCATGCTGCTTCTCTTGGAGAATTCGAGCAGGGAAGACCACTAATAGAATTAATAAAAAAAAATTATCCAGATCAACAGATCGTTCTGACTTTTTTTTCTCCATCTGGATTTGAAATCCAAAAAAATTATACCCTTGCAGATGTGGTCACTTATTTTCTCAGTGATCTTAAAGATGATGCAAATGAAATGATCACACTAATCAATCCTGCACTTGTTATTTTTATCAAATACGAATTTTGGTTTAACACCTTGACTGCATTAGATAAAAAAGCAATACCAGTCATTTTTATCTCAGCGATATTCAGAGAAAATTCCTATTTATTTTCTAGTTATGCTAAAATTTTATTGAACAAACTTAAGAATGTAAACCATCTATTTTTACAAAATGAGTCAAGCTTCATACTGCTACAAGATAAAAAATTTACTAATATAAGTATAGTCGGTGACACTAGAATGGACAGAGTCCTTGACATAGCAAATCAAGATTATAAAAATGAAAGAATAGAACAATTCATTGGAAATAAAAAAGTTCTCATTTTTGGAAGTCTATGGGAGGAAGACCTTATGGTCATAAAACAAGATTTACTAAATTGTATCTCTCAATCCTGGAAAATAATTATTGCACCACACAAAATAGATGCTGATTCAATTCAAAAAATAGAATCTCAATTGCCAAATTTATGCCTACGATATTCTGATAGTAGTCAAAATTTAAATGATGTATTAATAATTGACAGCATAGGTATCTTATCGAAAATATATCGTTACGCTGATTTTGTTTACATTGGAGGTGGATTTGGAAAGGGAATTCATAATATATTGGAAGCTTTAGCCTATCTAAAACCGGTGGCATTTGGACCAAATTATCAAAAATTTAATGAAGCAAATTTTGCCATAGAGCATCAATTTGCTTTCGAAGTAAAATCGCAAGGAGATTTACTTAAGATAATAAATCAAGCAAAGGGAAAAAGGCTTGAAGAAATAAAAATTGAAATTGGCAAATATTTAAATGAAAACAAGGCCGCTAGTCAAAAAATAATTGAATATTTGCAAAATCAAAAATTAATTCCTGTATGACAGCAATAAGGAATCAAATTAAAGAAATTCAAAAACTATCCAAAGACTTAAAAATTTTGGTCATAGGCGATGTCATGATAGACCGATATTATTTAGGTACTGTGAACAGAATTTCTCCTGAAGCACCAGTGCCTGTGTTGGATTGGCAAAAGACAAATGATCTTCCAGGAGGGGCATCAAATGTTGCTTTGAATTTAATCAAATTAAACTGTCATGTTTCCTTAATTTCTGTTTTAGGTCAAGACCATTATGCAGAGATCATAGAAAATCAAATGAATGAGATCGGAGTAAATCATTTCTTCATCAAAGAAAAAAATCGAATCACTACGATAAAATCAAGATTCGTTTCCGATCATCAACAATTATTGAGATTGGACCAAGAAGACAAACATGATATCAATTCTGATTCTGAGAATTTTATACTATCAAAGCTACAAGATCTAATTTACAATGGCCTTTCCACAATAATACTTCAAGATTATAACAAAGGGATATTTACAAAACAATTGATTGGCAAAATTATCAACATTGCCAATCAAAACAAGATTCCAGTATGCGTCGACCCTAAAAAGTCAAATTTTTTTGAATTTCAAGGTGTCACTTTATTCAAGCCCAATTTGAAGGAAGCAAACACAGCTTTGAATTTCAGCACCAAGAATTTTCAGAATTTATTTCATTCTTTAGCTGAACGAATCGATAGCAAATTGATCATGATTACACTTGCTTCTGAAGGTTTGATTTTGGGTGACAAACAACTAGCCAAAATATTTCCAACTAAAACCAGATTGGTCAAAGATGTCAGTGGCGCTGGAGATACTGTAATCAGCATTGCATCTATTTGTGTTGCCTGTCACACAGATACCGCGATAATGGCTGAAATATGTAATATTGCCGGAGGCATCGTCTGTGAGATTCCTGGTGTGGCATCAATCACCTGGGAAGATATATTGGACGACTTGGATAATTAAGATTTATAGAATTCGAATATTTGATAACTAGTTTTATTATCTTTGCAATTCATAAAAAATCACTATTTATATATTAAACAAAATTTTTATATGAATTTTAAACATACATTCAGTATCATTCTTTTAATCAGCATAAGATTTGTAACTTATGCTCAAACTACATTGTGGGGTGGTCCAACAGATCCAAACTCTACATTTTCAAACGGATTGGGCAACTGGACTACACTTGGCTTAAATTCTTCTGATCTAGATTCAAGCCAGAATGCAAAGTGGACATGGAGTGCTGATGGCACTGGTAAGAGCGGTGCATATTGGGCAGGTCTAGGGATTAACTCTCCGACAGGAAGCACAGGCGCTGCAATTTTTAACTCTGATTTCCTAGACAATGGTGGTAGCCAAAGCAATGAAAGAGGCGGTTCTGCACCTGGTCCCCATATTGGTGTTTTAATCAGCCCAATGATTGATTGCTCCAATTTTAGCTCCGTAGTTTTAAAATTCAATCAATATTTTAGAAACTATGATGCACGTTGTTATATAGATGTATCTACAGATGGCGGACAATCTTGGGGAAATAGAACATCTGTAAATGAAAATTTCTCCACAGACCAATACACTTCTCGCAATGATCTTCAACTGATCGAACTAGCATCAGCTGCAAATCATGACAGTGTCCAATTTCGATTTGTCTTTGATGGGGACTATTATTTTTGGCTTATAGATGATGTGAGTTTGATCAGTTTGCCTGATTATGATTTAAGTATTGAGTCTACTGTTTACCCATTAAGAGCCTATAAGCAGCCTATATCTCAAATATGCAATGATACTTTAACTTTCTCAGCAAGAATAAGCAATCTTGGTGCTAAGGATCAAAATAACGTTGACTTTAATGTTGAAATATTTAACTCAAATACAAATAGTATTTATAAAGACAGTTATACTTCAACAAATATTGGCACAACTCAAGATAATGAATTGATTAAAATAGTTAAGTATTATCTACCTAACCAACTTGCTATAGGCAAATATTATATCGTCTACAGTGTCAATTCTTCAAATACGGATTATAATACCCGTAATAATTTTGCAGTGGATTCTTTTGAAGTTTCAGGTTTTCAATATGCATTAGAGTCGGATGCGACAAGTGGAATCAGAGCCAATGCAGGATTGTCTTATTCTATTGGAGCACTTTATGAAACTTCAGATTGTTGGAACGCCAATGATAAATTCATTGCAAGCAGTATTGATATGGCATTAGCTGCTAATCCTGGGGCTAACCTTAATGGATATCCTGTGGAAGTAAATCTATTAAAGGTAAACACAAATGTATTGAGAGATTTCAGCAATTTTGATAAAACTAATGGAGAACTTTCAAGTTCTACAGAATCGTTATCGACTTCCAATTTTGTGGGATCTACACAAGGAAATTACGATGAAATCAATGTCTCATTGACAGATAAAAGAACAGGTACAAAAAACGTTGCCTTGGAAAAGGGCACAAGATATATCGTCATGGCTAAACATCCAGTTGAAGCCAACAGAAATGATCCAAATACATGGAAATTCCATGCATCTAATGCTTCGATAGCTTATCCAAATAAATTGAGACAGGCGCCAGTTATAGATAATACAGGGGCTTGGGATTTTTTCGACAGTAATGAAGTTCCTTTACTGCGTTTGAATATAGAAATCAATACCAAAATTGACATTAAAAAACTTGCTTCAAATTCACTTGAATTATTGAATAATCCAGTGACAAATGTTTTAAGATTCAAAATGAATTTTGAAAAAGAAGTCAATGCAAACATTACCTTATTCAATCAAGATGGAAAAATATTATTATTTCAGCCTTACAAAAAAGTAAACTCTCAAATAGAGCAAATCGATGTTCAAAATCTGGTAGCGGGATTATATTATATACGTGTATCTACTGATTCTGGAACTAAGACTTTAAGTTTTGTAAAAGAATAATAGAAACTTATATTGCAAATTATAAAAGGGACTGAACTACAGTCCCTTTTTTATTATATGTAAAATAAATCAATACCTTGCAATAATTGGATGATGACTCTACATTAATAATTCAATTTTGGCCAGCATAGTTTGAGTTCTATTTCTAAAACTATAAAAATAAGATCATAAAATTCCAGCAAAAAAATAAATCCTGCTTTAAAAGAGAAAATAATTCTAAAAAAATAAAAAAAACTTATAATTTATATTAGACCATGACAATTAGATAGTTATGATTTTTAATAAATTAACATGAAATAAAAACAATATTTGTAAATCATGTAAAATCAAATATTTAATCAAATTATAAAATTTATTAATAGCATAATATGAAAAAATAATTTTTAATGTATGCAGGAGCAAAATTGAATTTTAATTGTACTTTTACAACCGCATTTAATAGTCCCGTAAACAACAATGCTCAAGAAAACGACGAAGCAAGACCAAACTCTTAATAAACTAATAGCCGACTTTGAGGTATTAGGAAATATAAGCCCACAGCTTCGTACCGAAAAATCTTATGTAAAACTTATTCAATATTATGAAAAACACAGAGTGTTTGAGAAAGCTATTGAAGTAAGTGAAATAGCTATTCATAATTATCCATATAGAGTTGATTTATATTTGTTGAAGGCAAAGTCTTTATTGTCCTTAGGCAAACCAAATGAAGTTTTGGATGTATTATTTACCGCACATCAGATTGCTCCTTACGAAACTGAGATCCAGCTCATCAAAGCTAAAGCATTTTGTCTGATCGGAAGATCATTAGAAGCATTGCAAATCATTGATGAGGTCAAGTACTTCTCTCATAAAACCGAACGATTAGAAATTTTATTAGTTGAAGCTTTTATCCAAGGATCCATGAAAGATTATGATAAGATGTTTTTTATTCTACAAGAAGCCCTAAGAATCAATCCAAACAATTTAGAAGCACTAGAACAAATTTGGGTCAGTGTTGAGATTTCAAAAAGATTTGAAGAAAGTATCAAACTTCATAAAGAACTCATCGACCAAAATCCATACTCTTCACTTGCTTGGTATAATTTAGGCCACGCCTATTCTTGTATCGGTGAATATAAAGAAGCCGTTGATGCTTTAGAATATTCATACTTGATCAATCCCAAATTTGAACAGGGATATCTCGATGCTGGTGAGTTATTCATGCAAATGCATGACTATAATAAAGCGCTACAATGCTTCCTAGATGTCAATGAAATATTTGGTATCGATCCAGATGTTACTGTGCAGATTGCAGAGTGCTTTATTAAACTAGACAGACATCAAGAAGCAAAATACCATTTACTTAGAGCCATAGACATTGAGCCTTATAATGAAGAATTATATTTTTATTTAGGGGAGTGTTATGCAAGAGAAGAAAATTGGGATAAAGCATTGAGATACTATCTGGAATCATTGGAACTCGATGACTATAGAGAAGAATTTCATTTTGGGATTGCTATAGCTTATGAAAAATTGGGCCAACTTAAAAAATCAGAAACCCATTATCGCAAAGCTGCGTCATGTGGTTGTGAATTGAGTTATTATTGGGCTAAATACATTACTTTTTTACTTCAGCAGAGGAATCTAGAAAAAGCAGAGAAAGTAATCCAAAGAGCAGAGAAAAAGTCTTTTGGTGCTGATATTTTATTTACCAAATCTGCTTATAAATTTATATTGAATGAAGAAGATGAAGCAATGGATATTCTGCGTGAAGCACTAGAAGAAGATTCAAAGCAAATTAATTTTCTAAAAGATATTTTGCCTAATATTCTATTAGACAAAAACATCAATGCAATGGTCAAATATTATAAAAATTGATATATTATCTAGCTAATTTTTAAACTATCAAAGGGGATCAAAATTATTTTTTATCCCCTTTATTATTTATTCTCCATATTTTACACTAAGTTTAAGCCAAAATTACTATTGATCATGGTAATCAAATTTTTGATTTAATTTTTTTGAACCATGTTCAATCCAAATTATTCATAAATAAAATATGATTTATGGCAGCAAAGAGACCTTTCAATATACACAAATGGATAGCAGAACATCGTTCAGAGCTAAAACCACCAGTAGGCAATAGAAATTTAGCGCCTGAAGCCGAAGACTTTATTGTTATGGTGGTTGCAGGTCCAAATGCAAGGAAGGATTATCATTACAATGAAACTGAAGAATGGTTCTATCAAATAGAAGGTGATATCAATGTAAGGATACAAGAAGATGGCAAACCTGTAGATATTCCTATCAAAGAAGGGGAGATCTTTTTACTTCCTGCCAGAACTCCTCATTCACCTATGAGGCCAGAGGGCACCATTGGTCTCGTCATCGAAGCCAAAAGAAGTGTTGCGGAAAAAGATGGGCTGTTATGGTTTTGTGATAATTGTAATGAAAAATTACATGAAAGCTACTTTCCACTGACCAATATAGAAAAAGATTTTTTACCTCGGTTCAAAGAATATTATAGCTCTGTCGAGATGCGCACCTGTAAAAAATGTGGCACAGTCATGGAAGCCGACAAACGATTTATAGATTCATGACAGAACTGAACAATAAAAAAGTTTATTTTCTATCCGATTTTCATCTTGGCGTTCCTGCATTAAAAACATCTGAAGAAAGAGAAAAATCAATATGCCGATGCTTAGAATTCATGTCTAAAGATGCGCATAGCATTTTTTTAGTTGGAGATGTTTTTGATTTTTGGTTCGACTATAAGAAAGTGATTCCACGCGGATTTATTAGGATTTTTGCTCAATTGCAAAGCCTTAGAGATAAAAATATACATGTGTATTTTTTTAAAGGAAATCATGATCTCTGGATGTTTGATTATTTTCAAAAAGAACTCCAGATTCCTATATTCAGTGAAGCTCAAACATTTGAATTCAATCATAAAAAATTTTTGATTGGACATGGGGATGGTTTGGGCCCAGGTGATCATGGATATAAATTCATCAAGAAAATATTTACCTCACGATTATGTCAATTTGCATTCCGGTGGATACATCCAGATATTGGAATATCCATCGCCCAATTTTTTTCAAATAAAAGTAGATATTCACAGGAATTAATTCAAGATTATCTAGGTCCAGAAAAAGAATGGCTGGTCCAATATTGTGAAGACAAAATTAAAACTGAATATTTCGACTATTTAATCTTCGGACACAGACATCTCCCTATTGATTATTTATTAAAAAATACAAAAAGTAGATATATCAATCTTGGGGATTGGTTGAGTTTCCAAAGTTACGCTGTCTTTGATGGCGAAAATCTCCAGATTCAATTTTTTGAAAATGAAAATGGAAAAATTTATAAATAAAAATAATTCAAATAGCACTTGAATTACAAGACAATAATTGCAATTAAAATTATCTTTGTTTGACAAATTAAAATCAATGGCATATCAACTGAGCTCAGGAAAAACAGTAAAGCACATAGAAGCAGAATCGCTTAGCGAATACGATATCAGAAAGTTAGGAGAAAATAAATATCATATCATCTATAAAGGCAATTCTTATAATGTTTGTGTTTCAGATCTCGACATCAAGAGAGGCAAATGTGAGGTATTCATCAACCAAAAAAAGTATACTGTAAAAATTGAAACCGAACTAGAGCAAAAGATCGCTACACTTGGGATGAATAAGACTAAGAAAAAAACAGAAGATATCCTGCAGGCTCCCATGCCAGGATTGGTACTGAGGACGCTAGTGTCTGTTGGTGCCTCTGTTTCTAAAGGTGAACCACTGTTAGTTTTGGAAGCTATGAAAATGGAGAATGTGATGAAATGCCCACATGATGGAATAATAAAAAACGTCTTTGTAAATGCATTAGACAAAGTGGAAAAAGGTCAAAAATTAATCGAATTTGAATAAACCCACATCAAATTAATAGACCTCACTATACCATCGATTGTCGAAGATTTCAAATCGATTAATTGCACTATGAATTTATAATTCACAAATTAAATCAAAGCTGTTAAATCAAAGATTTGCACATCTGCAAATTAATTTTAAGCAATACCCAACCTTTAGCTTGATTATACCTGTCTATGAGGTATAAAACAAAAATTATGAAACAGAAAATTAAATTAATTTATTATTTTGCAATACTGTCAGTAGTACTGAGTTCTTGCCTCAAAGATGAATGTACACAAACCCAAACATTTACACAGTACAATCCCATTTATAAGTCTTTAACACAGATTAGATCAGAGTTTAATGTACAAGCTGCAAGGCCAATTCAAGAAAATGGAAAAATATACATCTACAAAGATTATTTACTCATCAATGAGCCAAAACTGGGAATACACATCTTTGATAATACAGATCAAAAAAATCCAAAAGCTTTGTGCTTTCTATTTATTCCAGGTAATGTAGACCTTGCGGTTCGCAATGACATTCTTTATGCTGATAATTATATTGACTTAATATCCATAGACATTTCCAATCCTAGAATTCCAAAGTTAATTTGTAGGAATGAAAACCTTTTTAGTCCTTTAGGAATAGATCCAACAAGAGGAATTTTTGTAGATTATGAAAAAACTCGCCTTACAAGAACTTTAAGCTGCTCTGATCCAAATTTTGGAAGAGGCTGGTTTACGGAAGGTGACATTTTTTTTGGTAATGGCTCCAAAAGCAATAATTCAGGTTCAGGAGGAAATGGAAATGTAGTAGGAACTGGTGGTTCGCAAGCTCGATTTACTATCACTGATGATTATCTTTATACTATCGATAATTTTAATTTATACTCCTTTTCATTGACTGGAAAATGCCCTGAACTATTGTTCAAAAACACTATTTCGTGGGACATAGAAACCATTTATCCTTATGAGGGAAAATTATTTATTGGATCGCAATCAGGGATCTATATTTTTGAACTGATGAATCCAGCTCAACCAACTTACGCAGGAGAACTTAAGCATATCCGTACTTGTGATCCTGTAGTAACCGAAGGAAATATAGCCTATGTCTCTCTTCATGGAGGAAGCCCATGTGGTGGATACTCCAACCAACTGGACATTGTAGATGTATCCAATATTTATAACCCAGTCCTCCTTAAAACGTATGCTATGAAATCGCCAACTGGCTTGGCTATATATGAAAACAAATTGTATTTGTGTGATGATGGTATTAAACTCTTTGATGCAAGTAAACCAATGGATTTACAATTAAAGTCTAGAATTCAAAATATCTCTGCATACGATGTCATCTATATGGCAGATTTGAAATCAATCTTAATATCAGCAGAAAATGGAATCTACCAGTACAATGTTTCAAACATTGATCAACCAAACTTTATCAGTAAAATAAATGTACAATAATGAGCAGGATCATAATTTTTTTTCTAAGTATTTGCTTCATGTGCTACAATGTTCAAGCTCAAGAAAGCCATACTGATACAAGAACTAAAATTTATCTTCACAATGGATCAAAATGGATTGGACAAATTCAAAGCATTGATTCTGCTAATCTGTATCATGTTCTTACAAGTTCAGGATTATCTTTAACAATACCTGAATCAAATATTCGAAAAATAGAACAAGAACTTGTCCATAGCAAAAGAAATAAAGAGTACAATTTTAAAGAAAAGGGATGGTATCAAATCACTAATGTTGCTCAATTAGTAGGTCGCGATGTCGATAACGAAAAAATCTATGGCTATGCTGTTCTGACTACTGCAGGATATATGTTTCATAGGTACTTCGGCGTCGGAATACAATCTGGTTATCTTTCCTATTCAGGATCTTATGACAATGTTATTCCATTGATGGGAGAAGTTCGATCTTATGTCTATGGTCAAAATATAGCTTATTATTTTGCATATGCCACAGGATATAATTTTGCATTAAAGGATAATAGCTTGGGTATATTGAAGGCTAAGGGAGGATGGTCTCAATATCCAAGTCTAGGAATTAGATGGTCTGGAAAAAAACATTTTAATATAACAACAGACGTAGGCTGTGTCTTTCAAAATGGACATTATCAGATCGCTTCTTGGGGTGATACCTTGAATGACTATGATAGAATTTATAAAAGACTTATCTTTCGAATCGGAATCCAAATCTAAATAGTGCAAAAGCAAGACTATACAGAGGTAGAAATCGTTAATGGCTGTCTTCGCAATGAGAGAAAATGGCAAGAAAGGCTTTATCGTCAGTACTTCCGTACGATGTTTACAATGTGTTGTATTTATGCCAATGATGATCAGGAAGCCATGGATTTATTGAATCATGGCTTTCTGCGCGTTTTCACTAAATTAAATCAATATGAATTCAAAGGCAGTCTCGAAGGTTGGATCAGAAAAGTGATTTATCATCAAATTATAAATATCATTAGCACTGATCAAAAGAGAAAACAAACAGTTCCCCTTGAGACCCATCATGAATATATAAGTACTCACACGATCGATCCTACAGATATAGAATATTATAAAAATTTATTAGATCAAATTCCTCCAGCAAGTGCGAGAGTCTTCAGTTTATTTGCTGAGCAAGGATATTCTCATCAAGAGATTGCAGACCAGCTTAATATCAGCTCAGGAACTTCAAAATGGCATCTTGCCAATGCCAGAACCTTATTACAACAATTAATTAAAAAAGACCATGAAACATATACCATCACAACAGGAAGATAAAGCTTGGGAAAAAATGCAGATTATGCTAGATCAGCACTTACCTGTCAAAAAAAAGAATAACAATCGCTGGATTATACTTTTCTTTTTTGGGATGGCTTTACTTAGTTTGGGATATTATTGGAATAAAAATTATAATCAATCTGACACGCAGGTATTTGCGATTAATGATTCAAAAGATTCGAAGCAAAATCATAACATATCTCAAACTGAAATTTGTCCTGAAAATACAAATGTCAATAATAAAATAAATGACCAAATCATCGATCATAGAGTTGTAATTTCAAATAAAAATTCTACAAGAAAAAATATAAATTCTGAGATTTCGAATAAACAATATTCTAGTGAAAGTTCAAAAAAAGAAATTGCTGTAAATTCAAATTTGTTTATTAAAAAAGCACTCGAATCAAGTAACAACATTTCAGATTTTATCGCAACATCAGATCTCAATTTAAATTCTAAATCAGAAGTCAATGTATCTGAAAATAGATCGAACGAGATAGTTGAAAAATTAATTATTCCAGCTTGTACTTCTATAAAATATGAGAACAAGCCATTTGAAAATAATTTAATAGATTCAGTTCAATATCAATATACTGAAAGTCTAGTGGCGACCAAGAAAAAAATGAATACTAGTTTCCTTGTTCGTCCTTTGATCGGAAGCAATATAATATTTCACAATCAAAAAATCAATACTTTCGCGGGATGCCAAATAGATTGGAATATTAATAATAGAAACAGTCTAATTTTTGGGGCAGCAATGAGTTATCAAAGAGGTAACTATATCTACGAAACCATATCATCAGTATATACCACAAATGAATTATTATCACAATCAAAATCAAAAAATGAATTAAGTAATTTTGATAATAAATCATCGAATACAACAGCAGAGAATAGCAGTATAATTTCAAATATATCAACACAACAATATGACCTCTTACTACCTATCGGTTACCAATATAAAATCAATAAAAAACTGAAACTAGGTATTGAAATCATTTCCCAACTAAATTTCAATTACTTTATTGCCAAGTCGAAAGATTATCAAATTTCTATTCTGAATTCTGATTATGAAATTAATAGTTTAAGACCTATACATTTCATTTTTAGTCCAAGCTTGAGCTACAATTTTTTGAAGCGCTTTGAAATCAAAGCCAGGTTAGGATCAGAATTTATTTATCCTAACCAACGAAAACTATCTTTTAGTGCAAGTTCCAATCCTACTAACGATATAAATGTCATCCCAAGAATTGGGTCAATGGGAGGTATTCAATTACTTTATAAGCTTTAAAAAATAGAAATTCCGGATGCTTGATTTAGTACATCTAGAAATTTATCGACAATGAATAAAGTGATAAATTTGATGTTATGTAGTCCATTGATAGTATTACAAGAGAAAATAGTTCTATGGATGTAGAATGTGATATAAAAGATAAAAAATAAACTGCAACAAACTCAAGAAATCTAGTATTTTTTACAAATTCGATTGTCGAAGTTTTCAAATCGATAAATTGCACCATGAATTTTAAATTCAAGAAAAAATTACAAATAAACACTATTGATCTTTTAGAAATCATTAATTTGTCTTTATCAATTCAATTAGTTTTTAAAAATGATCTAATTTTTTGCTTAACTTTAAAATCATTTTCGTGCTTCAAGATTCTGCTTAGCTTATCTTTATCATCCTCAGAATTAATCGAAATCATCCCATTTAATACTTTAAATTTACATTCTTCTTTCTTACTATGCTCAAGGACATAGAATCCAACTTTATTACATATAAATTTTGATCTCTGATCAAAAGGTTGAAAAATACCATACTTCCATTTTTCATAACTACAGTCTTTAGAAACTTCTTTTGCATAAGCAATAATAAGTTCTGGATTGGCATATTGATATAGCAATTTTTCAAAAAATTTACCTCCTTGATCGTATCTTAAAACGTCATATGATAATATTTTATTAAGTCTATTTGTATCTTTGAGCTCATTTGTTGTTGTTAAAATACTCAAAAGATCGAAATTGAATTCATCTTTTCCTATTAGTTTACTCTCGACTAAAAAATCTGATTTTTCTAAATCATCAAATATATATTTTTCATAGTTAATAAAATTTTCTGATAGTAGATTCATCGATTCTAAAACTAATAACCTGCCAAAATTATTATTATAGATTTTTGGAAACAAAGATAGTACACTATCTATTACTTGTATTCTATATAATTGACTTGTATCAAACTCACTATACCAAAATGGTTTTTCCCCATTTGGGAAGTTGAATTTCTCTCTTTTAAATGCATCAAATCGATCTTGAAAAGTCGATAAAATTATCTGGCTTTTCAAATATTCATATTTCGCATTTATACTCCACCCTAATTTTGACATCTCAAATTCTACAAAAGTCATACGGAAAGAAACTAATAAATTTTTGTATTTTTCAAAATTAATGCCCATACTACTATATGCTTGATTCCAATTAATTCGATGTATAGGCCAGTATAAAAAGTATTTTTGTTCAAGAATGCCGATAGAATCATAGTTTTTATTCATTCGAATCAGTTTCAATAAATCACAAATTTGCTCAGGGTTTACTTGAATTTGATCTCCATATAAATAATTATATTCTAATGACCCGTTTTGAAATGAGTCTATAAGGATCTTAGTTTTGTTGTGATTTTGGATGCTTAAATCTAATTGATCAAATATTTGAGAATATTGACTATTCAATTTTGGCAACAACCAAATCAACATTAAGGTAATTAGAAAACTATTTTTTTTCATTTCCATTGTTTGCCTATATACTTACCATTTGGATCATAAGACCAATCCACTCCATCTAATTCATTTTTCTTTGAATGTCCAATCAATCTACATTGCAATTCTTGCCAGTGTGTTACTGAGTTCTCACCTATCAAATACAATGGATTATACATTGGATTATAAGCTGGTTCTTTTATAGATTTATTAAAACCAAAAATTTTATTTTTATCTTCGAAATCATCTGGATAAAAGTCCTCATCTTCATCTAATTCCGAATTATATCCATTGGGCCATAAACTAAGGATGCAATTAAAATGATGCATTTCATGACGGAGTGTATTTGCAAAGGCTTCTACTGCTTCTAAAACAATATTAGCGCCTCCAACAGGAGGGCTTAATTCGTTTATCTCATATCCACACCATTCACCAATTGTAATTGATTGATTAAAATATCCGACTCCAACCATCCTTATCCTTCCATCAGACATGACTTCACCTGTGCTTTCTTTTTTAATAGGTGCTGCTGATAAATGGGAACCTGCTGTTCCACTGCCACCAGGTATATACTTAAAAGCTCCTTGGTTGCTATATAAAAAGGGGATTGTAATTGGTGTTGGAGTTGTAGCCATAACAAATCCTGCAGGCAATGGATATTTATTTACAGTAGCCAACGGAATACCTGGTGAAGTATTCAAACCTTTAATTATTGCTGCATTACCCCAATAATAAAACCAATTTGGCACTTTAGGATCATGATAATTTACATCATACCTTCTAAAAAAAACTTTTGCCTTTTGACCTGGATTGGGTGAAGGATCAGTTGAATATGCATTTCCATTATTTGTCTCTAGTTTAATGATCCCATGTGCATCTCCAAAGTCTGCATTGGATTGTGGCAATTTTACTTCAGGAATCATTGCTGTTCCCTTAAATGCAAATGGACTTGGAGAAATTGGAGTCAAATCCCAATAATTTTCTAAACCTTGATCACCAAGTTTCCACTTAAATTGTGTGGTCATTGGCGGTACTGTTGAATTATATTTAATTACCTCAACTGCACCAGGTCCACTTACTACAACTTTCCATGCTTTTTTATTAGCAGAAAAATCCTTAATTATTGGACCAACTGCACACTCAAGCTTTACATCACCATGATCTAAAGTCTCTGGATCTTGTGCACTTAATGGATAAGAAGTACTGATGAACATTAATATTAGAACGAATAAATATAAAAAGATGTTCCTATTGATGTAATATAAAGTTAAAAAGTTTCTTAGAAGCATAGTATTTAATTTTTAATGATTTTTCCTGAATACAAGTTTTCACCATTTGAGCTGAGTTGTAAATGATAGAGTCCCGTTGGGTAAGAATCCATTCTGAGTTTATATTGAGATTTACCCTCTGCATCTTCTCTATAAATTCCTTTATCCATCAACTTACCTGAAGCATCAATTAATTGATAAGAAACGATACATTTAGCTTTACACATCATTTCAATGACTAAGTGGTCATAGGTAGGATTGGGATATACCCGAGTAACTTCATTCTGAAATACTTTTACTGACAGTCTATTTTTAGCTTGTTTTGAATAGGCAATGTAGAACTATATGGTATGAGCGCATTATTGCAAATATCAACTTTGCCAGTATAAGTCTTCCCTTCAAATTCAATACCCGTACCATAAAAATTAGCCAACATCATAATAGACCCATCAGCTAATTGGACCACATCCTTGATATGCACCAAATTTGTACCTGCAGAACTCACAGAATAAACTATCTGATCAGTATTATCCAATTTCAAAAGGAATATATCGGATACATTGGATTGTAAAATTGCTCCGTTTGGAAGTTGAAGGGAGTCTTTATAGTCTCCTACAAGAAGATATCCATTGCCATTATTGTCTGGCAATAATTTTATTATATTTAATTCTTGACTACTATTCAATGCAAAGACTTGCTTCAAACCCTCTGTTGCTGTAATAGAATATATAGATGAATTATACTCATTAGTACTTGAGTTATTGATAAGAATTCTCATTTGGCTTCCAATCGGTATCAAATCTAATGAATTGATCATACCATCTACATGAATTGAATGTGAATATTCGAGTAATCCATTTGATGTATATTGTTGGAAAGTTAAATTCTCTATTTTAGAGCTATCGAGAGTAATAACACCAACATCACCAACTGAACTAAAAGTTATTTTACTACTAGAACTATTTCCAAAATTTGGAATTTTTTGAATCCAATTTCTAGTATTATTCTGATTATAACTCGCTATATACATCGAGGATGACTCATTTGTATTTATAGCAACAATATCTGGATCACCTATAAAAATTATAGTATAGTTACCATTAGGATCAATCATGACTTCTTGCAATATTCCTTTCGATTCATTTAATATATTTGAGCTATACATTAAGTTTCCTGAAATATCATAGTCTAATTTTATAATTTGACCTTCAGCAGAACCTTCGATAGCAGAACCTTGAATAGAATCTACAAAATTCGCATTAACAAAAATGCTATACCCTTGAGTGTTTTCTATGATTTTTTTGACTTCAAATTTGCCTGTGGTGATATTCCTATAAAAAATCGGAATATTTGTTTCTTCGATACGAATTCCATCATTGTTTAGTTTTACCACAGAATATTGTCCTTCATTCTCAGATACAGTAATAAATCCACTTCCATCTGATGATTTAATGAGTTTATCTGTGCAGTCTGATTTAAATTTGGATGCGCATAGCCCAATTTTTTCTACTTTTTCACACTGGGATACTGGAACAATGTGTTCATCAATTAACCATTTTTTTACCCAGTCTTTCGTACCAATTTTATAGTATCCGCATTCATATCTTTCAAGACATTCACCATCTTCTGTATAACAATAAAATCTCTGACAAGCAAAAGGCTCAAATCTAATGATCTGTTTATTTGTTGTATTATCAAAATCACTAACAATTTCACCACAACCTGCTTCTACACAGCCATCCTTCAGCCATTGTGGCCAATATCTCTGTATGACTTCTTTAATGTCATTTATACTCAGGTTAATTTTAGTTCCTCCTGGCACATCTGGAGGACACTCAACTTTAACAATATCTCCCTTAGCTCTATTTTCCTTTTTATTCCCTATTATAAATTCACATACAGAAAACTGCCAACATTCATTTGTTTCTTTGTTATGAAAGACTGTGGTTACAGGCTTACCAAGATTATACATTCTTTTGCCTTCACAGATAGAAACAATGACGCAATTATTTTCATTGTATTCTTCACTTGTTGCAATATTTACAGTTCCAATTATGTTTCCTCCACATTTTTTTTCAATATAACATTTTGGGGGAATAGAATTTTCGTCAATTATTTTATTAACTGAATAAGAAGATTTAATATTATCAAACTCACCTTTTTGAACGCAGCCTGCATTATCAGTTAAAGTATAACTAGCCTTAGCTAAGGCATCCCCTAGTCCTTTAAACTTAAAATAATCTCCTGCTTTATTTTTTGAAATTAGTGTTCCATTTGTTATTTCTAGTTTATAAGGTGGTGCAATATATAGTCCTGAAATTGTTATTTCTAACTCTATCTCGGTATAAACATCACAATAAGGTGTATGGGTATAACTCAAGTTATATTTCACTTCTTGGCAATTTCTTAAAGAAACAATAAATGGTTGTTGACAAGGTAGTGAATATGGTATCATAATACATCTATAATCTCCGTTTTCCAAATTATTTAGACTGCAATTTGTGGATTGAAATCCATTTGGACCTGTCCATAAATAATCACAGTCTTTACAATTTACATTTATATAACCATTTTTTAAATTACCTATAGAGTTTCCTTTTGACAAAACTTGGCCACATTTTGTGCTATTACAGCATTCAGTCAAGAAACTTCTTTTAGTTGTGCATCCATTTGGATCAGTAACAGAAACCTCAATTGGAGCATTAGATATTGAAGTAGAGATTGCTTTTTCTGAATTTCCATTGCTCCATTTATAAATTGACCCTGGTACATCTGGATTTGCATTAACCTCAATATAAAGGTAAGGCATTTTAGTCAAAGGTGACTCATAACAAAATCTCCTTACTAAATCAATTTTGGGTTTAAATTTAATTTCCTTAATATACTCAAATCTTGACCCATCCGGACACAAAATTCTTGCTGTATAATCACCTTCTTCTGTTATGAAAATTCTTTTTCCCGTTCCCACTATCAAAGGCCAAGGATTATATTTATACCAAATTATTCTGCAGTCATCATAGCCCTTAATACTTAATAATCTAGCTTCTCCATCACATGCTTCCACCAGCGAAATTGGATTTGTCTCATAAGGGACAGTAAACTCAATTTTTGAACAACAAGATCCACATGATAAATATAATACATAACTTTGCCCTCCTTTCAAATTTCGTATTGAATAGGTTCCAGAGTTTGGATCAAAGTCCAATTTATTTCCTAGTTGCACTGACTCACATGATTTAAACCTATAAAATGATTTAAACCCTATAAAAACTTGGATCTTGTATAGTATAATGAATAGGTAAATTTAACTCTGTACATTTATTCTGCAATTTTTCCACGCCATTCCCCTTCGTATTTTGAAGTATTATAATAATCTGAAATGATAGTCGATGTGATTCCAAAATCTTCATATTCAGGTTCAAGCTCAAAATACAAACTTGTATTACAAATAGGCTCTTCAATCCAATATTCTCCTGCTCGTAAAGAAGTGGTAATGGGTGATATTCCATCTAAATTTGAAGTATTTCCAAATTCATCATTTATCTCTAAATGAAATGGAGTAACACTGGAATAAAATCTAACTAAACCATATTCATTTTTACAACTTGGTCGACTTACAATAACTTTGGAGAATTCATTATCTTTGAGTTTAATCTCAAAATAAAATTTAGAACCGCCTGAACCACAATCTGAATAACCATACCAAACTACATATTTTCCAGGCTCCAATTCCACTTCTTCAACAGCCCATTGATCTATCGATCTTAATTCAAAACGAGGGTCACTGACTTTATCTATTTTAAAAATTGCCTTGCTATTTGATTTATTAGAAATGGATATTTTACCATTTGTTTTTGGAATACAATTTGCATTAGTAATATTAAACTCAAAATTAGGTGGAGGTATTACATTTTGGTCTACAATGGCATTAAATATTATTTCATCCCTACAGTTATTTTCATTATCAAACATATAAAACTTATAAGTCCCAGACTGAAATAAATTATACTCTACTTTGTCTTCATCCCTCTAATAATCTCCTATATTATTATCTCCATCAGATAGAAATAATCTATACTCTTTATTGCTTTTTTTAAAGTAAACCTTAACCAAAGCACCTGCACAACCTACTTGAATAATTTCATAACGATCAATCAGACTACATTTCTGATATATATGATAACATTCTTCTGGCAATATTTGAAAACAACAAGATCTTTTGAGGCAATAAAGTCCTGGTTCAAGATTATGAATGCTCCTCGCCTCTGAAGTAAAACCATTGGGTCCTTCCCAAAAATAAATTTCTTCTGAAGGATCTTGATTTAAATCTGAAATATCCCTCTATCTGATGAACTCTCATAATTTTTGACTGAATAATTGTGACGCGCTTCACAACTTTTTGGATTAATATCTACACATGAAATATTCTCACAACCAATATCATCAGTTAAGGTATAACAATATTCTCCCGGATCCAAATTATTGATTTTCATTTGATTTGAATTATTATTCCATGTGACTGCATATGGACCTTGTCCTCCAGAAGGTATTAAACCAATTGAAGCTTTCTTGTTACAGGTAAAATCCTGAATATCTTCTTCTACTTGCAGTGTATTAACTAGTTCATCGACTACAACTTCACCTTCCACAAAACATGTTTTATCAAAGTAAATGGTTATCTTATACTTACCCGAACGCATATTGTGTATCGTCATTCTATAAAATAACATTATGGTATAGGACATTTCTCCAGTCACTATATTCTCAATACTAACTTCAAATGGAGGTAAATAATCAAACCCTACAGGCGGAATATCATAAGGTGAAATTGGATCTAATATTGAAATAAATATAGCGCCATTATTACTTGCCTTGCATGCTGGAAGACTAGTCAACTGTACTTGCCATGAACCTAAAAGTGAATAAGATGATAGAAATAGGTATGATATAATAAATATACGCATATAAGTTATTTTAGAAAGAAAATTAAAAACAATTTTGAGCAGTAGTTATTCTGGAAGTCGACACATAAAAACATGTTCATTCCTACCACAAAGATAATTTTATGCTAAAAATATAAAAAATATTTACCTTCGCATTATAAGAACAATTTATTCACTCCATACGAAATATTAAAAAATTATGAATTTAGGCCTAAAATTGAAAAAAGTAAGAGAACATCGAAATCTAACCCAAGAATATTTAGCAGAGCAATTGGATTGTAGTATTAGAACATATGCTAAATACGAAAATGGTGAAAGCAATATAACCGTTGCTCAACTGGAAAGAATTGCAACCATTCTTGAAGTTACTCCTGAATTTATTATGAATTATGATGATAGTAAAATTTTCAATAATACTTTTAATCATCAACAAGGAGGTAATGGTTTTGTATATAAGATTGAATCTGATATGGAAAGTTTAAATCTTTTCAAAGAATTATTAAAAGAAAAAGATATTCATATATCATTACTTGAAAAGAATATAGATGCTATGCAAACTGAAATAAATAATCTATCATCAAAGTTAAATGGATAACAATAGCTTAATCAAAATCTGAAAAATACTTAAGGGCATATATTCTTATTTGATGGAATTATTCAAAATGTAAATCAAGAAAGCAATGCTGTGTTCAGCGCATAGTAGATATGAATAACAAATTCAAGTAAATAGAATCGCAGTTACAAACTGCGACCAACAAAGTTCCAATAAAAATTTCAAGATTAAAAAACAATCCAATTCCCTACTACTTATTGTCTTGATTAAATGACCATTAGAATTTGATTGACTACTAAAGAAACATCCCAATTTATTTTTAAATATCGTTGAAGCTTCATCATCGCAAATTACAGAACAAGCTGTGCTTTGTACCCCAAAGACTGTTCCGCTTTTAGTTACACAGGTCACTATGTAACTGAAAATCCCTTTATGCAAATTATAGTTTTGATCCCGCCCATCCCAAGATTTTTCTTTAATATTATTTGCATCAATTATTTCTGTTTGATACAGTAAAATTCTATTTCCATTTGCATCCTCCTTTCGTATAACCAAATTTTCAAAATGATCCAATTGATCTGTAAGTAAAGGGGCAAATTTATCATTGATGCCATCTCCATTTGGGGTAAATACATTGGGAACATAAACATATGCCTTAGACCCATCAGGAAATTCAACATCGTATTCATAAGGATCTATACCACAGCAAGGCCAGTAACCAAAGTTTAT
>JADJVN010000018.1:112500-116048 GCA_016710585.1 Saprospiraceae bacterium
ATGTGCAGCTTTTTTCAGATTTAATTTAAAACTATTGCGTTGGAACTTCAATGATCATTGCTTTGTTAAAAAGATGTAAATAAAAAATTACCCTTATGAATCCAGGTTTTATTATCTTATTAGTTCTTATTCTTTTGATCCTGTTTTTAGGACTGGTTACAGTCGGTCAAGGAACCGTTGCTGTAGTCACCATGTTTGGGAAATACCGTCGCGTTCTCCATGCAGGATTGAATTTTAAAATTCCTTTTTTGGAAATTATTTCAAAAAGGATCTCTACACAAAATAGATCAGTAGAACTTGAATTTCAAGCGGTAACAATAGATCAAGCCAATGTTTATTTTAAATCTATGTTGCTTTATTCTGTGGTCAATCAAGAAGAAGAAACCATAAAAAATGTTGCCTTCAAATTCATCAGCGATAAAGATTTTATGCAAGCTTTGGTGAGAACCATTGAAGGAAATATTCGTGCCTATGTTGCCACACGAAAACAAACTGAAATCCTTAGTTTGAGACGTGATATCGTCCAAGATGTAAAAGAACAAGTGGACTCTGTACTTGAAGGATGGGGCTTCCATCTTTTAGACTTACAAATCAATGATATCACTTTTGACCAAGCCATCATCGAATCAATGAGTAAAGTCGTCGCTTCAAATAATCTCAAAGCTGCTGCTGAAAATGAGGGACAAGCACTCCTCATTACAAAAACAAAAGCCGCTGAAGCAGAAGGAAATTCTATTAAAATATCAGCCTCTGCCGAGCGTGAAGCAGCCATGCTAAGAGGTCAAGGTGTCGCATTGTTTAGAGAAGAAGTCGCTAAAGGGATGACAGCCGCTGCAGATCAAATGAAACAAGCAAATCTGGACACGAATGTTATTTTATTCAGCATGTGGACAGAAGCAATAAAATATTTCGCAGAAACATCGAAGGGCAATGTTATTTTTCTAGATGGCAGTGCAGAAGGAATGGACAAAACGATGAAACAAATTCAAGCGATGATGCTTAAGAATTTTAAAAAATAGATGAGCATTTATTTGAATTATTAACTGATCTATCTTGAGACAAAGCAGATTTTATTTATCAAAATATGATAAAAATTAGATTGGGATGTACTAAATGAACTGAAAATCTTCTATTTTCACAAAAAATTTACGAATGCAGGAGCAAAAACCTTGGTTAAAGAATTACCCAGTTGGCAGACCAGTATATATAGACCCTGATCAATATGTAGCACTTAAAGATTTTGCAGATGAGACATTTAAAAAATTTGCCTCTAATAATGCATTTGTCTTCATGGGTAAGTATATGACTTATCAAGAATTAGATCAAAAATCTAGAGATTTTGGTGCATATTTACATAGTCGAGGCTTAAAGCCAGGAGATAGGATTGCATTGATGATGCCAAACCTTCTTCAATACCCCATCGCCATTTTTGGAGCCTTAAGAGCCGGTTTAATTCTAGTCAATACCAACCCCATGTACACAGGTCATGAGATGGAATACCAGTTCAAAGACTCAGGTGCCAAAGCAATTTTGATTGCTGAAAATTTTGCTCACAATCTTGAAAAGATTATCGCTAATACCAATATTGAAATAGTAATCACAACGACAATTGGAGAAATGCTTGGATTCAAAGGTGTCGTCCTTGATTTTATTATAAAGTATATTAAAAGAGTTGTCCCAAAGTTTTCAATTCCAAATTGTGTTTCATTTTCAGAAGCATTGAATCAAGGAAAAAAATTTCAAATCAATGCTTTCGAATCACAATCAAGTGATGTCATCTTACTTCAATATACTGGTGGAACCACAGGTGTGAGTAAGGGTGCCATGCTAACCAATCGCAATTTGGTTGCGAATTTACTTCAGATCAAAGCAGCTATTGGTACACATCTTGTCGAAGGAAAAGAAACCGCATTATCCCCTTTGCCAATGTATCACATTTTTGCATTTGCAGTGAATGTATTGGCGATGATGGCATTGGGAGCTAACACGGTATTGATCGTCAATGCAAAAGATATTAAATCCGTTGCAAAGGCTTTTGAAGAATATCCTATCAGTCTTATGACTGGTGTAAACACCTTATTCAATGCATTGCTAAATTATCCAGGATTTGAAAAAAATGATTTTAGATCGCTGAAAGTAACCGTTGGAGGTGGCATGGCTGTTCAAAATGTTATTGCAGAAAAATGGCAAGCTACAACGGGTTGCTATCTAGCAGAAGGCTTTGGCATGACTGAGACATCTCCAGTAGTCAGCATCAATGCTTTGGATGCAAGTTCTGGTCGATTGGGATACATCGGAATGCCTGTCTCTTCCACTGATGTTCGCATTGTTGACGAAACGGGAAGAGTTTGTGGCTTCAATGAACCTGGAGAAATCCAAGTAATGGGGCCACAAGTGATGAAAGGATATTATAATAAACCAGCTGAAACAGAGAAGGCTTTCATGGATGGCTGGCTCTGTACAGGAGATATCGGCATTATGGAACCCGATGGTTTTCTAAAAATAGTGGATCGTAAAAAAGATATGATTCTAGTATCAGGATTTAATGTCTATCCAAATGAAATAGAAGATGTCATTGCTAAACATCCAAAGGTGCTTGAGGTAGCTGCTATCGGTGTACCTGATGCCAAAAGTGGAGAAGTCCCAAAAGTATTTATTGTCAAAAAAGATAAAAGTCTGACAGAATCGGAAATATTGGATTATTGCAAAGAATATTTGACCAATTATAAATTGCCGCGTTCGGTCGAATTCAGAGAGAGTTTACCTAAAACCAATGTAGGAAAAATACTGCGTAGAGAATTGAGAAATAAAACTTAGTATATGTAATGTGGCAGCATTTTGTGGCCCTTGATCGTTACATATATTTAACAAAACAATAAAATCTATTATGAAAATTTTACTTCCTCTTACTCTTTTGAGTTTATTATCTATTGCAAACATAATTGGGCAGCCGTTCACATCATATTTCTTGCAATCGAATAATATAAGAACCAATTTTACAAATAAAGCAATCATTGATTTTGATAATAGAAATTATGCTATTAATGCAAATTGGATTGCACCCAACAATCCTTATCTGAAAACATCCATGATCTATACTTCTCAAATTATACTTTGTGGTGAGAATGCAACTCAAAAATAGGCTGCAGCACATATCTTTATAATAAAGACTATTTACCAGGACCATACTACAGCCTCAAAGATGCGCCTACTACAAAAGAAATTGCAGAATTTAATAAAGTATGGGCAACAAATAAGACTGATATCTTAGCACATAAAAATGATTTTGCTTCAGATAAAAAAATTGATAAAAAACTCATTTCCATTTATTCATGGCCTGGTCGGGGTAATCCTTATTTTGAAGCCTATAATCAATTTAAGATAAAAGTAGCAAACTACCCACTAGCCCCATTTCACGATGAAGATCAAGATGGAATCTACAATCCAGATCAAGGAGATTATCCTTGGATAGATCCAATCAATAAAGATGTGCCACCAGATCAACTCTTATGGACAATGTTCCACAGTGATGCGCCAAATTTGATAAC
>JADJVN010000019.1 GCA_016710585.1 Saprospiraceae bacterium
GCATACCAAAATAATGACTTAGACAAACTTAGCATGTTAGCTAAATCCCAATCTAACTGTTTTGAATACTTAGATGAAGTTTGTCAAGCACATATTGATAGATTTCCATTAGACAAGTCATTAGGCAGACCTGAAAAATTGGTAAAAGAAATAATTGAGACCAAGTCGAAAGAATTTCAAATTGTTTGTTCAGAATTTGCAGACAGAGAAGGAATTTATGGATTTGGAGATTTGCAAATTAAAAACATATTTGATAGACAGATGGACAGCCTCCAACATTGAGCCTTATACAAGCCAGCTCACAGAAAACTTCCTTCTGTTGCCTTTAAAGCAAGAATAGAAATAATAAAAAACGATATCTAGTAACATGAATTACTAAAGAACGCACTACTGTCTTTGCAAAGACTTTTTCAGACCATCTTTACCCAATCAAAAATATTTCCTATTTTCCCCCCAAAAAAACATATCTTCAACTCATTAAAGCAAGGTTCTCATAGACTTAACTTTTGCAATTGAATTAGATCTTACAACACAACTAGTTTAACATGAAAAAAATAGTAAAATTTACAGCGATAAGTCTTATTAGTGTTTTGCTCATTTGGGGCCTATACTTTTACATAATAAAACAGCTTGATGAAAAAATAGTAGAGAGTGCAGATTATCAAGCATTGGATAAAAATAGTGGAGCATCAGCTGTTATGTTGCAATCACAGTTTATCGATGGAGAAAGATTCTATCTAAAAGTTGCTGTTGTAGGAGGAGACACTATTTTAGCTTATTGCGATACAGGAGGTGGGATATCAATGCTTTTTCCAAATTATGATAAAAATCCAGCAGTAAATTCCAAGATTAAAAAAGCTTTAATGAAAGGATTAATGCCTATAAATTATATCACGTTTAATGATTTAGTCATGGATGACAACTTCCCCACAACTACACCATTGCGAAAAAGAATTTTACGCAATCCATTTAAAATAGTCACTACACCATATCTGCTCATTCCTCCTCTTGACCGAGAGTTAAAGATGGCTACCAAGATACAACCAGAGATTGGTGCATTCATGGGTCAAGACTTTTTTATGAATAAATCTTGGACAATAGATTATCCTCAGCAAAAAGTATGGGTTCACACTCCAATAAACATTTCTGAAAAAGACTCAGCCAATATCCAAAAAATTGGATTCAAGAAAAATAAAAATCAAGATAATATTTTCGGTCACCCAAGCATGACTATTGAGGTGGAAGGTGACACCATTGATGTACTATTTGATACAGGAGCCACTTCTGTATTAACAGAAAGCGGTAAGCAACAGTTTGCAACAACCAAAAAATCAATAGGATCTTCTTTTATTGCTGCTTCAATATTTCGAAAGTGGAGAGCCAAATATCCAGATTGGAAATATTATCCCAAGGCTGAATTTTTAGGAGATATGATTGAGGTTCCTAAAGTTAAAATTGGTAGCTACGAGGTTGGTCCAGTTTTGTTTTCGCAAAGACCAGATGAGAATTGGTCACAAGGTATGATTGCTACTATGGATAAAGTAGTGCAAGGAGCAATTGGTGGAAGCGTCTTAAAATATTTTAAGGTAACGATAGATTATAACTCCGGAGTTAATTCGCTGAAAGGTAACAAGAAAATGAATTGATCATTAAATTTACACTACTTTTACGAAAATGAGCTTCGTCAAGCATTTTCTAAAAGTCCAACACTTCCCAAGAAACAAAAAATAATCAATCTAGCCATTTCATTTCAAAAATTACCCTTAACATTGTAGAATGAAATTAATTGGTCTCTGTTTCCTCGTTTTTTGTTTCCTTGATTCAATATTGGTGGCGCAAGATTTAAATGACGCTAGACAGTCTGTAATAATGAATGCGACAGGGCAGGATAGTCCAACACAAATAAAATTGAGCTGGAAGCTTGACACTGCAAATGGTGGATATACCATTTGGAGAAAATCAATTAACGAAGAGACTTGGGGTGATAGTCTCATTTATTTACCACCCTACTCTACCTCTTGGATAGATACATCGGTTCAGTCTGGAATCGGATATGAATATCAAATCCTCAAAAGCCTTCCTGCATTTCCTTATGGAGATGGCACTCGCAACTTTGGGTCTGGATATATCTACGCTGGTATAAAAGTGCCTCCTACACATCATCGAGGTACTTGTTTAGTATTAATTGAACGCAGCATAGTTAAAACACTTTCATTTGAGATAACTCGTCTGATGGATGATTTGCAAGGGGATGGCTGGACTGTCGATACGATTTCAGTTGAGAGAACTGATGCCGTGCCCCAAGTAAAAAATAAAATATTGAATTGGTTACAAAATATTTCTGATCGGCAAAAAGCATTATTTATCCTAGGAAGAGTTCCCGTACCTTACAGTGGCGACATAGCCACAGATGGACATCACAGCGATCATCGCGGTGCATGGCCTTGTGATGGCTACTATGGCACGATTGATGGCCTATGGACGGATCAAACTGTAAATAATAAAACTGCAGCAAGTTCAAGAAATGACAATGTCCCAGGTGATGGTAAATTTGACAATAATGTAATTCCTTCGAAAGTTCATTTCTTAATCGGCAGAGTTGATTTCAGCAATATGAATAAATTTCCAGAATCTGAAGAACAACTTCTCAAGCGATATCTTGACAAAAATCATGCTTGGCGAATTGGAAAAATGAAGATGGAAGAAAGAGGACTCATTGACAATAATTTTCCATTAGACTTGGAAGCTTTGGGGCAATCGGGGTGGAAGAATTTTGCAGTAATGTTTGGAATAAATAATGTAAAGGAACTACCCTATCGACAAACCCTATCGAATCAGTCTTACCTTTGGTCTTATGGCTGTGGTGGTGGAGGCCCAGAAAGTGCTTCAGATATTACCAATACTACAAATTTTACGTCCGATTCTCTTCAGACTCTTTTCACTATGTTGTTTGGTTCGTATTTTGGTGATTGGGATTATCCAAATAATTTTCTACGCGCTGCTATTGCATCAAGGACTTGCTTAAATAGCACTTATGGCAACAGACCAAATTGGTTGTTTCATCATATGGCACTTGGTGAACCGATAGGATATGCCGCACAACTAGTGATGAACAACAGAGGACTATACACTCCGCGATTCTATGGAGGATATGCATCCACAGCATTAATGGGAGACCCAACGATCTGTATGCATGTACTTGATCCAGTAGAGAATTTGCTTGCTACTCAAGAAGGGCTTAGCGTTCGACTTACTTGGCGTGGACCAAAATCTGCTTCAGGATTTTATATTTACAGAAAATATGCTTCAGATAGCGCATATCAATTGCTCAATACTCAAGCAATTTCAGACACAAGTTTCATGGACGTCTGTGTTCAAAAAGGTTTGATTCATTATCTAGTGCGAAGTACTGCAATAAAAACAAGTGGGAGTGGTAGTGGTAGTTATTACATTTTAAGTAATGCTGTATCAACAAAGCTTCAATTCGATACTACAGCGTTTGCAGTAAATACAATCGTAAAACACACTGATCCCGGAAAGTCAAATGGTTCCATTTCTATAACCCCAACTGGTAGTTGTACTCCCTATACTTACCAATGGAACAATGGATCTACAAATAATGAGATAAACAATCTTGCTGCTGGAAAATATTGTGTGACGATCAGTGATTGTAATGATTGCCAACGCGTACATTGCATTACTGTTACTATGAGCACATCAATAGGTTCAATAGAGGGCCTTACTTCATTTCAAATACATCCAAACCCTAGCTCAGATCATATTAGTTTAATGCTTAAATTTCAACAAGCTCAAAAACTAACATTACAAATCGTCGATGTCAAAGGAACTATATTATCAACAAAATCTATCGAAGGAAGTGACATAAATCTGAATTGGAATATCGAATTACTTCTACCAGGACAATACTGGATTCAAATCAAAAGTGAATCAGGACATTTTACTATTCCGTTCACTAAAAGTAAGTTGTAGTTAATGGGATTTGTTGACAAAATAATATTTCTATTGTATCGGAAAAATGGCACGAATAGTTTAAATATGTACTAAAAGGTTTTAATTAGATCTACTCTCAGGATAATTATTCTTCTTACATTTACAATCAAATATTAAATCCAATATGATATCAAAAACCATAATATTCCTAATCTTAAACTTCGCTGCTCTTGCAATAGGAGGATTATCTACTTCATCTGGTGTAACATCAGATTGGTATAACGCATTGAATAAAGCGCCTTGGACTCCACCAGGATGGGTTTTTGGTTTTGCATGGACATTGATTATGATTTGCTTTTCATTCTATATGGCATATTTATGGACTGAGATCGAGGACAAAAAAACATTGATCATCATGTATGCCTTCCAATGGATACTCAATGTCGCTTGGAATCCTGTATTTTTCACCTTGCATCAGACCAGCTTAGCCTTGATCATTATTATTTCATTGACCTTACTGATTGGATATTTCCTATTCAAATATTTTGGACAGTTGCGCCTTAAATCAACTTTACTTCTTCCATATTTCGTTTGGCTGCTCATAGCTAGTTCTTTGAATGCTTATATTTGGTTGAGGAATTAGGGGTCTTTATTTGTCCAACAGATTGTTGGACAAATTGGACAACAGGTGTTGCCAAATACAAAATATCGGAATAGAAGCCCATAAAGTAAAAATACAGAACGAAGTGGTAAACTTTCAACAGTTTGTTGCTTAAATCCTTAATTTTACTAAAAAAGGAAAAAATATGTTAGAATAGAAATCAAAAAAATATTTCCATTTCAAAGGACTCAGTAAAATGAAAATAGAAAACTCAAAAAATATAATTCGAATTAAATTTGATGGCTTTCTAAGTTGTCTTTATATTAAGGAACCTAAATCAGCGGATTGGCCAGATTGTTGTGGGAGTGTATCAAGATATTATGCTTGTTTTCCCTCTAGTGAACAGGATGATGAAATAAGAAATCAAATAGAAGAAAAAGTATCATCAGTAAAATCAATTGAAGATTTAAAGAATTCAGGATTTTTAGAATTGCTTGAAGAAGGTGAATATAATTTTGAATTATGGAAAGAAAAAGAGACCTGTTTAATATATTGCAATGAAAACATAAATTCCACTGATTTATTGGATGTTAGACAAAAGAAAGATATAGATTCTCTTGTTGCCGAAAATCTATCTCAATATTGTTTTTATCCATATGGTAGGCAACTAATGTTTACGCGACCAATGGAAACACTTGATTTAAAAAGAGTGCAATTTTATGAGAAAGAAATAGCAAATGGCAGTCGTCCACTAGCTATCGCTATTCGACTTAAAGATATAAATCATATTGATGAGGAATCATAACAAAATTATGATTTTAATACAATAATGTATGTATTAGATGGGCATCATAAACTTGTTGCTTACAATAATTTAAATATCAATCCAAGTTATATAGTTATAAATAGAATAAAAAATGAAAATTTGAATTCATATGATCGATTCTGCATTACCCGAACTTGAAAATTATTTATTCTATTATCAAATAGATCATCATTAGACATGGCATAGATTATAAGGAAGATATCAGATAAATTAACAAACTATATTGACGACTTTCTTCGCAATACTGAAAGGATTAAAGACACATTGATATTTACTTTTTATAAAAACATTAGTACTAATCAATTTCAAATTGACCAATATAGAAGAGCTTGGATATTAGAAAGATTTCAAGTTCTATTTAATAGAATGGTAAAAGAAGACAGACCTTTAATTCTTGATTTTTTCTGTCAAAAGACACAAAATAGAAGATACGAACTAATAAAAAAATGGGAAGAAGCGCTAGAATTGGTAATTTATGATAGGAACTTATAATTCCTATCTTCATTATAAATTACTCAAAATTCATTGCAAAGTAAATATCCATAGTTACGAATAAACCATAGCTTCAACTCTCAATAAATATTACAAGCCAAAAAAATTTTAGAAGTACAAAATCACTACTAATTTAATAATACAATTCCACGTGATGGTCGCAGTTTCGAACTGCGATCCGATACGCTAGGAATTTATAATTCCTAACTATGGACTTCCTATGAGAATAATTTTTGGACAAAATTGTAAGTACGAATTTGCTGACTTATTATCAGTTAAATTTGTTTGGATTCTTCCAATCATTAAAAGCTTCACACCTCTGGTCTTAGATTTAGAGCATTAAGATCCCTATTCTCAATATAAAGGATAAAACAAAAGTAGGGATTTTCAAGTTATAACATTAACCCATCGATTCTATTCAATGGACTTTTGAATTATCAATAATAAAAACTAATACAAATGAAGACAAGAATTATATTGTTTATTATGGCATGTTCTAGTTTGATGACATGTAAAAAGGCGAATGATTTAGATCCAAATGATGATAAGATGGTAGATACTAACAAAATAGTATTCGGACTAAATTCAGACTTACAAATCACAAACTATGATACCTTAGTGATGGGAACCTACAATACATTAGCTGGATTTGATTTGGATGTCGACAGTAATAATGTTTCAGATTTTAGATTAACGAGCGAACTTTGGGGTTCACACTATTTAGGCTTACACCCAAGATCAACTATCCATTCATTAAATTCAAATAGTCTGCTTTCAGGAATTCTGAAAAATGATACCATTTATTTAAATAAAAATACAGTTTTAAAAAATGGAACTGATTCTACTTTTCAAATTTACAACTACACTACATATACTTGTAAAAAAATTGACTCAAATGATCCTATCTCACAAATAAATGTTGAGCAATTTAAAGTAGTTTCTAAAAACAAAGATGAAATGTTGAATAAGTCAGACCTATTCAGGTCACATACCTTCACACTAATTGATGATTGGATTAGATATGGTCCAAAGACTACAACCTCTAATGATACAACAGTTTATGACTTTACATTAACTGACTACAGTTGTAACAATTTTCCACAGGATCAGATAGTTTATATTGGGTTTAAAATTATTGATACAAAATCAGAAAAGTTAGGCTGGATAAAAATAAAGATTATAGAGGAATATAAAATACTAATAATGGAAAGTGCTATTCAAAAATAAAATTCTCATGTATTGCCTTGTATTTTCTATCGACATTTTAACAAACTAAATGCCCAAATCAAACTAAAACAGAACTATTTTGAATCAGTCGAAAATTTTAAAAACGCTTTGGTAATTTCAAAATTTATACAGAAACTCGGAAGATAGAATTACAGAAAAAAATAAAGGAAAGATTAAAATAAACCAAAGCAAATTATTGCCTGTATCGATTTGAAAAATTTCAAATATTAGTCATTTACTGCTAAATTTTTCTCTTTGAGTTAAAGCCTAAGGATAGAACTAACTTAAAATATTAAGCCTCCATTTCATGCTTAACAGGTATCTATAAAGTATAAAATTTAAAGCTTCACAATTATCCGTATGAGCTAGAAAAAAATAAAAACCACTAAGCCAAAAAAATATTTTCCGATTTTATAACAAGTTATTTTAATTATTATTAATTTTAAACGTCGTTTAAACCCCAAAGCCGCTTTCAAGATATTAACCTATTTTAATGTGCTGTCTTCGCAACACATGAACGGCGAAGCCATTTTAGAATTCAAGTTAATCAATTTAGACGATTATTGAATAAAACCTGCTCTTTAAACCACCTTTTTGTAATGACTACTCGTATTTTCAAAACCTATCTTTGTAATCTTACTTTTATCTTTATTTCTGCAATTGGAATAGAAAATTCATATTCGCCTGTAGCTCAAGTTCATGCCACAGCACATTATGACAAGACAGACTCCGTTACGCGCATCCAATTAGCCGAAAAAACGACTACATCGATTAAAAAAATCTTTGTACCTCCCTCCCATTTTAATAAAAAAACTAAGGAAGATTATCTCAAGAATCGTGATAGAATCATTAATGAAGTCAGCAATGAGATAAGTCATTATGCTATCCCAGATGCATTAATGTGGCCATTACTCCAAAAAGTTCACAATAAAATCATTGAGGCAAATCCCTATATTAAAAACACAAGGATTCTATTAGTTGCCGACCCTAGCCCAAATGCATACTCCATAGGGGATGGCACCGTGGTGGTACATGTTGGCCTATTAGCAGGATTAGAATCCGAAGATCAATTAGCTTTTGTAATTTGTCATGAACTTGCACACTTTATTTTACGACATTCATCTAAAGGGCTGGAAAATCAAGTTAAAGAACTCAATAGCAAAGTTTTTAAAGAAAAAATAAAAAAACTTGAGGCACAACAATACAATCGAAATGAACAAATCGGACTTATGTACCGAAACATACTTTTTAACAGTCGATATCACAGTCGCAACCACGAACGTGAATCTGATTCACTAGCTTTTCACTTATATAGAAATACTCAATACCAAATATCCGAATCTCAACGTTTGATGGAAATCTTTAGCTTCATTGATGATCCATTCAAGGATTCAGTACTTCATATCTCTTCTGAATTTGGTTGTCAAAATCAGCCTTTCCAAGATGATTGGTTGACTAGTGCTGGTGGTTCAATTTGGGAGAAGGCACACAAAGCCGAAATGGAATCTAATAAAGAATTCCGTGACTCTATTGGCACACATCCTGATTGGAAAAACCGTTTAGATTGGTTAAAATCTTTAACCGAACTTTACCCGCACGCTTCACTCCAAAAACAAGAAGTAAGCCACGATTATTCGAAAATAAAATTTCAGTCTGCAATCGAATGCGTAGAGGCTTGGTATGGATTGGAGCGCTATGATAGAGTTCTATTTTTGGCCACACACTATCAAAATTTATACCATACGTGTCAATATTTTCAGGAGGTGGAATGCTTAAATTTACTTCAATTGTACCGATTTACCAAAGCTCATAATGTTGCAAAAGTACTTGCCCAGTCAGATAAAAAATACTCGGAAAGATACAATCACTTTCTAGATTTCCTTAATTCACTTCGTCTAAAAGAAATTCTAGGGCTTGCAGAATGTAGTTTTAATCAACTGTCCCCTGAAAAGGGTGAACATGGTTTATTGGCAGCTCATTTATTAGCTCGAGAAAAAAACGATGTAGCCAATGTTAGATTACATAAACAAGCCTATTTGAAGAAATTTCCAAATGGAAGATTTCGACATTTATTTAATAATTAAATTAACCTAAAATTCAATATCATGACAAAAATTAAAAACTATTTTTTTCTCTGTGTATTCGTAACTTTCAGTTTTTCTACATTTGGCCAAACCTATAAACTAGACAATGTAGAAAATTTCAGATCTAATGGCATTAAACCTGTTAAAACTGAAGGTGGAATCGTCGGCTATACCATATTCTATAAGACAGATAAAGCTGACAGAAAAAACGATAACTATGCATTTGAGTTACTAGATGAAAAGTTAAAAAAGGTAAACCGCATAAAAGTGGTCTTACCAAGGGGGACTCGTCTGATCCAGTCAGTACATAATGGTATTAGCCTTGGGATGATGTTCTACAATACAAGTGGGGGCAAATATATATTTAAATCATATGATGCTACTTTAAAATTAGTAGGATCATACGAATCTGAGAAAATAAACAGTTATGAACGTGCAGCTTTAAATCATATGGCAGATAACGAATCATCTACTTTCTATGGCATACATGCAATACCTATGAAAGGGTTTGTTAGAGCAGGTTATGGTGAAAAAAAGACCAATTCTCTGTTACAGTATTCGATGTTAATTTTAAGAAAAAATGGGTATCTCAAACTCCTGAAAAACAAGATGGGCTAGAGACGTTTGTAATGTCTGATATTAATGATAAATATATTACTGGACTCACCATGCGTCGCAAAGGAATTACATCTCTCAAATTTGAATACTTTTTAACAGTATTTGACTTTGAAACAGGCAAAAAATTAATCGATGTTTCAGCAGAAAAACAAAAAGAAAACTTATCTATTTCCGCAACAAACCTACTGGACAACGATCAACTGCTTGTTCTTGGTGAATATTATGATGCAGAAGATAAAGCTGGTGTTAGTAAAAGCAATGGAATTTATTTCAAAAAATTCGACATAAAAACAGATAAAGCAACCAATGAAATAAAACTCTCTTGGAAGGTTGACATAAAAAAAATGTTCAACCAAAATGGAATGAAACGCATTGAAGAAAATTATTCAAATTTCCCAATGTCACTCATCAGATCTGCAAATGGCCATACCTACCTGATATATGAACAATATAGGAGAGCTGTTGATGGAGTTGGTTTAGCAATATCAGCTTTAGGTGGTAGTGCTAGTATAGCAAAACTAAAGATTGGTGATTTATGGATGCTAGAATTAGATGAGAATTACAAACCACTAAATGTAAATTACTACATTAAAGAAAGCAGCAATGTAATATTGCCAGAGGGTGCCAATTTTTTTGGAACTGGATTTTTAGGTATGTATGCTAAAAATACTGGTGAATTCGATTATCAATTTACACAACAAAGTGCTGATAAGCGCACTTTTAATGTTGCATACGTCAACTATGATCGCGAAGAAGGAGAAAAATCAAAACCAATTGTTGCTGGTATATTTATGTCAGATGATGGCAAAATAAACTATGACAAAGTGGATATAACTGTTCCAAAAAAGACTTATCAATATCTTTATCCTGGTCCAGGAAACAGCATCATGTTAGCACAATACAATTACAAAGAAGAGGTGATAAATTTAAAACTTATCAAGATGAATTACTAATCAAATATGAATCAAAATAATATTATTTATATTATTGTTGTATTATTTCATATTTTATTTATTAATAATAACTTCGGGCAGCTATATCTAAACCTTAATGCTGGAATTCATGCTTTAAAAATAGAGGGTATCAGATCTACTAACCCAGTCTTTTTTATTCATTCCAATAACAATTATTCAGATAATTTAAGTGGAATAGTTGGATTAAATCTTAAGTATAAATTTAAAAGAAATATTTATTGCAGTATATTAGCATCCTATACAAAAAAAGATGTCGAAGCTTCAGATAGAACTTTTTTACCAACTGATAGATTTACATTTAATTATTTTCAATATGGCTCTGGGCTAGGTGTTTACTTTAGAGGATTTGAATTTAGTTTAGCTTGTGAATACAATCAATTAAAACAAATCAATAAATATAGAAAGGGCGAATTTGCCAATAAGCTTAATAGAGATATAAATGAACTTGCTTTATTGTATCGATTGAGCTATCAGATTAAGAAAGTTCAAATTTCATTAAATTATCATAATGGTATTAAATTTTCAGACAATGAGGTCTCTGCTTATTACTTCAAACCCCTCAAATCAATCAGCTTAGATATAGGCTACACATTAAAAATAAAAAAACTAAATCTTAAAAAAAATGACATAGAATGTCCAAAATTATAAATGAAACTTTGTTCTGTACTTACAAAAAAATTATTAACTTTGTTCAGTAAAAAAGCAAGCCAAAGCGATTACCCAATACACTCAATCTTTTGACCAAAAATAAATTCAATTATCTAATATGAATCATCTTATATCTAGCCAAAGCAAATTTTTAAATAAAGTAATTACTCTATTATTCATTACAATTTTGATCTCTTCTTGCAGGACATCAAAATTACCATCTGACTTGACCATAGACAATGCTCCTACACCACCAGGCACTGTAAAAATTTCCAACAATTTATTTTTCGGCACCGCCGAAATCTCAAATATTATGTACTTGGAGTTTATGTATTGGACTAAACAAATATATGGATCCAATTCAACAGAATATACTAGTATCATTCCAGATACAATGGTATGGTCGAAATTAAATCAAAATTATATATCGCATGACACTTTTTACTTGCGACATTTTGCATATTGGCATTATCCAGTTGTAGGAATTTCTTATGAACAAGCGAAAGCCTTTTCTAATTGGCGTTCTGATAGATATATGGAATTACTCTTAATAGAGAATGGAATAATTGAACCTAGAACAATAATTCCTAAAGATTCAATTTTCACAACTGAAAAATTTTTTAAAGGTCAATATTATGGTATAAATCCGAAACAACACGGATCAATTTACCCTGTTTATTCGTTGCCTGATTCAGCAACATATCAGCATATATATGTTTTTGCAGATTCCTTAAATGCTAAGAATATTAAAAAATGCAAGAAAAAAGCTTGTGCGACCTTTTTGATCACTGACTACAATTGTATTGAAAACAAGACTTATAGAACAAAAGATTTTCCATATGGTCCCGATCCTACCATGCCTACGCAATGTGATCACTGCCCTCGCAATATCATAGCACATTTAAAAGGCAATGTGAGGGAAATGACCACAACCAAAGGAGTATATTATGGCAGCAGCTTTATATACTCTTGTAAAATGCCATGGAATATTTTCAGAAAGGACATATTTGAAATAAATAGCTATACAGGATTCAGGAATGTCTGTGAATATAAGCAATGGAAGTACTAAAACTAAAAAAGCTCAAGAACAATGTCCTTGAGCCTTATAAATATCGCTGATTATTGTTTTGAAAAATTATTTTCTACCCCATAATTCGATTACTGCCTTATCATTGAGTAATCCACCTTTTGTATCATACCAGAAATCAACTTTAGAAATAATCCGATTATTCCCTTCCAGATCAATTACTCTACTTTCACCACCACGTGCTACATTGTCTCTTGTCTCCACGACTTGAGATTCTCCATTGGCAAGATGGACGACAAGCTTATGCATATTGATTCCTGAACGCTTTACAATAAATTTCAATTTTTTAAAACTCCCTTCCCTAGCTGTAACTATAATTGCATCATGATCTAGACCGCGATTCACTTTCTGCGTACCTAGTTTTTCCCATTTTGGACCTCTTTGTTCAATACCAAAAGAACTTAAACTTAAAAAGGCTCCCAATGCTATAATAGTAAGAATTAAAATATTTGATTTCATTTTTTAAAATTTAATTGTTTAGTAAATAGACTTAAAAATACAAATAAAGTTTAATCCAATAGCTAAGAAACATCGTTTTCAACTTTGAAGAATTTCCAAATAATGTTCTAAAGATTTCATTTCAGCTTGAATTACAAACTTAATAAATGAATCAATCGACCCTGTTTGATTAGATTCTTCTAATGCCATGTAATACTGAGATTTTGTAGTGGCATCGCTGCGAATATTGGCAATGACATAATGATGCTGTAACAAAATCAAATTCATCAACAACCTACTTGTCCTTCCATTTCCATCAATAAATGGATGTATACTGACTACACGCTGGTGAACTTCCGCTGCCAGAATAACAGGATGAATTTTTTTCTTCACTTCATCATACCATATAAAAAAATCTTCCATTAGTTTATCGATCATATAGGGTTGAGGCGGCACATGTTTACTCCCAGAAATATAAACTTGTACTGAGCGATATCTACCAGCATTCTCTCTATCGATTCCCCTTAAAATCAAATAATGCAACTCAAGCAGGCACTTTCTATTGAGATCAATTTTTCGATCTACAAGATCTTTTATAAATTGAATAGCCTCGTAATGATTAACAGCTTCAAGATGCTCACGCATACTCTTCCCTGAAATCGTTAATCCTTTATTCACCACGAGGTTCGTCTCCTGCAAAGTGAGCGTATTGCCCTCTATTTTATTGCTATCATAGGTATATTCTATCTCCAATGCCTCAGCAATCCGAAAAGAGTCTTGTTTTCTCACTTGATCAAGTCTTGATTTAAGTTTATCCAATTCTAGGATCAAGGATTCAAATCCTTCAGATATTTTAGTTTCTTGTTTGGATTGGTATTGAATTTTCTCTTCTGCAACGATGAGCGCCTCCTTCCACATATCTTCATGCTGAAGCTCCTCATATACTTTTTCAGCCAACCATAAAGTCAACATTTCTTTCCTCTGATGCTCAAAAATATCGCTCAAAATACGAATCTGATCACGAGTCGCCTTCCTTTCAGATCGCTCTATCTTGCTTAACAAGGTTGAATCAATTCCTGTCTTTAATGATAAATCCTTGAGAGTCAAATCATTTTGTTCTCTAGTAGTCTTCAGTAATAATGCAAGTGATTTCATAAGCCAATTCTTGTCAAGACAAAATTAGTACTTTTTTGTGAAATTATTATATATCAAAATGAAATTAACAAAATTTAATTCTTCATCATAGATTTTTCAAAATTGCTATTGTTAAATTATTGCTTGGTCTTGGTGCATCCTGATACTCACATTTACCCGTTCTATTATAAATCAAATAAGTAGGATAAGCTAAAATTCCATGACTTTGGGCAAGCTCTTTTGATTGCAAATCATTCAAATAATAATGTTTGCCTACAAGCTTGTTATCTATGACAAATTTTTGACATTCCGACTTATTTGATTTCACACATAAAAATAGAAATACAACATCTGCGCTACTTAATGAATCTTGGAGTAACTTCATTGAAGGAACTTCTTCTCGACATCCACGGCACCAAGGTCCCCCGACATCAACATAAACTGCTTTGTTTTTATACTTTGTCAGAATCAATTGTTTCAATTGATTACTATTATTTTCAATTTCAAAAGTTGGAAAATCAAGAATAATATTTCTGGATTGATTATCCAAGTTGCATGAAAGAAAAAACAATATCACATATAAAAAAAATATTTGCCTCTTTTCATTCAACCAAAGATTTGCACTTTTTACTTCTTACTTTTTACTTTCCACTTTCTACTTTCTACTTTCTACTTTCTACTTTCTACTTTCTACTTTTATCCAACTTCGTATACCACCCCACAACAAACTCAGCAAAATCTGCTTGTCCAAAATTAGCGCTTACATTGGTGCCAACAAAAATATTGTCTTTTGGCATTTTACTCGGATGTATTAAATAATAATTGAAAGACAAATGAGATGGAAATAATTTCTTCAACCAATAAGCGAATCCTGGATAGCTCTCATACTCTTTGAGAAAAGGTTTAAAAAAAGGTCTATATAGTCCAAGACCACCTTCTATATCAGCCCCAAAATGTCCAAACAAAAATTCAAACCCTAGCAAAAAATGCACATGACTCGAATTCAAATTCACATTTGAAATGAGCTTTGAAACATTTTTTTCTATGATAAAATCTCTATATCCATCATAGTATCGATATGTAAAACCAGTGCGCAGCTTAAAAGAATTTCGCCACATTATTCCTGCACTCATAGATGTAGAGTATATCAATTTTTTCTCTCCACCTATAGGACTTGCAGTTGAGCCTATTTCATGAATACCAACACCAGTAGTAAGTTGAAAAAAATATTGTTTTCGTTTAACAATATTATAGTTTTCGATATTTATACTCGTGAATGGTGAAATTGCTTTTCTTGAATGGCGAATAGCCAGAGAGAATGCGCCAGAATTCAAACCAAAATTTGGCAACTGAACATGTGCATTAGAGCTGTGCAAATATGAAGCCCCAGCCAACAAAGCCCAATTTTTTTTGATCAACAAATGCTTATACATAGCAATGTGAAATGACATATTTAATGGCGAACCCAATGCCAAACTTGATGGCACATTTTCTTTATAATATTTAGTGTGATAAGCCAAGCCTAAACCAATCATAAAGTCCCATGACTTTAATTTATTCTGGGAAGTATGAAAGCCAACATATGGTGCCGCTGAGAGCTCAATTCCATTTAAATCCTTATTGCCAAAACTTCCAATATTAAATCGAATTCCTGTTTCCGGATGTCGAAAATAAATCTTCCAATCTTGATTTTCATTTTCATTTAACTGAAGGAGATTGAATGATAATCTATTGAGCAATCCAGTATTTGGATAATCCTTATAGTTTGGAACAATAGAACCGCTATGATATTCCGCTTGAAGTAATATTGGATTATCTTGACAAAAAATAATATTCAAACTTAAAAAATAAATACAGAATATTATTTCTTTCTTCATATTCTAAAATCCAAATGCATTGTCCAATAATTCTATCAATTGTCTATCATGTATTTTTTTAAATCCTACTGCAGGAGAAGCAGAAGCAGGCCTTGTGATGAAATTTAAACTTTCATATTTCCATCTTGCTTTTATATATGAGGCAGCGCCCATATTCAACGGCTCTTCTTGTACCCATGCCATTTTAGCTTTTGGATTTTTCAATACATAGGATTCAATTTGGTGTTCTGGAAATGGATACAATTGTTCAAGTCTAATTATTGTACAATCATTAATTTCTTTATCTTCTTTCCTTTGCAACAAATCATAATATATCTGTCCAGAGCAAAATAATATTCGATTTACTTTTTTATCAGTTGCGGCATCAATCATGATTTCTTGAAAGGCATTAGCTTCAGTAAACTGATCTATAGTAGATATACACTTGGGATGTCTCAGTAATGACTTCGGAGACATAATTATTAATGGTTTTCTAAAATCCCATGTCAGTTGCCTTCTTATAATATGAAAGAAATTTGCTGGACTTGTTATATTCGCTACGATGATATTATTTTCTGCGCAAGCTTGGAGATATCTCTCCATTCTTGCTGATGAATGTTCTGGACCCTGTCCATCATATCCATGTGGCAATAGCATTACGATGCCACTCATGCGATTCCATTTACTCTCGGCAGAACTAAAAAACTGATCAAAGATGACTTGAGCACCATTCGCAAAATCACCAAACTGCGCTTCCCAAATAACTAAATGATTTGGTGTCGCAATGGAATAACCATATTCAAATCCAAGCACTGCAAATTCGGATAACAAGGAATTATATATAAAAAATTGTCCTTGTGTATCTGATATCCGACTGAGCCTATTGTACTCGGTATTATTTTTTTCATCGAATAAAACGGCATGTCTATGAGAGAAAGTTCCTCTCTTGACATCCTGCCCACTCATTCGTACATTCTTGCCATCATTAAGTATACTTGCATAAGCCAACAATTCAGCCAAAGCCCAATCCAATTGACCATTTTTAATCAACTCATTCCATGACTTAAGCAATCTATTTACCTTAGGTAAAAGATGAAATTCTGCAGGAACTGTAGTTATTGATTTTAGCAAATTTTGTATAATAGTTAGAGAAATGCCTGTCAAAGGACTCGCAAAAAAATCTTCGTCTGTGGTATATTTTTTTAAAGATTTCCATGCCAATTCAGGCTCTTGATATATATACGGCAATGCTTTCTGCTTAATGAGATCTAATCGTTCTTGCAGAATATCCCAAAATGATTTTTCCATTTCTGTGGCAAGAGTCTGGTCGACATCTCCCCTATCAGTTAATGTTTTGATATAAAGCTCTCTTACATTGGGATGACTACTTATGATGTCATACATTTCTGGTTGAGTAAATTTTGGGTCATCTCCTTCATTGTGTCCATGACGTCTATAACAAACCATATCCACAAATACGTCACAGTTAAAATGCTGTCTATATTCTAAGGCTAACTCCACTGCATAGACTACAGCTTCTGGATCATCACCATTGACATGGAATACAGGAGCTTGGACAATACCTGCTGCTGCTGTACAATAATTTGATGAACGTGCATCGTCAAAATCTGTGGTAAAACCAATTTGATTATTGATCACAAAATGAAATGTCCCTCCAGTATAATACCCTTTTAATTGTGACATTTGCACCACTTCATAGACGATTCCTTGCCCTGCAACTGCGGCATCACCATGGATCAATATTGGCAATATTTTATCATAATCGGATCGATATAATATATCTGCCTTTGCTCGAGACAAGCCTTCTACAACAGGATCTACAGCTTCAAGATGTGAAGGATTTGGAGCTAATTTGAGATGCACATGACGACCACTTCGAGTATTAACTTGTGATGCAAATCCAAGATGATACTTCACATCTCCAGATCCAAAGCTTAACTCAGGAACTGAATTCCCTTCGAATTCATTAAATATTTGTTCATAGGTTTTCCCCATGATATTTGCAAGAACATTGAGGCGTCCGCGATGAGCCATTCTATGACGAATTCTTCAACCTGTTGTTCAGATCCAAGATTAATAATAGCATCTAATGCAGCTATAGTTGACTCACCTCCTTCTAGTGAAAATCGCTTTTGCCCAACATATTTTGTGTGGAGAAATTTTTCAAAAATGACTGCATCATTGAGTTTTTCTAGAATGCGTTTTTTCTTCGAGATATCAAAATGACGTTGCTGGTGCATATTTTCAATTTTATCTCTTAGCCACATTCTCCTTTCATTATCCTCAATATGGGAATATTCAAAACCTATGGTGCCACAATATATTTTTTGAAGCTGCTGATGAATATCTTCTAGACTTGCATTTTTTAAACCTATGGATTCTCCAGCGATAAATTTACTTTTAAGATCTTGATCTGACAATCCAAAATCACTCAACTGTAAAAATGGCTTTCGATCCCTTCTCTTTCTGATTGGATTGGTATGCGACAATAAATGTCCTCGATGTCTGTAAGCATCAATCAAATTATAAACGGATAATTCCTTTACAGAAAATGGTGTTTTGCTTGTGGTAGCTACGTTCTTCTCTACAGCGATCCCGTTACTTTTTGCTAGATCAAAACCTAAAAAAAAGGATTTCCAACTTTCATCAATGGAGTCTGGATTTTGAAGATAAGACTGATATAAATTTTCAATATAACTAGGGTGAGCGTTCATTACAGCAGAAAAATCCTTCATCTTTATCTAATATTGAGTAATTTTTATAAAAACTATACTGAAATTAACTCAAATTGACCAAAATCGTTCAAATACCCTCTGTTTTTTAAAACCTCAATTTTAAAATAAAATATGAATCCTTTGCCAAAAAAAAATAGCAACAAACTGAATTCATCAATTTGCTGCTATGATTACGCTCTACACTTAGTTTTTTATATTTTATAAAGTAGAAATAAATGTCTTCAATTCTGCTTCAGAAACTTTACTTGTTTGAATCCTGACAAGTTCATTAGGCTCTATATTCTTGCGAACATGTCCTAAATAATAATCATTAATCCCTTTACCGATAGCGATATAAACAACATCCTCTCCTATTGGAATAAGCGGGAAACAAATTTCATCAATAGTTCCGTTATTACAACATGGTGCTATAACAGCATTTAGATTTTTAAAAACGCAATAAGTAAAAAATAGGATAGTATCACCAGTTGCAGCAACTATAGGTTTAACACATGGCTTTGTCATCAATGCAGGGTCCATTTTTACAAAATAATCGCAATTCACTTTTCTCAATTTCTCAGGAAAACAAAGTATTCCAGTGACATCAGAATTTGATCTAGTCTCCCATTCAGAAAAAATAACATTATCTTGAATACTTGGATCTTTGTCCGATTCTACCCAAACTGTTCCGAAATCTTTTTCATCCCCATAAAACATCTCATATTCTTCTTTAAAATCTTTCAACTCCATACTTAAACGTAAGCTGTATTTTGATCCTGGTATTAATTCAAGTTCTACATTCTCACAGTAGATTCTCACATCTACCATCCCTCCAGAAACTAATATCCTATCATTCTCAGCATTAGTACCAATCTGTGCAGCTACCATATCTTTTTGTTTGCGTATAAACGTGACCTTAGCGATTACTTTTGAACATGTACAAGGTACAGTATCGCCAGGAACCCTGAGTGTATTGGGATAAAAATCGATTCGACTATCGTCTGGAAACTCATACCCTCCACCAGTTTTAGGATTGAACTCAAAAGTATAGATAACATTATTTAGACTTTCAAATTTGTCTCTAAAGTTTGAACCAAAAAATTGATTTGGATTTCCAACTGTTGGATCTGCAATAAAATTAATTTGATCTTCACAAGCAAATACACTAAATAAAAAACTCAGTGCAATCAAGTTAAATTTTAAATTCAATATTTTCATCATTTTTTTTATTTAGTTGACTTGAGATAACAATACTTTGTTGCCTAGCGCAATAAAAATTGTAAACCAAATTTTAAATTTGGGCTAATATTTTTTTCTCTAATTGGAAAATTAGACACATTCATTTTTGGATAGAATTGAACAGATGGTTCAATAAAATAATTTATCCTAGGCTTCCATTTACCTGTCCATTGTGCACTAACAAAGGGAGAGATGCCTATTCTAGATTTATACACTTCTAGTGGTTCATTGAATCTTTGAAAAGCATTGTTTCCATCCAAAATTCCGCCTTTATGAGTCGTCCGAAGATTGAATGCAGCACCTAGATGTAATGATATTGAATTTTTATTGATCCTTCTTGTATAGCCAATTGAAATAGGGATCTGATAAACACGATGGTAATTATGTATTTTTGCGACTGTTCGACCAGTAATTGTATCTGTGCGAACCAACACATTGTTTTGAATCACATTAATGATCTGAGTATCGCGGCTTTTTTCATAATTTAGTTGACCATATAGTTGTTGATATTCAAATCCCACTTTAAATATTAAGTTCCGATACATTACACCAGTTCTGATCCCTGCCAAATAAGAAAGCCTATTGGACTCAGTATCCTCCCTTCTGTTTTTCCATTCACTTACTTCAGCTTGACTTGCTTTTAATCTCTGAAATCCATAAAGGGGTCCCACATATATTTCCAAAAAATACTTTGGTTTCTTTTTATTGGCAAAATCATAGCAATCGATAGGATCACCAAGATTTAATTTTACTTTATCAAATGTCAAATCACCTTTTTTTCTTTCCAAAGTTGAAACTTCATCAGCGCGTCTTATTTCATTTGGCTGCTCCTGACTTTCCAAACTTACCAATGGGGTCGATTCAATTGGTGCAGTCACTTCCTGAGTTTTCTTTTGCATTCGATTGCCATTATTGTACTTGATTGGCTTTAGTGTATTAATACTATTTTTAACTTCGCTCTGTTCTAATTCAATAGAATTTCCTGACACACTTTCAGTTTTATCAACTGTATTTTTGTAAGCCCCATTAGCAGTAATTTCTGATATTGAATTATTTTGATAAACCATTAATGCAGCTCCAATTCCTCCGACAAATATCCCAGACATTAACAGAATTAACCAATAATTATTTTTATTTTTTGCTTTTGGTAAATGCGGAATAAGGCTTTGCCATAACTGTGATGGCACCTCTGCTTTTTTAGCCAACTCTCTTTGTTTTATTTCATCAAGCCAATGCTTCATATGGTAAGATTTATGGTTGAATTTAATTTGATAATTTGTTGTCCCAATAGCTTTTTTGCTTTAAAAAATTGTGAGCGACAAGTCGATTCTGTAATATTTAATTGATTAGAAATTTCTGTATATGAATACCCATCGATCACTACTAGATTGAACACAGTTCGGTACCCCAATGGCAAAGCCTGAATTAAAGCTTCTATTTCACTGTATGAAATATCACTCAATCCGATGGCCTCCTCGCTAAAATCATTTTCTACAGTATTTTCCAATGGCATATCAGAGATTGCATTATTCTTCAGCTTTGTAAGACAGGTATTGACCATGATCCTTCGAATCCAAGCCCCCAGCTCCCCTTCCCTTTTCCAATTTTGAAGGTTTTTGAATACCTTGATGAATCCTTCTTGTAAGGCATCCTCAGCCTCGGCTGAATGTTGAATATATCGATTACACAATGCCATCATAAGCGATGCATACCGATCAAATAGCATTTTACAGGCTTTTTGATCTCCATCAAGGCATTTTTGAACCAATAGTTGATCTTCCATCTGGTATATGACTATAAATATGTCAAACTTGTTGCCTAAAGGTAAAAATTATTTGAATAACACATCATAATTCAAAGCCCTGAATTATTTTATTAGTTTTTCAGGCTTATTTGATTAAATTCTCTTATTATTATCTGTTCTCTATATAATTCATTTAAAACCTCTACAATCAATTCCCTTTGATTGAAAGGAAAATACTCATAAATTTGATGAACGGTCATTGCTTTTCTGGCAGCCAATAAATTCAATAATTCATTTCTGCGAGAATCTTTTCTTTGATAATTTTGCTTAGCTAAACACAAATCACAACGTCCACAAACTTGTGATCCCATCTCACCAAAATATTGGAGTATATTCCTCTGCCTACATTCAGCTTCGTCGAGGTAATTGAGTATCGCTTTAAGTTTTTTATGGAAGGATAATTTACGCAATTGATACCAGTCTTCATCAATTTCCAAATCAGCTGTCGAGGATCTATATCCAATAAATCGAATTTGAGTTGTAGTCATAGGCACTGTATATTTAATTATATTTTCGCTTTGAAAATATTGCAATTTTTTTTCAACATCCACTTTATTCCAATTCAATTGCTTCGCCAATATTGCTTCATCAATTGGGATAGGCATGATATAAATATTCTCAAAATTCCGTCTCAAATAATCCAATAATTCTTGATTTTTTGAACTTAAATGAGAGTAATGGTCTAAACTCGATTGATCACTATTTAATTGAATTTTAGATTGTTGAGCCAAAAACTCAGACATCTCTATTGCCTCAGATTGCTCCAATATTTTTAATGCAATTAAACATAATTTTAGATCCAATGAAAACTTATAGCAAAATTCGACCACATCAAAATCACAATACATGTCTGTCTTTGATCCTACAGCAACTTGCAGAAAGATTCCCAAATTTTTATATATCACTTTTATCTGATCCAAAGTCGGAAAAGAAGAGTCTAATTGTGATTCAAATGACACGACATCTCTTGAGTTTTTTAAAATAATAGCATATGAATTTTGCCCATCTCTTCCTGCACGTCCAGCTTCTTGATAATATTCTTCTAAACTTTGAGGAAGATCCACATGAATGACAGATCTCACATCTGGTTTATCGATTCCCATCCCGAACGCATTAGTACAAACCACTATTTTGGTTTTGGAATCCAACCAATTTTTTAATACTATTTTTCTTCGATCACTATCCAAACCCGCATGATAGGCCTCTGCAGAAATCTTCTTTTCTGACAAATACTTTGAATATACTACTGTGCTTTTGCGATTACGAGTATATACTAGACCACATGAATTAAGTTTCGTGAGAATATCAGCAGTTCGAATTTGTTTATTTTCTTGATCTTCTACAATAAACTGTATATTTTTTCTAGCAAAAGATTGTCGAAAAATAATTGGATCAACTAATTTTAATTCCTTGTGGATATCCGATAAAACTTCCTCTGTAGCTGTTGCCGTCAATGCCAAAAAAGGGATATTTAAAAATTGTCTGAGTTCATGAATTAATAAATAAGTCGGCCTAAAGTCATAACCCCATTGTGAAATACAGTGAGCCTCATCGATTGCAACAAAAGAGATAATTGCTTTTTGAAGATAAGATTGGAGTTTTTTATTTCTTAAACTTTCAGGAGATACATATAAGAATTTTAATTTATTATGATATAAATTTGAAAACACTGCATCCTTTTCACTTATATGCATTGCGGAATGAATCGTTTCAGCCATTATCCCCAAAGACTTCAATCTCATCACCTGGTCTTGCATCAGCGCAATCAATGGGCTAATTATGATAGCACAACCAGGCATTATAATAGCAGGAACTTGATAGCACAATGATTTACCACCTCCAGTAGGCAATAATGCAATTGTATCTTTTTTCTTTAATATAGAATCAATGATTTCTGCTTGTAGTTCTCGAAAACTCGTATATCCCCAATACTGTGTTAAAACTTCGAGTGGTGACATTTTTATAGGATTTAAAACTTAGGACAATTGATTCCTTGTTTTTTGAATCTAATCTTCTTAAAACTAATATCTGCACCAAAATGATATGACAAACACAAGCTTAAACTATTATACCAATCTTTATTATTAAATTCAGCGCGCTTTAGTCCCCCTGCAAATCTCACTTTGTTGCCAAGTTCAGCCGCTATCAATCCTTTTTTTGCAAGTAATTCATCATAAGCAACATAATTTGTAGAAGCATCATCTAAGTAATCTGTACGAGTCTGCCTCGTAAGATATTCCGCAGACAATGAAATATTTGAACTGATAAAAAAACGGTACCCGAATCCAAATGCTAATGCCGCAGAATTCAATTTATATGGTGCATTATAACCTGGCAATCCCTGTCCTTCAGTTCCAATCGGCTGTAGTTCAAGCCATTCATTTAAGTATTTGCCCTTAGGATTAAACTTAAAGAAAATAGCACCCATAGTTAAATAATAATTATGTCGTTTTGGAATCTCGCTAAAAAAACCCATTAAATTAAGTTGTCCTAATATCCCTAATTCATGAATTTGACTCTTAAAATTTAAATTTCTTTCCTTCTGCCATTGTGCTTTTGCCAATTGATCATCTGCCGCAACATTCAAAAAAAGGTATTGGCATTTCAAGCTAATCATATTTGAAAAATCATACCGCACTTGTGCACCTGTGCAAAATTTTGACTGTTTCATTACATTGACCACACTTTCTGTAAGGTCTCCACTATAATTTGAAGCACCAGCCATTAGACCAAAATCCAATGATTGTGCATATGAGGGCATGATTGCTAAAACATTGACTAAGAGCAAATAAAAAAATAACTTCATTCGTTAAATTAGACGGATAGAATATGAAATAGTATTCAGAAAAAAAACATTACATATTTAGAAACTGAATTAACTTTGCACAAAGAAACGAAAAAACTGGATAACTATATAACTCTTAGACTATTAACTATTAAAATTATAAATAATCTATTATAATGAATCTAATCAATAAAAATTTAATTCTTACTTTCATTTTAATCTCAATTCAATTTCTAGACGCTCAAACTAGCTTACCAAAAGATTGGTATATGCTCGATAAGTCTAAAGATGGCTACTATGGTGTGAGTGCTGAAAAAACAATCAGTACACTTTTAAAAGATAAACCTAGCAAAACTGTGGTCGTTGCTATCCTTGATTCAGGTGTAGATTACAAACATGAAGATCTGAAAGACAATATGTGGGTCAATCCTAAAGAAATCCCTAATAATGGAAAGGATGATGATAAAAATGGCTATATCGATGATATCCATGGCTGGAATTTTATTGGTGGAAAAAATGGCGAAAATGTTTCAGTAGATAATTATGAAGTAGTAAGACTTTATGGTAAAATGAAATATAAATTTGCTAATGCAGATCCAGATAAAATATCATCAGCAGATAAAAAAGACTATGCAACATTTTTAAAAATTAAAGAAGAAGTCGAATCTAGAAGAAATGCGGCTAAAGAGGCTTTGGATCAAATAGAACAATCCGAATCCCTTGTTAAAAATGCTATCCAATCTGCTGTAAAAGCACTCGATGGCAAACCATTGACAATGGAAAATATAAATAATATCGATGAAGGTGATTCAAAAAATTTATCAATGGGTGTGGCAATATTAAAGCAAGTCATCGAAGAAAACTCCGAAATCACAAGCGGAGATCAACTAATTGAATTTATTGAAAATGATTTTGCTGAAGGTAAAAAACATTACTCCAAAGAATTAGATTATGCATTTAATCCAGATTTTGATACAAGAAAAATAGTAGGTGACAATTATAAAGACGCTTATGAAAAAAATTATGGTAACAATGATGTCAAAGGACCTGATGCTTCACATGGAACTCATGTGGCTGGTTTAATCGGCGCTGTTAGAAACAATAACATTGGAATGAATGGTATAGCGACGAATGTAAAAATAATGTCTGTAAGGTGCGTACCAGATGGAGATGAAAGAGACAAAGACGTAGCTAATGCCATCCGCTATGCAGTTGATCAAGGTGCAACTGTTATTAATATGAGTTTTGGCAAAGGATATAGTCCAGAAAAAGAAGTTGTAGATGCAGCAGTAAAATATGCAGCTTCTAAAGATGTTCTATTAGTTCATGCAGCAGGAAATTCTGCCCAGAATAATGATAAGACGGATAATTTCCCTTGCAAACAATATAAGGTAAAAAAATTCTTAGGTAATAATAAAGCAAAGAATTGGCTTGAGATTGGCGCTATTGCTCCTAAATCCAATGAAGAGCTGGTCGCTACTTTTTCAAATTATGGCAAAAAAAATGTCGATGTATTTTCTCCCGGTGTTGCCATCTATTCAACTACCCCAGAAAATAGCTACCAAAGTTTTCAAGGTACTTCCATGGCAAGTCCTATTGCTGCAGGTGTAGCTACAATGCTAAGATCCTATTTTCCTACTTTAACTTCTAAACAAATTATAAAAATAATTAAAAAATCTGTTGAAGTGCCTAATATAGAAGTAATCGAACCAGGTACAAAAAAACAAGTCAAATTCTCAAGCTTAAGTAGTTCAGGAGGTATCATCAATTTGGAGAAAGCCGTAATCCTAGCCACGAAGACTAAAGGCAAGAAGAAAGTCTCTGGTTGGAATTCAAATCACACTGCTAGCTCAACAGATAAGCCGAAGGCTTGATTATTATAAAATAAAGATATGCTAAGCAGTTGGAAAAAAATATTTTCATTGGAAGATCATAGAGCCAGTGAATTAAAGAACAAGGCTGCTCTATTGAAAATGCAATTTTATGACAATGATGAATTTGGCTTAAAAGATTTGTTGAGTCAATTTGAGATCTTTGAGCATCGAAATGGAGAAATTAACAATATCTTATCCTCCGGGGAAATGGATTCTAGAAACTATTTCTTTGATTACCAGTATGTCGTTTCGAATGGAAAATCGTCAAGAAGAATTAAACAATCTGCATTATTCTTTAACTGCAAAAATCTATCTTTACCTCAATTCTTATTAAGACCCGAACAATTCTATGATAAACTATTAAGTTGGTTGGGCTTTGAAGATATTAATTTTGAAGCGCATAAAGAATTTAGTGACAAGTATAAATTAACAGGTGAATATAAAGATGTGATCAAATATTATTTTCATAAAGATATTCTTGATTTACTTTCTAGTCATACCTTAATTCATATGGAAGGCATGAATTACTACCTTGTTTTCTACAGCAAATCTCAATTAATCCCTACAAAAATGCTACCATCATTTATACATCTAGGGAATTTGGTTTACGAATTATTTAAACAAAGGTCTAAATCAAGCGAGTTAGAATTTAAAATTTGAACTGCCCCTGCAATTCAAATTTCAATATAAATTATTAAATTAATGTATGAATCAATTTGGCATTAATTATAGAATTTCTATCTATGGCGAATCCCATGGCTCTTGTGTAGGGGTCATTATTGATGGTATCCCTGCTGGTATTGAACTTACTCCAGAAGATTTTAAAAATGATCTTGAGAGGAGGAAAACTGGAAAACAAGGCACAAGCTCAAGAGTTGAAGATGACATCCCTCATTTGATATCAGGCGTGTATATGGAAAAAACGACTGGTGCACCATTACATATCATGTTTGAGAATAAAAATGTAAAGTCTAATGATTACACAAATTTAAAATCGACACCAAGACCAGGTCACGCAGATTTTACGGCATCAAAAAAATATAATGGATTCAATGATCCGAGGGGCGGAGGTCATTTCAGTGGCAGACTTACATTATGTCTTGTTGCTGCCGGGGTAATTGCAAAAAAAATAATACCCAAAATAAATATTGATGCCAGAATAATTGAATTGGGTGGATCCACTTATTTCGATAAAGTAATCCAAGAAGCAATAATAAAAAAAGACTCAATTGGAGGAATCATAGAATGTACGGCGAATAACATTCCAATTGGATGGGGTGAACCATTTTTCAATTCAATTGAATCGATGATCAGTCATTTAGTCTTTTCAATTCCAGCAATTAAAGGAATTGAATTTGGATCTGGATTTGGAGCAAGCAAAATGTTTGGATCGCAGCATAATGATGTCCTAATTGATCTTGAAGGACATACTAAGACAAACCATTCAGGTGGAATCAATGGTGGCATCAGCAATGGCAATCCACTTATATTTAGAGTAGCAGTAAAACCAACTAGTAGCATTAGTTCAGCTCAAAATACTTTAGATACTTTAAAAAATGAAATGGTCGATCTAGAGATAATAGGAAGACATGATGTGTGTATTGCGCTAAGAGTGCCAGTTATTCTTGAATCGGTAACAGCTATTGCATTAGCAGATTTATATTTACAATCCACAAAATAAATATAAAAAAAAACTCCACCCTACAAGGAATGGAGTTTTATTATTTTCATCACAGCAAAGACTATGCTTCAGATGAAGTCGTTGTTTCTGGAGTGACAACAACAACCGCTGGAGCTGCTTTTCTACGAGCACTTCTTGGAGCGGCTTTCTTTGCAGTTGCTTTCTTAGGAGCTGCTGCTTTTTTTGCAGTTGCTTTCTTAGGAGCTGCTGCTTTCTTTGCAGTTGCTTTCTTAGGAGCTGCTGCCTTCTTTGCAGTTGCTTTCTTAGGAGCTGCTGCTTTCTTTGCAGTTGCTTTCTTAGGAGCTGCTGCTTTCTTTGCAGTTGCTTTCTTAGGAGCTGCTGCTTTCTTTGCTGCTGCCTTTTTAGGAGCTGCTGCTTTCTTAGGAGCTGCTTTCTTTGCAGTTGCTTTCTTAGGAGCTGCTGCTTTTTTTGGAGCTGCTGCTTTCTTAGGAGCTGCTTTCTTTGCAGTTGCTTTCTTAGGAGCTGCTGCTTTTTTTGGAGCTGCTGCTTTCTTAGGAGCCGCTTTTTTTGCAGTTGCTTTCTTAGGAGCTGCTGCTTTTTTTGCAGCTGGCTTTTTAGCTGTAGTTTTCTTTTTCGCAGTTGAACTTGCTTTTGCCATTTCTAGTTTTTTAGTTAAAAAAAATTCAAATTAATTTTGATAAAAATATCAAATAACAATACAAAGATATGATAAATATTTTATATGCAAATATTTTTTAATATTTTTTTTGAAAATTGAATTTTTTTTTGAAATTATTTTTTGAAATTATTTTCAAAACGAATATCTAATTTGAAATTTTACTTCCGTTTTAAATGCGGAGTTGGTCTTCTCATTTCCACTTCCGATACTATCTGCATCTTTTTGAAATGTACGCGACAAATGAACTTCAGTTGTTATTTTTTTAAATGGCCTATAGCGTAGATTGCCCACCACTCTTGATCCTAAGCCATAATATGCTGGTATGCTGAATTGATAAAGAAGATCATTCTCATATGCGTAAATTCGATTCCTATAATCTTCAGCGTCAAATAATGCAAAGCGAATATTACCAGAAATTTTACTTTCGATACTTTTATAAATCAAGTCAGAGTAGATCAATACTCCTGATTTTTTTTCTAAAATATTTTTTACTTTATTTGTCTCAAAACGTGTTCTCCATGTCCAATCTGGACTTATTTTTGATTCAAAATGGAATCTCACTGCATATTTTTTCAATTCTTTAACCTGTCTCTGACTCTCTATTTCAAAGTTATCTGACGTTTCTCTCAATACGATTTGAATATAACTTAAAAATTTTCTTCGCTCTGAAAATTGAATTCGAAATGAATACTCTGATGCATTCACCGGTAGATTAATATTATAGGACAACCATGGTTTCCTCCAATGGTCAGCAAAAAACAAACAACTGAAATTCCGATTCAACTGAACATTCAATCCTTGAAGAAGTCCTATTTCATTGCGCGGTAATGTACTTTCTGAAAATGCTGAAGAGAACATCGATCCATAACCTACACCATAATGTCGAAACATGGCAATATATTCAGCACGCTTTCCTAAGCCTAATAACAATCCGTTTAGAATAGCGACTTGATTTCTATTTTGTAATGCCAGCTCACCAAACAAACTCAGATTACGTCTTATCTTTCGATAGTCTAATGAAATAAAATCTTGATGTCCTTTTGTTGAAACATATTTTAAATCTGGTCTATCAATTCTCTCTGCTAAATTCAAACTTGTCTTTTGAATTAAACCATTCAAAGAAATATCCCAAGTTTGACTTCTATAACGTATACCCTGTCCTATCAAGAGAACTTGAATTTTGTTGCGATCTTCGATTTCTGATAGCGTCCGATGGAATCCTGAATAAAGACTAGAGCTAAATTCATTGACGCTCCCTCCATCCAAAATATTTTCAGATGTGGAGTCTATGACGATATTCGCGTCAATTTTATTCAAGGATGCAAATACAGTATGTTCCAATCGTTTATTGAGTTGATACTGCATTGCAATTCCTCTCAACATATTATTCTCTTGAACAGAAAAAAATGGCTTTATAGTAGATCCATTCTTATAAAATGAACCAAACTGACTTCCCTTACCTGCGACATATGAATTGTCAATTATTAACCCTTGACCTAATCTCGCAGTATAGTCTCCAATTATGACTGACTTAAACCTTTTATTGAGATTATAAATAGCTATATGGCTTGATAAATAATCAACTCCTACTGGAGATGTTTTTGCAATATAGGCTTCACCAGGATCTTTCTCCATATTCGCACCTAATGAATATACACCAGGAATCTGAGAGCGATATGATAGATATACTTTATCTTTAGATCCAATATATTTTGCAGGGACTCCTTCCTGACTGATAAATCCTTGTTGTGCTTCCAATATCCTTCCTATCCTAAAGACTATTGTATTATTAGATTCATTCGATAAGATAGCACGTAATGGGTTTACTGCAATCTTATTTTCCATGTCTAGATATGGCATCAATTGCTTTATTTTTTCTAATGGAATTCCATTGATAGATTGTAATTCCAAAGGAGATAATATTGGCTGATGCTTTTCTATATATCCGAGAATCAATTCAATCTCTTGAGCATTGAACCAATTGAACAGAGACAATTTCTGCCGATCCAAGCTTGAAACAGCAAATTTAAAATTTTTATTATCTAAGAGAGTTGAGGCTAAATTGTCATTATAAAAGTTTGACTGAGCCTCTGTAACTTCAATATTTTCTTGAGGCGTCTCTCCAACTTGAGCTGCCAGATTCGTTACACAAAAAAAAACAATGTATAAAATTCCTTGTCTGCGTTTCAAATGTTGCTTTTATGTAAATATTTATAGTACAATATTAATCATTCTTTCTGGAACTATAATAATTTTTTTTATTTGAACGCCATCAATCCATTTCTTAATTTCATCAAGTTCTAGGACTTCAGATTCTAACTCCGACTTAGGTTTCGCCTTGGATACCTTCCATTCATATCGTTTCTTGCCATTCACACTTACAGGATAATTAACTGAATCTTCAACTAAAAAATCTTCATTTGCCTCTGGATATTTTGAATGCTGTATCGAGCCGCTATTTCCTGCAAGATGCCATACTTCCTCTGTAATGAAAGGTGCGAAAGGAGCTAAGAGCTGAGTTAGAGGAATTAAAATCTGCCTTTTTGTACAAGCCATACTTTTTAGAGAATTGACACAAATCATAAAAGCTGATACTGAAGTATTAAATGATAGTGACTCAGTATCCTGATTCACCTTCTTAATACAAGTATGCAACACTTTCAATTCTTCTCTTGAAGGCTCTTCATCTGTGAGATAAAACTCATCATTTGCATTCCAAAATAAAGAAAAATACCTTCTTAAAAATCCTGCAACACCACTGATCCCCTTTGTATCCCAAGGCTTGGATTGTTCTAAAGGACCAAGAAACATCTCATACATACGAAAACAATCTGCACCATATTCTGCAACGACTTCATCAGGATTAACTACATTGTGATATCGTTTTGACATTTTTCCAATCTCAGAATCCAACATCCACTTTTCTTCAGCTTCCTTTTTATGGACTAACACACGAAGGTCATTTCCGCGGAAAGCCAAGAATTCATCTATTCCTGCTTTATCTAAAAAGGATTTGCCGTTAACATCTTTTTTTACAAATTTAAGAGGCACTTCTACTGGGACAAATTCTTCTATATTAAAATCTTTAACATAATTTGCATCTGCATATTCTGTTGAATCAAACTCTGTTTGTTTTTTTCTAAGAAATAATCTATTTATTTCACCTTGAATCATTCCTTGATTTACAAGTTTCTTAAATGGTTCCTGTGTATGAACATAGCCTAAATCAAACAAGAATTTATGCCAAAAACGTGAATACATCAAATGCCCTACTGCATGTTCTGTTCCTCCTATATAAAGATCTACTTCCTTCCAATAATTTAATTTTTCTTCAGAAGCAAATACATGCTCATTTTTTGGATCCATATACCTTAAAAAATACCAACTGGATCCCGCATAACCAGGCATGGTATCAGTTTCTCTTGTGAAGTCAGCTATTTCATGCACCCATTCTGTAGCGTGTATTAATGGAGATTGTCCTTGTGACCCAGCCTGAATAATATCTATCCATGGTGTCAAAACTGGCAGATCTTTCTCTGTTAATGAGACAGGAATATCATCACTAGAATAAATTATCGGAAATGGTTCACCCCAATACCTTTGACGACTAAAATTAGCATCACGCATTTTGAACTGCACCTCAGCCTTACCAAGCTTTTGCTTTTCTATTTCACCAAGAATTTTTTCAATCGCCTGAGCAACTTCTAAACCATTTAAAAATTCTGAATTAATCATCGTACCAACTTTTTCCTCAATGCTTGAATGAGGAAATTGAGATTGGTCTATGACTGGAATGATAGCCAGTTCAAATTTCTCAGCAAATACTTTATCTCTTTGATCATTGCTTGGAACAGCCATAATCGCCCCTGTGCCATAATCGATCAATACATATTCTGCAATCCAGATTGGAATCTTCTTATGAGTAAAAGGATGTACAGCATAGGAACCTGTAAAAACCCCAGTCACTTGTTTCGCTTCCGATTGTCTCTCTCTTTCAGTTCTCTTTTTAGTATATAATATATAATCTGAAACTAAATTTGATTGATCTATGGTTACAATCTTGTCAACCAATGGATGTTCAGGTGCCAAGACAATGAATGTCGCTCCAAAAATAGTGTCTGGTCTTGTTGTATATATCTCTATATTTTCATCAGCATTTTCAATTTTAAATTCGACATGAGCTCCCTTAGATTTCCCTATCCAATTTTGTTGCATTATTTTTAATGAATCAGACCATTCAAGATCATTTAATGAATCTAATAATCTCTCAGCATAAGCTGTGATGCGCAAAGCCCATTGCATCATTGGCTTTTTTTCTACTGGATGTCCTCCTCGTTCTGAAAACCCATCCTTTACCTCATCATTGGCGAGTACAGTGCCTAAGGCTTCACACCAATTGACAAAGCCTTTTTTTCGAAAGGCAAGTCGATATGACATTAAAATTTCTTGTTTTTCTTTATCAGAAAATTTAATCCAATCGGATGCTGAAAAAATATATTTTTCACCACAAAATGCTCCAGTATTTTGTGAGCCTTGTTTTTCGAATAGACTTACCAAATCTGTTATTGGCTTGGCCTTTTCAGATTGTAAACAATAATAATGTTCAAATAATTTTAAAAATATCCATTGTGTCCATCGATAATAATCTGGAGTGCAAGTCCTTACTTCACGTGACCAATCATAATTAAAACCAATGTTATCTAGCTGACTCTTATAAGTTTCTATATTAGCATGGGTAGATATTGATGGATGCTGTCCTGTTTGAATAGCATACTGCTCCGCTGGTAATCCAAATGCATCAAATCCCATAGGATGCAAGACTGAGAATCCTTTCATGTTTTTGGTACGAGCAATAATATCAGATGCTATATAACCCAATGGATGTCCTACGTGCAGTCCTGCACCAGAAGGATATGGAAACATATCTAGAACATAATATTTTGGCTTGTCTGGATCCTCTTTTACTTTGTAGATTTCATTTTCAGTCCAAAAATTTTTCCATTTTGATTCTACTTCTTGATGTTTAAATTCCATTACAATATACTATTTACTTTGTCAATTTATTAAAACGAAAATACAAAAATACTGAAACTAACGTTAGGCAGGTGATAAATCCTATCCAAACTCCATTGGCACGCATGTTCAAATTACAAGCCAAGATGTAGCCAACGGGAATTCCAAATAACCAGTAAGATATCGTCGCCACAATAGTTGGATACTTAATGTCTTGCATTCCACGAAGGATACCTATTGCGACAGCTTGTACTGAATCCGATATTTGAAAAACAGCACCCAATATTAATAGACCTGAAGCAATCTTCAATACTTCTGGTTCATCAGTAAAAATCAATGGCAATTGATGTCGCAATAATACAAAACACAGAGCACAAAAAACGCCATATAAAATAGCAATTCGAATTGATGCTAGACCATAGATTCTTGCTTTTGGAATATCCCCTGCTCCAAAATATTCACCTACTTTAATTGAACCAGCAGAGGCCAATCCAACTGAAATCATGAAAGTAACTGCAGCGATGCTAATTGCAATTTGATGTGCAGCCAATTGCTTTGCACCAAACCAACCTATGATGATTGCTAAAATAGCAAATGCTCCAATTTCACTTGCATACTGCCAAGCAGATGGAAGCGACATCTTTCCAATTCTCTTTAATTCTTCTATACTTGATTTCCATTTAACTGTTCTATACTCATCGAACACTTTGGAGTATAGTATATATATCGTCATGACTATTGCAATAATACATCTAGTCAGGAATGTAGCGATACCTGCACCTTCCAATTCCATCCTAGGAATACTCCAAAACCCATAAATAAAAATATAATTTAAAAGCACATTTAATGGAATCGCAGCAATAGAAATAATAAGTGGTACACGTGTTTTTTCCATGCCATCGCTAAATTGCTTCATTGTTAAAAAAATGATCATTGGTAAAATAGACCAATTGATCCAAAATAGAAATGGCTTTGCATATATCACGACTTGTTCCTCTTGACCCATTTTGTCTATTAGATTAGAGCTAAATCCAATCGTTAGACAAAGTAAAGAAGCTACTATACTATTTAAGATTAAACTTGATGCTAATATATTTCCAACATATTTCCTTCTGTCACTATTAATCTGATAAGCAACCAAAGGTGCAATTATCGTCGTCAATCCAATACATGCTACGTATGGAATGCCTACATAATTGCTAACGAATGAACTTGCAGCGAGATGAGTGTAAGATATATTTCCAATCATGATACTATCCGTAATTGTAAGTGCCATTTGTGATAGACTCCCCACTGTCAATGGCAATGCTAACTTTAAGATATCTCGATTTACTTGATTGTCAAATTTCAACTTAGCTCAAATTAAGCTGCAAAGATGAGAAACAGAAATGAAGGATTATAATTTTATTTTATAAATACAATTAATTTCATTAAATAAATTTCTAAATACGAGTAATAAACACCTAATGAAAATTTTACATATATTTTATTTAGTTTCTTCTAATAAAATTGGCATAGTTTTTACATATAGAAAGTAGTTGCAATTTCCTATTGCATTGGCTGTTGTTACAAACACCACACATTTATATAAAACACTATAGATTTTCATTTAGAAGGTCAAAAAAACCAATTTTATTCCAGCAAATCATTGAGGTAGTTGCATATATAGCAACATATAATTTCCGTCATTTAGATATGATAGAATAAAATATTTAAAGAAACACTTGCACAGCGATTTGATTTATCTGAATATTGCATCGTAACAACAGCCGAATGAAGTGCATAACAAACACTTTATTTCTTATCAGCGCATGATTCATGCAAATTTCCTGATTTGATTATTCGGCAAGAATTATTGAAAAATAATTCAACTCACCAAACTCAACTCAACATACTCATGTGGCGTAGCTATACGTCAAACTTAATTGAGCAATCAATGAGCTTGGTCTATCTATGTCTTTGAGTAATTAACGAAGCAAAATTTTAGGTTATTATTAATATTATTAAATCAAATCAAATTAGTATGATTAGACTATGCTTACTTGAAAAATTCAAATTATCGCTTCTGCGAAATTTGATGTTCGTACTAGTTGTTGTAGGATGGCAAAATGCCAATGCTGAAAACTCGAAAGGGTCAAATGTATTAGGCCAGCTAGCCTGTAACGACGATATCCAAATTAGTTTGGATGAAAACTGTTTAGCTACCATTAATCCAGACATGGTATTGGAAGGAGCAGGAATTGTAAATGCAGCGTACACCGTAGTGGTTAGAGACTGGGTGACGAATGCAATTATTGACGTTGACCCTGCAACACCTGGATCGCAAATAGGTGCTGCACAGATTAAAAGACATCTTCAAATTACAGTACGCGAAGTAGCGCCTCCATACAATAGTTGTTGGGGACGTGCATTTGTAGAAGATAAGTTAGCACCAGTGTTAACATGTCCAGCAGATGTAACGATCACATGTATGGATCCAATTACTACTTCAGCTCTTGGCGTAGCTACATATGTAGAAGAATGTGGTGGAGCAACATTGAGTTATCGTGACGTTATTGCAAAAGGCAGTTGTGCATTAGGTTATGATAAAATTATTTCTAGATATTGGATCGTTGTAGATGCAAGTGGAAATAGAGATACTTGTATTCAATCTATCCGTGTAAATTATGTGCCATTAAGTGCTGTAGTATTTCCTGAACATTTTGATGGTCTAGCTCTACCAGGACATACTTCTATGTTGAGCTGTGATGCAAAAATTGATAAGACAAAGATGTTTCCTCTCATTTTTTGCCGTCACCAACTTGTGTTGACGATTATTTGGTAGATGCTGCACATTTTTTAGCTACAGGAGTAAGAAGACCAAAAGTATTGGGTTGGAATTGTTTAGATTCAGGACCTTATGTTGGACATCCAAGTCCAAAGTCTGTTTACTATCCAGCTAATGGAACTTGTTGGGCAGCTGATGTAAATGTGATGTGGGCTGGTACTGGTGAGCCATCAGTAACGGGCTGTACTAATATCGCTGTAACATACAAAGACTTAAGAATAGACATAGCAAAATCTGGATGCGATGCAGGTCCCGTAGGTTGTTATAAATTATTGAGACAATGGACAATGTTGGACTGGTGCACAGGTGCAGTGTTGGATTCAAATCAAATTATTAAAGTAATGGATAGCAAAGGACCAGAAATCCTTTATCCAGATAATTTAAATGTAAGTACAGATATTTGGAAATGCGAAGGGCGTTGGGAAGTACCACCAGCTTGGATTGTTGATAACTGTTCAAATGAAGTGCATTATTCAGTCCGTGTTGAAAACGGAACAGTTTTAGGCAATGAAACAACAGGCTTTATCGTGGTAAATCTTCCTCTTGGTATCCAAAACGCTTATATTGTAGCCGAAGATTGTTGCGGCAACATTACAGAAAAACTTGTAGTTATTAATGTTGTTGATGACGTCGCTCCTACAGCGGTTTGTGATCAAAAAACAGTAGTTTCCATCACTGGAAATCTATCTCCTGGACAAAATTATGCAAAAATTTATGCTGAGACATTTGATGATGGTTCACATGATAATTGTGCTCAACATTTATTCTTCAAAGTATTGAGAATGGATGAAATGGATGGCACACCACATGGAACTTCAAAATCATCAACAGTTTGTAATGGTGCAAATGGTGATGATGATACATTCCTTACAGGATCTCAATCTTATTTTGATGATCATGTACGATTCTGTTGCGCTGATGTTGGAACTACAGTTAGAGTTGTCTTTAGAGTATTTGATGTAGATCCTGGCACAGGACCAATAGCTCCTGGAAGATTTACTACTGGCCCATTGGTAGGAAGATTCAATGATTGTATGGTTGATGTTGAAGTTCAAAACAAAACAGCTCCAACAGTAGTAGCTCCTCCTGATGTAGTAGTAAGCTGTATGTTTTGGTTTGATTTGACAAAATTAACAGACATTAATGATGCTACATTTGGAAAAATAGTAGATGACATTGCTTGGAGAAAGAATGTTAAAACACTAGATGTTGTATGTAATTACTATTGCTTAGCAAATCCAATTACATTATACAATCCAGCTTCTCCAGCAGGAGTAAAAGCTTGTGGATTCTTTAATTCATTATTCTCACCTGCACATCCAGACAATAAATACGAATTATTGTGGGGATTGGATGGATATGTTTTATCTGGTTGTGGTGTAACTCCAACAATTACAGTTTCTGACAAAAGAGCTTGTGGTGCAGGTAAAGTAGAAAGAACTTTCTCGGCTCCTGGACCAAACAATACTACAGTTTCTGCAAAACAAACAATATGGGTAGTTGATTGTGATCCTTTCTACATATCTGCTGACAGATGTGATGCAAATGATGATATCACTTGGCCCGATTGTGCTGGTAGTGGAACTTTAGTTACAGGTTGTGGCGCTGATACAAGTCCAGAAGTCATAGGAAGACCAAAAATTGAAAATGGTGCTGATGATAATTGTGCATTAATTGCTATCGAATATAGAGATGAAGTATTTACAATAGAGCCAGATGCTTGCTTAAAAATATTAAGAAAGTGGATCGTAATCGACTGGTGTCAATATGATCCTAATTTCGGCCCTGCTGGTAGATGGGAGCATACTCAAATCATCAAAGTAAACGACAACAAAGCACCTTCAGTAACTTGTGCTGTTGGACCATGCGAACCTGCAGTAATCAATCCAGCAACGAACTTATGTGTTGGTCATATCAGATTAACAGCAGTTGGACGTGATACTTGTACTCCAGAAGATTGGTTGTTCTATGAATACAAAATAGATGCATTCAATAATGGATCTATAGACTATACTGTTGGAAAATTAACAAGAAGACAATATGCTGCTGGGGATATTCCTTCAGTAAGAAATAATCCTTTCGCTGACAATAAAAACAACCCATTTGATGCAAGTGGTATATACCCTATCGGTATACACAAGATTACTTGGTATGTTGAAGATGGTTGTGGCAATGTTGGATCATGTAGTAATCTTTTTGAAGTAAAAGATTGCAAAGCACCTACACCATATTGTTTGACCGGAATCATTACTGTACCAATGCCTTCATCTGGCTGTGTTGATATCTGGGCAAAAGATTTAGACTTTGGAAGTTATGACAATTGTACTCCAAAATCAAGATTGAAATTCTATTTTGATGGTGATACTTCTAAAAAGTCAAGAAGAGTTTGTTGTGAAGATTTCAAGAAAGCAAATGCAAATGATGAATTACAAATCACAGTTCAAATGTGGGTTGAAGATGAAGAAGGAAATAAAGATTTCTGCACAACTTTGATCATCGTTCAAGACAATTTGAATATTTGTCCTAATACTGGAACTAACTTAGCTAGAATCACTGGAGAGTTAAGAACAGAAACGGGTGATATGACTGCTAATGGTTCAACTGATCTATACCAAAACGGAAATGTGATGAAGAATACAATCACAACTGGAACTGGTAAATATACTTTCTTAGATCTATCGTTGAACAATGAGTATATGGTTAAACCAGAAAGAACAGATAATATAGACAATGGTATTACAACAGCTGATATCCTTAAAATCCAAAAACATATTTTAGGTATTGATGCATTGAATAGTCCATATAAATTGATTGCAGCGGATGTAAACAAATCTGGAACGATCACTGCAGCGGATATGTCTGAAATAAGAAAATTGATCTTAGGTGTTACGAATACATTTACTAAATCTAAGTCATGGGAATTTGTACCTGCTGCATACAATTTTGCAGATCCTAAAAACCCTTGGACTTATCCAAATTTTGTAAGTGCAAAATTATTAAATGAAAACAATACAATTGATTTCATTGCAGTAAAAATGGGAGATGTAAACAATTCTGTTGTAGCAAGTGCACAGGGAACTGCTACTACAAGATCTACAGAAAAATTGGTTTTCGAAGTTGAAAATAAATCATTAACTGCTGGTCAAACGTACAAGATGGATGTTACATCTTCAAACTTCAACAATATCAATGGATATCAATTCACATTGAAATTTGACAACAATGCTTTAGAATTCAATAAACTTAATTCTGGTAGCTTAAACCTTGATGAATCAAACTTTGGTTTTAATAGAGTAAGTGAAGGATTATTGACGACAAGCTGGAATGCTACAAAAGCAAATTCAGTAAATCCAAATGAAGTATTGTTTACAATAGAATTCACAGTTAAAAACAATATTGAAGTAGCTAAAGCTTTTGCAATCACAAGTGATGTTACTAAAGCAGAAGCTTACAGTAATGCAGCTGAACCGATGTCAGTAGAAATGACTAGCAGAAGCAGCCAAGGTGTTGTTGAAACTGGAGTATTCGAATTGTATCAAAATACACCGAATCCATTTGCAAAAGAAACCGTGATCGAATTCAGATTAGCGGAATCTGCAGCTGCAACATTGACTATTTATGATATCACTGGTAAAGTACACTTTATCCAAAATATCGATGGTCAAAAAGGATTAAACTCTGTAAAAGTGGACAGAAGCAAGTTGAACGGAGCTGGAATGTTCTACTACCAACTTGATGCAAACTCTCATACTGCTACAAAGCGTATGTTAATTCTTGAATAATCAGAATCTTTTATTTTAGATTTAATAAAATGCCTTCCAGAATGCTGGAAGGCATTTTATTTTAATAGCTGTTGCTATGAAATTACATCAGAGAATCCAAACAAATTGAATCAGTTTTGCGTTTGACATAAACAATGATCAAAAAATTAGATAGCATGCTTATAAAGGGGTTCATCCCCCCTTTTCTCATGTCTTTTTTGATTGCCCTATTTGTATTAGTCATGCAAACATTATGGCTATACATCGATGACATATTGGGGAAAGGAGCTGGTATTTTTGTAATCCTTGAATTTCTAGTATATTTATCCATATCTATGATTCCATTAGCCTTGCCTATTGGAGTCTTGCTTGCAGGGGTCTTTCTTTTTGGAAACCTTGGAGAGCGCTACGAATTATCGAGCATGAAATCAGCTGGAATTTCTTTGATCCGAATCATGATGCCGATTTTATTTTTTGCAACAATGGTGACACTTTTTTCATGGTTTTGTTCTGATTATTTAATACCTAAGTCTAATCTCAAATTTTTAAGTAGACTAAATGATCTTAAAAAACAAAAACCTACATTAAGCTTACAAGAAGGCATTTTCAATGAAGATTTTTATAGCTATGTGATTCGAATTGGTAAAAAATCAAGCAATGGAACAGATATAAATGATATTTTAATATACGACCACAGTTCCACTGAAAGAAATGGTGGAAAAAATATGATTATTGCAGAAAAAGGAAGAATGTATATTACTGCTAAAAATAAATTTTTAGTCATGGATCTAGAAAATGGAGAAATATACCAAGACCCTGGATCTCAAAAAAACCAAAAATCAAATTTACCTTTCATCAGAAATTCATTTCAACATCTGACTAAAGTTTTTGATCTAGGTGAATTCAGTCTGGACAGAACAGACGAAGATCTTTTCAAAAATAATCAACGAATGCAAAATAGTGTTCAATTGAGACAAGTCGTCGATTCGATAACAAAGCAAATAAACTACAAAATCCCGCCTTATTACACTAATAAGAAACGAAGCTTTGATGCAAAATACAATCCAATCCGACCTATCCAGAGTGATACTATTTCGTCCTTAAAAATAAATAATAAAAATATTCAAATCTCTGAGCTCAGATTGAGTCTAGACCGCACTGATGACAAACTTAAGATTCGAGATCAAATAATAGAGAAGTGGGCTAATCCAGATTCAACATACATACTTGAACTTAAAGATAATTACAAAAGGAATATAAGAAATATTGATGATGATTCTAAATCGTATCTAGAAGAAATTACCTCTCTGCGTAAAAAACAATCCAAGTTTGAATACGAATTGCTCATCAAATATTCATTCGCAATCATTTGCTTTATATTTATTTTTGTAGGAGCTCCTCTTGGCGCCATCGTCAGAAAAGGAGGATATGGATATCCTTTGCTTCTATGCATTTTTGTATTTGTGAGCTATATTCTACTGAATACTATGTGTAAAAGACTCTCCGAAGGTCTCACTATAAATACATTTCTAGGTGCTTTTATTCCATGCATGGTCATGTGTATTCCTGCTTTTTTTCTGACTTGGACCGCATTGCGAGATCGCAATATGGCAAAAGACTTTAGGATTCTTTTGAACAGACTCCGCACAAAAAAATAAATTGTATTTAACCCTCTATCAGTAAATATTATAGATGAATCACTTCACCATAAGCTGCAGCTGTAGCTTCCATCACCGCTTCAGACATAGTAGGATGTGGATGAATTGCTTTTAATATCTCATGGCCAGTTGTCTCCAATTTTCTAGCGGCAACTATTTCCGCAATCATTTCAGTGACATTCATTCCTATCATATGAGCGCCTAATAACTCACCATATTTTTTATCATAAATTACTTTAACAAAACCATCTTTTGCACCTGCAGCACTTGCTTTACCAGACGCAGAAAATGGAAATTTACCGATGAGTAATTCATATCCAGCAGCCTTTGCAGATTCTTCTGTATAGCCAACAGATGCGATTTCTGGTGAACAATACGTACAACCTGGAATATTATTATAATCTATTAGTTCTGGATGATGTCCACAGATTGCTTCTACGCATGTAATCCCTTCAGCACTAGCTACGTGAGCAAGAGCTTGCCCTGGTACAATATCTCCAATAGCGTATATTCCTGCAACATTGGTTCTATAATAGGCATCAACTTTTATGAGCCCTTTTTCGACAACTATACCTAATGTTTCTAAACCTATATTCTCAATATTTGCAGTAACTCCTGCCGCAGAAAGTACTAGATCAGCTTCTATCACTTGCTCCGAATTGTCTTTTCTGTTTTTTGCTGTTACTTTAACTCCGTGAGCCAAATTTTCAACCTTCTCTACAGATGTATTAGCCAAAACTTTTATGCCAAGCTTCTTAAATGATTTTGCCAACTCTTTAGAAATATCTACATCCTCCCTAGGCACAAGACCTTGTTCCATAAATTCAACAACAGTCACTTCTGTACCCAATGAAGCATAAAAGTATGCAAACTCAACACCTATTGCTCCAGCCCCTACTACGACCATTTTATTTGGCAAACTTTCCAAACTCATAGCTTTTCTATAATCGATAATATGTGTTCCATCAATAGGTAAATTTGGCAACTGTTTTGCGCGCCCACCTGTGGCAAGGATGATATGATCTGCAGTGACGTTTGATTTTTTTCCATCTGCTGCTGTTACCTCAACAGATCCAGATTTAATCAACTTAGCTGTCCCCATGATGACTTCAATTTTATTTTTTTTCATTAAAAATTGAATTCCTTTACTCATCCCTTCAGCTACGCCTCTACTTCTTTTTACAATTCCAGTAAAATCAGCTTTTACACCACTAACAGCAATACCATACTCAGCAGCATGATTGATATATTGAAATACTTGAGCACTTTTCAAGAGAGCCTTGGTCGGGATACAACCCCAATTAAGACAAATACCACCTAGAGATTCTCTTTCTATGATAGCAACTTTCTTCCCTAGTTGTGAAGCTCTAATCGCAGCCACATATCCTCCAGGTCCTGAACCAACTACAATAATATCAAAATGCATGATTTTTTATTTTGTGCAAATATAAGAATTGATTTTTGAATACGCTTTTAGAGTTTCCTGCGTTATCCATAAAATTTTACATAATGAAGCTTTTTCTTAGTTCTATTATACTTTTCATTTCCTTGGATTGGATTTACTATTCTTCAAAAGAAGGAAATTTTTCAGTATACCTGCCCGAAGAACCTAAAATTTCAAATCAAGAACTAGAATCAGAGATAGGCTTAATAAAAATATACTCCTATTCTGCAGGGGAAAAAATTAAAAAATCGGAAGATAATTATATCATTAATCATACAATCTATCCCCAGGATTTCTTATTAACACTTCAAGATTCTACAATGGATTACATATACGAAACGATATTGGAAGGACTTCTATCACAACTCAAGGATAGTAAATTATTATATTCTCAAAAAGAACAGATAAATGGTGTCGATTCCAGAATTTTATTAATAAAATATGATGGTGATCAATCTTTAAAAACTGCTTTAATCCCATTCGAAAATAATTTGTATTCACTACAATTATTTTCAACAATGGATCAAAGACTTTCAAATCATTCGGATAAATTCTTTAATTCGTTTAAGCTGAACTTTAAGACCAACTAGTTTAAAATTTGATCATAAAAGATCATCCCTTTTTTAGCATCATAACTTGCTACACCCGTGCTTAGGTAAAGATCTTTCTTATAGTGGTATTCTCTTGCATCGATGATATAAACCTTGCAGCCTATCGCTTTTGCAAGTTCTCGATTACTATTTCTCCAACACTGGGCTAATTCCTCAGTGGTTTGATCATAATCTTTTTCCATTTTTTGGTGAACATCACTTCGAGATACATGATCCCATTTCTATAATTAACCAATCTGCTACACAGACCATGATTCACTCTATATACGACATCAGCACGCAAAAGGTGCTTTCTATTTAATTCTTGAATATCTATTGTTGTTGCCATACTTTGATAGGCGCATAAACTATGCCAAAATCGAAGGAATCTCAGATTAGTATTGATATATTAAATTATAATATCCAAATATAATTTCACATAAACTATAATTATCAAAATTTTATAAATTAAATAAGGCAATTAAATTTCTTAAAAAATTACCCTTATCGTGCCAGATACAAAGAAAATTTGCATTAAACATATTATAAAAATATTTAATATGTTCAATGATTAAAATTTATTTCTCAGCAAACTAATCATCCGTTTCTAATATTCGTGTGTATCTTTACCCTTGAAATTTTTAGGTCTCATAGTTCAATGGATAGAATAGAAGTTTCCTAAACTTTTGATACAGGTTCGATTCCTGTTGAGACTACTACAACTCTAGAATCTCTTGTTATTAATATCTTATTATCTCTAATTTAAGTGCAATTATTATTTGCGGAGAGACAGGGATTCGAACCCTGGGTACGCTTTAAACGTACACACACTTTCCAGGCGTGCTCCTTAAACCACTCGGACATCTCTCCTTCGGATTAAAGCGCAAAAATAGCCTTTGTTCTTGATATTCTCTCAAATTTAATTTTGAAAATGCATAAGTGCCGAATTTCCCTATTAAGATTTCCTGGATGGCTAAAGTTCTCATAAAATTTAATATACTACTAACAATCATAGCTTTTATATATAAAAAAATATCATATATATTATTTAGCAAATAAATATCACCTCATTTCCAAATAAGTTTTATATTTGATTCCATTAATTAAAATATAATTTCGATTACTATGCCAGTTCCAATTGATTATAATCTATTTAATAGTATCTACCATTTTAGGAATTATTATTCTAAAATTAAAGCAATGAAGCTATTATTGTTTACACTACTTTCAATTTTTTTTCAATTCGAACTCATTGCTCAAACGGCTTCAAATCCAACAAAGACATCAATTTTTAATGAAAATAGTTTTAAGGAATATCGTGATGAATTGATTTCAACTGAACGTTTTTTTGAGTTAAAAAAAGAAGCATTTGGATTGGAGAATTGCGAAATGGTCTTAATCAACTCAAATAAACTAAAATCAGATTTAATTCATCTAAAATATCAACAATATTACAAAGGTATTCCTATATACAATTCTATGTATTATCTGCACACCAAAGATGGAGAAGTCCAATCCAGCAATGGGATGCTCTATCCTTTTATTGAAATCAATACAGAACCAAAAATTAATACACATAAAGCCAATCAAATTGCACAAAAATATTTTCTTACAATAATTAATGATAAAAAAATAAATCATAATGATGTTAAAATAATCTCAACTGAACTATTTATTACAGATAAGTCATATCCAAATTTTTCAGGAAACTATGCTCTGGCTTATAAAATAATTGCCACTATCAAACTCATTAATAAAAAACAAGAAATATTAGTAGACGCACATAATAGTCAAATAATATTTAATCAATCCAAAATCCATCATATAGATCGACCATCCAAAGCAAAAACTAAATATTATGGAGAGCAAGATATAATATCCGATTCAATTGGAGTAAATGAATTTGTATTGCGAGACAACAATAGAAATATCACCACCTTTACCGACAAAAAAAACACCTACGAAAAATTTACTGATACTGATGGATACTGGGATCAGTTCAATGCTGATCAAGATGAAGTTGCATTGGATGCACACTATACTACAAGTAGATTTTATGATATGATGCTTGAAAAATTTAATTATAGAGGTGTTGACGGAAAAGGAGGTGCGATGAATCCGATAGTACATATCCAAGGAGGTTCCAGTGTTGTAAATGCTTTCTGGGATGGAGAAAATGCAGCATTTGGAAATGGAGATTGCCATCACAGTCCATTGACTACATTCTCAGTAGTTGCACACGAATTTACTCATGGCGTCACTCAATATAATTCTGCTTTAATCTACAATCGTGAATCAGGTGCGATAAATGAATCCTTGAGTGATATTTTTGGAAAAGCTGCTGAATATTATTATGATCGGAATAGATTTAGCTGGGAATTGGATCCCATATTTAAAAAGACAAAATACCCAGAAGTATTTCGTTCTTTTTCCGATCCCAACAGATTGTCCATGCCAAAAACCTACAAAGGAAAATTTTGGGAAGACATAGCTGATGTTCATACCAATAGTAGTGTCTTCAATCATTGGTTTTATTTGATGGTAACAGGAGAGACTGCTAAAAATGAATTTGGTGTAGATTACAGTATCAAGGCTATGCCTATTCTAGATGTCCTCAATGTAATATTCAAATGTCAAACATCCTATCTCACACCAAGTTCTGGTTATAAAGAATTAGCAAAATCATCATTACTTGCTTGCAAGGAATTGTATGGACAAAATAGTGACATCTATATATCAATGCAGAATGCTTGGATTGCAGTCAATGTAGATGACAAGATCATTGCAAAAAATATCACTGACCTTGAAATAACAATCAATGTAGATGAATTGAATACATGTGCAGATTCAGCAGTTCACAGTTTTACGATGACTTTACGAAATACAGGAAATCAAATAATCAAAGCAAACTCTAGGATAAATTACAATATCAATTTCCAATCTTACAGTCCTGAATACATTCCTAGATTGACTGGAAATATTATATTGAGTACAGATCTAGCGCCTGGTGATAAAATTGAAAAAGTTTTTCAAAACGCTTTTTCAATGAAATTTTTTGGACTCTTATACATTTATGCCTACATCAATTTCCAAGATGATTACAATACAAATAACAATGTCAATTTAACGCTATATAACTCAAATCCCAAAGAGGGAGACATCCTTCTAGATCTTCAAAAAATAACAAATTATTCTTGCTTTGGAAAAGAAAATGCAGCAGTCACTTATGTCCTTACCAACAATTCATGTAAGCCTATTCCTTCAGGTACAAAATCTAAAGTAATTTTAAGTCTAGAGAATGAAGTAAAAATGACTAAAGAAATCACCTTTATAGAAGCTTTAAATGAAGGAGAATCATTAACTTTTGTAGACTCTTTTTTCAATGATAGAAATGGGCTTTACTATATGGATATAGAAAATAATTTAGATCCATATCCAATCTCGAATCATGACTCAGCATTCTCAGTTTATAAAATAATAAACAATGCAATGGATTTTACTTTTGAAAATGCTGATTATCGAGATTTCTTCACTGAAACTTATGTTTTTTCGAACCCATTAATTAATTACAACAACAGCACTCAATTCGGCACTACAGGTTATTATGAAAAAGATTATGGATCCTATTTTCCTTGTGAAAATATCATACGATCCCTGACAGATGAGATCAATCCTTCACTTAAGACCTGCATTGATTTTTCAAATCTAGGAATAACCTCAATGAGTTTTGACCTAACCCAATTTAGAGCAGATAGCTCAAAGTATCCTGAGTTATGGTCTAAATCAGCAGCAATGCAATTGACTTTAAAAAGTGAAAACAATACATTAGATAAATTTTATTTCGATCAAAAAGAAGCCTCAAAGATAAATCATCAACTCAGTCTTGGCAATAACTTTAAAGGAGAGCTCACTTTCACATTCTACAATAATCTAGGCCCCTTTAGTTTATCATTGAATGCACTTAATTATGATGCTCAACTTTTGGATAATTTAAACTTCTCAACTATTGTAAATCAAAATGATCTCAAATCTGACAGAATAAAAATCTATCCCAATCCTGCACATGATAAAATTTATTTTAGCAATGTTGAAGAAAATATTTATAAGGGAGAATTGATAAATCTTGATGGCAAAAAACTAAAATCTTTTCAAGTATCAAGTCGCAACCAAACTATAGATATTAACGATTTAGCTAATGGCATGTATATTTTAAAGTTAATTTCCAATTCGAAAAAAACAGAAGAATTTTCATTCATTAAGCAAAGCAATTAATTTTAAATAGATTTTTTAGAATTTCAAACTCAATTGAATTCTATCGCGACTTTCTTCTATTGATATGATCTTGACTTTTACTTTTTGCTTTAAATGAACTATTTCATTTGGGTCTGAAATAAATTTTTCACTCATTTCAGAAATATGAATTAAACCAGAAACTTTCAGACCAATATCTACAAATGCTCCAAATTTTGTAATATTATTTACTATACCATCTAGGATCATTCCATCCTTTAATTCAGAGATATTTCTAATTTTTACCTCTATATTACTGAACTCACCCCTCGGATCTAATCCTGGTTTATCCAACTCTTTAAAAATATCAATGATGGTAGGTTCTCCAACATCATTAGATACAAAATCTTTGATAACAATCTTCTTTCTTAAATTTTCATTAGCTATAAATTCAGCTAAACTGACACCTAAATTTTTAGCCATTTTATCAACTATTGAATAATGCTCTGGATGAATTGAGGTATTATCTAATGGATTTATCCCGTCCTTAATTCTTAAAAATCCAGCACATTGCTCAAATGCTTTTGGACCTAATCTTGGTACTTTTTTTAATTCATTCTTAGAATTGATCTTCCCAATTTCCTTTCTATATTGAACGATATTCTCTGAAATCGTAGGCCCCAATCCAGAAATATATGTCAATAAATACTTTGATGCAGTATTGACATTTACACCTACTTTATTCACACAACTCAACAAAGTAAAATCCAAACTCTCTTTCAATAATTTTTGGTTAACGTCATGTTGATACTGTCCGATCCCTATAGATTTTGGATCTATTTTTATCAACTCAGCCATAGGATCCAACAATCGTCTTCCAATAGATATCGCTCCTCGATAGGTGATATCCAAATCTGCAAATTCTTCACGAGCAATTTCAGAAGCTGAATAAATCGAAGCCCCTTGTTCACTAATATTAAAAACAAATAGCTCATTTATAAGAATATTACTTTTGATCCATTCAACTGTTTCCCTACCTGCAGTGCCATCACCCACAGCGATATGGTGTACAGAGTATCGCTTAATATCAGCATTTAATTTATTAAGCGCTTCTTCTGACTTATGAATATCTTGTAAAGGAAAAATTGTATAGTATTTTTGCAAATCACCGTATTGATCCAGTACAACCACTTTACTTCCAGTGCGAAAACCAGGATCAATTGCAATGATCGTTTTCTCACCTAATGGCGCTTCTAGGAATAGTTGTCTTATATTTTCTGCAAAGACTTTCGTAGCGACCTCATCAGAATTTTTCTTAAGAATATTATGAATTTGAATATCGATAATATCATTCAATGAACTTGTCCAAGAATGAACTATTGCATCTTCAAGAATCTTTCTTGATCGTGATTGTTCTCGATAATATTTTCTTCCAATAATTCTAAAAATATCTGATTCATCATGAATCAATTTTACCCTGAGTAACTTTTGCTTCTCTCCTCTCTCGATAGCAAGATATCGATGTGAAGGAATAGATTTTATACTTTCATTATAATCGAAATAATCACGATAAGTTGCGGCTATTTTTTCAGCTTCTTTTGACTTTATTATTCTAGATTGAATCGATGATTTTTTGAAAAGCTGTTCTCTTATTGATTCTCTTATTAAAGAATCATCAGCTATTCTCGACGCAATGATCTCAATCGTCCCCTGACGAACTGATAGAATATCTGGATATAAATCACAAAAATATTTTGAAGCTATGCCATTAAACTCTATTGAATTATTATTGAGTATTAACTCTGCTAATGGGAGCAATCCATTCTCAATTGCAATATCTGCTTTGGATTTTTTCTTTTTCTTATAAGGGGCATAAAGATCTTCCAGTACCAATGCATCTTCAGCTTGTTCTATTTGTTTTCTCAATAGATCGGTTAATTGACCTTGTGGTATCGTACATGATTCTTCAATTAACTCAAGCACAGTTTTGACTCGATGTACTTGTATTGAAAGACGGCTTGCAATTTTATTGCAAAAACTTAGATCAATCATGTTACAAAGAAATACTATTCCCTTGAAATCAATTGAATTCTATTAATAAAATTTGAATTAATCTTAAAAAGTGCCTACGACGTCTGTATCTTCTTTAGTTCTGTAGACGATCACTTTAAAATAAATTGGTGCTGTTCCATAATCAGAACTAATCTTTGCAAAATCAACTTGAGAGTTCAAATTTGCACGGTAGACATAAAAATTCTTTTTAGAAATTGGATGATATTCTTTTTTAGGCAATCGTACGAATACATCATCATTATTAGTAGAAAATCGTACTTTGTGACTAGGTAACTTTTCAGTTTCCAATTCATATGCAGCCTCTACAATAATCCTTTCAACTTTATCAGCTTTAGGAAGCTTAATTTGGTAACTGCCGTTCCATGAATTATAAATTCCTGCACTATAAATATCTTCCCCAGAATATATTTCAGTATTATAAATGGAAATAAGTTCTCTCTGTGCGCTAATGCTTATACCAATAGATAGGCATAATATTATCAATAGCTGTCGTCCTTGGACAAATTGATTCTTCATGATTGGTCTCTTTCTCTGATTCAAATTTAAGACGAAATTTTGTAAAAGAAGTAACAACCAAATTTTATTGCTATATATTTATTTAAATATATATATTATTCTACAATTTAGCATAATAGATATTAAAAATAAAAAAATATAATTTACCTTATTATTTGTAAAAAACTCAGCTTGAAAGTCAATTCAAATTATTTGATTTCTAGCTGTCATTTAAAATGGAATGATCAACCAATTTTCGCCCATGAGTTATCTTCTTCATCAATATACTGATTTCGCAATCTAATATTTAGCGGATTGCTGAGTTCTGGATCTTTATTTAAAATAGCCTCTGCTAAATTTCTAGCCGCTACTAGTATTTTATTATCTTCTTGAATGTCGGCTATGTTTAATTGTATAAGGCCGCTCTGCTTTGTTCCATCCAAATCACCAGGACCGCGCATCTCTAGATCAGCCTCAGCAATTTTAAATCCATCGTTTGTAGCAACCATGGTTTCTATTCGTTTTAGTGCATCAAGGCTTACTTTATTTCCCGTCATCAAGACACAATAAGACTGATCTGCTCCTCGCCCCACCCGTCCCCTTAGTTGGTGCAACTGAGACAAGCCAAATCGTTCAGCATTCTCTATTACCATCACACTCGCATTAGGCACATTGACACCTACTTCTATTACTGTGGTGGCAACCATAATATTTGAACTTCCTGATACGAACAACTGCATTTCAGATTCTTTACTTGCAGATTTCATTTTTCCATGAACGATAGAAACTCTGTATTTAGGTAATGGAAAGTATTGCAATAATTTCTCATAGCCCAAAGTCAAATTTTCTATATCTAATTTTTCAGATTCTGCTATGAGAGGAAATACAAAATAAATTTGACGTCCTTGCTCGATCTGCTCTTTCATAAAATTATAGAGTTGCATTCGCTGAATATCTTTGAGATGCATCGTTTTAATTTCCTTCCTATTTGGAGGAAGTTCATCGATGATCGAAACATCCAAATCCCCATATAGTGTCATTGCCAATGTCCTAGGAATTGGTGTGGCCGTCATTACTAATACATGTGGATTGCCATTCTTTGCCTTCTTCCATAACTTCGCTCTTTGTTCTACTCCAAACCGATGCTGCTCATCCACCACACACAATCCCAAATTATGAAAAACTATAGGATCTTCAATCAAAGCATGAGTTCCTATTGCAATATGAATTTCACCACTTGCTAGTTCATTCAATATATTTTGCCTCACTTTTGACTTCACTTGTGAGGTGAGCAAACAAGTTTTCAATCCTATTTTCTCACAATATCCTGATATCGTTTGATAATGCTGAGTTGCCAATACTTCAGTAGGCGCCATAATACATGCCTGATATCCATTCCCTATTGCAATCAACATGATTAAAAAACTAACAATAGTTTTACCACTTCCTACATCACCTTGCAAAAGTCGATTCATTTGATATGATGAATGCATATCATGATGGATTTCCTTGATAACTCTTTGCTGGGCTTGAGTCAATGGAAAGGGCATGTAGTTCTTATAAAAATCATTAAAATAATCGCCCAATTGTATAAAAAGATAACCCTTGCTTTGGCGCTGTCTTTTTATTTTTGACAAAAACATTTTCATCTGAATTGCAAAGAGTTCATCGAATTTTAATCTATTTTTTGCATAAATTATATCTAATTCACTTTTTGGCAAATGTATTTTTTTAAATGCATCATATCTCGGTATTAATTGAAATTTATCAATAATATATTGTGGTAATATTTCTTCAATTTGACTATGATGAATATATTGAAATAAATTCTGAATAATCTGTCCAATTCCTTTTGAACCCAAACCTTTTGCAGTGAGACTCTCAGTAGATGAATAAACAGCCTGATACCCCAACTGTGCTTTGAGATTATTTGGATCTCTTATAAGGTCTAGCTCTGGATGTGCAATACTTATTCTTCCCTTTACGAAATTTACTTTTCCATAAATCATATAATCCTGCCCAACTTGCAATAATTGCAAAAGCCAATTGGCTCCTTGAAACCAAATTAATTCAACGACGCCTGTCTCATCTTCTGCCAACGCAACCAATCTTTTTTGTCGCCCTTGTCCTTCTTCTGAAATAGCGCTAATTTTACATTTCAACAAAATGTATTCAGTACTAATATAAATATCTTTTACCTTACTAAATACACTTTTATCGACATATCGAAATGGGAAATAATTTAACAAATCAGACACAACTTGAACATTGAGATGCTTTTTCAATAAAGCTCCCTTAATAGGCCCAACGCCTTTTAGATATTCTATTGGAGAATCAATTTGAATATTTACTGACATGTTGATAGAATAAATCTACAAGCTAATTTCTTATAAAAAAAATTATTTATCAACTATTATTCTTTTTGGTATATTAGCCAGTTCCCAAGTAAGTAAAAAAATATGCTTAGTGCGCTTTTCTAGAATTGGTAGATTTATTTTAATTTTATCATCAGTGATCCGATGATAATCTTCATGGGTACCATTGAAGAAGAAAATTGCTGGAATCCTCTTTTCTGCAAAATTATAATGATCAGAACGGTAATAATAACGATTGGGATCATTCTCAGCATTATAGACGTAATCAAGAATGAGCTGACTATATTTTGAATTCACTTCCTCATTTATTCTATGGAGATCCGCACTCAATCTATCGGACCCAATTACATAAAGATAAGCCGAATCTTCACTATATTTTTTATCAATCCTACCGACCATATCTATATTAATGTCAACAGTGGTTTTGTTTAAATCCAATCTCGGATTATTGACATAATAATTCGAACCAAGCAATCCTTTTTCTTCACCAGTCACAAGCAAACAAAGTATTGTTCGCCTTGGTTTGATGCCTTTATCTCGAGCCACTTGTAGTGCTTTAGCGATCTGAATAACTGCTGTAGTGCCAGATCCGTTGTCATCAGCGCCATTAAAAATGTCTTCATTCTTTTTGCCAATATGATCATAGTGTGCAGATACGATTACAATCTCTTCTTTTTTGTCCGTACCTTCAAAATAAGCCATGATATTTTTACCAGAAATTGCCTTGATATTTTTCTTCTGTGAAATCTCTAATTTTGTGTTGAATGAAAATGAATGTGCTCTTCCCTTCTTTTTAATTCTATTTCGCGCTTGAATTACTTTCTTCAGTGCATTGCCAATCACATGTGAACTTGTTGAAGAAGACATATAAGCTACATTAGGTGTATTGGATGTGAGATACTCTTCAGAATCCAATAAAAAAGTCGGTGATATTAATTGTGATCGCTTTAAATCTACAAGCTGTTTAAACTTTTCTTCTATAACTAGAATCAATGCCACTTCATGCTTTTTTGCAGCTTCGATTTTTTTATTAAAATTAGTTGACCAATCAGATTGAAATTGAGAATTTGTGATCCATGATGTGCCATCAGTCTTTGTTGGTTCTCCATTATAAATGAGGATAACTTTACCCTTGACGGAGGTATTTTCATAATCATTATAATTTGGATCATCGATGCCATATCCACAGAATACTATTTCTTTAGCATTAATTTCTAAATCGTTATTTTCTGTTGGGACAGCAACATAATCCCATAAAAGCTTGAACTCAGTATCATTTGCTCTAAAGGAAGTATTTTCCCAATTTACCCAACTGAAACCAACATGTTGAAAATAAGAATTATTGTCTCCGATTTTTTGAATGCCGTATTGTTGAAATTTTGTGGCAATAAAATTTGCTGCAATATCAACGCCTACAGAACCCAATTCTCTACCCGCACATGAATCTGAAGTTAGCACATCTAGTATAGTGCTCATCTCTGTCTGATCAATTGCTGTCGTCAATTGACTTAAAGAATCTACAACAGTTTTTTTGCAAAATCAGGTCTTGTGATTCCATTGTAATATTGAGAGATAGAAAGCTTAGAGAAAAGTAAAAATGTTAAGATAATAAGATAAAATCTGATGATCATTTGTCGAAATAAAAATACAAACATCAAAACTTCATTTAATAATTTAATGAAATATTATGATTCTAAATAATTTATTTTTTGAACTCTGATAAGATGTCTTCCGCCATCAAAACTTGTCTCTAAAAATAGCTTTACCATTTCAAGCGCTAAAGGTAGGCTGACATACCTTGCAGGAATACTTAATATATTGGCATCATTATGAGCACGTGAAAGCCTACTTAATTCTGCATTCCAACAAAGTGCACATCTTACTTTTGGATGTTTATTTGCTGCGATAGCCACACCATTTCCACTGCCACATAAAACGATACCAAATTCAATTTTACCCTCTTCTACATCCTTTGCTACCTGATGTGCAAAATCAGGATAATCCACTGAACTTTCATCATAACATCCGTAATCATGAACGTCATAGCCTTGTTCTTGAAGCAAGGCTATGATGTTTTTTTTATAAATAAATCCCGCATGATCGGATCCGATCGATATCTTTTTCAAAATTAATTATTTATTGGAGCTGTTTGAAATTTCTTCAATTTTGCTTCTAGGTCAGAAGCAAACTGACTGTCACCAGTTTCCTTTGCTGCTTGCAAAATTTCTGGAATAGAAGATGCAGCAAATGCTTTATCTTGTTGGAACCCTGCTTGAATTTCACTTGAACTCAAGGTCTCATAAAATTCTAACATATCCAAGGTTTCATCACCCAGAATCTTAATATGTTTCTTTGCCTCATCATACTTTTTCGACATCAAAAGTGCTTGAATAAAAGGCATGGCACGTCCATCATATTGAAAATTCATATTCGGAAATGATTCAAAATATTTCATTGCTACTGCACTAGCTCTTTCAGTATCTCCTTTTGCCAATAAACCATTGGTCAATCTCATCATGATCATTCTAAAAGCCTGAACACTTGGACCATAAGATTTATCAACGAAAAGTTGTTGCTTGTCAAAATTTCCCCACTTATATTTATTCATGACGACATCATAAGTATAGTCGTAGTCCATTTTACCAGCACCATAGATATACATATTTCTTTCACTTTGAGATTTGAAAGGAACGATGCGAAGAGCCATTCCATCCATCTCAGTATAATCATCCAATCCCATCAACTTTTCTCCATGACATGTCACTGAAAAATAAATAGGTCTATCTTGAATATTTGAAGTGATAATGTCAATCACCGCCAACTCATCTTTAGTTAAATATGTCTTTCCAGCAAGATTAAATGGAATTTTGGTGAGTACAGAAGAATCTCCCGGAGTAAACATTCCAGTTTTTAAAGCAGCCTCTGGCGACACTTCAAGAGTTACATTTCTACTAGGCATAAATGTTTCTATTTCTCTACCACTTCCAGATGATAATGGATGATCTTCACCAATAAATTTGAGCCATGATTGAGCAGACATTTCTCTATCGGTGTTTAACTTGCCTTCAGGATCTTCTGGATTAAAATAAAATACTTGATTGCGCAGCTGTCCACGATATTTATCCTGAGGTATACTCATTTTTACTGGAGCTGATTCATTGATTTTTCTTCTTTGAGCTGCGATATACCAATCTACTGCAATCAAGGATAAATTAATTACCCTAACGTCTCTTCTTATGCCTTCTACTTCCTGTGCATACCATACAGGATAGGTATCGTTATCACCATAAGTAAAGATAATAGCATTAGGCTTGCAAGATTCCAAAATATTAGAAGCATAATCTCGAGCAGCTGTAATACCTTGTCTGCCGAGATCATCATAATTCTGAACACACATGATCACGGGAGCAGCGAGACCTAGACAGGATGAAATAGCAGCTGGAGCTATACCTTTCATATTTACCTTGTCTCTCAATAATTCAAAAATGAACATTGCTCCCATACCTATCCAAATACAAAATATCATAAATGAGCCGACCAACACATAGTCTCGTTCTCTCGGTTCATTTGGTGGAGAATTACTAAAAAAACATAATGCAAGACCTGCTAGGAGCCACATTGAGAATAAGGTCCAGAAATCTTTTTTATTATGTCTAAAATGAAAAAACACACCACACAATCCAAGAATCAATGGGATAAAATAGTAACTGTTACTTGATTTATCTTCTTTTATGACTCTAGGCAAACGATCTTGATTATATAACTTAGCACTATCAAATGCTTTTATACCGCTTTTCCAGTTGCCATCTCTTTTATTCCATGCAAAAGTGCCCTGTTCGAAATTTTGCCTACCCACATAATTCCACATAAAATATCTCCAATACATCCAACCAAACTGATAGTTCCATAAGAAGCTGAGATTAAATGCCATTGTAGGTGGACCATCTTTCTTGAATCCCAAATAATCCATCCACATTCTATACAACTGAGGTCTTCCTTGATCAGAATGACCTATCCTTGGTAAAAGGATTTCATCAGTTTTCTTGAAGACATAATCAAACTTTTTATCTACAACTTTATACTCGTTTCCTACTCTACCGTATCTATCAGTAGATTTTGTATTGATAGGTCTTGCATCAAAATGTGGTCCTTTGATCAATGAACGATCACCATATTGCTCACGATTGAGATACGGAAGTAAGCGCATCACATCATTAGGTTCATTCATATTGATTGGAGGATTAGCCAAAGCTCTAATAATAACCACGCCAACGATAGAATAAGATATAGCAATAAAAGTTAGAGTTAAAACTACCTTATGAAGCAGGTCATTACCTTTTTTCTTTGCATACTGCATTCCAAAATACGATATCGCTCCTAAAGTGACCAAGGTTGGAACAATCCCCGAGTGAAATGGTAGACCAAATGAATTCACTAATAATTTTTCATAGAAAGCCCATAAACTGGGAATTCCTGAAATTATAATTGATTGGAATAAAGTAGTACCTATAATACCAATACCACAAGCTATTAGCATTCCAAACCAAGTTGGGTTCTTCCATTTTTTATTATAAATCATGATCGATATAACAGAGAATACTAGCAAACTTAATAGATGCACACCAATAGATAGACCTACTGCATAAAACGCAAAAATCATCCATTTGTCATTTTTCGGATCTTCAGGTAAATAATACCATTTAGTTGCAGCCCATAAAGTCATTGCAGTAAACATTGTAGACATGGCATAAACCTCTCCTTCTACTGCGGAGAACCATATTGAGGTTGAAAATGCAGTAGCCAATCCAGCGATCAAACCAGCACCATTAATAGCGATATCTCTATTTTCATCAACTTCAATGCTATTTTTATCATAAGCTAATCTTCCGAACATAATCGTGGTCCAACATACAAACATCGCTGCAAAAGCTGTACAAATCCCTGACATCAAATTCACTGCAAAAGCGATATCTGATTGGTTATTAGACAAAAGATCAGCTACCCAAGTAAATAACCTTCCAATAAGCAGGAAAAACGGGGCTCCAGGTGGATGCACAATCTGCAATTTGTAGGCACCTAATACGAATTCGCCACAGTCCCAAAGGCTTCCAGTTCTTTCTACCGTGAGAAAATAAATTATGGTCGCTATTGCAAAAACAATCCAACCTGTAATATTAGCTCTTTTTGATAATGGATTCATTTGATAATCAGAGTCTTATAAATTTAAAAATATTATATTATAAAAATTTCTGTAAAAGTACTAAAAACCCTCGAATACACAGCATAACAGGACATAAAGCTTTAACAGAATTTTAAGGACTCTATTTAACGCAAAGAACAGCTGCTTATTTTATCAGCATTTTTAAATTGCAAAAAAAGCCATTTATAGAATTTTCTGAAGTGATCTTAGGTTTCTACACAAAGATCCAAAGTACAGTAATGACAATGTATCGTATCTTTGCAAAAACTTATTCAGAATGATTCGTTTACTTATACTGGGTCTAGCGTTATATGGGGCTTACCAACTGTTTTTTAAACCTAAAAAGATAGAGATTCAAAATGATAAAAAGGAAAATAAAAATTTCACTGATTACGAAGAAGTAGAATAATGGAAAATATAGCCTCGATAATATTGTATAAAGATCACCATTATATTGTGGTCAATAAACCTGCTGGGGTTCCAGTCCAGAAAGATAAAACTGGAGATACCTCTTTGCATGAAATGATCATGGCCTACGCTAAACAAGAACTTTATCTTTGTAATAGAATTGACAGGCCAGTTTCTGGAATAGTGATTCTTGCAAAAACACAGAAAGCAGCAGCTGATTTTCAAAAACAATTTGGGACAAGTTTTATCAAAAAATACCTTGCTATAGTTCCGAAAATTGAAATCCCACAAGAAGCTGAATTAAAACATTTTATTGGCAAATCATCCAAATCAAATAAAGCAATAATTGAAGATGCACCATTTAAAAATGCTGAAGCCGTATCCTTAAATTATAAAATATTGAAATCCGCGGATCAATATCAACTGATTGAAATTAATACTGAAAGTGGAAAATTTCATCAAATTAGAGCACAACTTGCAAAGGCAGGAATGCCCGTTCGTGGTGATGTCAAATATGGTGCTAGAAGATCAAATAAAGATAGGTCTGTAGGTTTACATGCCTATTCCATTTCATTCATCCATCCTTCAAAAAATAAAGTTTTAGAATTTCAAACTGAATGGCCAGAACATGATATTTGGCCAGTATTTAAACCATAAATTGAGTAACAAAGCTTTTCTATCATCTCTAGTGAAAAATAATTTAAGCTGATTAAAACAATCTCTTTTTGTTATAATCAGCTTAGATTCAAAATGCAAATTTATGCATAAGGATGCTTACTAATAATCTCCATTTTATTACCAGTAAGTTTTTGTATATCTCTTAAATATTGAGTCTCTTCAGTGCTGCAAAAAGAAATGGCTTCACCCAGTTCACCTGCTCTACCTGTCCGTCCTATTCTATGTACATAAGTCTCCGCAACTTCAGGAAGATCATAATTTATAACATGTGCTAGTTTGGTAATATCAATTCCTCTTGAAGCAATATCTGTAGCGACCAATACACCAATTTTTTTGTCTTTAAATCCCTGAAGCGCTCTCTCTCGCTGACCTTGAGATTTATTTCCATGTATTGCCTCTGCTTTGATTCGAATTGAATTCAATTGTTTTGCAACTCTATCTGCGCCCCTTTTTGTCCTTGTAAATACAAGTACATGAGGGACATGTCCTGATTTTAAAATATGCGAAAGTAATGCAGTTTTATTAGGTCTTTGGACATAATATAATTTCTGACTAACTGCTCTTGGTGCAGATGAGATCGCATCGACTGAAACGTGTATAGGATTCTTAAGTATAGAAGATGCTAATTTTTTAATATTATCAGGAGCAGTAGCTGTAAAAAATAAAGTTTGTTTTTTTGCAGGTAGCTTGGATAATATTTTTTTTACATCATGTATAAATCCCATATCCAACATATGGTCAGCTTCATCGAGAACAAGGTATTCAACTGATGATAAATCTGCATGAGCCTGATTCATCAAATCTAACAATCGGCCTGGCGTAGCAATAACGACATCAATGCCTTTATTCAATGCTGCTACTTGTTTTGTCTGAGACACACCACCAAAAATCACAGTATGTCTTACAGGCAAATTTTTGCCATAAGCCCGAAATTTATCATTGATTTGAGAAGCTAATTCCCTTGTTGGAGCAAGCACTAGGGCTTTTATTTTTCGAAAACCGTCAGTATCTTGATGTTGATTGTTACGCTTATCGACAAGCATCTGTAAAATAGGAAGCGCAAAAGCAGCTGTCTTTCCTGTGCCTGTCTGCGCACAACCAAATATATCTTTTCCCTGTAAAATAATAGGAATGCATTTTAATTGGATTGGTGATGGTATAGTGTAATTTGATTTCTCTAATGCTAATAGCAAAGGATCTATTAATTCTAATTCTTTAAAAGTCATGTTTTTTTTGAATAAATGAAATTGATTTTATCTAAAATCAAAATAAAAGTATTGTTTATTGTGGGAAGTATTATCATTTTATAAGAATGCAAATATAATGCTATCCATATATAATTCTGCCATTTAAATGTTAATAATAAAAATATAGCTGATTAAGCCAATGAAAAATCCTAGATTAATGCCATTTAAAGAATTTATCCAATGATGAATCTATAAAAGAATCAAGAATTCAATATCAATTCTGTTACAAGATGTTCATCCAAAATTATAAATTTCCATTGAAAAACTTGAAAACAAGCAATAAAAAAAATCTTAATATGAGAATTAACACACACATGTTAAATACTGATTCACAATACTTTATATAATTTATTTTAATTTATTTGTCATTCCTTATATAAATACGTAAAATTGGGATAATTTTTGCTCAACAGCTAATCGTAAAAACAGAAAACAAATTGCATACAAAGCCAGATATCATTTATCTATTACTTTGGCATTTGAACCAATATAAATGGTTTGAATTACCTGGAGTGGGATATTTTACTGGTTCAGATGAAAAAGCATTTGTTGATCATATTGGAGGGAGAATCTACCCTAGCAAATTAACAGTAAGTTTTAATGAAAATTCTTATGAAAGAGTTGATGAATTAATACAAAATCTTGTTATAGAAACAGGATATGATGCTTCTGAACTAGAATCTGAGCTCACAGATTTAATTTTTTATCTAAAGCAAAGTCTGAAAGATCAAGGAGATGTCGACTTTGACCCTTTTGGAAAGTTAATAAAACAATTTAATGGCATTCAGTTTCAAGCAAATTCTACCAACTTAAATTCAGAGTTTTTTGGAATGACTGGATTACCTCTAAAGGCAATTAATCAAGAGGCGTATAAAATCCAACATCCTGTTTATCCTCCAATAAAACCAATTGTTAAAAATGGTTTGAGTGAACATCGAAATTTACTTTGGTTATTAGGATTATTGTGGTTAATATTTTTAGGATTGTTATTCTGGCCATCGCTGAAATCTTGCAATAAAAGCAATAAATACAATAAACCTAATGATACCCAAAGCAGGCTTCAAGATTCTATTAATCAAGTTCATAAGAAAAGAGAAGATAGTATATTGATTGCGCATAATCAAAACAGCTTATCACATCAAAAGGAAGATTCTTTAAAAAATGTAAACATTCGATCAAAACAGATTAAAGATTCAATAGAAAGCGTGCAAGCTGAATTAATGCAAAATGCGAAAAATGATTCGATTGCTGCTGCAAAAGAAATCAATACTAAACTAAATAACGAAGAAGTCATTAAAGAAAATAATCTTGAATCGTTAAACAAGCGCATCAAGAATAAAAAATGCATCATCATTATTGGTTCCTTCAAAAATGAAAAATATGCGAATCGCATTGCTAAAAAAGTACAAAAAGATGGGTACATGGTCTATAGAGGAAAGCATGGAGAATATAACCGTGTCGGAATCCAGTTTGAATGTATGACCAAAGATTTGCGAATAGTGTTAGCAGAACTTAAATCCAAATATCATCCCCAATCATGGGTATTAAAATATTAATATGAAATTCCAACAACTTAAAAATATTCATCATCAGGATTCAAAACAGTTTTTTCTCATTTCAGGACCATGTGTTGTAGAGAGTGAACAAATGTGCATGGATATTGCTGGAAAAGTTTTAGAGATATGCGATGAATATAAAATTCCATATATTTTTAAAGCTTCGTATAGAAAAGCAAACAGAACAAGAGTCGATTCATACACTGGAATTGGAGATCAATTAGGACTAGACATTTTAAAAAAAATTTCAACTCATTATAATATTCCAGTCACCACAGATATCCATACAGAAGAAGAGGCGCTACTTGCTGCACAATTTGTAGATATCCTTCAGATTCCTGCTTTTCTATGTCGGCAAACTACATTGCTTGTCGCAGCTGCTTCAACACAAAAAGTAGTTAATGTAAAAAAAGGTCAATTTGCCAGTCCAGAAGCCATGAAACATGCGGTAGATAAAATACAATCTACGGGTAATGATCATACTTGGCTGACTGACCGAGGGACTTGTTTTGGATATCAAGATCTAATTGTCGACTATCGCGCCATTCCAGCTATGCAAGCCTTTCATGTCCCTGTTATTATGGATTGTACGCATTCATTGCAACAGCCCAATCAGAGCTCTGGCGTCACAGGTGGACGTCCAGATTTGATCCCAACTATAGCTAGTGCCGCAATCGCTGTAGGTGCTGATGGCTTATTTATCGAAACACATCCTGATCCCAAGAATGCAAAGTCTGATGGAGCAAATATGTTGCCCTTAGACAAATTGAAAAGTTTAATCGAGCGATTAGTTAAAATTCGTGAAGCAATTATTTAAAATTGATGGAAGTTGATTATCGCCTCTTACCCTCAGAAATATATGATCTCGATGCACATCGAAAACAAATCATAAGGCAACATCCAGAACTTCCTTTAGACTTTAAGTTTGAACTAATTCGAAGAAATATTGATGCAAGATTCACTCCTGTCATTTATGTACTTCGATCCAAAATAATTAATAATGAGTCGGAGAAAAGCATTGAATCCGCGCATACATTCAAATATCCTACTGTTGAAAATAAAACAGAAGTTCATATCATAGGTGCTGGTCCATGCGGCTATTTCGCTGCATTAGAATGCATACGTAAAGGCCTTAAACCGATCGTTATAGATAGAGGAAAGGATGTACAGTCTAGACGTAAAGACCTTCGCGATATTCAACAGTTCGGCATCGTTAATCCTGATTCAAACTACTGCTTTGGAGAAGGTGGCGCGGGAACCTATTCAGATGGAAAACTTTACACTAGATCTGACAAGCGAGGGAATATACGTGACGTACTTCAAATCTTAGTTGATCATGGCGCAAATAAAGACATATTAATTGATGTCCATCCACACATTGGGAGTAACAAATTACCGCAGATCATTCAAAATATAAGACAAAGCATTTTAAACCATGGCGGAGAAGTTCATTTCAATTGTCATGTGAAAGATTTTATTATTTTAAAAAATAAAATTGTAGAAATACTTTGTGAAAATAAAAATTTCACTTGCACGAATGTTATTTTGGCCACTGGACATTCCGCTAGAGATATCTACAGATTATTAGACAATAAGAAAATCGCAATTCAAGCAAAAGCTTTTGCCTTGGGATTCAGGATAGAGCATCCTCAAAAGGATATAGACAGCATGCAAGATCGACAAAAAAATAGAGAAGAAAATCTTCCAGCGGCATCTTATTCTATCAGTTGCCAAATCGAAGATAAAGGGGTATTTTCATTTTGCATGTGTCCGGGTGGGTTAATTGTACCTGCAGCGACAAGTCCAGGAGAAATCGTAGTCAATGGGATGTCACTATCCAGAAGAGATTCGCCATACGCCAATAGTGGCTTCGTCACTCAAGTAGATGAAGAAGACTTTATTAAATTTTCGGACAGAAATGAATTAAGAGCATTGGCATTCCAATCTAGTATCGAACAAAAAGTTTTTGCATTAGGAGATGGAAGCCAAAAAGCAGCAGCACAAAAAACAATAGATTATATCAATAAAAAAATCAGTGGATCATTACCATCAAGCTCCTATATCCCAGGAACAATAAGTGCTCCAGTGCATGAAATATTTCCAGAAAAAATCAATCATCGATTGACTGAGGCTTTAAAATATTTTGGCAAAAGAATGAAAACTTACCTAAGTGAAGAATCTATCATTGTAGCAACCGAATCGCGAACCAGTGCACCAGTTAAAATTCCGAGAGATAAAATAAGTTGTGCCCATCCAGAAATACTAAATTTGTACCCGAGTGGTGAAGGGGCTGGATATGCAGGAGGAATCCTTTCTGCTGCAATGGATGGACAAAGAGTCGTAGATGCCATCTCCAAACAAATCAATTCTTAAACTGAATTAAAATATATCAATGAAAAATAAAATAGAAATCCTCATAAACAAACAAAATGAAGCCTTACTAGGTGGAGGAAAAGCTAGAATTGAATCGCAACACAAAAAAAATAAATTAACAGCAAGAGAAAGAATAGAACTCCTCTTTGACAAGGGCAGTTTTGAAGAAATAGGCATGTTGGTAACTCATCGAACATCAGATTTTGGTATGGAGAAACAAATCTATCTCGGTGATGGCGTTATCACAGGATATGGGACGATCCATGGCAGATTAATCTATGTCTTTTCTCAAGACTTCACAGTATTTGGAGGTTCACTATCAGAGACACATGCTGAAAAAATATGTAAAGTAATGGATATGGCGCTGCGCAATGGAGCACCGCTGATAGGATTGAACGATAGCGGCGGCGCTAGGATTCAAGAAGGTGTTAGATCATTAGGTGGCTATGCTGATATATTTTACAGGAATGTAAGATGTTCTGGCGTGATACCACAAATTTCTGCTATCATGGGGCCTTGTGCTGGTGGTGCTGTTTATTCACCTGCCATGACTGATTTTATCATGATGGTGGAACACAGTTCATATATGTTCGTCACAGGTCCAAACGTTGTAAAAACGGTGACCAATGAAGAAGTCACGAGCGAAGCTTTAGGAGGGGCACACACTCATGCTACAAAATCTGGGGTGACACATCTTACCGCAATCAATGATGTAGATTGTATAGAGCGGTTAAAGCTACTCTTATCTTATATACCTCAAAACTGTGAAGAAAAACCAAAATCAATTCCATATGAATTCGGAACAGAGAAAAGAGAAGCATTAAGTGAAATTCTTCCTGAAAATTCGAATCAACCTTATGATATTAAAGATGTCATTGGTCAAGTCATTGATTCTGATAGCTTTTTCGAAATCCATGAAGAATATGCTCAAAATATTGTTATTGGATTCGGCAGACTAGCTGGGAAAAGCATTGGTATCGTAGCAAATCAACCAATGATCTTGGCAGGTTGTCTTGATGTCAATGCCTCTAAGAAAGCCGCCAGATTTGTTCGATTTTGCGATTGTTTTAATATCCCACTATTAGTCTTTGAAGATGTACCAGGATTCTTACCGGGTACCGACCAAGAATGGAATGCAATCATCTCTAACGGTGCAAAACTCCTTTATGCATTTAGTGAAGCGACAGTAGCGAGAATTACTGTGATCACGAGAAAAGCATATGGTGGCGCTTATGATGTAATGAATTCAAAACACATTGGAGCAGACTTTAATTTTGCATGGCCTACTGCAGAAATTGCAGTAATGGGAGCAAAAGGAGCGAGTGAAATCATATTTAAAAAAGAGATTGATGAAGCTGCCAATCATTCCGAAAAATTGAGAGAAAAGGAACTTGAATACGCAGAAATGTTTGCCCATCCGTATATAGCAGCGTCAAGAGGATTTATCGATGAAGTGATCAAACCTGAGGATACTCGAATAAAATTAATCAAAGCATTTGCTAGCTTGGAAAACAAAGTCGATAAACTTCCAAGTAAGAAACATGGAAATATCCCTTTATAAATATAGAAATCTTGGGGAGAAGATTATTTAGAAATTCGTGCTGCTATTTTTTCACTTACATTATCTGCAGCGGGAAAATGAAGCAATCCAGATGAAGAGTCAAAAATAAACAAATAATTTTCCTCTTTTCCCAAAGCAACCAATGCAGCATTTATCTTATCCAAAAGCGGTTTCAATAATTCATCCCGTCTTTTCAATAAAGATTCTTGTGCACTTTTTTGATAATTTCCAAGCGCAGCTTGCTCTGTCTCCAATTCAGTTTGTTTAGACTGCTGTTGGATCGCAGTCATAGTTCCATCTTGCACTTGTTTTTGAAATGCCATTACATTCTGTTGAAATTTGGCGGCCATTTGTTCGCCTTGTGCAGTCAATGATTTTTCATAAGCTGCAATTTGATCAGCAATTACTTTTGCTTCAGCTAGTGTATCAATAAATGCAACAGAATTCAAATGTCCCAATTTTTGGGAATGAGCCGCGGAAAAAAACAGACAAAATAATAGAGCGATTATAATCCTCATTGTAATCGTAATTTTTATAAAATAATTTTTTAGACTTGTTTAAATTAATTTTTAGGCTCGTCTACGCTTTTGCGCTCAGCATCTTTTATGCCTTCACGAATCTCATTGTTTATTGCATTTTTTGCATTATTGAACTCTCTGATACCAGATCCAAGACCTTTCATCAGTTCAGGAATTTTCTTTCCACCAAATAGTAAAAGGATGATGAAAACGACTGCTACCATTTCCCAACCTCCAAGACTACCTAAGAATATTAGATTCATTTTAATTGATTTAGATTACAAAGATAAAGCTTTCTTGCATTAGACCTTGCAATATTATAAAGGTTAAATTGGACTAATAAGTTTCCAATTTATATTTATTTTTTTAGACCTATTTCTCTCAATCTCTCATTGAGATATTCCCCCGCTGTAATGGGTTCATATTGAAGTGGATGCTTCTCATCGACACAAGATTCCAGACAAGTCAGATCCATTTCACTTCTCGGATGCAAGAAAAATGGAATACTCAAGCGAGGAACATGCCATTGATGTTTTGGCGGATTGACTACTCTGTGTGTCGTTGATTTCAATTTGTTATTGGTCAATCGCTGAAGCATATCGCCCACATTCACCACAATTTCTTCCTCACCCAATACAACATCCAACCATTGATTATCCATAGTTAAGACTTGAAGTCCACCAGCAGAAGCACCCACTAGTAAAGTGATCAGATTGATATCTTCATGTTGCTCTGAACGAATTGCAGAATCTGGTTCTTGAATAATCGGAGGGTAATGAATAGCGCGAAGGATACTGTTGCCATTGTGTATTTTATCTACGAAATAATTTTCTCCCAATTGTAAGTGGATTGAAATCGCTCTTAGTAAATGAGCACCACTATTCTCAAATGATTTGTATAATTGATCCCCAAGAACAGTGAATTCTGGAGTTTCTTCTACGTACACATTATCAGGGTATTCTGATTTGATAGGGTCTCCATCCAATACCTTTTGACCAATCTGATAAAACTCTTTTAGATCAGCCACTCTACTCTGCTTTGCATGTTCTTTTCCAAAAGAAGTATAGCCCCTTTGACCCGCCAAACCAGGTACTTCGTATTTTGTCTTTACTTCTAGAGCTTGACTAAAAAAAGCTTTTGCTCCTGCATAAAATCCAGATACCAATTCTTTAGAAATGCCATGATTGACCACTCCTACAAAACCGATATGCTCAAATGCATAACCAAGATCTTTTACGAATTGATTTCTAGAAACTTCATCTCCATGGACAAACTGATTCAAATCGACCAATGGAATAGCACGATTATTCGACATATTTTAATTTTCTTATATATTAACAATAATTATTCCATATTTATTCCCAAAAAGTGATTTATCTGTAAATAATGGTAAAATATCGAATTATTAATTCAATTTACGAACAGGCTGAAACTAAAAAAGGATAGCAAAATGACTTTACTATCCTTTTTCATTATTATGATTAATCTGATTATTCTATTCCAAGCAATTCTACTTCAAAGACCAAAGCGCTGAAGGGCTTGATATCAGCACCTGCACCTCTCTCTCCATAAGCGAGTTGATAAGGGATAAAGAATCTGAACTTTGACCCTACAGGCATTAACTGCAAGCCTTCAGTCCAACCACTGATCACACCATTGAGTGGGAAAGAAATTGGCTCCCCTCTATCGACTGAACTATCAAAAACTTTTCCATTGATCAAAGTCCCATGATAATGTGTCTTGACTTTATCAGTAGCCTTTGGCTTAGCGCCAGTTCCCATGGTCAATACTTCATACTGCAAACCTGAAGGCAAACTTACGATTCCAGCTTTTTTTGCATTTTCCATTAGAAATTTTTCACCTTCTTCTTTAACTCCAACATTGTCTTTAGCTGCCTTTTCAGTCATAATTCGTTGGACTGTAGTATTGGCAGTGCTCATATCGACTTTTGCTTTTCCATTGTAAGTATCTTCGATACCTTCAACTAAGTCTGGAGCTGAAATCTGAGAAAATCCTTGCTGCTTTAAATTATTAGCAATCAATATTCCCAAACTGTAAGATAGTGAATCCATTTTTAATTTGTTTTTTTGTGCATGTGAAAAGAACTGAATACTCATACATGCCATTAATAAATAAATTTTCTTCATTTTCTAAATTATTTTTTCATTGCGGAATAATATTCAAAAAAATAAGGAATGGTCTCTATTCCTTTATAATAATTAAACAGACCATAATGCTCATTTGGTGAATGAATATTATCTGAATCTAATCCAAATCCCATCATGACTGTCTTTACCTTTAATACTTTCTCAAACAAAGCAACAATAGGAATACTTCCACCGCCTCTCACTGGAATCGGATTCTTCTTAAATGTCGTCTTCATAGCTTGCATTGCAGCTAGATACTCTGCTGTATCAGTCGGTGTCACAGCGGCCTCCCCGCCGTGATGTGGCGTTACTTTAACTTTTACAGATTTCGGCGCTATTTTCTCAAAATGCTTTGTGAAAAGTTTTGTTATTTTCTCTGATTTTTGATTAGGAACCAATCTCATAGATACTTTTGCATAAGCCTTAGATGGAAGCACTGTCTTGGCGCCTTCACCTATATATCCACCCCACATACCATTTACTTCAAAAGTAGGTCGAATGGAAGTTTGCTCTATCACTGTATAACCCTCCTCCCCTTTTGTTTCTTTAATACCTAAATCTTTCATATAAGCATTGAGTTTGAAAGGCGCTTTATTAAGCTCCTTGCGCTCACTAGGCTTTAACTTAACGACATCGTCATAAAATCCTGGAATTGTGATTCTTCCTTTTTTATCCTTCATAGATGCGATCATCTCACATAATATAGAAGCTGGATTACCGACGGCACCTCCATATACACCTGAATGCAAATCTCTATTTGGACCGATTACTTCGACCTCTAAATAAGACAAGCCTCTCAAGCCGACTGTCAATGAGGGCACATTGTTGGCGATGATTGAAGTATCTGAAATGAGAATGACATCACAAGCTAATTTTGCTTGATTTGCTCGACAGAAATTCTCCAAATTCTTCGATCCTACTTCTTCTTCACCTTCGATTAAAAATTTAACATTACAAGGCAAAGAGTCTGTAGCAACCATAGCCTCAAAGGCTTTCACATGCATATATACCTGACCCTTGTCATCACAAGAACCTCTTGCAAATATTGCTCCTGCAGGATGAAGTGGTGTCTTTTTTACTACTGGCTCAAAAGGAGGTGAATCCCATAATTCTAAAGGATCTGGAGGCTGAACATCATAATGCCCATAGACTAACACTGTTGGTTTCTTAGGGTCAATAATCTTCTCTGCATAAACGATAGGATGACCTGGAGTATCGTGTATTTCAGCTTTCCCTGCACCTGCATCTAACAATGATTTTTTAACGAACTCTGCTGTTCGTCTTACATCTTTTGCAAATTTTGGATCAGCAGAAACTGATGGGATCCTTAAGAAGTCCAACAACTCAGATAATTGTCTCTCTTTATTTGATTTTAAATAATCTTGTACAGCACTCATTTATTTATAATTTTAAATATATAATAATAAGGAATTTTAATTAAATTAGTTGACTTTTGGCGTGATTTTAAAATTGTAAAACATAAATGATAAAAGGTCAGCCACTTCGTCAATTTTTTTGGAAGTAGGCTTTCCTGCTCCATGTCCCGCGCTCACATCAACGCGAATTAGCATTGGATTATTGCCTTGTTTTGCCTCCTGCATAGCGGCTGCAAACTTAAAGGAATGAGCTGGTACGACTCTATCATCGTGATCTGCGGTGGTGATCATTGTAGCTGGATAAGATGCAGGTCTTGCATTGTGCAATGGTGAGTATTTTATCAAATAATCAAATCCTTCTTTGGTCTCACTAGTCCCATAATCTGTAGCCCATGCCCATCCAATAGTAAACTTGTGATACCTCAACATATCAAGAACGCCAACCCCAGGAAATGCAACTTTACAAAGATCCGGTCTCTGCGTTATCGTAGCACCTATCAATAGGCCTCCATTGGATCTTCCTTCTATGGCTAAGCGATCTCTGGATGTATATTTTTCTGCTACCAGATAATCCGCAGCAGCAATAAAATCATCAAATACATTTTGCTTTCTTTCTTTTGTTCCCGCTTGATGCCAGTCTTTTCCAAACTCACCACCGCCTCTGATATTGGCTACTGCATAAATTCCATTATTCTCTATGATAGGCACTCTAGTGATGGCAAATGCAGGTAAGACTGAAATATCAAATCCGCCATAAGCATAGAGCAAGGTCGGAGCATCTCCATTCATTTTCAAATTCTTTTTGTGAGTCAAAAACATTGGAACTTTAGTTTGATCTTTTGATGTAAACCACACTTGTGTCGTCTGATATTCATCCGGATTAAACTCCAACTTTGGACTAAAATGTAGCGTCGAGACCATCGACTTCATATCATATCGATAAATGGTATTGGGTCTGATAAATGATGAAAATGAATAAAACACTTCATCATCCTTTTCGTCTCCGCTAAATCCACCAACAGTGCCTATTTCAGGCAAGTCTAAATCTTTAATAAACTTTCCATCGATATCATAAATCTTGACTAGACTTGAAGCATTGTGGATATAACTTGCGATAAGCTTTCCTCCTAGGAAATTCACACTTTGCATCACATCTTCTCCAGCTGGGATCACTTCTTTCCAGTCTTTCTCATTAGGCTTATTGATATTGAATGAAAAAACTTTCCAGTTTGGAGCATTATAATTGGTGTGGACAAATATTTCCTCTCCAATATTGCCAATCACTTGAAAATCATCTTTAAAACCAGGAATGATCCAATTCAACTTTGAACCGGGCTTATTCATATCTTGTATCGCTAAGGAATTGCCACTGGTCGACTCCGAACCAGAAATAATCAAAAAGCGCTCATCTTCTGTAAGCGAGGCGTAAGCATTACGCAGTGGAAATTTTTTATCAGTATAAATTAACTTATCTGCTTTTTGATCAGTTCCCAATTTATGAAAATAAACAGAGTGATATTCATTTTTTGCAGAAAGTTGAGATTGAGATTTTGGCTCAGGGTATCGGCTATAATAAAACCCATTGCCTTGCCAAGCAGCACCAGAAAACTTTACCCATCTTAATGTATCACTCAATACATTTCCCGTCATAAGGTCTTTTACCATGATCGTATTCCAATCGGAGCCAGCAGCTGAAGTCATGAAGCTCATATACTTTCCATCTTTGGAAAAAGAATAAGAACTCAATGAAGTCGTGCCTTCCTTTGAAAAAGTATTTGGGTCGATGATTACTTTTGGTTCAGCATTTAATGATTCAGAAACATAAAGGATGTCTTGATTCTGAAGACCATTATTTTTAAAGAAATAATACTTTCCTCCTTTCTTTATCGGAGCCCCACTTTTTTCATAATTGTATAATTTCTCAATATGAGATCGCAATTGAGTTCTGAATGGAATCTTATCCAAATAATCAAATGTAGATTTATTCTGTGCTATGACCCAATTCTTAGTTTCCTCAGAATGATCATCTTCAAGCCATCTGTAAGGATCTTGGAGATTAGTTCCAAAAAAATTGGTACTTACAGTATCCTTTCGAGTGACTGGAGTCTCAATATTGATTTCTTGAAAATCAGATTGGAGTTCTGTAGTTTTTACTTTGTTTTGATCATTTTTGCATGAAGACAATGTGCTCATTATTAAAATAGATAATAATACGATTTTGTACATTTAATAAAGTTTATGGTCTGATTATTGAAGTATTTGTGACGATATATCAAAGAAAGCGTAAAATTAGTAGTTTTGCATTGTTTTTTGGGAATTATAGTAAAAATGTTTAGAAAATTAGAAATATTCGTTTTTTTAATATGTCTTTTGGGACTAAACAGAACGTCATTTGCTCAAACTAAAGTCACAAAAGATTCTTTAATTAAACTTGAGATCAAAGCTGAAGAGAATATTAGTGTTCTAAAGAATCGTTATCACGAACGTGAAGATCAACTCAGTTATTTGATGGAAGAGAAAAAGAGATATCTGTCTAATAGAGATCAAGTCTTAAAAATAAATAAGCAGTTGGCAAGTCTCAGTTCAGAAAATACGAATACTAAAGCTTATATCGATGAATATGAACAATTACTTTCAAGATTGAGATGCTTGGATTATAAATCTAAAAAAAATCAGATTAAAGAAATTCAAGAAATACAAAAACTATTTAAAACTCTAGAAAACAACAATCTTGAAATCGATCAAAGCAAGATAAGTCCTTTTCCAAAAATTCTAGAGGAGGCAAAAGAACCATTCCAAACAGAATACAACTGTGTCTTAGAAAAAAATAGAGAAGACAATTTGCTCTCCACTAAATATGAAACCTTCTTCAGTTACACAGATCCAAAAATTGAATCCTTTTTTATTGATCAAGATTTCGTCAACTGTCAAGTCAGAATCATTAAAGCTCAAAAAATAATTTATCTCGAATTAAAATTAAAATTTGGATCTGCGAGAGCGGCAAAAATCTATGGAAGTCTGAATCCCAATAATCCAATCAAATTGATGTTTCAAAATGATGACTTTATTTATCTCAGACCTAATAATGTCGTGGAAGGTAAAATAGAAGAAAAAACTGGTCATACGATTTATAAAATTCAAATTCCACTAGATAGAGAAAAACAAAAGAAAATACGAAATAGTGAATTGGATAAAATTGTATTTTTATTTGATACTGGAATCGAGAGTTTTGATTTATTTCATTTTGATTTGATTAAAAATATGTTGGAATGCATCAAAAAGAATTGAGTAAATTGGGATTACATTTACCCACAGATCCACGTTGGGTAAATCTAGCCGCTTTTTCGCTAGAGGAAATCTTATCTGACCATGCCTTCTGCGAACAGAAAGCTGCAAGTGCATGTATTTCACTCATCCAGTTGTTCCCTGACAAAACAGAGTTAGTAGAAAAAGTTTCACCAGTCGTCACAGAAGAATGGGGACATTTCCGAATGGTCGTAGCTGAACTAAAAAAACGAAAACTCAAACTACAATTTCAAAGAAAAGATGAGTATGTCTCACAACTAATTCAATTCCAACAAAAAGGTCTAAATAGAGAAGAAAAACTTCTAGAATTACTGCTCACCTGCGCTTTAATAGAAGCTCGAAGCTGTGAGCGATTTAGATTATTATCGCTACATCTAGAGGAAGAAAATTTAAAAGAATTCTATCATCAATTTATGGTATCGGAAGCTGGACACTACAGAATGTTTCTCGACTTAGCAGAATATTACTTTCCTAAGGAAAAAGTAAGAAGTAGATGGCAAGAATACCTCGAACATGAAGCGCTTATTTTGCAAAAGTTTGAACCAAGAGGAGACAGAATGCATTAGAGCATATACAAGGGGAATTAGCTCAGTTGGCTAGAGCGCTACACTGGCAGTGTAGAGGTCACCGGTTCGAGCCCGGTATTCTCCACCATAATTTCAAATCTGCAAATTAAATTAATTATCAGAATCGAAGATTAGATGAATTATTGGATTTCGCAGATTGGGACATGATGCAATAAAGTAGTTAAAGCAATTCGTCGCTTATTTGACAATTAACCCAGCTAAAGCATTACGTAATAACTCACCTAAATCCTCTCAAAAATATATCACTCCTACAGAGCTTTTAATCGTACATTTTCAGATTTGCACATTATTACATTAACTAATTCTCATATTAACTAATTACAAAATCTACGTCAATCCTTAAATCAGTATAATCCGCGATTCAGACATTTTCTTTTGCAAATTTGCAAATTATGCTTATTTGCAAATTAAATAACTCAGTGTTGAATTACTACTTTTTCAGACCAAGATCTATCATCTGATGTCAAGATGTAAAATCCATTTTCGATCTCTCCAGTTGGTATGCTCATGACTCCTTCCTTTATTGAATATTTTCCGATCTCTTTGCCATTCAAATCATATAGCAACACATTCTTTGATGCTCCAACGCGATCTATCTTCAACCACAATATATCTGAGGCTGGGTTGGGATAGACCTTTAATCCTGATATTATTGTTGGATCATCAATACTAGTGGTGAACCATTGGATACTACTGTCACAAAGTTGTGCTCCTCCTGTACTTCGAAACTGCATAAAATTTGGGACAGCAAAACTAATTCGCGTAGGCATGGTTATTGCTGACTTTTCAAATCCACAGCCCACACCTATTACATTCGGATGATGTATCACATGCATCCTGCGCTGCGATGAATTAGGTGACACATATATTCTACAATCAGGTCCCAAATGCATTAGTCCTGTCACATATGGCCAACCATTATCATCTGTTCCCCATGCAGTGCCCACTTCAGTTGAAGATAAAGTAGTATCTTCCAAATTAACTTGAAAAACAAATGTATCTTTTGTATAGTAAAATAACTTACTATTGGGAGAAAAACAAAAGCCATTGCAATATAATGAATCATCATAAGTATGGATTATTTTTGGCGGTGATAATTTGCCTATGTTGCGATCAAAATCATAGATTTCAATCCCAATTCCTCTAGTAGCGAAAACATACATACTACCATCAGGGCTAAATCTTGGCTGCAGACTTGTTGGCTCATTTGTACTTTTAAATATCGCCCCTAAGTCTTGACTATCTCTTTGTACTATACCATCCTCACCTAAGAGCACTATATGATGTCTATTGCCTTGATAGGCCCTGTAATGTATCCACCAATGCTCTCCATCTGGATGCTCTAAAGCACTCACAGTAGTGATCATAGAATAGCCTGTGCTTATGTCTTGATTTTTCTTTGACACATAAAAGTTGCCCTGTACATTTCTTTCTACTTTAGAGAAATAAACATGATCTCCCACAAAATCTTTGATAGAATTGTCAGGTAAACTTGATTGATGAATCAATAAATATGTATCACCCCAAGACTTACATGTAATAAAAAAATTACCATTGATTATTGGATAAGATCGATCTATTCCTTCCTTACAATATGTATTGAAATCTCTCCCTGGATTCAAACTATCGCCATTAATAATGTTTCCACCATCCCCATTCATAATTGCGCAACCATTTGACATAAGTATCAAATTCCCATTTTTATCATTGATAAAACTCCCATCATGTCCTATAGTTACATCGGCTATTTCAAAAAGGAATTTTTTTTGAACATAACCAGAGTTAAAATCTAAACTCGAAAGTCCCCATCCTAGATTTGATGGTGCATTATACCCTATTGGCCAAATATAATCGTACTTTTGGGAATAGACTGAAATAGTACTCAGCACTAAAATAATTATATTGAAAGTATGTTTCATTTAGTTGAATTATTATAGTGATTTAGTTAAGACTCAACTATTGCAAATATAAAAAAATTATATCAATGCAGGAATTATTTATAGAATAAACTTGCATATTGTTATTTATTTGATAGAATCATTCGTTGCTCACATTTCGTAATAACCCACCTAAATCCTCTCCATAAATATGTCACTCCTACGGAGCTTTTATTCGTACATTTTCAGATTCTACATTATCACATTAACTAATTCTCACATTAACTAATTAATTTTTCACAATTTTCTCAGACTTAACGATTCTATTCCGTTCTATAATTTCTACTAGATAAACTCCTGTTGATAATGATTCTGTGTTGATGATATTACTTCCTTCGTAAAGTCTTTTGGTGATGATTTTATTTCCTTGTAGATCGTAAAGATTCATGATCATTTTTTCTGGGAGATAGTCATTGACTTGTATGATGAGAATTTCTCTCATTGGATTTGGTGAGAGTGTGATATCGATCAATGGATTATTTGCCTCATCTTTTGTGGCTGTGGTGCCTATGTTTATTTTTTTGCATTTGGTACTTTCACCATTTTTATTCTTGGCGCGAAGACAAACTTCATAGATGCCGTCCTTAGCATAAGTATGGATGATCGATGTATCCCAAACTGTAGTATAATAAGGCTGTGATCCGTCACCCCAATCCCACCAGAATTCTTCTGGTTCATACCAGCTTAAATTGGTGAAGTCTAAGCTGCGATAGTTCATCGTATCTTGATCGTAGCGAAACTCTGCTACTGGTATATTGTCTATGCCAAGGCTATCGCTTGGGCTGCCATCAATGGGGCCGAGGCGGTAGTTGGGGAAATTCGGAATGCCACGACTATAGACCTTGATCCTATATCCATTGGTCCGCATTCCATATTCAAGTCCTGCTTTATTTGGTCTATCAATTTTATGTAATACGTGTGATGGTGGAATAGTACAAATATAAATTCTGCCATCTGGCGCGCTTTGATGTACAAAATAGTTTGATCCTATATCGATATGTTCTCTTATGGTATCCAGAAAAAATAAATTCTCCAAATGTCTCTCCTTCATATAATCTATCTGATACATTCGTGATCCATCTGAGAAATAAATATATTTGGAATTTGTGAAAAGCTAATACCCTCAAAACCTGGTGCATCAAATATATTAGTATGCAAAAACTCGATCTTAGCTGTAGCTCGATCAAAAGAACACATAAACATGGCACAACCATTTTGACCAAAATCATATCCTTCAACAAATAATAAATACTTACCATCTGGGGAAAAAATAGCCGCACCAACTCCATCAGGAATAGTGAATCCAGATTTCCAATCCTCTACCAGTCTTAGACCCGTTGGCTCTAAAATGTATTTTAAAAAGCGATCTGTGTTAGCTACATTGAATACCATCCACCAATCTCTACCATTGGCATGACGGCATGCAGACATAAATCCAACATTAGTTCTCTCTTTGATTATTCTATCCTTTTTTATGATTCTATTCAATTTACTATCAATAACGAGGTAACTGATACTGTCCACAAAAAAATCTGTACCATGCTTCTCCAAATTACTGTAGATCAGGTAAATTTGATTGGTATCCTCAGGTGAGGGGAGGAATATTGCACCTTGTGTTAGAAGAAGTCTAGGCCAATACTCGGGACTATGTACTAATGCATTTGGCAAGATACGATGATATTTATCATATAAATCATAGCCATTAGTATAATACAATAATTCTCCAGATGCAGAACTCATAGAGGCATTGCAATTAAATAAATTAATTCTTCCTTCTGGTATATAAGTAGCGACAGGATTTCCATTTTGTAAATTTAACTGAATATTGCCCCAATTTTCATCAGCTACTTCACCATCATATCCGAATATCCAATTATAGTCATACCGCTGTGAAAAGACAGCGGTATGACTTAATGAAAATATTGAGTAAATTAAAATAATATTTCTTAAACTCATTTTAAGATTATTCTTTGCAAATGCTCAGATTGATCAGATAGACAGACATTTAGCCAGTAAACCCCAGAAGGCATACCTTTCAAAGATAGCCTCAGATTTTTTTCAGCAGATTCAATCTCCATTTGTTTCACAATAATACCATAAATATTTGATATTTTAATCGTTTTGAAACATCTCCGAGTAGGGCTATCAGAATCGCAGATTAAATGGATTATTGGATTCCGCTGAATGAGACATACATGATGCAATAAACCAACTGAAACATTTCGTAATAACCCACCTAAATCCTCTCTAAAAATATGTCACTCCTACGGAGCTTTAATTCGTACAATTTAAGATTTGCAAATTATCACATTAGCTAATTCTCACATTAGCTAATTAAAAAATTCCGCGTCTATTCTTAAATCAGTATAATCTGCGATTCAGACAAATTATTTGCACATTTTCAAATTTGCAAATTCCCTCATTCACTAAACCACAAACCATAAATCAATCTTCGTTCCATGATCCATAGTTGAGCAGATCAAAAGCTCTCCACCGAGTTGCTTTGCTCGATCTTTCATATTATGCAATCCGTTGCCAAAAGTGTTTGCTAGAAGATCAAAGCCCTTGCCATCATCTTGAATGGTGATATGTATTTGTTTTTGTTTGTATTGAACTTTTAAAGAGAACGTTGTTAGCTTGTGCATATTTTGAAATATTATTAAATGCCTCTTTGCATATTAAAATAAATTTCTACGTTTTTCAAGATCTAACTCCAAGATGATTGGGAAGATCTTCAAGTTCAAATTTTAAATTAATGTCTAGAGGCTCTAAAGTTTGGATAGCATATTTCTGAATCCAAGGAATGATGTTTGTCATCTCATCGTTCTTAGGATTAATACTCCACACAATGTCTGACATATACTCCATGACTTGACTTGTCTTTTCAGAAATTTTAAGGTAAGTTGATTTATCCAATGTATCAGTCTTTAGGGAAGCCATTTCACTGATTAATTTAATATTACTAAGATTACTTCCAATATCATCGTGCAAGTCTCTTGCAATAGCCATTCTAATTTTTTCTAGACGAATTCTTTGATTTTCCTTTAGTTTAAAATAAATATAGAATAATGAGATTGCTGAAAATGAAAGTAGTGCAAAGAACCATGAAGTTTTCCAAAATGGAGCTTTGATATGAATATATAATTTAGACTCTGTAGGAGTGCAATAGCCATCTGAATTGCATGATTTGAATCGGAATACATAGTTTCCAAAATCTAATTTATAACTCACATTACGCAAATTGCCTGTGTGCCAAAACTTATCGAAACCTTCCATAAAATAACTTACTGTGACTAAATCTGGATTAGTATACGACAATGCCGCAAGATCAATTTCAATACTGTTTTGATTATTTTGAAGTGTAACATGATCGCCAAATTCAATGAATTTGTTATTGATTAAATAGATTTTATTATTAACCCTAAATTCACTTATCTCTTGAAGTGGAAGATCTTTGTTCATTGATGTTTGTGTAGGATCACATATATTCAAGAGCCCCCAAAAATTTATAAAGAGCCGATTCCCTGAGTATGATATACTTCGAATCTCATTATCCAGAAGTCCACTTTTTGCATAATAATTAATAAATGTATTTTTAGCATATGAATAAACAGAAAGCCCTTGTAATGTAGCACACCACACTTGATCTTTTTCATCAATGGCAATTTCATTGATAAAGTCATTACACAAGCCATCTTTTATAGTATACAGTCTAAATGAAGGTGAAATGCTATCTGCAATCCATGTCACCATTCCTTTTCTCGATGCACAATACATTCTATTATGCGAATCACAAACTAAATTTCGGATTTCATCTTTAATTGGTAGACTGTTTGGATCGACTGAATTGTAATAGTATCGATTCTTTTTTGAAGTAATATTGTGGCAAACTATAACAGGCAATAAATCTGCATCATTGCCAAGACTGATCCACATATTTCCATTTCGATCAGGACAAATAGATTTTACTTGATTTGACCAAACTGACTCTTTGCCTTTTGGAATCAAAATAATTTTCTCTGAACGGCTTCGATCTGGTGTGATAAAGAATAGATTGTTTTCTGTTCCTGCCCATATCGCATTATTGTTATCGATGTAAAAGCAAGACACATTCTCATTTTTTAAAAATATTTTATTAAGATAGGGTTTGCGAGTTGTATTGCATTGTATCAATCCATTGCGATCTGTAGCAATGAGTAAATCATTGTTTTTATCACGCTCTATTTTATAAATATAACTTTCAGATATAATAGATAAATTGTATTTTTTATTGATGTCTTCTAATGCCTTTGATTGAAAATTGTATTCATAAGCACTATTATTCCACGTGCTAAAAAATATAGTTTGATTCGAACTATCTAGAGGATCGACATAAGTGTCAGTGATTTGGTTCAATGCTTTGGGATTCAATGTTGTGGCTAGATTCACAATATCAAAGAACTGTTTTTTGGGGTTGTATTGCCAGAGTCCATACTGGCCACCAATCCATAATCCATCTTTAGGATCGTAGTAAAGGCATCTTGAATGACCTAACATGAGATAGCGAGTATCTTGCCATAAAGTAAAATATCTTTCAAATTTTTTTGTAGTCTTATTAAAGCAAGAAAAACCTGGATTGTCACTTGCTATCCATAGCAAGTCTTCTTCTCCTTTGATGTTTGTTTCTGCGATCTGTAAACTAATATTTGCTATCGGAGTTTTAAACTGAGCAGAGTCATTGAGATAATCTTCAAATGTATTCTTGATTTCATTGTATTTACGAATTCCTGAACCCCAAGTAGCAACCCAAAGATTTCCTTCTCGATCTTCATAAACATCTTGAACGTTATTGTCTGTGAAGCTTTCGTTATTGTTAATTTCTGTGTAGATGTGCTTATAGGTGCTATCAATAAATGAGTAACATAACAATCCAAAATTAGTACCAAGCCAGAGTCTATTTTTTCTATCCAAGCAAATACTTCTTATGGATAAATTATGCAGATGCTTGTCTTTTGATTGATCAGGAAAAGCCATTAAGTCATTACTTTCACCGTCAGAATAAAAAAGCCCTTTATTGCTACCAATAAAAATTCTATTAGAACATGGATCTTGCCAGATTTCGAGAATTTCATTATTTCTAATCGTTCGATTTTCATTCTGTGGGTAATGCAAATGCTTGAATTTATAATTTTCTAAATCTAAAATATCTACTCCTGTTCGAGTGCCAATCCATAATTGATTTTTACGATCGACATACAATTCCATGATAATATTATCTCTGATGCTATTGCTGTCTTTGCTATTATTATAAAAGTTCTTAAAATATTTGCCATCAAATCGATTTAAACCATATTTGGTTCCTACCCAAAGAAATCCATTCTTATCTTTCTCTATAGCAAATACTTGATCATTGCTTAATCCATCTTTCAATCTATAACTATCAAATAGAATACGGACAGGCTGCGCTTCAATTCCTAAGCACAGAATAATATTCAATATAAAATGGAGATAAATTTTCAAGCCTTAAAGATAAATTAAAATAAAAGATTTCGCTGGAAAATTACTTTTGCAAATAAACTTTATTAACCGCTTCAGTGATAGAATGAACTTGAAGTTTTTCATAAATTCTCTTAATATAAGTTCTTACTGTGTCTATGCTGATAATACATTCTGCAGCAACCATTTTATAACTCATTCCCTTTGCTAAATGATTTAATATAAGAAGTTCTCTTTCTGAAAGATTGGTCACAAAATCTTGTTTCGTTTTTTCATGCTGATGTACCAATAATTTTCTAGCGATCATAGGACTCATTGGTGAGCCACCTGAATAAACTTCTTGGATGCTGTTAATCATATTTGTCAAGCTTGATTTTTTTAGTAAATAGCCTGTTCAACAAACTTTTATTGCTTCGAATATTCTATTGTCATCATCGAAAACCGTATTGATGATCACTTCAATCTCTGGAAAATATTGCTTTAACTCTTTTACTCCTTCGATCCCTGTTCTACCGGGCATATCAATATCCATTATGATAACATCCGGTTTATTTTGTTTGCAATTATTGACAATATCCATACAATGCACATAATTGCCTACCAATTCCAATCCTTCTGAACTTCTAATCACTTCCGCAAGTGTTTCTAGTAAGGATACATTGTCTTCATATATAGCTACTTTGATATTCATCTCAATTGTTTGAGTTACAAATTTATAAAAAATATAGTTTACAGATGTAGACATAATGATGTGACATTGAAATTAGTAAGCTATTTATATTCGATGAATCGTTGTATTTGCTATTGTCTCACTAGTTTTATTTATTCTTCATAGTGTATATCTATCAATACACATGATCATGTGACAGGCAAAATTTTAGCATTGGAAGTATCTATTCTAGCTTTGCATCAGATTCAAATAAAGAATATGAAAAAGATGTTAGAAATTGTTTTATTTTCCTTGTGTTCAATGGTTTTGGACGATGGACTTTTGGCACAATGCAATATAGGCTCAGCAAATTCTTTTCAAAGTTATTCCACAGGTAGTTGCAATGGCATGAGCTTTCAAAGCATCGTAGGATCATTTCAGACTAATGCTTCATGTAATGGATCCGATTACACTTCCATTCTTACTTCTGGTAGAATTATGACAAATCTTGCAAAAAATGAAGAGCTCACTGCCTTCAAAATGTATCCAAATCCTGCAAGTGATTTACTTTACATAGAGTGGAAGCCTATACCTATCATAATAAATTTTAAAGTGATGAATGTCTATGGCACTGAGATTATTTCTGGATCTACATCGGTGAATCAAAGTCAAATAAAGATAGATTTACAGTCTATTTCATCAGGGATTTATTTTTTAATCTTTAACTCTAGCAACACGCAAATCTTATCAAGAACCTTTACAAAAATCAATTAAATATTATGAAAAAGCTATTCTTAACTTATTTTTTTACAATTCTATTTATTTTTGCCAATGCACAAAGTGGATTGAACTATCAATCTATAGTGCGCAATGCAAGTGGAAATCCTATTTCTGGAACACAAGTTTTTCTGAAGTTTGGAATTTGGGATTATAATTCTGGAGCTGTATTATATGAAGAAACTCAATCACCCACGACAGATGCTTATGGATGGATTAATGTGAATATTGGGACAGGAATTGTTGTCACTGGAACATTTAATTCTATTGATTGGAAAACTGCAAAAAAACTCATCGTTGCCTGTGCTCCAAGTGCAACAGATCCATATACAGTTTTTAGTAACACGAATATTGACAATTCACATTTAGTGGGTGCACAAGGTCAAAAAGGAGATCCTGGCATTCAAGGTATACAAGGAGAAAGAGGACTACAAGGAGAGCGCGGTGATGTAGGTGCAAAAGGAGATAGAGGCGATCGAGGTGAAAAAGGTGATGCAGGTACTGGAGTGAGAATCGTTGGATCTGTGGCAAATGCTAGTTTATTGCCTACACCATATTCTGGAGCTGTAGGAGATATGTTTATCACTCAAGATAACGGACATGGACATATGTGGAATGGATCTTCTTGGGTAGATGTAGGAGAAATAAAAGGGCCTAAGGGAGATGTTGGAGCTATCGGTCCAAAAGGTGATAAAGGTGATCAAGGCAATATTGGTCCCAAAGGAGATCAAGGAATAAAAGGCGACAAAGGTGATAAGGGTGATAAAGGAGATATTGGGCCAGCAGGAAGTTATACAGAAGGTGCAGGAATTTCTCTTGCAGGTGGAAAAATTACTAACACAGGAGATATTAATGGAAGCGATGATTTATTGGTGACGCATATTTTTAATGGAGATGTTACAGGAAAATTTGATGCATTAAACATTAATCCAAATACTGTTGGCGAAATGGAAATAATCGATGGTTCCATTCGCAATATTGACTTGAATTCAATGGGTGCAACTAATGGACAGGTATTGAAATTTGATGGCGCAAAATGGCAACCTGCTGCAGATGATGCTGGAGGATTAATCTTGCCTTATAGCAATAATTATGGTGGCGCTACAAATCCAGCTTTCTTTATTAATTCTATAAACAATACCACTCCAATGTCAGTAAGTCAAGGCGGATTAGTATCAACCGTACCTGCATTAATTGTATCAAGTATAGGACAAAAAGCAATTGAAATAGAAAATGCAAGTAATGATCCAAATAATACAACTGCACGTATATTTAATCAGGATACATCAAATCAAGGTGTAATTTTAAGATTAGAAAATGAAGGAACTGGTTTAGCATTAGTTGCGCATTCACATAGTGGTTCAGCAATACTTGCCGATGGCAATACCCTTAAAACAAATTCTGTTTTTAATGCCTCAAATCTAGGAACAGGCAGAACAGTTCATATCGAACAATATCATCCTAGTGCTGATCAAAATACAATCTTGACACAATCAAGTACATCAGCAGCTATTGTCAAAATAGAATCGACAAGAAATGCAAATCAATCTCCTGCAACCGCATTGGAAATAAAAAATGGATTCCTAAAAGTCGATCAAACATCATTTACAAAAACTGCATTTGTGCATACCACTACTGCAGGAAATGTGAACGGCAATGGAACTACATTATTTTATCAAGGTGCTTTACCAAGTGATCTTGTCTTTGTACAAAAATCATTACCATATACAGGAAGCTCTGTAATCACATGGTGGGATAATGCTATAGGTTCTTGGAAAATATCGAATGAAATAATTTCAACAAATATGCCTGTTGGTGCAAAAGTTTTGGGTATTTGTAATTAAAACGATTTAATTAGTTAATGGATAATAGTGAAAAGTTAATAGATAATGATTAATAGTTAATAGTGAAGAGATAGTAATTATTAATTATTACTAAGAGATCTTACTTACCACTTACAACTAAACACTAATTACTAACAACTAATTACTAACAACTAATTACTAACTAAAATATTAATATGAAAAAGGTACTTTATATTCTAAGTTTGCTTACTATTTTTTCTTGCTCGAAATCTGAAAATATAGTCGATCAGATTCCTACGAAAAGTATTGCTAAATGTAAAATCAATGGTGTCTTATGGGAAGGCGAATTGAAAAGTTGTGGGATACTCAATAATACATTTGTTGCAAGTGCATCTAAAAAAACTAGTAATGGAACAGATGAGTTGTTGATTGGAATCGATGATGTCAATTCACTAGTAGCTTTAAGTTTGAAGATGCATCCCAGCGTAATTTTGCATTGTATAACACGACTACACTGACGAGTATTACTATTGGTAAAGACGTTGAAATGACAAAAGGAATTCTCACGATTACAAAAACTAAAACAATAGGAAATGTCATTCATGCAAATGCAACATTTAGCGGTATCGCTGTGGATGACAATGATAAAATAGTTCAGATTACAGATGGAGAGATTATCAATTTACTTGTGCAGTAAAAATGCAAATTTGAAAAAGTCGTTATTGAATTTATAAAACGTAAAGGAATTTGTAAAGGAGCTAAGTTGATTTTTCGTTTAAAAAGGCTATCAATTGCGATAGCCTTTTTAATTCGAATTGTTTTCAAAATAGGATATTAATTCTCACCATGTCAACCTGACTATTTTTTATAAATTATACTGGCTATGATATTCACATGATCATGTGACAGCCAGAATTTTTGCAAACCTTGCCTAAGCAATACCTTTGACACATTAACTCCAATTGCATATTATGAAAATTAAATTAATTTTCCTATGCCTATTTATTGCCTCCATACTTAGGGCCCAATATACACTCCAAGTCATCAGACCTAATGAATTGGCTATGAAGACTGCAGATATCTGGAACTGTATTATACAGAATAATTCCAATTCTGCAAACTTAACTTATATACATGGCATTGCAACGGAGGCAAAAAAAGGAAGGTTGGTTGAAGCTCGATCAGCCGATTTTACACTAGCTACAGGCATAACCCAATTTAACACAAGAAATTATGAATCACTTAAGGAAGCGACAAAAATATTTTCTGATAAAAATTTTGAAGAGCACATAGTTCGAACGAACAGTTTACCTAATGGTGATTACACTGTGTGTATTACATTAATCGAAACTCAATCAAATAGAAATTTAGCTCAAAATTGTCTTCAATTTCAAGTGAATAAGGTAACACCTTCTGTATTAGTTTCACCACGAGATAAGTCTGAGATCTGTGAACAGAATCCATATTTTGTTTGGTCGCCTTATCTAGCTACTTATAATGCTTCTACTATCAGTTATAAAATTCACTTAGTAGAAATTCTCTCCAATCAAAAAGCAAATTCTGCAATCAAAACTAATCCATGTTTTTATTGCGAATCCTTTATACAATCTCCGCCTCACCAATATCCGTTTCATGCATTGCCATTCCAAAATGGTTCGAGCTATGCTTGGTATGTTGTAGTCATGGAAGGAAAAAAGGAAATCTCAAAATCAGATATTTGGCAGTTTAAGTGGAAAGATTGTAATATCGGGAATCAAGAGGATGTTGTTGAAGAAGAAGAGAAGAAACCACTGAATGAAAACAAAAGAGTAAAGGGGTTGGGATATTATTATTTGAATAATTTCGAAAATTCTGAAGTGGTTAAATTGAGCAAAAAGCAATTGAATATTGTCATAGATAATACTATTGGATTTTCAGAACTTAGATACTATTGTTTTTCAAATCCCAACAATATTTTAGGAGAAGATCAATTAAGCTTAACATCTAATAAAAACTATTTTAGCATTGACTTAAATAAATTTCCACTAAAAGCAAATGAAGTTTATAAGTTCCAAGTATTATTCCCAACTGGTGAATTTCAAAGTATTAAATTTTTAATTAACCCTAGTTTAAAATGAAATATGAATATTAATAGATTGCATTCAGATCAAATAAAAGCAACTTTATTGCTTGTTATAATATTATCTAATACATTCATAACTCCTCTACTTTCTTTTCCCCTTTTTAGGAATTATGAAATAGTGAATTCTAATGCAGTCAATATTTTCGAACAACCGTGCATCGAAAAAAATATGTCACTGAATTGTCAAAATAGCATAAATACAACTGCTATTAAAAAAGCAAAATCAAAGAAATATCTAAGTAATAAATATAAGCAAGATGGTGGTGGTCCAAGTATGCCTGAAGTACAGGGCTTTACTCCTGCATCAGCCGACAAAATGGTGGATCTAAGTACAGGTGATTTGACTTATAATATACCATTAATGGATGTAGGTGGATATCCAGTTAATTTAGCCTACAATAGTGGCATAGGTGTCAACGATGAAGCATCATGGGTAGGACTTGGTTGGACATTAAATGCTGGTGCAATCACTCTAATGTAAGAGGTTTGCCAGATGATTTTGCAGGAGAAATGATAGATCAACACATGTCAATCAAAGAGAGAAGCACTATATCTTATGGGCCAAGTCTTCAACTTGAAATCTCAGGTGCAGATGCTGCTTCAGGAATTTCAGCTGCTGCTGGTTTAGGTTTGAATTTAGAAATAGAAGAGGACAATTATGATGGCATAGGTGTAAAAGTTGGTGTAGATGGAAGTGCACGTTTTGGAGGACGGAACTTTGGAGGTTTGCTTGGATTAGGAATGGGTGTAAATTCACGTGGAGGTGGATATGCAAATCCGCGTTGTGGATTGAGTGGATCTTTACTCACAAGGGATCAAATAATAAATTGGGGATCAATGCTGGTTTAAACATTGATAGTCGCGAAGGACTAAAACAAGTCAATTACGGTATTAGTGCAGAGACAAGTTTAGCGAGACATCGTAAAGAAATCACTCCCTTCAGAAGTTCGAACAATTTTCCGATATCTTATTCTAGTCCAACATATTCTCCACCTTTTGAAATATCGACATATAATTCTTCTGGGTCTTTAAACTTCTTTAGGGAAGTGAAGGAAATTCTGTAAATGCAGGAGGCGATTTCTCTTTAATTGGAGTAATCAAGAATTAGAACACATCAAGCAAAGCCTGCTTTTGGTTATGTTTATTCTCAAAGGGCTACATCTGATGCATTAATGGACTTGAATCGAGAACGAGAGACAGTCTATCAAGCAGAAGTTCCAGTGCTTCCAGTGACAGCTTATACACATGATATTTATTCTATTACTGCACAAGGAATGCAGAGTACATGCAGACCTTTGCGTATGGATATTGGCACACTACATGATCCAGCGCATCAAAATAAAAGTGAAAGTGGTTCAGGAGGATTGGAAATTGGTATAGGAAATCTTGTCAAAATAGGAGGTGATTTTAATATTGATCTAAGTTCTGATGTTGGCAAAA
>JADJVN010000020.1 GCA_016710585.1 Saprospiraceae bacterium
TTGTTCCATTGATAGGATCCAAAAGAGAGATGCATCCCAGTTCGACACTAACCAAACGACTATAATACTCTGACCAATAGAGATAAACACTCATGTTTTCACCAGCTGGCTTGGCCTTATAGTTTTTATAGGGATATAGTTTGGTATTATGCAATGCGTAAAGTTGTTGCTCATTATTTAAATATACATTGTACTTAGTGTCATGGGTAGGGTGAGGGTACCATCTAGTCGATTGATCGAGCTGGATGATTTGATTATTAGAATCAATTTTAAATAGTCCAGAAATAAAATCAGAAACTATGATATTGCCATATTTATCTTCTGTAATGCCCCTAGGATATGGCATCTTATTTAGATCATAATGTACAAACCCTGACCTTGGGACCTGAATCAATCCTCGCTCTGTACCTATCCAATAATTGCTTGAATCAGGTAAAAGTGCTGTGACCTCAGATTGAGCTTTATCTCTCTTAAAAAAATATTTTAACTCATGGTGTTCATTATATATACCATGAAACTGATCCCATAGAATACTTTCCTCTTTGCCAATATCTGTCAATATCCCAAAGTATTTAATACTGCTTTCAGAGGCAATTGTTCTTATTAACTTTCGATCTAAATCTAATATTTGAATTGAATCTAAGATATTCTTGCTATCAAAAGGGAGTTGTTACTTGTACTAAAAATAAATACTTCATCTACACTTAATGTCATACACAGTTTAATAGTATTCCCTTGAAGTATTCCTAAATGCCGACTCACCTTTTAGACTAAAGTAATATTCGTTTTTACTTCTTTAAATTTTATATCGTTAATTTCTAATCCAGTAGTATTGACAAAGTGTTTTTTGGTAAACTGGCCATTATAAAACTTCCAGATGTTTTGCTTTCTATCCACAATATAGATGCTGTCGTGTTGCGGCTTACATGAATTGTGGTTATGGATTTCATTCTCAAACTCGAATGATCGCCAATTCAAACCGTCGAATATACTTATAGCTTCATTGGTACTTGCCCATATATGTCCTTTTGAATCTTCTGATAAATTATTAATTTGATTCAACAAATGCATTTCTCGAAGGGTGAAGTTAATGAATGTCCTCCCATTGAATCTAGAGACACCACCTTTGGTTCCTACCCAGATATATCCTCTAGAATCCTTGAATAGTTTAGTAACCTGAGGGTGAACAAGTCCATCATGTGTTGTATATGTTTTTGAATAGGGAAGCTGAGCCTGTGAATATATTGCATATAGTAGGCTTAAAAATAGGACTGTTACACGAATGAATAAGCTTAGCATTTTTGTGAATACTAAATTACATACAAGGTAAGCATTTCTTTGTAATTTGAATAGCACGAATAGGTCAAAAACAGGTTTAAATTAAAATTTTATTTCTTACAGTTCAACAATAATCCACTTTTGAGTTAAAAAGACTAGGATTCGGTTAGAATTTCCAAAATTTGGTGTTGATATCAATCAGTAATGAATTCTTAAAGCATTAGAAGAAGAAAAAGTACTCCGAATATTTGTAGGGGAAAGTCTCGCTCAAAAAATATTTCACAAAACTTACGTAACGTAAATTTACCGTTATATATTTGCTTTATAAAATATAGAATATGGAGCGACTGACGAAATCAGAAGAAGAGATCATGCATATCTTATGGAAGATGGCGCCCTGCACAGTAGTCAGGTCTTGGATTATATAGAACAAGAGCTGGGAGAGGAGAGGCCGCCGCACTCAACAATCTCTACTTTGGTGCGATCGATCGAAGAAAAAAAATTTCCTCACTCACAAAGCCTATGGAAAACTTATGAGTACCATATCGCCATTCCTAAAGCAAATACACCAGCCTAAATGTAAAGCAAGTGCTCAAGATTATTTGAAAATTCTCCAGCTGAGATGCTTTCTGTGATTCAAGAAAAGCACATCAATAAAAAGAGATGAAAGAAATACAAGAATTAATTAATAATAGTAAATCTTAAAAAAATGAATGCAGAACTATTCTGCATTGAATTTACGATCAGCCTTGGGGCTTTTCTATCTTTTGTACTATTTTGTCCTACGCAAAGAAACTTTCTTCCGATGGAACAGATTTTATATCATTCTAGCTGTGTTGATCAGTCTTCTTGTTCCCTTTATTAAAGATTATTTTATTCAAAAACAGCTTATCTCACCAATGGCTTTTATTGAAGAAAAAGTGACGTTATCTTATATCTTACCTTTCACTGTAGAGATCGTGGCAGATCATTCTGCTGTGAATTGGTTACTTCTTGTGAAGCTCTTTATACTCTTAGTTAGTTTGTTTTTTGCAGTAAAATTTATTTATGGATTGCTTAAGATTTTTCGAATGATCAATGTCGGTGAGAAAATAATTTCCCCAAAAAACACTTTCGTATTCTCCGATTCAATACAAACTGCTTATAGTTTTTTGCAATTTATTTTTCTACCAAAAAATTTTAATCTGGAAAATCCTGAAAACCAAACCATCATCCGACATGAAATGACCCATGTCAATCAATTGTTACAGTGCTGATGTGATCCTATTTCAGATATTTCATATTTTGTTTTGGTGGAATCCTTTTATTCATTTGTTTTATAGAGAATTAAGGCTAGTTCATGAATACCTTGCTGATGAAGAAGTATTGCAGGTATATCCAAGCAAAAACTATATGCAAATGCTCTTCGATGCTGTCAATCCAGAGAAACATAGCATGGCTCATTCATTTTCAACTTCACAACTTAAACATAGAATTATCATGATGACAAAAACAAAATCTTCAAGAAACTCATACTTTAAGTATGCCTATTTTTTACCATTGCTCATTGTATTATTTCAGTATTGTGTCAAAGCACCAACACGAGATTTAATGACAGAATTTGAAAGTTATACTAACACAGATACAATTACTTATATGATCCTGAAACCTATAAAGAATGGGTTAAAGTAGTTAAAAAAACTATATATAAAAATGCTGCAGTGATGCCTCAATTCAATCAATGCGGACCAGATGTAAAAAGTGATGATTGCGTTTTGAAATACCTTGCGGATCATATAAAATATCCTGAATCTGCAAGAAAAGCAAATATTGAAGGAACGGTAATTACCAAAATATTCATCAATCCAAACGAAGTAGAATCTGGAGGTAGGATAAAATCCTTGACTGAGGACTGTAATATTGAAGTCTCAAAAGTTCTTCAAAGTATGCCAAAATGGTCACCTGGTTTAATAGATGGTAAGCCAGTAACTGTGGAATACATCGTACCTGTTAAGTTTAAATTATCGAATTAAGTCAAAATGTGTACTTATAAAATATCCTTGGAATTTCAATTTGTACGAAATGTTTTTCAAGGATATTTTTTTAACTACAATTTGTGTGAGACATGCATTAATGGCGCCAATTATAAGCATTTGCAAATTTGCAAATTATACACATTTGCAAATTAACTAACTATTCTTCATCACATTTTTATTTACTCGATACATCAAATATATCGTGAAAAGCATAATGACTGACATGATCATTGTCAAGAGATTAAAATCTCCAAAGTGGTGCATAATTATCTTTTGCACGATGATCATTCCTGCAATCATGGCGCCTACACCACCAGCCAATCGTTGTAATGAAGAGGTTATACTCATGTATGCACCGCGATCTTCAGGCTCGGGAATAGCTGTAGTTAAAGCAGATCCTGGTATCATTCTGCTAATGATAAAAAACATCATCACAACATATGTAATGAGTACTAATATAAATGGAGTCGCTGAGAAATTTGAATAAATATTTAATACAACAATCGCCATGAGCGTGGCTAATGTAAATATTACAAATTTATTTCTTTTGTCGCTATATTTTCCTACCAATGGCATCATGATAAAACTCGTTATCCCCGAGACCATAAAAAGTGTAGGCAATTGTTCATTCGTAATTTTTAAATTGTTGATAGCAAAAGCACTCCCAAATGGCATGATCATAAATCCTCCAACTGAAAGCAATGATGTGGTTAAAAAACCAAGTCTATATTTACTTGGAGCTAAGGTATTTAATAAATGTTGAAAAGCTGAATTTGCTTTTTGAATCTTCAAGTGATCCGCAATAGGTTTTAGCTTGAGATGCAATGCAATAGCAATGAATCCAGCCATGATTGCGATCCAGTAAAATGGTATCTGCCATCCCCAATGATTCGCTACGTATAGCCCAAATGGAATGCCAATAATTTGACTCGCAGCCCAAATCCCATCTGTACAAAACCCATTACTTTGCCCCGCTGTTCAAGTTTGAATAAATCTGCAATAATCGCTAAACTTATCGAACTGATCACACCACCAAAAATTCCTGTAAAAACTCTAGCAGCAACCAATAAATGATAGTTGGGCGCTAAAGCACAAAATAACGTTCCAATTACAAAACCAATATAAAAGAAGAGCAATAAATTCTTTCTATCAAATCGATCTGCAAAACGCTGTAAGAAATCCAGAAATTCCTGCACTAAATGCATATGCAGATACTGCCATACCAAACTGAGAAGTAGTGATGGATAATGTCTTCATCATGATATCACCCAATGGTGACATGACTGTAAAATCTAACACCACAGTAAACTGTGTAATAGCTAGAATGAAGATGACAAATTTTTGATATTTGGTAAAAGATGCTTGTTGATGATTTTCTTCTAGCATTGATAATTTAATTAATTATAATTGAAATTCCGAAACGCCTAATTAACCTAAAATTCAATTTTTAGTTTAGAAAAGAAATTCTGTTTATTATCTTCTCATATCAATAAAAAAGCCCCGACGGATCGAGGCTTATAAAATAATAAGATTTACTTATATTATTTCTTTGCAATAGCTGCTTTGAAAGCTTCATAAATAGACATAGCAGATGTTTTTGAAGCATTTGCTGCTTCAGTTACTGCTTGAGTAGTAGAGTTTGTTTCGCTCAACATAGACTTTAATGATTCAATTTGAGTCAAAGTTGTTGCATCTAATTTTCCTGAAGTCAAACCTTCTTTAAGTGCAGCTAACTTTGTAGTTCCATCTTGCCAGTTTGCAGACACAGAAGTTAATTTTTTTTGCCATTTCAGTTAACCATCAAAATTACCCATAAAGCTAGACTTTAATGAGTCAACCAATTTTAACTTATTTGCATCCAATTTCATTTTTGGATCAACTACCAAACTATCTTTTAAACCAGCAATAGATCCCTGTACAGAAGCAAGTAAAGTACCAGCATCAGTAAATGATGTTGTTGCTTTCCCAATCAGCTGAAAGAGATTCAATAGGTTTTCTGAATTGCTCAACATTTTTACAAGCAAAAATGAAGACAAAAGAGGTAAAATAATTGCGATTAATTTTTTCATTTTATTCTTAAATTTTATGCAAATGTAAATCATTCAAAAAAATGAATTTGTTAAGTGTGTTTTATAGATTTGTAACGAATAGTTAATTATTTAAACTAAAATAAACGAGCTTCTCCAAAAATTTTTATCTTGAACTTTAAATCACGGGAGTAGGATTTAAATTATTCTAAAAATAAATACATATTAAATTTATTTTACACGTATAATTATTTGTATATCATTGCTATATATATTATTAATACCTCAACTGAACAAAAATTGGTATCATATTTGTTGTGTCTTAGGAAAGATGTATTTCAATGAAAGCAATATTCAATTCTAGATTTTCAAAACTGATAGCAATCGTCATCTCAGTATACTTTATGGCAGCTGAGAGAAATGACTAATCAAGAAATTTATATCTATCAATTTAGAGAAATTGCAAAGTCTGAAAGTGCAAGGACTGGGATCCTGCAAGTATTAAATTAGCTCAAGGATTATTTGAGTCTAGCGCAGGAAAAAGTGAACTCGCTATTCAGGCTAATAATCATTTTGGAATAAAATGTAAAAATGATTGGACAGGGCTAACTGATTTTTACAAGGATGATGATCTTGACTCAACAGGGACCTTGGTTCAGTCTTGTTTCAGACAATATAATAATCCAGAAGAATCATATATCGATCACAGTAGTTTCTTGACTCAAAGATCACGATATAAAGACTTATTTTCAATAGACAAAACAGATTATATATCTTGGGCTGTAGGATTGAAGAATTGTGGTTATGCTACAGATCCTAACTACAGTTATAAGTTAATCAAAACTATAGAAAAATATGAATTGTATGAATTGGATAATGGGACTAAAATGTTTAATTTTTCTCAACCTATGAATCCAGCTCCAGTTCGAATTGATAATCAAGAAATTACTCCAAAATCTCCAAAAAAATTAAAGAAAACAAGACATAAGTCTAAAAAGAACAAGAGTTTACATATATTTGCCCTGCCGTATCGGGGTCGAAGTAAAACCAATCTCAGACCAATAGACGAATGTTAATAAGTGAATCAACCTACTCGCTCATTTCTTCTGATAGCTTGGCCTTTTTTCAAGGCATTCACCCTCATTTCATCATAAGATTTTCTAGAAGCGACTGTATTTTTTGCTAAATAAATCGAATGGAGCATAGAATTTGATTCCGCTAAGTTCTTTCCTGCAATATCAAATCCTGTTCCATGATCTGGTGAAGTACGTACGTAAGGCAGACCTGCAGTAAAATTTACTCCTTCGCTAAAGCTTTGCTTTTTGAATCCAACTAGGCCTTGGTCATGATACATAGACAGTATGCCATCAAATTTGGAAAATTGAGAAGAGCCAAACAAGCCATCTGCGGAGAATGGCCTGCAACATACATCCCATTTTTCTTTGCCTCTATAATAGCAGGTCTAATGATTTCCTCTTCCTCTGACCCTAGCAATCCTTCATCACCAGCATGTGGATTAAGTCCTAATACTGCAATATGTGGCTTTTCAATCCCAAAGTCCACCCTTAGTGATTGTTCCATTAAATTTAACTTACTTAATATAAGAGCTTTGGTGATCGTTTCCTGACTTTGCTCAATGCGATATGTTCTGTGACTAAACCAACTCTCAGCTTATTACTTACCATCATCATCAAAACATCTAAAGCCCAGCTTTCTCCTTGAGATAGCCAGTATGTCCAGCATGATGAAACCCAGATAACTTCATTGATTGCTTATTTATAGGGCCAAATACTAAAGCATCTATAAAGCCACTATTTATATCTTCGATAGCTTTATCCAAACTCATGTGTGCATATTTACCACCTTCTGGACTTACTTTTCCTATATTGATAGTGACATTGTCATTCCAACAATTGACTAAATTAATCTTATCCGCGCGAGGGTTTATCTCCTTCATTTAGGACAAAAGCTTAGATTTTCAAGTTGTACAATATTCTTATGATATGATGCGACTTTGATATTCCCGTAAATAATAGGGATTATTTCTTTATAAATATATTCATTATTAAGAGCTTTAAGGATGACTTCAAGCCCGATTCCATTAATATCTCCTACTGTAATTCCAATTTTTCCATTTGCCGCCATACGTTAAAATTTCTCGTTTGGCTGCAAAGATATGCTAATTGGCTCAATTTCTATTGAGGAAATCTAGCTATACTAATTCTTGAAACACAATAATGTCTGTATTATATCTACAGTGAAAATCTTCCCCCAAAGCCAAATGACAGTAAATTGGATGACACCAAGCCACTCGTATTAACTTTATAATAGCTGATGTCAAGTCCAAATTTATGCTTATTTCCAAACAATATTCCAAAATTTCCTCCTAGATAATTCCATCCTTTTATACCAGCAAAGGCATTAAACTGATAGATATATCGTGGTGAAAAATACACTCCAAATTTCTCAGTTGGATGTAAACTAGCATATAAAGGGATCTGTATATTCCACAACTGACTGATTATTGCAAATGTTCCAGCTTCAGCACCCACTCCAAATGCAAATAATGACTCTTGGTCTCCAATGAGTTGATATTTTACTCCTGCATTAAGATTAAAAGTTGAGTTTACTTTAAATATGAAATCTAATTTATTGGTAATTCCATACTTTCCTCCAGCCTCTAAATTTGGAAAATATAAATTTGGAAAAGAATTATCTGATGAATCTGAATCAAAATCATCAATTTTAAAATCTGGAGACTGCGATAAACTCAAGGAAGCTGATATTTCACCATTTCCCTCACCCACAGCTCGTCCATCTTGAAAACCTGTAAGTGAAGCACATCCAGAAATAAAGAGTGCAATGATTGCAATTGCAATATAAATCGAGAAATTTTTTGTAGATAAATTCATTATAAAATAATTAATTAGACAAATATAAAAGGATCTATGATAAATTTAAATATTTTGAATGCAAATTTCAACAATTCTAAGCATTAATCTCAAATATCCTCACACTTTCAATCTTCGTATCGCTTACCAACTCATAAACAAATTTGTAATCTCCTAAGATAATCTCAGATCCTTGTTCGGGGATCGTCCCAGAAGCTGATACTAAATATCCTGATAAGGTGTGGTAGTCACCATCTAATGGAAGATTAAGACCATACTCATCATTGAGATAACTCACTCCAATCTACCAGAAAATAAATATTCATTTTCTCCTACCTTCATTTCAAGAAATGCCTCATCATCATGCTCATCTTCAATTTCACCAAATATTTCTTCTAGAATATCTTCCAATGTGATTAAGCCAGATGTTCCACCATATTCATCTACAACACAAGCTACTGAAATCCTCAACTTATTCATACGCAGCATAAGATCATCTACTCTCAAGGTCTCTGGAACAAATGGAATATCTCGCACCATATCTTTAAGTGATGTGGATGGATGAAATAATTGTTGGTGATGAATATATCCTAGAATATTGTCTATGTCTTGGTCTACGAATTATCTTTGAAGCTTTGAATTAATAAAAGCATCTTTGAGATCTTCCATACTATCATTGACATCGATAAACACAATTTCTGTACGAGGAATCATACATTCACTCACTCGGATTTGATTGAGATTAAGCGCATTTTTAAAAATGTCTGCATCAATTTCTTCATGAACCTGATTCATTGGATTGTGCATATATTGTTCTAAATCAATGGACTAAATCGCATCCTCGTTTTTGTAATAGATTCTCTGAATAAATATTTAATAATAAAATTGGAAGTCTTTGAAAAAAATTGGCTGGTAAATATAATAATTTGTGGAAAAACAATAGCGGATAAGCTAGAAAGTTCATTGCGTTATTAGCATATAATCTAAAAAATGCTTTAGGCAAGAACTCACCAAATACAAGAATGATTATAGTAACTAAAATGTACTAATCAATATCGTAGCATTATCTGAAAGTCCAAAATTTTTTAGTGGAAGATTGAAAATCAGTGAGCAAGTGGGATAAAAACTACAATACTAATATTTATTCCAATCAAAATCACTGAAATGCAATCCTCAGGATTTTCATAAAAAACGAGATAAGTTTTACCTATGGAGGAGCCTTTTGATTTTTTACTTCAACTGCAAGCTTGTTAGCAGTAACATAGGCAATCTCTGCTCCAGCAAAAAAGGTTAAGATTAAAAAAAATAATTAAAAATATTGACACAGAATAATTGAATTATATGGGCAAAATTAATAATAATAATTCATAGTACTCAGGTGTTTATTTCCCAACATGCCTGATTCTATTATTTTGTTAGCTCTGATTTTGGGAAATTTCTAAAGCTATCGCGCTTATATTTTGAATGACACTATCTCGGGAGTTTTGTTGAATTTCTATTTTATATTTTCCAATTTTATTGAAACTCACTTTTCTTGTAATAAAATTGAGTGGTGCATCTCGAACCAGAGCATTCGCCCAAAGGCCTCCCATTGGGTGAAAACAACTCCAAGGAGAGGATATTTTCAAATTTTGTAGAGTCAGGATATACACTGATTATTTTTGTATACAAATTGTGATATTTCAAATCATCTCCATGTTTCAAAGTCAAAGAATATCATACTGTAAACTTGTATCTTGAATATCCCAGACATAATTTAACTTTTGGCCATAAGACCATGATTCATCATTTATTTTTTTTTCAGAGGAATAAATGATATCCTCTTTACAAGCAGTTATAAATACTAAACCAAGGATGAAAATGCTTGGTTTTTTCTATCTGAAAAATTCTTTCATCCTATCGAAGAATCCTTTCTCCTCGCTAGAAGGATGTGGTTAAAAATCATTCATATTTCTAATTTTTTTCCAACAAGGTTTTCTCTTCATTTGACACATTTTTTGGAGTCCAAACGTGAACCGTGCAAGTTGATCTCCTTTGTCATAAGATTGTACTGACGGGATACCAAGACCCTTTAATCTGAATATTTTACCACTCTGTGTTACCTAGGTGGAATTTTAATTTTGACAGTCGAAGTCAAAGTCGGTACCTCAACCTGTGTGTACCTAGTGCAGCATCTGCAATATTTACATAAAAATCAAAATGAATATTCATTCCATCTCTTGTAAATGTATCATGTTCCTTTTGTTCTATGCTTATCAAAGATCTCCTGCAGGTCCACCATTAGCTCCTGCATTACCTTTACCACGCATAGAGAGTTGCATATTATCCTCCACTCCAGCTGGGATTTGGATTTCTATTGTCTCTTCATTATTCTCAACTCCTGATCCTCTGCAGCTTGTACAGTTATTTGCTATTTGCTGACCTGTTCCATTACAAGTGGGGCAGGTTGTAGTCGTTGCATTTGACCAAGAAATGTAGCTTCTTATCTGACGTACATAACCTGATCCATTACATCCACTGCAGGTTTTACAGATTTTGAGTCTTTAGCGCCACTTCCTCCACAAGTTTTACAGGAAACTTGTTTTTTGACTTTATTTTTTGTAATTTCCTGTTGCACTTTCTTCTAAAGTCATGCTTACTTTTATGCGAAGATTGGTTCCTTTCAATACCACCTGATCTACCTCCTCCCTTCCTACTTCCTCAAGAATAGTTCAAATGGACTTCCAGAGTCTCAAAAATATCGCCAGACGACTGAATATATCCTCCATGTTCCCAGATCGGCCTCCTCCAAATCCTTGATTGGGGTCGACTTCCAACGCGTAAGACATAACGGTCATCTGGCTTTTTATCTGGATTACTAAGTATTTCATAAGCTTCTGCAGCTTCTTAAACTTTTCTTCCGATGATTTATCACCTGAGGTTTCTATCCGGATGATATTTCATCGCTACCTTACGATATGTTTTTTTCAATGAATCTGCATCAGCAGATTTGGGAACACCAATATTTCGTAAATCTCTTTTGCTCATTTTTTTAAATTGTAGCCTTTCTTATTTTATTTCGCAACGACTACTTTAGTGTATCTTATGATTTTTATCATTCAGTAAATAACCTTTCTCTACGGTATCTATTACCTGCTTTGCCTTTAAGTTCGTCTGATGGACTAGGAAACTCAGTAATTGCTTCATGAAAACTGGGATCAAATCTTTTAAATTGGAATCCATAGGCTCTAGCCTTTAGACTTTAATAATCCAGTTAATTTATGATAAACCCAAATTCATACCTTCTGGAAGCCTGTTTTCATTTTGTTGTTCTACTGATAGTTTCTGAGCCTTTTCAAAATCATCAACTATAGGTAATAAATCAACAATCATGTCTTGAGAGGCATTCTTTATCAAG
>JADJVN010000021.1 GCA_016710585.1 Saprospiraceae bacterium
AAAACCAATGTTAGAGTAATTGCAGCAACCAATGTAAGTTTATTGGAAATGTGAGAAAAGGAAAATTCAGAGAGGATTTATATTGTCGACTGAACACTGTTCCTATTAGAGTACCATCACTTAAAGAAAGACGAGGACATCATGATTCTGTGTAGAAAATTTGCCCTGACTTTGCGGAAAATACAAAACGACTTCCATAGAATTTGACGAAGACAGTACCCTATTGATGGAACTTATTCAGGCCAGGAAATATTCGTGAATTGCGCAATGCTATAGAACAATTATCCGTTCTATCTGATAAAAAATTGATCACAGCTCAAGATTTAACCTGCATCATTCCTTGATATACAAAGAAGAAATTGGGCTCCAGATTAATCCTGAAATGGAAATGAAAACATGAGCTTTAAGAGCGAGATTTTATATAAATTGCTTTTCGACATGAAGGAGGATTTGAATCAATTGAAAGGCATGTTTTTTCAATTGTGCAAACGAATGATTTAGAAATGCCAGAAACATGACATCACACTCAAATTCTTGGTAAATGCTTCAATGAATAATTCTTGAATGCTCAGGCCTGTGAATCAACATAATGATGAACATTACCAGACCGATTATCATGCCGAAGTCAAATTCTGAGTATCAAGCTGTAGAGGAAATGTTGATGAACCTTTATCTATCGAATCAATGGAAAGGACATGATCCAAAGCACTAAAAAATTTAATGGAAAACGCAAAGATGCCGCTGATGAATTGGGAATTTCTGAACGAACTCTTATATCGCAAAATCAAGCAATATGAAATCGAGTATTAGTATTAAAATTTTATTATTTTTCTTTGTCTATTAATTTACTTGAATCGTGTTCTATTGATTCAAAGGAACTTCTATCCCTGTTGATGTCAAAAAAATTTGTCGTATGCCACAGTTACAGATAATTCATTTAATGCTCGCAGCAAATTACCCAAATGAATTCCAAATTGCCCTACAAATAAATAAGAAGAGAAAGCAAAATTAATCTTTAGACGACAAATCCAGATGTAACACTTCAACGCAATATTGCAACAATGTCAGCTGGCCAAGCCCCAGTGAACCGCGCCACATCTGCACTTTAATAGATTGGAAATAGCGAATGCAAGTAGATGCAATATATGCAAATGATGAAACAAAAAATTGGAGCAGAACATTTTCTAGATTCACGGAATTTCTGCCAGAGTCCAATTTTTCGACTGTTGAAAATGAATTAACTACTGCTTTGAATAAATTGCTCACTGAAGATATATTTATTTGTCTTTTTAGCAATTGGTAAATTCAAATTGCAAATTTATTAACTATATTTGAAACATATTTATAAAGAGACAAATTGGTCGGGTAGTTCAACGGATTAGAATATCAGATTTCGGCCTGATGGTGAGGGTTCGATTCCTCCCCGATCACTTAACTTTAATGAAAAACATTGAAAAACAAAACAATTGTAAAGAAAAAAATCTTCCATTTAAAAAAAGGTTTGCAGTTTTTAAAATGGGCGTTTTGCTTCTCGATCACGTATGAGAATTGAATCCTTGCTTATTGAATGGTGATTATTTTAAGCTCATACTATTTACATCAAAGGATATTCAAGTTTTCTTTTCCCGATTTACGTATCAATCCAAAATAGTTTTTATCTTCACTAACGATATTCCAGTAAAATGGAAAGTTAAATTCAAGTTCTTTTTTTTCGATCAGAATATTGAAACCTTTGGGGATCACTGGGAACAAATCGTCAACATCTAATGTAATGTACATCGAAGTAAAAATCGATTAGAGGCTTCTTCCCGTAGGATTATAAAGAATCTAGCTTTAGGCTCTTGATTGCAATTTTAAGCAAATCACCAATTCTTGACGGTGATGGTACCTGATCTCATCGCCTTCCTGAAAGTGCCAAATGTTGTTCCAGCATTTCTGGCAATTGCTCTTGTTTTAATCCGATTCTTGATATTTCGGCTTTAGCCGCAATGGGTCTATTTTCATTTAATTTAACTTCAAAGCTCTTTCTTTAAATAATTTAAAGTCGGTATCCTCGGCCTTCACATTCTTTTAGAGAATCATATATATAGTATTCCTTTACTTTTTGGGTATTTTTTGCGTTTACATTTTTATTGATACTTTGGCTTTATAGCAACCTTGATTTATTGCTTTTGTTTTCGGCAAATACAGCAAATAATTTAGCAGCATCTTTACATTCATCTAGCTTAGAGATTTTCTTTCAGTCTCATAATATCTTGGATCAGGAATTAAAATGTGCTTTTTCAATAGTGTCTTGTCTTTCAAATGCTTCTCTTACATTTGTGTAAGAATCGTTAAGTTCATTATAAATTGAAATATAGCCACTATACATAAATGCATCGGCTGAATCACATCTACATTTTGAATATTCATCAACAGTAATTTCAATTTGCAGCCTATCATTTTGTTTTTCCATCATTGATAGAGATTCAAAAATTGCAGCATCAAACTTTGTGATCAGCTCTTTATCTGACTTGCAGGAGCAAAAAAATAAAATCAAAAACAAATATTTCATATATGTAGGTTTAACTTAAAATTCAGGAATGTGAGAATGATCATTGAATGTTTTCTTTAAAATTATTCTGACTATTCTCTATCGGAGTTACTATGAATTTAGTGGAGCAATACCTACATAATATAGCTTCTCTTCTTATAAATTCGCCACAAGCAGGACACTTTTTAGATTGTCGCCAATTGTTTCTTCTTTTCAATTACCAATACATGTATTAATGCAACAATAAACAAAAGAATCCGTAGATATACCATGTCAGGAAGTGACGCCCTTTTTTTTGAGCAATCAAAGCAGGAATAATCGCAAGAATAAGAGCAATAATAATAAGTCCCATAATTTTTATTGATTTTGTTTTTAAAATTTAATCTGTCTATCCAAAATTTGACATAAAACAACCGGTACACATCATTCAAGCTAACCACATAGTCTTTCATTACTATTCCAAGAATGGCAAGTTACTTCAGCTAATTCTACATCGCGCTTTGGGATCTGTTTGCAAACGATACCATCGTCCGACAATAATAAAATGTACTGATTGAAATGTAGCTTGTTTTTCCAGTGATGTTTTTGCAATTCTTTGCAGTGAAGAATATCGTCCATTATAATCGATTTGGCCGTCATTCATGCTATCTCCAGATACCTCAACGGCAAGATAATTGCCTTTGTCGTACTCGATTGGCATGAGCATTGTGTCAAGTTTTACCATTTCGTCTAAGTTATTATGCAGATTATCGAGATAACCCGCCTGTGCTTCAATCTTTAAAACCTTTACTTCCATCAATTCGGGGTAAACTTGACGGATCTCATTTTTATAACTTAGATTTTTGTCTTTCGCTGCTTCTTTTATTAAATAATCATTAACATCTAGGGAATATTTTTCCAAAAGTATCTTTTGCCATTCCTTTGGAAATGCCATTCTCCCTACCTTAACTGAAGACACAGACCCTTGTACTACGCCCATTTCTTCAGCAAATTGCTTTTGCGTAAAATTTAATTTGTTTAATATGGATTGTAAATCAATCATTTATAAATTACTAAAATAAATATATCAAAATATTTACAAATATATTTGGTAGTACTACGTAAATTGTTTTATCTTTGTCCTATCAAAAAAACATATAAATGCTTATAAATATAAATCAAGCTGCAAATATAACAGAATCTACTGAAGAAGGTGAAAATTTCACCATGTCAATGGAAGAGGCTGCTAAGTTGCTAAATTGTACTCGCAATTCATTCTCTACTGCTTATGCATCAAGATTTAGCAAGTTTAAGAAAGGGTCAAGAGTTTTTTTTATTAAAGCCGAAATTGAGGCATTTAAGAGAAAGCGTGATCAATTTAGGTCTGCAAATGTAACCAAAGTGTTACCAAAGAGAAAAGCTTTATAAAACATATTTTTTTCTGTAATATCAAAAAACCAAAAACAGATAGCGCAGAAAAAGGAATTTAGCAAGTTCAACCATAGATCCCGAGCGGTTCGGAAAATCGCACCAATCTCAGTTAAATAGTAGAAGTGGAGTCCATGTCAGGAGTGGTATATGTGCTATAAATGGCATGGGCTTTTTTATGTCAAAAAATCAAAAATGATAGCAGAAATAATACAAATAGGCAGTAGCCTACAGGACTTCAAGCATGAAGGAAGAAATAAAGAATTTGCAAAAATAGACAAGTCAAAATTGAATGAAACAACACACTTGAAATAATACATAATGAAATTGTGTATGAGTTTACTTCGATGCAGTATATGAGCTTCAAGATATTTGCAATTTCAAAGGAGAATTTGACTTTTACATATCTGGATTAAGAAGCTTTGACATTCTATCAATTTCTCGAATGACAAACGACCTAGAATATACCTACAAAAGAATGGATGTAATGCTATATGATGAACTTTCAAAACTAGCTGAAAACGAATGGGAGAAAAGCTCATATTTCCCAGATGTCGAAGAAGTTGAAGAAATGAACTCGAAATCAGACGAATTTTAAAAAAATTAAAACATATACAATGTCAAACCATACAGCAGCAAGATTAACAGCGTTGAACAGGTCTTGCTTTTATTAAAATCTAAAAAGAAAAATAGATTCAACGCTAGAAAAGCAAATTAATTATATTGAAAAAGAATCAAGAGCAATGATCAAATCAAATTACAAAGATTAAGACTTTCAAATGAACATTTGTATAAAGCAAAAACAGTAATTTTAGAAGGCAAGGAATATATGGGCATTACATTGCCAATAAAATAAAAGCATTATCAATTTTAAATAATGGCAACTACGACCCTATTCTTGAAGTGCCTTCACAGTTATATTTTTTAATTCAAAAGCAGCTAGATTCTAAATAAAATCTAATCTCTAAACTCAATTAATTTAAACCATGACCAAAGCACAACTCGACCAAATAAAAAATCATCTATACGGCGATGACAGAATAAACAATGCATTCTATGAACTTAGATGCAGGTAAGGAGACTACGAATCGAACAAGGATTTGCAATAGGCTCTCAAGAAAAATTGCAAATAGGGCAAGGACAAATAAGACAAACCGAAGGATATAAGCATAGTGTAACAGCTAAATTTTTTAACTACAAAGGAAGTTTAATTGTTGTGAAGCCTCTCATGTGTCAAGGGTTATTTTTCGAGAGGCTTTTTTAAAATCAAAAAAACAAATTAAAATATATGGAAAATCAAGTAACAGTAAAAAAGTTTTTCGAGTCTCCTGAAATAATAAAGCACATGAGTAATGCGCTTGGTGAAAAATCGAATGTGTTCAGAACGTCGGTATTGGGTATTGTAAATTCAAATGCCAATTTACAGAAATGCGAACCTTCTAGTATATATCATTGTGCATTATTGGCTACCACTTTAGACTTAGCAATTAACCCAAACTTGGGATTAGCTTGGATTATTCCTTATGGAAATAAAGCGCAATTTCAAATTGATATAAGGGATTTATTCAATTAGCGCAAAGAAGTGGAAAGTTTCTATCTCTAAATTCAGTTGCAGTATATGAGAATGATACAGATGAAGATGTAAGAAAAGACTAACTTCATTTTTTGCCTCAAAATCCAATGGCAATATAATAGGTTACTGTGCCTATTTCAAACTACTAAATGGCTACGAGCAATCATTGCCAATGTCTATTGATGAATTAAAAACATGGACAAAAGTACTCAAAAAGTTTCAATGGGCTATGGACAACGGATTTTGAAGCGATGGCACGTAAAACAGTTTTAAAGTTATTGCTTCAAAGGTATGCCCCTATGAGTGTAGAAATGCAAAAAGCAGAATTAGCCGATCAAGGAGTCATTAAAAACGCCGAAACACTTGATATTGAATACATAGATAATTCAAGTTCAGCTTCATCAGTAACATCAATCGAAGAAGTAAATTTGGAAAAAGAAAGAAATAGAATGAAGGTTCATATTTCAAAAATAACAAACAAGAAAGATCTAATACCAGTATTTGAATTTTGCGAAAAAAACGATTTAATGGAAATCTATAATTCAAAATTAGAAGAGCTTAAAAATGGAAAATAATATCTTAGTAAGGTGCAGTAAACTAGGCGCACTACTTACAAATCCAATTAGCAAAAAAGACAAAGAAGAGGGTAATTTAAGCGAAACAACCAAGACATTGGCTCATGATATATTCTTACGAAATGAGTTTGCATAAAGAAAATGTCTATACTGATGAAATGCTAAAGGGCCTATATTGTGAACAAGACAGTATGGAGTTAGTGCAAAGCGTACTAGGTGGAGAATTGTGAAGAGATCCTGGGAATCAGCTAAAGAATAAATTCACAAGGAACTCCCGATATAGTACTTGACAGCGAAGATGTAGTTGAAGATATAAAACAAGTTGGGATCTAAGGACATTTTTTAATGCTGAATTATCAAAGCCATATCTCGCCAAGGGCAAGGATATAGTGGTTGACAGGCAAGAAAAAGTATAGATTAATTTATTGTCTTGTTCCAACTCCTCAAGAATTTATCTTAAATGAAAAGAAAAAACTGTATTATAAGTTTGAATGCAATGAAGAAAACATTGATTACAAAAATGCTTGAATTGAGTCATTTATATTCGATAAATCAGATGGCATTGGAATTGAGAAAATATTGTTTGACGATTACTTGTATTCTTGCCAAATTGAAGATGTGGGATTTTCTGTAAGCGGTTTAATGATTCCAAAAAATGACGGATTAAATTCAGACGATTTTGAAAATTGGTTTAAAGGATATGATTATTCAAAACCAATGGCGATAATTCATTTTACAAAATACAGATATAAATAAACAAACCAATAATTTAAACCAAAACCACAACAAATGAACTCAAATCTATCAAATCTCAAGAATGTTTTAGAAGGGCGAAAACTATATGCCAAAAATATACATACTGGAAAGCTTTTCATAGTAAAAGAAATTTCCAAAGGAAAAGTAAATATAGTATCAACCGATACTAATAAACTAAGGGGCTTAACCCCTGAACTGTTTTTCGACAATTATAAAACACTTAGCAATGCCAAACATAAAATTTAACTTGATTATAAATAAAGGAGTTTTGTCACAGGAAGGCAAAAGAGAATTCGCTGTAATAAATAAACTCAATGGACATTACGAGGTGATTATTAGGAATGTATCATATAGAGGAACTAGATATAAATATCACTTCGGCCATGTCCTAAATGAGATTTGCTCTTTCCTTAATTCAAGTCGAAAAAACTTGATAATAGACTCTTCAAGTGGAGAATTAATTGAGTGGGATACAGAAACACTTCACAGTTACCATAAGTCAAAATTCAATTCTTGTTTGGCTCCTGATATTATTGGAAAAGGGCAAAATTTTATATCAATTCCAACTAGCACTAAAAATCTAAATGATACTGAATTCATTAACATGTACGAAGAAGAAATCATCGAGTATTACTCTTCAAAATTTGCAATCGAATTCATGAGTCGTGAAGATTATGCAACTTTTATGAAATCAAAAAAATCAGCATGAGCGACATTGAAAGCAGACTAAAGGAGTTAAATGAAACAGTGTTGCATTATCACAATACCGTGATAAGTGTACTTGAATTAGTAAAGCCAAAGATGACAAGCAAAGAGGTAACAGGCTTATTTAAAATAAGCCGAACAGCATTATCAAAACGAGTGAAGAAAAATCCTGAAATGATAGAAACTGGATCAAGCTCACATAAAAAATACAAAACAAAAGAAGTAGTAAAGCAAATTTAAACCAAACCAAAATGACATCAAAAATTTCACAAAATGCATTAAGAAAAGCTATATCAAGTGGACAAGTATTGAGCGAAGAAAAACGCTGCTTATTAGCCTATAATTCAGGTAGAAAGTTTTCGGACTTACAAATATCTGAATTATGTAAAATTGATCGACATGAGGTTCCAGATAGACGCAAAAGAGTAAACAACTTCTTAAAGACAAAGGGCTATTGCATCAAGCTCGTTGATCGAAAAAAATGTGATGTGACTAAAGTTATTGTTGGATTTTATAAGAAGGTGAAAATATCATGAATGGATATGATTTAAGTCGTAATTTTTTTGACTGGTGCTTCGAAAATCCAGAAAAGGTAAGTCCAAATCATTCAGCATTTATTTCTTTGCAATAGAGCATTGCACCGATTGGGGTGGAAGTCAAAATTTGGTATGCCGACTCAAATGGTAATGGACGCAATTGGCATAAAAAAGCATGAAACATATATTAGATATTTCAATGATTTAATAGAATGGGGGTTCTTAATTTTAATTCAAAAATCAACAAATCAATACTCTTCAAATATAATTTCTATTAATAATGCTATGCCGAAAAAAGGGAAAGCATTGGAGAAAGCAAGTCGAAAGCATGGGAGAAAGCAAGTCGAAAGCATAGGGGAAAGCAATAGTAGTATATATAAACCTATTAAACTATTAAACAATAATAAACTATTAAAAGAAAATAAAGAAAGTTTTTTAAAAAATGAAATTCAAGATTTAGAAAACGAAAATTTTGAAGAAAAAGAAAAAGTTGCGCAAAAAGAAAAAGAATCAAAAGCCGACGAATTACCAGATGAAGTTGAAATAATCAAAAGCAGCAAGGTAGAATCGCTTGATTTGAGCCAAGAAAGCCACTTTAAAAACCAAAACCAAAAACCAAAAATCTTTGTGCCGCCTCTGCTTCCTGAAGTCGTTGAATATTTTTTGGAAAATGGAGAAAACAAAGAACTCGCGATAAAATATTTCAACCATTACGATAAATTCAATTGGGCTAACTCTAGGGATAAACCTGTACTTAATCGAAGCAAAACAGCGGTAACGAATTGGTTTTGGAAAAGATTTCAACAAAAACAAACCAAACGTCAACTGAAATAATGAAAAAGCAAGGACAGGCGCAAAAAGAATATTTTGAAAAATTAGCTCTACAACCAAATGGATAGAGAAGAAATAAGAGAAACGATTTACTTCTCAACGAAGCTGCAAAAAATTATTTCAACAAAGTAAATGAAATGAAAGACTTTCAATTAGTGCCTGAAAACATTACAAAAAACATTCAATGATATTTTGATGAAAAATGTTTGCTCAAAAGGAATTACTCAAGAAGTTTACTCTGAAAATCTAAAATCGGACAAAAGCCTTTGCAACTTGATTTCAGAATTATTGAAGTGGTTTTTCATGGAAAAAAATAACGACATAGGTGGCTTTTTAATATGTTCAGCTCCTGGAGTTGGCAAAACTCAAGTCATGCGAGCCTTGAGCAGTATTTCACATTTATTACGACAGCCGAAATACAAGACTCAAGGAATAGTTGAATACATTTCATTTGATGCTGAAATTTCAGCTCATTTAAAATCTAAAGAAAGCACAACAGACTTTACATTTCACATTTTGAAAAATGTAATCATTGATTATTTGAGCGAAAAGATGAATACTTTAAAAACTTATTCATTTGAGCATTCTCTTAACGATTTTTTCAAGAGCAGGTATGAAATTTGGCAAAATCATGGTTACAAGACGATCATAACAACAAACATGATTCCAGACTTAGGAAATTCGATGGAAGGAAGCATGGAAACAATTTATAAAAACTTAGATACAAAAACACTTGAAAGAGTTAAGCAGCAATACAAGGTTTTTGAATTAACTGGAAAGTCAAAGAGATTATTAAGTAATTAAATTTTAAATTATGGCAAGATTAGAATATTATAAAGATGTAGAAAATGTTGATTTTGATGGTGAAATATGGAAAGATATTTATGGGTATGAAGGCTCTTATCAAGTGTCTAATAAAGGTAGAGTAAAAAGCTTTTTATCAAATAAAATTTTAAAACAATGGTTTTGTGGCAACAAGCCATGACAATGAGGAGAAGGCAAACAGCGCAGCAGACAATCAATTTTTTAAATAATTTAATATGGCAAGTCACATTGATAATTTAGTTACATCTCTCTATGAATTTTGGATTAAATCTCATAAGCCAATAAAGATTTATGGTATTGATTTTATTCAAGACCAATTCAAGAAGGATTCTTGGTTGGAAAACGGTTTTAAATATGAAATTGAGAGTTTTAATACAACTCCTAATAATCAAAAAAGAGTTTTATCGTTATTTTGGATTCGAATTCAAAACGATTCATTTCAAAATAGATATAATACAATTGGAGGATTTGATAAAGCTATAAATTGGAGATTGGAGGGCGTAAAAAAATAGCAGAATTTAAATTAGGCGATGAAATTATATGTTCTATGAGTTATTCTGATTACAACGAAAAAGTAAAAATTATACCGATATAATAAATAGATATTTGAAATCATTAGATAATGATCCCTCACCAGAACCTGAAAGGGCAGAAATTGATCCAATGTTTAAGGCAATTAACATTAAAGTAATGACCAAATAAAACATTAAATCCACTCATATATAATAAAAGTATTATATTTGCAAAACAGAGAAAAACAGAGAAAAGTGGCTACAGGCGAAAATTTGGTCGGAAACAAGAGTGGAAATAACTTAGCTCTCCCTACAGCGAAGCAACCATCTTCAGAATCAAAGAAGAAAGGTCACAGAGAAGCTTAGAGAAGGAGGAATTTGGTAAAGTTCCCGTCAACTTCTAACAACGGTGGACGATCAAGACGGCAATGAAGTACAGCTAACAAGGCAGCAGCATTACTTTTACAAACTAAGCACAAAAACAATGGAAATTCTAAATAAGAAAGACATTGGACAGATGGATTTGAGGTTTGTAGAGTACGCAGCGAGAGTTTTAGGCTACGACGATACCAAAGCAGCAGCCAATACAGAAAGCTTCATCAAGGAGCTTGTTTTTCGTACTGTAGTTGAAGTTCCCGAACATTTGGAGCATTTGAAGAATGGCGTGGCTTCAGGTGAGAAAGCGACAATTTAAAACAAATCATTATGACTAAAAGAAATAAAATATTTAATAAATTCAATGGTAAATGTGCTTACTGTGGTTCAAATATTGCCGATGGTGGGGATTTCAAGGCACTACTGCTCCACCACAGCACAATGTTCAATCGAAGCACGTCAGCCGCTATATTGTATAGCACTTGTTAGCGGCTGCCCTTCTTCACAAATCAAAATAAAATGGAATTAAATTGGGAAAACGCAAAAGTTTGGCAAGAAAAAGCCAACGAGAAAAAAGAAATATTTGATGAACCTAAATGGAGTTGGGATTGCAATTTTAAGTTAGATTTTGATGGTTCACTATTGAGAATTAGTAGCCGCTTCTACCCGCCACATAAAAATGCAGGGGATTGGTGGGAAGGTGCTGTTTTGGTTAATTTTCTTGGCGAAGAGATTTTAAGAAAAGAATTTAAGTGCAATACGCTTGAAGAGTTGAAAACAGAAGTCGAAAAGTTTACAAAACATTATGCTGGTGCAATTAAGGCTCGTCTGTCTTAGGGTTGCCGCTAACGTTTTGGGGCTTGGCGAAGTTGCCGAAACCAAAAGTTCAATTAAAAAACAAATGTTCAAATGATAGATAAAAGTTCAATAGAAGTACAAAACGGCAATTTTGCCAAACCCGTGTTATCGGCTGTTGCGGTTAAGTTATCGAAAGCTAAAATACGAGCAATAGTATTTGATAAATGCTTTGCAAGTGTGCTTATTGTGGAGTTGATTTAGTTAAGGGGTTTAATGTTGACCACATTAAACCGCAAATCTTTGGTGGCACAAATGATTTGGATAATTTAAACCCAAGTTGTAAGGATTGCAATAATTACAAATGCCATACAGATTTGGAAGGATATAGAAATCAACTCCACAAAATGCTTAATGAGAAACTTGAATACTTATTTAAAAGCAGAAATAAAGATGCAAGTTGCAAATGAACATGGGTTTGATTAAACACTCTTTATGGGATGGTAAATTTTATTTTGAACAAGAGTCAGTAGCAGTTGTCGATAACGTTTAGTGTATCATCCAGTAAGGGATTATGGAAGCTTTCGCTCGAATTTATAGCGTTTGACCAAGGATGACAAACCTTGCAATTGCACTGAAACCCTTATTGATGATACACTGGGTTACACTTGCCAGTATTTTGTTAATAATCAATTTTTTAAACAATGGAAATAGAAATCAATGGTGTAAATACCAACAAAAAGAGCAACCAAAAGAAAACCAATGAGCAAAACAATGGCTACCATGTTAATGATAGTTTACTTTAAAATGCGCTAGACCTTATGCTAAAAAAAACCAAAAGAACACCCAATAGTTGATATTATAAAAGAATATGGACTTATTCAGCAAAAGAAATCAAATCTTTCAAAAGTCAGCGTGATTTGGTCGCAAGGGCAATTTGAAAAACATTTCAGTGTGTGCCGTCTTAATATTGGTGGTAACGTTAAACGGCTTTGCGATGGTGGGGAAATCGAAGCCGAAAAGTTGAATTTATTACTAATGTTTCATCAAGGTACAAATGTTTGTTTTAGAACAAAAGCCCCACTATTGCAAAACCGATGTTATGTGCCGTTTATTTTCAAGTTATGATTGATAAACTTTTAAAAGTAGAAAAGATAAAAAAGGCAGATTGTTGTAATAGAATTATAAAGTCTCGCGAAATTTATAACAAATAGAAGCACCAAAATTTGGCGAGGATGGCTTGCAAATTGGTGTTGAAGTTGTAGGAATACACGTTTGTATTGATTGCTATAATGAACAACAAGAAAAAGAAAAGCAATGCAAGTGCAATAATCATTCATTTGTAGAAATTGTAAATACCTCATATTCTTTTAATGGTGTGCCACATCCTGAATATACAGACGAATTTGTTTGTGAAAATTGTGGTATCAGTCAAAAAAGATTTTGAATTGCAGAGTGTCGGTTAAATGGCACATAACGGGCGGATTATTGCGTTCGTTGGGGATTTGAACCACTGAACTTCATTTGAAAAACAAAACTTAAAAATATGCAGAAAGATAATTTGAAAAACGAAACCCCCACCGACGCAAATAATGTGTTAGCGGTTCGGCTTATTGCCAATTTTATGGGGTGGGGTAAATTCTCCTTATGATAATTTATCAAACAAGGTTTATAATACTGATTTGCGCGAAGGGAAACCGCTGACCAATTTAGATTCCATAACAGTTGGGATGAATTTTGCCTGTCTATTCGGAAATAGGTCGGCTTGGTTTAATATCCCAGACTACAAAAAGAAAAATTTGAAGGAACGTCAACTTATAGAGCAATTCAAAATAGAATACTGTTTGCAATTTAACAGATGCGTTTGAATTGTCAGTTGCATTTATTAAAGAGTGAATGCTTTTAAAGCCGACCGCTAACGGTGGTGTTTACGCAGGTTGGGTTTCAAGGCTCAACTTTTCAACCCACTACCACAGATGATTAGAAAACAACTGTTCAAAACATGTACTTCTGCCCAACTTGCGTAAAACACTTTGTTATGGGCAGTACATTTCGCAAGGACTTTAAATTATAAACAATAAAAAATAAAAAAAATGGGATACTTACACATTGACAATCTTTACAAAGACCAAACAATTTTAATTTTTAAAGAGTGCTATGCTTTGGAAAAAATACACGGCACATCAGCACATTTAAGCTGGAACTGTAAAGAGAAAAAAGTAAAATATTTTAGTGGTGGCGAAAGCAACGAAAGATTTGTAAAAGTTTTTGATAATGACTTTTTAGTAAGCAAATTTTCAGAATTATTTATTGATTCCAATGCTGTTATTTATGGTGAGGCTTATGGTGGTAAACAGCAAGGAATGAGTAACACTTACGGCAAAGAATTAAAGTTTGTTGGTTTTGATGTTTCTGTAAATGATTTATGGTTAGAAGTTCCAAAAGCTGAAAAATGTTTGCAACGCCTTAAACATTGAATTTGTTGACTATGTAAAAGTGCCAACTGATTTAGAAGCATTAAACGCTGAAAGAGATAAACCTTCAACACAAGCTAAAAGAAATGGTATTGAAGAAGATAAAATTAGGGAAGGTATTGTTTTAAGACCATTGGTTGAGTTCATTATGAAAAATGGTAGTAGAGTTATAGCTAAACATAAAAGAGATGAATTTAAAGAGACCAAAACGCCAAGAGAAGTAAGCCCTGAACAATTAAATACTGGAAGATGCAAAGCCATTGCCGATGAATGGGTTACTGAAATGAGATTAAAACACGTTTTGGATAAATTACCACAAGGAATTAATGTAGAAAGTACCAAACTGGTAATTGAAGCAATGGTTGAAGATGTTTACCGTGAAGCAAAAGGCGAAATTGTCGAAAGTAAAGATGTTACAAAATTCATAGGTAGTCGAACAGCACAATTATTTAAACAAAAACTACAAAGTCAGCTTTCAAATAATTAGGGTGTGTCCGTATTGCCCATAACGTTTCTCGGCTTTGCGAAGGCAAGGGATTAGAAGCACTAAACTTTAAATTAAGTACAAATGATTGATAGAAATACAAATGTTCAAATAACCGATGAAGCCCTTGCTTTTGCAAAACCGATGTTAGCAGAAGTGGCGGTTTTCAACGAGGATGCCCTTCTTACTATGTCGGAAAGGATGCAAAGCAATGAGTTGGATTTAATACTTACTTCACCACCTTATTTCAATGCAAGGGATTATTCTCAATACAAATCGGTGCAGGATTACTTGGCACAAATGAAAGAAATATTTACAATGGCATACGATAGACTTAAAGAAAGTAGAATGTGTGTTATAAACATTTCTCCTGTTTTGGTAGAAAGTGAAAAGCGAAGCAAACAAAGCTACCGAATACCATTGCCTTTTTATTTTGTGCCAATGATGGAAGAAATAGGATTTGAATTTTTAGAAGATATTATTTGGATGAAGCCTGATGGTGCAGCAGCAAATAGAAACGGTGGATTTTACAATCATAGAAAACCTATTGCTTACAAGCCAAACATTGTTACTGAATACATTTTGGTATTTAAGAAACCTGCACCATTCCTAATTGATAAGGTAATTAAAAATGAAAGTTTGGTTGCTGATGGGTATGAAAGAACAAATGTTTGGCAATTTAATCCTGATACAAGCAACTGGCATCCTGCACCATTTCCCGAAGCATTGGCTGAAAGAGTAATTAAATACTACTCATACGAAAATGACTTGGTTTATGATTGCTTTGCTGGAAGTGGAACTGTTGGAAGGGTTTGTCAGAAACTAAAAAGAAGGGCAATCCTTTCCGAACTAAAAACTGAATATTACGCAAAAATTGTCGATATAAACGGATGGTAGCCATTTCTGCTAACGGATTAGGGCTTTGCGATGTGTGGGCATCGAAGCACAAAAGCTGAATAACCCACTAAAGCATCATAGAAGTACGATGCTGAATATTAGTACTTCTGCCCACATATTGCAAAACCCCTGTTATATGCTGTGCTTTTTCGGGGTGTAAAATTACAATGAACAAAGATTTATTTATAGAAACAATAGAAAAAATTAAACAACAGCATTTACACGATGTAAAATGTTCCGAGTTGTTAAATCAAGTTTATTCAAATGGGTTTCAAGCTAATTTAATGTACGAAAATCATTTACTAATGAACCAAGTTATTAAAATACTTCAAGTTCAAATGAATGATGAAAATGGTCATCATAGTTGGATAGAATATTTTTTATGGGAATTAGATTTTGGCAAAAAGAACAAAGAACTTCAAGCATTTAGACAAGACAATAGCGTAATTGATTTGTCTGATGCTGGCAAACTCTATGATTACTTAACTGAAAATATTAACTAAAATGGAACAATATCGAATACAAGAAATAGCAAAATCTTATCCAAATTTTAACCCTGAAATTGTGGCTTATGGTCAGCAAATACTTTATGAAATGGAAATGGATTTAAAAGCAATGAAACAAGCAATTTCATATTTGTCTGAATATATTGAGTATAGAAAAGGGATAAAAGATACTCATACTTTTGGCGATAATTCTTGTAACCAAGCCCTTGAATTGTTAATAAAAAGGGTTTCAGAATATAGTTGTCCAAACAATAAAAAGGAAGAATATAAAACAAAAGCCAATTGTCCGCTAAAAGAAAACTGTAAATGTTTGCAGGGTGTCTCTTAGCATAGCATATAACGGTTTTTGGCTTTGCGAAGAAGCGGATTTAAAAGCACAAATGTTCAAATTAGTACAAATGTTTATTAGAAATCCAAATGTTCAATTTAGCACGTCAGCCCCACTATTGCAAAACCGATGTTATGCGATGCCTTATTTGTCTAAATGTTAAAAATACAAAATAGTTAAATAAAATTGTAAAATATTTGGTAATTACAAAATAGTGCTGTATATTTGTATCATAATTAAAAAGCAAAACAAAATGACAATTATTAAATCAAGTGAATTAAATAGAAGTTTCAAATTAGTAACTACAGTGTTGGTATAAATTCAAACAAATACTTTCTTGTTGAATTTATTGAAAATGGTATAGTATATATTGGTAATAAAAGTGTTATGCTATGTATTGAAAAAATAAACTACAATGTCTAATAATTTAACTATTAGTTACTATTGGATAGACCATACTGGTGACAGTGAATGGTTGCCAAAATTTTATCCAAATATTAATGAAGACGAAAACGATTTTAAAAATGAACAAGAAGCTATCAATTGGCTTATAAAACAAAAAGAACTTGATAAAGATTTTGGCTCTTGGCAACACTTCAAATTAAAAAATAACCTATTATAATGAAAAGAAAAGTTTACCACCTATATGATAAAAAAACAGATAAGCATTCATACTATAATAGTTTGAGTGCATTATGTAAAGACAATACAGATTTAGGCGTTTCAAAATTCACGTTGGATAGATACGATTGGGATTTGCTCAACTGGGAATATGAAAACTTAATTTGTATTATTCGTTTAGGTTTTTCAAAGTCTGTTAGTGATGTCGGTAAAGGTATCGCATAACGTTTTCGGGCTTGGCGAAGTGGCTGAACCCGAAGCTAAATAGAATTACTAAACTTAAAAATTAAAAACGAATGTTGATAGAAGAACTGAACAGCCATTTTGCCAAACCCGTGTTATCGGCTGGCGTTCTCCGAGTGCTTGTTGCTTGTGAGGAAAGTCAATCGGTTACAAAGGAATTACGCAAATTAGGACACGAAGCATTTAGCTGTGATTTACTGCCACAAAGTGGCGGACACCCTGAATGGCATTTACAGCACGATGTAACTGAATTGCTAAAGCTAAAATGGGATATGATAATTGCGTTTCCGCCTTGCACTTACTTGACTGTAACAGGGAATAGATGGTTTAATATTGAACGCTATGGTGAACAAGCAATACAAAGGCATAAAGACAGAGAATTTGCAATTAAATTCTTTAAAATGTTTGCTGATGCTGATTGCGATTATATAGCTATTGAAAACCCAGTAGGCATAATGAGTAGCGAATGGCGAAAACCTGACCAAATAATAAACCCTTACCAATTTGGCGACCCATTTGAAAAGAAAACCTGCCTATGGTTAAAAGGATTGCCAAAGTTAGAGCCGACAAATATAGTTGGAGCCACCAAAAGAACAGAGTTTGCAAGTGGTAAAGTATGCCTACTTGGTATGCCGATGCTTGGAAGCTACCAAAAGAAGAAAGAGCAAAATTAAGAAGCAAAACGTTTGATGGAATTGCAAAAAATATAGCAGTTCAATTTACGTGTTTTATAAAAAGTGGGTTAAATTTATCAGACTGGAATAAGTTGCACGTTTCAGAAAAAAACCGTATATTTGCAGAACACTTGTAACTATAAAAAATATGCCTACAAACAACAAGCCCCAACTTTTAAATAATTCTAAATACAATAGATTAACAGTTATTTCTTTTAGCCATTCAGACAAAAGATGGAAAATGGTATAACGTCAAATGTGATTGAGGAAAATCAATTAGTAGTAATGGGTTCATCATTGGTAAGTGGGAATACAAAAAGTTGTGGATGTTTAGCAAAAGAAGTAAAAGCAAATAAAAGAATATCTAACAACCATTCAGAAGTAACGGCTATTATTTTGGGTTATAAAAGACACGCTGAAAATAGAGGATTTAAGTGGTTATTGTCAAGGGAAGTTGTGTTAAGAATCATAGATAAACCTTGTTTTTATTGTTTAAGTGAGCCAAATAATATAAAAAAAACTAAAAATAGTATTGGTAATGGATTGGTATATTCTGGAATTGATAGAATTGATTCTTTACAAGATTATACTATTGACAATACTGTTCCTTGCTGTAAGTTATGTAATTATGCAAAAAGCAACTTAACATTAATTGAGTTTCAAGAATGGGCTATAAAATTAGGTAAAAATGCTATGGCTGTGCAGTGGTCGTCTTACGCTTGCCGATAACGAGAAGGGCTTTGTGCAGGCCCATTACTGCACCTCAATAAAGAACTAAAAGATGAATAACTTGATACAGCCAAATAGCATTCCGTCAGCCGATTGGCTTGCACAAAACCCCAGGTTACCTGCCGTGCCATCGGTAGCACTGGTTTTTGGTAGCAGGTCAAGGAAATTCCTTGCAAATCGACTCAAATCACATAGCCAAATACTCATATATAATTTTTTTGTTATATTTGCATAGTGAAAATAGCAGACATTAAACTATTCGACAATCTTACAGACGTTTATTACTTTAATAGATTTTCGAAAGCTAAGATAACAGTTAATCAGGGCGGCACTTATAGTAGCAAGACCTACTCTATTATTCAGAACATCATTGATTTTGCTATTGAGAACAATAATACTATCAGCACTATTACGGCATTCACTTACAATAAGCTCGAAGAGGATAGCTTAAGGCACTTCAAGCGAATTATGCAGGAAGATAAGGTAAGGCGTTGGTTTGTTGATCCATCGTTGGTACGTGGGCCATATCGTCTAATCAATGGAAGCATAATAGAATTCAGGGTTTATGATAGTGTTGGAAAGGCACGTGGGCCAAAGCGAGACCTATTGTATATAAGCGAGGCAAACATGGTGCCGTGGGATATAGCCGACGAAACGACATTACTAGGACGGAAATGAAGGTTTATATCGATTACAATCGATGTAAATGAATTTTGGGTGCATGATGAGTTGCTGCACCGTGACAATGTCGAGCTAATAATCTCTAATTATACCCACAATAAATTCATTACAAAAGGAAAATCCAAGAAATAGAAGGTATTACCTTAGATATTTAGAAACAAAATCAGACTACGACCTAAACAAATGGAGAGTTTATGGATTAGGGCAGACTGGAATTGTTGAAGGCATGGTCATTCCTCATGTACGCCGAATAAGCCAGTTCCCAGACCCCTATTACTTAAAAAATAATGCCTATGTTTATGGATTAGATTTTGGATTCACTCACGATCCTACAGCGATATGCAAGATAGGAATAAGAAATGGGAATAATGAAACAGGTGAAGTTAGCATCGTCGGTAAGCAGATATTTTACCGAACTGGGTAAACAGCTTCGACCTTCGGACTTGTTTCCTGCTTTGGGAATCACCAAGAAGATACTATTGTTGCAGACAGAGCCCGAATGGAGGCAATAGACCTATTGAATCGTAAAAGGCTACAATGTATTAAAAGCAGACAAAGGGCGAGGATCGTCAAACCGGGGAATAGAGCTAATCAATAAGCACCGGAATAGACATTACAGTTGACGGCGAGGAATGGTTTATCGAACAAAAAAACTATGAGTATAGAAAAACATTAGGTAGATACGATAAATTATGCCGATAGACAAATTCAATCACTTATGGGATGGATGCCGATATACCGCAAACTTTCTGCTATACGGCATAGGTGCAGAAAAGGCAGCAAGTGAGGCGGAGGCAGAGAACAGCGGTGCACGATAAGGACTTCTTTTTCCACAGAAAATTATATTGACCTAATATTAGGTATATAAGAATGGGAAAAACAAAATTCCCCTACTGCTTCCCCTACCCTTTCCCAATAAGTAAAATATCAAAGCCTTG
>JADJVN010000022.1 GCA_016710585.1 Saprospiraceae bacterium
TTCATAATTTCCCAACACTGCGAATACACAAATTCGAAATATTCCTTCATCAGGAAAGCAATATGTTAATTTAGTTGATTTATCGCCCACATGATTTCCATCCACTGTCCAAACATATTCTGGAGTGCAACCACCAGGTTGTGATGCAATAGTAAAGTTGGAACAACAACCTTTACAAATGGGGTTTGGAGCTGAACTATTGATAGCTCCTAATGGATTAAGTCTAACACTTCCTCCACCACTAGTGGAAATTGTAAAATTACACACATCGCCATTACATCCATTAACCCAGAAAAAATATGTTTTACAAGGAACTAAAAATCCTGTAATCGTGAATGACCCGCTACTCCCATTGCAATTCGTATGACAACTTACTGGCTGACTGCAATCACAGCCCCCTACTAATCCCATTTGCATGCCACTAGGAGCAGCTCCATAAGGATTAGTACATCCACCATAAAGTTACATTGATCACAATATTGCCGCCTTCACTCACGAAAGGCCACCAACTACTATTATTTGCAGTCCCTTGTCCATTGCAGGGAAGACAGGCTGTTGGATTAAAATCTGGTCTTGTTGGAGCAGGTATATCCATTCAATTCATCTAGTGAACACAGCACAGCCGCAGACTCACAATCATCCGATGCTGCAGGAACACATTGACTATTCATCCTGTCAACATTAAAATAAATTATCATCAAAACGATGATCACTATTTTCTTCATAAGGAGGAATTTAACTATTGACATTTTATAGAATTACTTGCAGTGCTAAATTTCATGGTTAAATAATTGCAATTATCTATATTACTGAATTACAATAGACTTAAAAAATTTCTTTTTTCTAGATTTAATCATCAATTGATATACGCCTGGATCCATATTCTTTGTTTGAACATAAAATTGATTTACTCCATTTTTTAAAAACTGCATATACACCTGTTTACCATCAATAGAAATTAACTTCAAATCATTGATTTGAAATCCATCTTCGACTTGCAAAATAAAATTTCCATTGTTGGGATTAGGAATAATCATTATGGATTGTAAGAGCTTATTCTCAAAAGATGTTTTTTCTTTCAGTTTTACGGTCTTGCATAGTTCATCTGTTGTATAACATTCTGTTTGAATCCGCAAACATATTCTCCCTATTGAATCTGGGAAACTATTCCATCGCACATTTATAGTATCAAGAGTCTCGGGAAAGGAATCTAATATAACACCTCCTGCTACTTTCCATAAATACTTCTCATTATTCTGTAAAATATAATCTACATAATATCTTTCAGTTTTTTTATTTTCGGTGATACTATTTCCATAAATTACTGCAATTTTAAAGTATTTACTTTTTACATCTAGACAATAAGTGTAGGAACAAGATTTGGTTGTATTTGCCAAACTAAAAGTAACAAGATGTCGAAAGCAATAAACAGAAGGATTGTCGATTACCAATTCTTTTGCTGTTCCGAGTATGACATTTGGATTCAATGTATCATACCATTCCATTGTATCGACAATTGTTGGCTTGAGGTTGCACAATTCTGTAAGGTCAATAAATCTAGCAGAAAGCACAAGACTATCTTTTCTACATTCAAAATCAATAAATCCATTTTCTCTGGGATATAATGTAGTTAATGTATAAGATGAATCACAGAAATACTTTTTTGTAGATTTAGAAAGTTTTACAATAGTGTGATCATTGCATTGTGGATACTTAACTTTTGTAATAGAATCTGTATATATCTCACCATTACATCCAATAAAATATACATCCGGACCATTATATTCTTCCAAAATAGTAATATCTATTACTGAGTCAAATTCACAACAGCCATTTTGTTTAAATGGGCATCTATAAGTTCCAGAGGAAGTGGCCAATTCACAATGCCATCTATAAGGACTAAGTTCAGGACAAATTATTCTTGGCTTTGCCATTTGATCCGCCTTTTTTTCTACAACAACATTTATACATTTTGCAGGTGTTTCGTAACAAATACTTCCACTTTCTGGATTCCCGATCACTGCATAAACACAAACTGCGAAAGTTCCTTCATCAGGAAAACAAATACTTGTTGCATCAGCATTCCCACCAACTTGAATACCATCCAAAGTCCAAACATATTCTGGTGTACATCCACCTGGCTGTGGCGCCACTCTAAAATCACTGCAACAGCCTTTGCATATTGGATCAGGTTGCGTTCTTGTTATGTTTCCTAATGTAACTAATTTTGGTTGATTTCCTCCACTTGTAGTGAATGTAAAATTACAAACATCTCCGTTACATCCATCAACCCACAGATAATAAATTTTACATGGTATAAAAAAAGCATTGACAGTAATGGATCCACCATTGCCATTACAATTGGGGTTGCAAACTATTTGATCCGTGCAATCACATGCACCTACGATGCCCATCTGCACCCCTGCTGGAGTGTTCCCACTTGGATTGTAACAGCCACTAAATGTCATTGAAATGCTTATATTACCTCCCTCTGTAACAAAAGCCCACCAACTGCTATTATGCGGAGCACCACTTCCGCTTCCATTGCATGGAAGACAAGCTGTCGGGTTCACGCTGGTTGTATTTGAACAAGTAAAGCCATTCAGTTCATCCAATGAACAAAAAACATTAGCTTCATCACACATATATCCTGCTTCTGGCTCACATTGCGCATTAAATCTATTCATCCAAAGAACGAAAATTAGTGAAAGTAAAAGTGTAGATTTTTTCATGTATATTAATATTTATGTAGAGTTAAAAACATTTTTTAATTAATTATAAAGTTATGAAGATCCACTTAATTTATTACTATAGATTTATAAAATAATTTATTGTTTGACATTATCTTCAATTGATATACGCCTGATTCCAAATTCTTTGTCTTAATGTTGAATTGATTCATGCCACTTCTTGTAGATTGGATATCAATCTCTTTACCATCAATAGAAATTAACTTCAATTCATTGATTTGAAATCCATCTTCGACTTGCAAAATAAAATTGCCATCGTTGGGATTAGGTATAATGTGAATACTCTGTTCATCGATATTCTGAGTTGCAGTTGCATTATCTATATTGACAGTGGTACATACTGTATTAGTTTGAGAACAAATATTTCCACTGGATGGATTTAAAGTATATCCATAGACACATACACTAAACGTCCCCTCATCTAAAAAACAAATATTAACTTTTTCAGTTTTGTCTTGAATTGGAGACCCATCAATAGTCCATTCATAATTTAGAGGGCATGGATTCATTGGATTTTGTATCCAGAAGTCATCACAGCATCCTTTGCAAAGAGTCTTTGGATTAGCTCGTGAAATTTTTCTCAAAGGAAGTAAATCAATATGAAAAGATTTTGTAACTATGGTAAAATTACAAATATCACCATTGCATCCATCTACCCATAGATAATATATTTTACATGGAATAAGTTTAACTTCCATCGTGATTAATCCTCCATTTCCTGAGCAATTTGTTACACAAGCAATTTGTTCAGTACAATCACAACTACTAGACAATCCCACTTCAATCCCTCCTGGTATTCCTCCATTAGGATTATGACAACCACTGAATGTGACAGTGATCGACTGTTCACCTCCATTCGCTACAAACGCCCACCAACTGCTGTTATCAGCCTTTCCCTTCCCATCGCAAGGCAAGCAAGCAGTTGGGTTAGATTTACTAGTATTTGAACAGGTATAACCGCTCAATTCATCTAGCGAACATAATACTAAAGTGCTATCACAATGAGTAGCTGATGCTGGAGTACACTGAGCATATACACCCACATTACTTACTATAAAAATTAAAGACAAACATAGTATACGATTCTTCATAATTATAATTTTATGATTTGGTTGATTACAATCTAATTTACTTGGCCTGAACAACAATGGATTTATTTATTATTCCTTTTGTGGTGTAAACCTGTAAAGTATAAATCCCCGGTTCTATATTCTTTAACATCACCGAAATTTGTTTACTTGAAAGTCTTGATGTAGATATGTCACCATTCTTTCCTTCCATATTCATCAAGCGTATATCGACAACATTAACTGTCGGTTCAATTGTGATTACAAAATTCCCATCATTTGGATTGGGTATAATCATAAAAACTTCAGCATCATTATATTCAATACTATTTGGATTTTGCAACTTCACATCCAAACATACTTCATTTGAATATCCACATTTACTCTCTAGCGAAAGGCAAATTTTTCCCAGAGTATCTGGAAGATCATTCCACTTCACTGAGATCATATTCTTTTTCTCTGGGAATGAATCTATAATAACGCCACCCTCAACACGCCAAATAAAACGATACACATTTGCCAAATAAGTTTCATACTTTTCTATGGTACCATTCTGAGTTTTTACTGATCCAGTAAGCGTTGGCTTAAAAAAATATATATCTTCATCAAATGTCTCACAAAAATCAAACTTACAGGTTTTGGTTTTATCTCCTAGTGTATAAGTCAAGATATATCTGACACAATAATCAGATTTTCTATAAACCGGGAATTCTGAATCAGTACCTAAAACTAATTGTGGTTTTAATTTATCATACCATTCCACTGATTCTACAACATCCGGAGCCAATCCACATAGTGCGGTCGTAGGACTGACTGAAGCATTTAAAATCACATCTCCAGATCTACAGAAAATAGTTATTTTGCCAAAAGCGCTTGGATAAATAGTGGATAAAAAATATGTACTATCACATGCATAAGGATTAGTTGATTTTGGTACTTTGACTTCTCTTCGATTATTACATTCCGAATACTGAATTTTCGTAATTGGATCTACATATTTCTCTGCTCCACATCCAATAAAATACACATTTGGACCGTCTATTGGTTCTAGGAAGGTAATATTAATCACAGAATCAAATTCACAAGACGAGTTAATATTAAATGGACATCGATATGTTCCTGAGGTAGTAATCGTTTGGCACCACCATCGGTAAGGACTATGTTCAGCACAGAGAATTTTAGGTTTTGCTTTTTTCTACGACAACTTGAATACATTTTGCTTGTGTTTGGGAGCATATACTTCCACTAGATGGATTGCCGATGACAGCATAGACACAAAGTGAAAAACTCCCTTCATTGGGGAAACATATTATTGCAGTATTAGTATTCCCTCCTAATCGCATACTATCTAAAGTCCAGATATATTCTGGAAGACAATCATTAGCCTGGGGATTCACAGAAAATTCATAGCATGCTCCCTTACAAATAGGATTACGCGCGATACTAGAAATATTTGACAATGTATCCAATATTGGCTGTTTACCTCCGCTAGTAGTTATAATAAAATTACACACATCACCATTACATCCATCTACCCATAAGTAATATATCTTACAAGCTTGCAAATTGGAATTGATTATAATCAAAGCACCATTTCCATTGCATTCCGAATGACAAGATATAATTCCTGAACAATCACAAGCACTTACTATTCCAACTTGAACACCCGAAGGACTATTACCAAATGGATTATAACAATCACTAAATTGCATTCTTATTTCCGCTGGACCACCTTGCGCTACAAATGCCCACCAACTGCTATTATGTGGTGTACCTGTGCCATAGCAGGGCAAACAAGCTGTAGGATTTATCAAAGCAGTGTTCATACATCTAAAACCATTTAACTCATCGAGGGAACATAATACTAATGCTCCATCACAAGCATCAGCAACCTCAGGAACACATTGACTATGGATTCTGTCGATCAATAAAGCAAATGTAAGTGACAATAAAAGTGTAATTTTTTTCATTTAAACAATTTTTAGTTTGACATAGTAAAATTTTATTGTCTTACCAAAAAATAAATTATTGATTAATTTAAAATAATTTATTTTTCAACAATAATTGATTTCGTGATCATACCATTCTTGGTTTGAATTTGCAACTGATAGACTCCTGCTGTTGCCGTTATTATTTTCATTTCAAATTGATTTTTTCCAGTATTGGAAACTTGAAATTTAATCTCCTTGCCTTCTACTGAAATCAATTTGATTCGATCAAGTTGGACTTCTGAGTCATAATTAATGATCATAAAATTTCCATTGCTTGGATTCGGAACTACGAGCAATGTTGTTCGTTCATTATCTTCTACTGCCGTTTTCATTTTAAGTTGCACTACCTTGCAGAATAGATTTGACATCACACAATCTGATTGTAATTGAACACAAATCCTACCAAGGGTAAATGGAGCATCATTCCATCTAATATTTATTGAATCTAGCTTCTCCGGAAATGAATCCAATATAACTCCGTTGGTTACACTCCACAAATATTTCACATTGGTAAATAAATTAATATTCTGAGAATTATTCTTAACCTTGTAGGGCTCTATACTCCCATTTTCTAAAATGGACTTTCCTACAATGTCTTGAATTGTAAAGAGATTATCAAGTAAATTTACACAATATTTGTAACTGCATTGTTTACTCACATTTCCCAAACTATAATTTACACTATGCCGGACACAATACCGTGATGGGCTAACTACGATTAAACTATCTCCTGTTCCTAAAATATTTTGTGGCCTCAAAGAATCGTACCATTCCATATTGTCAAGAATGATTGGATTAAGACCACATAGTTCTGTAGTATTTTTTATTTTAGCTGTAAGCAAAAAATTATTTTTCAGGCAAGAGATATCGATCATACCAGTTTCCGTTGGATAAAATGTCGTTAAAATATAAGGTGAATCACAAGCATGAATTTTTGATGGTATAAATACTTGAGTTTTATTATTACAAGTTGGATACGATCTTATTGTATCTTTATAAATTTCACCTTTACAGCCTATGAATACAATCTCCGCAACAGGCGATTTATTTATAACTGTAATATTTATCACGGAGTCAAGCTCATAGCATCCATTCAAATTAAACGGACATCGATATGTACCGGACTTATTAATAAGTTGGCAATGCCATCGAAATGGTATTTGATTTGGACAAAGAATTAAAGGCATTGCTCTAGCTTCTAGTTTTTGCTTTACTACGACACTAATGCATTTTGCAGGTGTTTGAGCAGAACATAAACTTCCACTTAATGGATTTCCAATTACTGAATGAACACAAACTGAAAATGTTCCTGCTTGGGGAAAACAAATTCTGCATGAATTGTAAGAACACCAGTACGGTTTTCCATCCACAGTCCATACATGGAAAGGTTGACAATTATTGGATGGTGGTGTTACTGTAAAGTCAACGCAACAGTCTGTATATAATGGATTAGGAATAGAGCTATTGATATTTCCTAGTTGTGTAATATTGGGCTTCTTGCCTCCACTAGTCTTAATTGTAAAATGGCAAACATCACCATTACATCCATCGAGCCAAAGATAATAAGTTCTACATGGTACTAAAAATGCTTTAATAATAGCAGTATCTCCATAGGTGTTACAGTTGGATTGGCAAGCAACTTGACCAGAACAATCACATTGACTTACTATACCGTACTGTGCCCCTGAAGGTTGACCTCCGCTAGGATTATAACAAAAATCAAAAATTATAGTTATTGAAACCTCACCTCCTTCTGACACAAATGCCCACCAACTGCTATTATGTGGTGCACCATATCCATTGCAAGGTAGGCATGCCGTTGGATTTGACTGTTCAGTATTGTAACATTTATAACCATTCATCTCATCTAATGAACAAAACACGAATGCATCTTCACAGTTAAAGGCTCCTTCTTGCAAACACTGCGCATCTAATTGGATCCAAATCAAACTGAATAAAATATTACATATTAAAATTATTTTCTTACAGAAACTTACTTTCGATTGTTTCATTTGCTAATCTTTAATTATAATTTTCTTGTATAAAACTCCTTCATTTGTTTGAAACTTCATAAAACATATCCCTAGAATTTTACTTTTTATAGCAATTTGATACTTATAAGAATCCTTGAGCTTATATTCTAGTTTGACTTCTTTTCCTTCCTTATCAAACAAAAAGATTTTGCTAATTTTCACATCTTGGTCAAATGTCACACTAAAATTCCCATCATTAGGATTAGGAATAACTTGAACTTTACTCGATAAAAATTCATTTCGATCTGTTACTTGTTTCAACACAACAAGCTTACATATTTCATTTGTGCTGATGCATTCATTCTCTATTCGCAAACAAACTTTTCCTATGGTATCCGTTGTGGAATTCCATTTTACATTTATAGAATCTAATTTTTCAGGAAAAGAATCTAGGATGGTCCCACCTTCAACTCTCCAAATATATTTATTCATGATTGAATCCAAAAAATCCACTTTATAAAACTCAATACTTCCATTATGTGAGATCTCTTCTCCTTGAATTTCTCCAATCTTTAAATATTTATCCTCATCAAATTCTTCACAATATTCAAACCTACAAGTCTTAGTTACATCTCCAAGTTTATAGTTCAACAAATGTCTCACACAATAAGATCCTTCTTTTGACACTGAGAGTACATTGTCTGTCGATAATATATTCTGCGGGTTTGTTTTTTCATACCATTCATATCCTTCTCCTAGGTCAACTGTGTTACCACATAATTTAGTTGAAGCATGTATTGAAGCATTGAGATATAGTCCCCCAGATTTACATTCCAATGAAATTTTACCCGTTGAAGTGGGATAAATACTTGTCAAAAAATAAGAACTATCACATCCAAATGGCCTGGTAGATTTGGGCAAAATAATTTCTTTTCTATTGTTACAGCCAGAATATGGAATTTTTGTAATAGGATCTACATATTGCTCACCTTGACATCCAATAAAAAAAACTTCAGGACCATCAATCCTTTCAATAAATGTAATATCAATGACTGAATCATATTCACAACAACCATTCAATCTGAATGGACATCGATAAGTGCCAGTGATATAAACATTCTCACAATGCCATCTATATGGAATCAAATCTGAACAAAGAAGTTTGGATTTAGCTCTTTGCTCTTGCTTTTTCATAACTACTACAGTAGTGCATTTTGGGGGAGTCTGCATACATATATCTGAAGTAGAGCCTGTGTAAGCAAACACACAAATTTGATACTGGCCCTCGTCTGCAAAACAAAAATTAGTCCTGTTGGTATTAGGTCCAAATTCTACTCCATTAAATGTCCATTGGTAAGCTGGTGTACAAGTTCCTGGCTGTGGATCTACCCAAAAGTCAGAACAACATCCTTTACAAATGGGTGACGCCATAGCTTGTGAAATTGGACTTAATGGACTCAGTGTTGGGCTAGATGTATTTCCGCTGACACTTATCGTATAATTACATACATCACCATTGCAACCATCTACCCATAAATAATAAAGTGTACAAGCTACTAAACTAACTGTACTTGACATCGTCCCACTACTTCCTGAGCAAGTTTTATTACAAAGAACTTGGCCTGAACATTCACAGGTGCGGACTATCCCAAATTCTAAGCCACTCGCAATTCCTCCACCTGGAATATAGCAGCCACTATAATTTATAGTTATGGTAACACTCCCACCTTGGGCTACAAATGCCCACCACTGACTATTGTTGGGAGTACCAGAGCCATTGCATGGCAAACAAGCAGTAGGATTGTATGCACTGGGAGTAGTACAAGTATATCCATTCAATTCATTTAATGTACAAAGTACTTGAGATTCCGCAGACCAACAATTATCTGAAGAAGCAGGAACGCATTGACTATTGACATTGGAAATACCAAAACACAAAAACATCACAACTATAAAAATAATCTTATTTATTAAAGGGAATTTTATATTAATCATTTCAAAAATCTATTTTATTATTAAAAAAAATACATATCTATTTACTAAACTTACTGAACTACTATAGACTTATAAAATATCTTTTTCCTTGACTTGATCTTCAATTGATATACTCCTGACTCCAACTTTTTTGTGTGAATACTAAATTGATTTTCTCCCCCTTTGGAATATTGAATATCTATCTCTTTACCATCAATAGAAACTAATTTTAATCCCGAGATTTGAAAACCATCTTCGACTTGCAAAATAAAATTCCCATCGTTTGGATTTGGAATAATCCGCATTGATTGCAAAAGTTTATTCTCTAAAGCTGTTTTTTCTTTCAACTTCACAGGTTTACATATTTCATCCGTAGTAAAACATTCAGTTTGTATACTTAAACAAATTTCCCCTAATGTATCTGGCAAACTATTCCATCTTACAGATATAGAATCTAATGTCTCAGGAAATGAATCCAATATAACACCGCCTTTTACTTTCCATAAATATTTTACATTATTTTGAGCACTATATTTTGCACTATAATTTTCAATTTTTGAATTTTCCGAGACATCATTTCCATTGATTTTTGAAATTGTAAAATACTCCCTATTTACATCTATGCAATATGTAAATACGCATTCCTTTGTCGTTTTTTCCAAGCTATACGATGCCAGATGACGAATGCAATAAACAGAAGGATTGTCAATAATCAATTCATTGCCTGTACCAAGTATTACATTAGGATTCAATGTATCATACCATTCCATAGAATCAACAATAGTAGGTGTGAGACTACAAAACTCTGTAGTGTTTTTAAACTGAGCAGAAAGCATGAGACTATCATTCCTACAAACTAAATTGATATCGCCACTTTCTTTCGGATATAATGTAGTCAGTGTATAAGATGAATCACATAAATATTTCTTTGTGGATTTAGAAAGTTTTACTATTGTGCGATCATTGCATTGTGGAAACTTTACCTTTGTAATAGAATCAATATAAATCTCACCTGGACAGCCGATAAAAAACACCTTTGGGCCATCATTTTTTTCTAAGAAAGTTATATCTATAACCGAATCAAATTCACAGCATCCATTCTGTTTGAATGGACATCTGTAAGTTCCTGAAGTAGTAGCCAATTCGCACCACCATTTATAAGGACTCAATTCTGGGCAGACTATTCTAGGTTTTGCTATTTGTTCAGCTTTTTTAGCTACAACTACATTAATACATTTTGCTGGTGTTTCGTCACAAATACTTCCACTATTAGGATTCCCTATCACCGCATAAACACATACTGAGAATGTCCCTTCATCAGGAAAACAAATATTTGTCGCTTCAGTATTGCCTCCAACTTGAGAACCATCCAAAGTCCATATATATTCTGGAACACATCCTCCAGGTTGCGGCGCTACCCGAAAATCACTACAACATCCTTTGCAAATCGGATTTGTTTGGGAACTAGTAAGTGCTCCTAAAGCTGACAATCTAGGCTGTGTACCTCCGCTTGTGGTAATCGTGAAATTACAAACATCACCGCTACAACCATCTACCCAAAGATAATAAATTTTACAAGGTTGGAGAAAGCCGTTTATTGTAATAGTACTTACATTACCTGAACAGCCTGGTTCACAAGCTACTTGACCACTGCAATCACAGGCACTTACCATTCCCATTTGCACTCCTGCAGGATTATAGCCATTCGGGTTATAACAATCACTAAAAGTAATTGCAACAGTAACATTCCCTCCATCAGTAACAAAAGCCCACCAACTACTATTATGTGGAGCACCTTGCCCATTACATGGCAAACAAGCTGTTGGGTTTGATGCAGTAGTATTTGAACAGGTATAACCACTTAACTCATCCAATGAACAGAAAACGTTTGCATATTGACATTCGTCAGCAGCAGAAGGAGTACATTGCGAAAAAATCCTCAATGAAAGTAAATTCAGAACTACCAAAAGTAAACTATATCTCATATTCTAATCTATTTAACAAGTGTTATGTCTCTAATCTCAGGTCCAATCATTTAACTTCTGTGTAACTCTGTATCAACACTAATTCAAACTAATGAGATAATAGGAATACAACACCCCTAATAATGTGATGCCCTAATGAGCTAAAATGCTGCATTTGCATTAAAGAAATTTTAATTCTCAAAATTAATGAGCTAATGCGCATGATTAATTCAATCTACTCTTCGATTGTCGAAGTTTGCCTTAACTTCCACTTTAATTTTGATAAAATTATATAATGAATTTATAATTCAAAATACGAATACAGAAAACATAGCTGTTTTAATGCTTATAAGTCAAACACTTACTTTTACTCGTTTAATTAGCAATTATTACAATATTTAAAAACGTAAAATAATTATTTAGAAATATCTTTTTTATCAAAATCAAATAAAATTAGCCACTTCACAATATATTTCCTTTTAGTTTGATTTCAATGGCATTTACTTGAATTGCACAACCATTGATTCAAATTCACAAAATCCAACACTTGAGAATCAAAATACTTCCTACTTCATAACCCCCTTCATCCTCAAACTAAGCTCATTCAAACCCAAATTCCCAATACTCCCCAGATGCGTATGCGACACCGTTTTTGCTTTATAGTCAAATTTTCCTTCATTGACTTCGTTACCAATTTTCTGATAAGCTTCTCGAAAGGGAGTTCCTTTTTTTACCTCTTCGTTCAATGCATCTACAGTGAATAAAAGTTTGTACTGAGGGTCGTTTAGAATATTCTTGCGAATTTGAATTTGCTCTAACATGTGAAGCGCTAATTCAATGCAAGAATTTATTTCTTTGAATGCTGGAAAAATAATTTCTTTGAGCAACTGAACATCGCGATGATAGCCTGAAGCTAAATTTGTAGTGAGCAGATTGATTTCATTGGGAATGCTTTGAAGGCGATTGCATTTAGCTCTTATGAGTTCGAAGACATCTGGATTTTTCTTGTGAGGCATGAGACTGCTTCCAGTGGTGAGATGATCTGGAAATGAAATAAATTGAAAATTTTGATTGATATACAGACAACAATCCATTGCAAACTTTGCCAATGTGGAAGCAAGACTAGATATCGCAAATGCAATATATTTTTCTGCTTTTGTCCTTCCCATTTGTGCATAGATAGAGTTGATATTTGCTTCAGAGAACCCCAATAACTTTGTCGTCTCCATCCTATCTAATGGGAATGAGGAACCATATCCAGCTGATCGCGATAATATAATTTTGAATCTAGAGCGATCTGATCATTTCGGCTTCTTCCTGTGTGGATTTTCTTACCTACTTCTCCATAGCGCTCTGTGACCAATTTCTCAACTTGTGAGTGGATATCCTCAATGCCTTTCTCTATCTTAAATTTTTTATTTTCTATTTCTAGTTTTATCTCTTGCAAGGCTTTTAGAATGAGAGTAAGTTCTTGCTTTTTTAGCAATCCTACTTTGTGTAGCATTCTGCAATGCGCCATTGATCCGATGACATCATATTTTGCAAGTTCAATATCAAACTCTTTGTCGCGACCTACAGTAAACTGCTCTACGAGTGATGAAGTAGTACTACCTTTCTTTTGCCAAAGTTTCATTTGCTTAAAATTAATTTTTCAATAATTTGGATATAGCAATCTATTCCTTGTTCGATTTCATTAAGATATATAAATTCATCCGCAGTATGACTTCTTGCAGAATCTCCTGGGCCGAGCTTCAATGCAGGAAAAGGCATCAATGCTTTGTCCGATGTCGTTGGAGAGCCATAGTATTCTAATCCCATGCTAATACCATTTTGCACTAATTCATGGGTGAGTGGAATTATGCTTGATCGCATTCGTTTGCTTCTTGGAGTAAATGTGGATTGACAATGTTCTGAAATCTGTACCAATATTTCGTCAAAATTATACAGTTCATTTACTCTAATGTCCACAATAAATTTGCATTGATCTGGAATAACATTATGCGCTTTGTTTTCAGTTTCAATTACCGTCACGTTGACATGAACTGGTCCGAGCAAATCCGACACTTTAGTAAAGGGTTTTGAATAGAGCCATGCAATATCTTTCATAGCAATTTCAATCGCATTCACACCTTCATTTCGCGCAGCATGTCCTGTCTTTCCTTTGGACACCGCATCAAGGACTAATAGCCCTTTTTCTGCAATAGCCATTTTGCAAAGTGTTGGTTCACCAACGATAGCAAAATCAACTTGACCTAATGAAGGAATTACCCCTTCGATTCCTCCTTTGCCAGAAATTTCTTCTTCTGCACTTGCTACAAGTATTAGATTAAATTTCAGATCTTGAATCTCATTATAATGTAAAAAACAAGCAATGAGTGAGACTAGAGCACCCCCTGCATCATTACTTCCCAATCCAAATAATTTTCCATCTTTAGTGATTGCTTCATAAGGATCTAGAGTATAGGATGCTGATGGCTTGACTGTGTCATGATGTGAGTTGAGTAGAATAGATTTTTTTGTTGGGTCAAAAAATTTATTGCGAACTATAATATTATTTCCGATTCTCTCAACCTTGCAATTTTTAGATTCAAAAAAAGCTGCAATTATCTCTGCAGTCTTGTCTTCTTCTTTCGACAAAGACGGTGTTTGAATTAGTCTTTGAAGAAGAAAGATACTATCTTGAATTAATTGAATGTTAGGCATGAATTAAAGTTCCTTTATTGTTATTTGAAATATCTTCTATCAAATCCTCAGCATGAATTACTTTCACAGAAGATACATTTTTTTCTACAGCAAGAAATGCATTTTCAAGCTTTGGTAGAATTCCATCTTTTGCATTTCCAGACTTCTTTAAATCGTCAAAATAATTTTTATCTAATGAAGAAATTACAGAACTGTCATCCTTAGGATTGCTTAAAATTCCCTTTTTCTCAAAGCAAAAATAAAGTGAAACATCATAATAGTTTTGCATCGCACATGCTATATGAGTTGCGATTGTGTCTGCATTAGTATTAAGTAATTGACCTTCATGATTTGAAGTAATTGGAGCAATGACCACTGTGCCAAATATTTCCAACAATTGGAGCAATTTATCTGCTTTAATATTTTCAGAATTAATATCTCCCACAAAACCATAATCGATATCATGGACAACTCTTTTAGCGGCAGGTATGAGTGCTCCATCTACTCCACAGACACCAATAGAATCACATTGTTCAGCATGAAGTGCTGCTACGATGGACTTATTGATCCAACCTGCATAAGTCATTGTTACAATCTTCAGTGTTTCTATATCAGTGATCCTTCTGCCGTTTACCATTTGTTGCTGAATACCCATATGATCAGCTAGTTTTGTTGCTAGCTTGCCACCCCCATGTATTAGTATTTTCTTGCCATCTATTTTAGCAAAATTTTTTAAAAAATGGCGCAATGCATTTTCATCATCTATGATATTGCCACCAATTTTAACGACAAGAATTTTTTCTTTGCTCATCTTAAATACTTGGCTGTAGAATTTCACTCAACACAGCTTGTGCTGCATAAATTCTATTTGTTCCTTGTAGTGTAGTCAATGAATTTTTACTGTCCAATACATCTCCTCCAAGTTCCAAATTTCTCCTTACTGGAAGACAATGCATGATCTTGGCATCTTTAGCGCGATGTAATTTTTCTTTAGTGATCATCCAATCATTGTCATAAGATTTTATTTTTCCATAGTCAGTATAGGATGACCAGTTTTTAACATAGACATAGTCTGCATTCTGCAAAGCTGTTTCATGATTATTGATTATTGTTGCACCTTGAGTATACATGGGATCGAGATCATATCCTTCTGGATGTGCAATGATAAAATCAGCTTCTCCCCATTGCGTTACCCATTGTGAAAAACTATTCGCCACACATTGTGGCAATGGCTTTATATGTGGTGCCCAACTCAATACTATTCTTGGTTTTCGCTTCTCCAAAAATGTTTCTTTTATTGTAGCAATATCTGTCAAACTTTGCAATGGATGCAATGTTGCACTTTCTAGACTTACCACAGGAATTCCTGAATATTTGATTAATTGATTGATATACTTTTCAGAGTAATCTTCGCTGCGATCTTTAAGGCTTGGGAAAGTTCTTATACATAATATATCAAAATAATTTCCAAGTATCGGTGCAGCATCTTTAATGTGCTCGACTGTTAAGCCATTCATCATCGCATCGTCATCGAATTCTAAATTCCACCCTTCACTTCCTACATTAAACACAATGCATTCCATGCCTAGATTTTGTGCAGCGATTTGTGTGCTTAATCTAGTACGCATACTTGGATTGAAAAACAAAAGACCAATTCGTTTATTCACTCCCAAAGTTTTATCCTTAAATGGATTTGCTTTGTAGTCAAGAGCTTTTGAGACTAATGCATTAATATTAGGCGCATCTTGTGCAGAGATAAATTGTTTCATACTATGAATTTAGTTCTTGTTTTAATATTGAAATAAAATAATCGATTTCTTTTTTTGTAATAGTTAGTGCTGGAAGCAAACGGATGACATTGGGTTTTGCCTCTCCAACAAAGATATGATATTTATCAAGTAAGATATTCTTGAGTTGAGGCACTTCATCAGTGTCAAATCCTATCATCAATCCTTTTCCTCTTACACTTTTTAGTTGAGGAAACTGCTTTAATTCTTGCATGAAATAATTGCCCATCAAATTCGCATTTGCGATCAAATTTTCCTTTGTCATTACGTCAATTACAGTGATTGCTGCTACACATGCCAAATGATTTCCACCAAACGTTGTACCTAACATTCCAAGTTTCGCATGTATCGAAGGAGAAATTAAAATAGCGCCAATGGGAAATCCATTTCCAATTCCCTTTGCCATTGTGTAGATATCTGCATCAACTTCTGCATAATCATGTGAAAAATATTTTCCTGATCTTCCACATCCACATTGCACACTATCTGCGATATAAATTGCATTGTATGCAGTACACAGTTCTCTTATCGTCTTCAAAAATAAAGGCGAAGCTTCGCGAATTCCTCCAACACCTTGTATCCCTTCTACAATAACAGATGAAACTTCTTTACCATATTGTAAAAAATATTCTTTTAGTGCTTCCACATTATTGAAAGGTAAAAAAACAATATTCTCTGTTTCATTTACTGGTGCAACGATACTAGGATTGTCTGTAGCTGCCACTGCAAGAGAAGTTCGTCCATGAAATGCATTGGTAAAGGCAATTACTTTTTTTCTTGCATTGTAAAACGAAGCTAATTTCATAGCATTTTCATTTGCTTCAGCACCAGAGTTGCAGAGAAACAATTGGTAATCTTTCTTGCCAGAAATTGCACAAATCTTATCGGCTAATTCATTCTGCAATGGAATTTTGATCGAGTTGGAATAAAAACCAATTTTATCCAATTGTGAAGTTAAATTTGATACATATTCAGGATGAGTATGTCCGATGGATATAACTGCATGTCCTCCGTAAAGATCAAGATATTCTTGTCCATTTTTATCATAAACTTGCATTCCCTTTGCAGAGACGATCTCAATATCTTTTATACTATATACTGGAAATAAACTCATGGATTTATTTAAAAATAATTTGATTTGATTTGTAAGCCTGTGATTTCTGGATAACCAAACATTAGATTCATATTTTGTATTGCTTGACCTGAAGCGCCTTTGATAAGATTATCTATTGCAGCATGTATGACCAACTGATCTTCTTGCTTCTCCAAATTAATAATGCAATAATTGGTATTGACCACTTGTTTTAAATGAATAGGCTCTGTCGAAATATGAACAAATGGATGATCCTTATAATACGCTTTAAAAAGTTCTATATTCTCTGCCAAACTCAATGTTGATTCCACTTGACTGCTTGTAAAAATGCCTCGAGTAAAGTCTCCTCTCCAAGGTATAAAATAAAATCCATCTACATTTCCTTGAAGCTTTTCTAAGGATTGGATCACCTCTGCATTGTGTTGATGAGTAAGTGTTTTGTAGGCTTGAATATTATTATTCCTCCATGAAAAATGGGAGCTATCTGTCAAGCTATTTCCTGCACCTGTTGATCCTGTAATTCCTGTAATATGCACCGTGGTCAATAATTTACTCGCCGCTAAAGGCAATAATGAAAGACTGATACAAGTAGCAAAACATCCAGGATTGGCTATATCATGTGCCTGTTTTATTTCTTCACGATTAAGTTCTGGAAGACCATAAATAAATTTTCTCACACCAAGATTTGAACTTGAATTCAATCGAAATTCATTGGACAGGTCAATGATTTTTACCTTTTCCGGAATTGCATTTTCCTCTATAAATTTAGTAGCTTCTCCATGAGGAACACAAAGAAACAGTAAATCACAATCGGATTGTAATTTATCAGTAAATTTCAATTGTGTATAAAATAAATCTGGATGAATTGTTCCTACTTCTTGACCTTTGTTTTTTCTAGAAAAAAGGCAATGAATTTCTACATGTGGATGAGTCAGTAATAATCTCAACAATTCACCACCAGTGTATCCTGATGCGCCTATAATCCCAACTTTGATTTTTGCAAAATTAGAATTCATTATACCTTTAGATAAGTTTGATAGATAATAGAATTCTGGTTGCCGAAAATTTTAGTAAAGCCTTTGACATCTTCTCCTGTCCAAGTATTGTTCATTTCGCCATAAGATCCAAATTTTGAACTCATCAAGTCATACTCAGACTCTATACCATTGATCTCAAATCGATATGGGTGCAATGTCACGAAAACTTTGCCAGTAATAAATTTCTGGCTATTGCATAAAAATGCTTCAATATCCCGCATGACTGGATCCAATATTTGCCCTTCATGCAACCAGTTGCCATAAAAATTTGCCAATTGATCCTTCCATTGTAGTTGCCATTTGCTTAAGATGTGCTTTTCTAATGCGTGATGCGCTTTAATAATCAATATCGGTGCTGCAGCTTCAAAACCTACACGACCTTTGATCCCTATTATTGTATCACCTACATGTATATCGCGTCCGATACCAAAGGGTCCAGCAATAACTTGTAAGAATTTTATCTTGGTGACTTGGTCTCTACAAATTTCATTATTGACACCGATTAGCTCTCCTTTTTCAAAATGCAAAATCAAGTCTTCGCTCTTTGTCTTGGTGACTTGAGTTGGCCATGCATGTTCAGGAAGTTTTCCATTGGATTTTAATGTCTCAATGCCACCAACACTGGTTCCCCAAAGTCCCTTATTAATTGAATAGGCCGCCTTTTCAAAATTCATCTGAACGCCATTTGCCTTAAGGTATTCTATTTCCTCATTGCGCGAAAGTTTTAAGTCCCGAATTGGAGTAATGACCTTGGCTTCAGGAATTAAAATATTGAAAATTAAATCGAAACGCACTTGATCATTACCAGCTCCTGTGCTTCCATGAGATATATATTTTGCTCCTATACTTTTAGCATATTTTGCGATTTGGATAGCTTGAATTAAGCGCTCTGCACTGACAGAAAGCGGGTAGGAATTATTCTTAAGTACATTCCCATAGATCAGATACTTAATTATCCTATCATAATAATCCTTCTCAGCGTTAATATTCATGTGTGAGACTGCTCCAATCGCAAGTGCATGATTCTCGATATGTTGCAGTTCTTCGCTAGAAAACCCTCCAGTATTCACTGTAACTGTATGAACTTCAAAATCTCTATCTTTGCTTAGATATTTTGCGCAATAAGTGGTATCTAAACCTCCACTGAAACCCAATACAAGTTTTTCTTTCATCATGAATGAATAAGAATTAAAATGGAAATTTGTTTTATAAATTAAACAAGTAGGTAAAGAATGATTTTTTTGGATTCCCTTCTTTATCTGACTTTACGAATGGCGCTAGAAATTTGCCCCTTTTAGACTGAAGTAATCTATCATAGACAGAAGCCTTTTCTTCAAAATGCTTTTTCGTCTCTTCTGGCTCATAATGATCTTGGGGATCATATAGCATTGCTGTACACAAGCAATTCTTTCTCTCTTTACTCATCAGAATATCAAAGTTAACACAACTCTTACAACCTTCCCAAAACTTATCATCTTGCGTCAATTCTGAATAAGTGACTGGCTCATATCCTAGGTCTGAATTAATTTTCATTACAGCAAGCCCTGTAGTAAGTCCAAATATCTTTGCTTCTGGATATATGCTTCGAGACAACTCAAATATTTTTTGTTTGATTTGTTTGGCTACTCCACTCTTCCGAAAATTTGGAGCAACAATAAGACCAGAGTTGGCTACATACTGTCCATGACTCCATGTCTCAATATAACAAAACCCTACCCATTCACCATCAGATGTAAAGGCGATTACAGCCTTTCCTTCAACCATTTTTTGCGACAAATAGTCAATCGATCTCTTAGCTATTCCTGTTCCTCGTGCCTTGGCGGAGGATTCCATTTCGTCTGCAATAAGTTGTGAGAATCCGGTGTCTGCAATAGTGGCGATTCGAACTTGGATAGGTGAATTATTCAATTTGCTATAAATGCTTGTTTTAAATTTTAAATAATATGTCCAATAACATTTCAAGTCAAAAATTAATTCAATTTTCCTTAACTTTTTTAAGAATTCAAAAAATTGTTCAAATTAGCCTGAAATTGAGCCTAAACTAATGATATTTTTCACCTTTGTTATTATTCATAACTATATTGCTACTTCTAACAGTTAAATCAATCTGAAAATGGGTTTGATTATTTCGGGTACAGGAAGTTATATTCCAGAGATTGTGGTGAGCAATCAGGATTTTGGGAATCATCAATTCCTCAATGAAGATGGAAGTCCCTTTCAATCAAGCAATGTTGAAATCGCTCAAAAATTTGAGGAGATTACAGGCATTAAGGAAAGAAGATATGTGAGTTCGAATCTTAGGACTTCAGACATCGCATTTCTTGCAGCTGAAAAAGCAATCTCTCATGCTAATATTGATAGAGAAGAAATTGACTATATCATTTTTGCGCATAATTTTGGCGACATCACTGAAGGTTCTGTTCAAAGTGAGATGCTGCCTAGCCTTGCCTCTCGATTAAAACATGCCTTGCGAATCAAAAACCCAAAATGTGTCGCTTATGATCTGCTATTTGGATGCCCTGGCTGGATAGAGGGAATGATACACGCCACAGCATTTATTAAAGCAGGTTTAGCCAAAAGATGTCTGGTCATAGGTGCAGAAACATTATCTCGAACAGTCGATAAAAGTGATCGTGATAGTATGATTTATTCAGATGGTGCAGGAGCCACAATTATTGAATATCAAGCGGATGCTACTAATGGTTTTATATCTCATGAATCAGCTACTTATTCTTATGATGAAGCCTATTTCCTCTACAATGGAGAATCCTATGACAAGAGTAGATCAGATCATAAAAAGTATTTAAAAATGCATGGTAGAAAAATATATGAATTTGCCCTGAAATATGTGCCTCAAGCCATGCTAAATTGTATAGTTAAAGCGAATATAGATGTCTCTAAAATAAAAAAAATATTGATCCATCAGGCCAATGAAAAAATGGATGAAGCAATTATCAACAGATTTTATAAATTATGCAACTTTCCTGCTCCAAAAGATGTTATGCCAATGAGTATCCACAAATTGGGAAATTCTAGCGTGGCTACGATACCGACACTTTTTGATTTGTTAATTCATAGAAAAATTGAAAATCACCTATTGGGTGAAGGTGATATTCTTCTTTTTGCTTCTGTTGGAGCAGGTATGAATATCAATGCATTTTTATATGAATTTTGAGAAATTTGATTATTTAAATGAAAGAGAATGACGGATCAGCTAAAAGAACTGCGTCAAATTTTAATCGAAACTAAAGTCAAAAAGACCATATTAATATTTATGATATGGTGCTTTGTAGCTATAACCATTTCAAATTACTCTCCTGATTATTCAGCTGCTTTTATAATCAATTTACTATCTTTATGCTCAGTTATCATCTACTATTTTTTTACACAAGAAACAGAATCCCCAAATTTGTCTCAAATAATTTTTTTCTTTTCTCATCATTTCAAATTCAATTTTCGTATTTTATCTACAACCTGAATTTGCTTCAACGCAATACTTTTGGCTAGTAGCCTGCCTATTTACAGAATTTATATTTGCAGATATAAAGCATGTATTATATTGGACAATTATTATCTCTGTATTTGCAATCTTTACTTATTTACAAAATCTTTTCGATTTACATTTTTTCATCAATGAATATCAACTAAGCCTATTTTCGCTTATTGAAATACTTTTTTTCTATTTATTTTTTTTCATTGGTTTTTATTTTCTAAATCTCATCAATCACCTTGTAGTTATTGAGTTGGCAAAAAAGAATCAAATGCTTGAAAAAGCTCAATCCGACTTAGTAAGCGCTCAAAAATACAAGGATGATTTTTTTACTAAAGTGAGTCATGAATTGCGAACACCTTTGATAACCATTAAGGGAATATCAAATCTTTTACTTAAAAACCAAAGCACAGAAGAACTACCCATGTATTACAAATCATTAAGTTTATCTTCAAATTATTTGCTTGAAATTGTCAATGACATCTTAGATATTTCACAAATTGAAGAAAACAAATTTGAACTTGAGAATAAAGCTTTTAATCTTCCTGAAGCTTTGATGGAAATTATTACAGTACTTGAAAATCTAGCAGTTGAGAAAAATTTACATTACGAATATGACATAAAAAATTTGCCTAACATGATTGTGGCGGATAAAAAAAGATTATCTCAAATATTATATAATTTACTGCACAATGCGATCAAATATACCAACTCTGGGTTTGTAAAAATAACTGCGAAATTGCATGTTTCCCAAATAATAATTAAGGTATCTGATTCAGGGATAGGCATTCAAGAACAGTTTATTGAAAAATTATATCAAAATTTCACCCAAGAAGGGAGAGAATCAAATCCTAATCTACGTGGGTCGGGCTTAGGACTTAGTATTGCATATAAACTAGCCACTTTAATGGGTGGCACGATTAGCTGTGAGAGCAAAATTAATGAAGGATCCACTTTTACTTTTACAATGCCTTACTTGCCTCCTGACTTTAAAGAAATGACATCTAATGGGCAGAAACAGAATATAAAAAACGAAATTCAATTAAACTTCCTTATTGCTGATGACAATAAATTAAATTTAATGGTGATTCAAAAGATTTTATATAGTGAATTTCCCAAATCTAATTTTCACACTGCAACTGATGGATATGAAGTACTAAGTCAATTAAAAAAAGTACCAAATATTCAAATCATTCTTTTAGATCTTCAAATGCCAAATCTCGATGGTTATGAAACTGCGACTAAAATAAGGGAAACGAATGATTCCGTAGTCATTTTTGCAATGTCAGCAAGCATGAATGAATCTATTAAACGAGATTGTATTTCACGAGGCGTAAATGAAGTCATGATTAAACCTTTTGAAATGGATACCATAAAAGAAATGATATTAAAATATTTTCCTGAAGGAAAATAAAAACACCAAATCTACTAATTTATTTAAATAATATTTCTGTAAGAATTTATTCATCGTAGTCCAGTACATTCCATACATATTTGTACCCTAAGTATCCATTTTACACAATTTTTAATAAAATTCATAAAATAATTACAAATTATGGTAACGTTTTGACTGATCAAAACATAATTTATTATTCACTAAGAGAGCACCCGAATTTTTCACAGTACTCCAATAAACCATCGAGTTATTGTGAAATATTGGAACCCAACAGAATTTCATTAAGAATATTCATAAGAATCCATGAATGTTCGAAATACGATCCCGAGTGATTAACTCGGGATTGTTTTTATAAAAAAAAATGTATTAATCCAAGGAAATTTCAATTAACTTTATTGACTTTACGCCTTTCCTCCATAATAAACATTGGGATATAATAAATGCAAAATAAAATCAACATAACAAATTGTCCATTTAAAAGATACCAAGGCCAGTCTCCTAAGTAATCCAATAATGTAGCGGCATCTGGTTTTTTCAAAGAATAAAAATAATTTCCCCCACTATAATAATTTACTACTATTGACAAGGCTAAAAATACATTGGCAAATAAAACCGCATAAATAATATGCTGTTTTTCTACTTTCCAATCCAATCGAGCCAAAGCAAATAACACTATTATTACTAATCCAGCGTGAACAGTCCAAAAACGGAAATACACAAAATGAGGGAATCCCTCCTTCAAATCAGGAGTAAGCAGTGCTTGAAATGTTCCCACTAATATCCAAAAATATAAGACCCCATTTAACCACTTCTTTTTCAAATAAATGGCTAAAGGCAATATAAAAGTCAATAGATTGCATAAATGGAAAGGTAGGTCCTTTTGAATATTCAAAACTCCCGAGAAACACCTTTACCAAAATATGAAATATCACTAGAGACATTAGAAATATCGAAAATACAAAAGCTGATTTTGTTCTCCGTTCCATGGTCCAAGTTTTTGATCTATTTATCCAAATCCAGCCCATCAGAACAAAAAACAACAAAGGCAGTAAATGGGCAATGGAATAGACCCTAAAGCTATTATCCTCTCCAAAAAATGAATCTAAAGTGACTAAATCTAAAAACATGATGTAAATCTAAGTGTTTTGAAAAATTAAACATAATTTAACTTTATGCTATTAAGCTTGTTCCTATTATTCCGTTCTAAACTATAAATAAAAAAGCATGAAAAGCATTAATTTAATCTTTATATTGTTGGTGTCATTAGCAGCTTCAGCCAAACCCGATCCAGCTGCAAAGAAAATTCTTGCAAAATCAGAATCCATTTATAAATCATATAAATCACTTGAAGTAGAATTTCAAATAGAAAACAAAGCCGCTGAATCAAAGTCGACCTACGAAAAAGGTCTGTTTCAATCAAAAGGAAATGCTTTTAAAATCATCAGTGATAAACAAGAAATATTTAATGATGGGTCTACTCAGTGGACATTTCTGAAATCTCAAAAAGAAATTCAAATAAACAATTCAAGTCAAGATAAGGGCCTATTCAATCCATTGAGTTTACTGGACATGTATAAATCCTCAGAGTATGATTATCGTCTAGATGAAGACCTAAATGAAAAAGGAATTTCTTACCATCAGGTCGATTTCAAACCAATGGATCGAAATCAGGATATTTTTAAAATTAAAATTGCATTCGATAAGAAAAAATCCACTATTCACAAGGTGTTTATTTACCACAAAAACGGAGATAAAGTTACCCTGCATTTCAAAAAGAGCTTGTCTAATAAAAACTTTGCTGCTGATAATTTTACATTAAACACCAAACTATATCCCAATATTCATATTGAAGATTTACGAGAATAAATCTTTAGGCGGTTTCCTTTTTGTAATTTATCAGATTTTTAGTAAAAAAATCTGAGTTTAAGCTTAATTTTGTGTACTCATGGGCGTAAAATCAAATTTAATATTGGCGACTGCAAATTTTGTTTGCAAAAAAGAAGATCAAGAAGATTTAAAAGCATTAGAAAGGCAAAAATCTATTTTTACCAAATTAATTCAAAAAGCGGCAAATACCAAATTCGGTTTAGATCATCAATTTTCAAAGATTAAAACAATAAAGGATTATCAAGAGCTTGTCCCGATTCGAGATTATGAGAAATTAAAGAACTATTTTGACCTCATTCATTCAGGAAAAAAAGACATTCTTTGGCCTGGGCTTCCAAAATATTTAGCCAAAACTTCAGGTACAACCTCTGGTACAAAATACATTCCCCTTACCAAACAAAGCATTCCAAACCACATAAACTCTGCTAGAAATGCATTGTTTTCATATTTATATCATCATAGAGATACTGCAATTTTTGATGGACAGATGCTATTCTTATCCGGTTCACCTGAACTTACTAAAGAAAATGGGATACTAATAGGTCGACTTTCAGGTATTGTGAATCATGAGATCCCTTCTTGGATGACCAAAAATAAATTACCAAATCACGAATTAAATTCACTCGCACCTTGGGAATACAAAATAGAAAAAATTGTAGAAGACATAGTCCGTCGGGACCTCAGAGTTATTAGTGGCATCCCACCTTGGATTCAAATGTTTCTTGAAAAAGTACTGCAGCATACTGGCAAAAAAACAATTGCGGATGTATTTCCAAAATTGGATCTTTACATTCATGGAGGCGTGAATTTCCAACCCTATAAATCCAAACTTGGAGAATTGTTTGGAAAAGAGATTTGCTATTTGGAGACTTATCCAGCCAGTGAAGGGTTTATAGCTTATCAGGACAATCCTAATCAAGATGAATTGAGATTAATTTGCAATTCAGGGATCTTTTACGAATTCGTGCCAGCTGAAGAAGTTTCCATTCCCAAGCCAAAAAGGTTGGCAATCAATGAAGTAGAATTAGGCAAAGATTATGCAATAGTCTTGTCTAGTAATGCAGGATTGTGGTCCTACTTAATAGGTGACTTGGTTCGATTTACCGCTTTAAATCCTTATAAAATAAAGGTGTCAGGCAGAGTAAGCCAATACATCTCAGCATTTGGCGAACATGTGATCAGTTCTGAAATTGATTATGCCATCTCAGTTGCACAAAATAAATATGGCTTCAAACTTGTTGAATTTGCTGTAGCCCCTCAAATTAATCCATCAGACCAAACCCTAGCATACCATGAGTGGTTTATTGAATTTGAAGAACAGCCTGCTAATCTTAAAGAGATAGCAGCGACAATTTCAGCTGCTTTAGCAGAAAAAAACAGCTATTATCATGATTTGATTCAAGGCAACATGCTGGATTGCCTTAAAATCAGATCTATTAGGCGACATGGTTTTAAAGATTATCTCATTTCAATAAACAAATATGGCGAACAATTTAAAGTCCCTAGATTATCCAATGACAGAAAATTAGCTGATATATTAGCAAATTATCAAATATGAGATGGAAATTGTTAATACCTATATTATCAATAAAAAAACATCGAAATGCCCTACCTATGCAGTATTAAGCAACATTTCTAGGTTATTTCCGTTAAACAGAGTAATTTTGCGGATTCAATGAAAAGTTATTCATACATATTAGTTTTTTTTGTAATATTTACTGCTTGTAAATCATCCTACGAGAAAGTACGGACTTCGAATGATTCTACGCTCATCCACAAAGCAGCGAATGAATATTACGCTAAAAAAGACTACGTGCGCGCTCAGGCTTTATTTGAAAATATATTAACTGCATATCGTGGGCAGAAAGAGGCAGAAGAGATTTATTTCAAATACGCATATTGCCATTACTATGTGAGAGAGTTCGACATGGCCTCCCACTTATTCAAAAATTTCACCAATACTTTCGTCAATAGTCCTAAGAAAGAAGAAGCAGAATATATGGCTGTATATTCTATTTATAAGACTTCACCATCTTATCGATTGGATCAAAGTGGAACCGAAAAGGCAATTGAAGGATTTCAAACATTTGCAAATAATAATCCTGAATCTTCAAGAGTTGCGGAATGCAACAAACTAATAGATGAATTGCGAGGAAAGTTAGAGAAGAAATTATTCGAACAGGGCAAACTCTATCTCGATTTAAGGAATTATCAGTCTGCTGTGAATAGTTTTGAAAGTCTAATTTCTGAATTTCCAGAGACAAAAAATCATCAAGAGGTACGATATTTGATAATAAAAAGTCATTATGATCTTGCCAATGCCAGTATTTTTGAAAAACAAGAAGAAAGATATAAGGAGACAGAAGCAAAAGCTGATGCCTTCATCCAAAAATATAAAAGTGGAAAAAAAGTTCAAGAAGTAAGGACGATTAAACAAAATGCAATTCAAAAATTAAAAAATCCAGAGTATGACAGATATAAAAACACAAGCTCAAGGAATTAATCCTAACATTCAACCAAGAGATATTAAAGGATTGGTTGCTGACACTCATAATATTTATGAGACTATAAATATCATTGCAAAAAGAGCCAATCAGTTATCCAATGATATTAAAATCGAATTACATGATAAATTAGATGAATTTGCTTCACACTCAGATACTATCGAAGAAGTTCATGAAAACAAAGAGCAAATAGAAATATCTAAATTCTATGAAAAATTGCCCAATCCAGTTCTAATTGCAGTCAATGAATTCATCAATAATGGTATTGACTTCCATTATAAAAATACAAACCCTGATCAAGATTAAGACACCCATTGGGTTTTGATCAAATGGGAAGATTATCTGGAAAAAAGATACTTATTGGGGTAACAGGAAGTATTGCTGCCTATAAAGCACTAATTCTATTGCGTCTGTTGCAAAAAGAAGGGGCTGATATTAAAGTCGTCATGACGGAAGCGGCAAAAGATTTTGTAGGAGAATTATCATTTTCTACGCTCACGGATACAGCTGTTTATTCTGGTCTTTTCAAAAATAATGAATGGTCAAACCATGTTGAACTTGGAATGTGGGCCGATCTTTTTGTCATCGCTCCTGCAACTGCCAATACGATCTCAAAAATGGCCAATGGCATTGTAGATAATTTGCTCACCGCTGTTTATTTATCAGCTAAATGTCCAGTAATGGTAGCACCAGCCATGGATTTAGATATGTGGAAGCATCCTGCTACATTAAACAATATAAAAACTATTGAATCCTATGGAAATCAAATCGTTCCTGTAGGAGATGGGCATCTTGCCAGTGGGCTAAATGGGCCTGGTAGATTGGCAGAGCCTGATGATATTTTGAATAACATATGTGCATTCTTCATCAAATCAAATAAACTTCAAAACAAAAAAATTCTCATTACTGCAGGACCATCTTATGAGGCCATAGATCCAGTGAGATTTATAGGCAATAGATCCTCTGGTAAAATGGGTATAAGGATAGCAGAAGAGGCTGCTAAACATGGTGCTTCAGTGAATCTAATTCTTGGACCTAGCGACGAAGAAATCAAGCAATTTCCAAATCTTCATATAACTCGCGTTGAATCAGCGGATCAAATGTATCTTGAATCAATGACTCAAGTTGCAGAAACCGACATTTTTATTCTAGCAGCTGCTGTTGCAGATTATATGGTATTAAATCCTTCGACAGAGAAAATTAAAAAGTCTGAAAACAGCCTAAGCTTGGAACTCAGTAAGACAAAAGATATTGCAGCAAGTATAGGTAAAATAAAAAAGAACGAATCAAGTCCTTATAGGCTTTGCATTAGAAACAGAAAATATAATAGAAAATGCAAAAACCAAGTTAAATAAGAAAAACATGGATTTCATCGTTATCAATTCACCAAAAATACAAAATACAGCATTTGGATTTGATACAAATAAAATTTCTATATTATTTTCAAATGGAAATCTAAAAGAATTTGAACTAAAAGCTAAATCAGAAGTTGCAAAAGATATCATCAATGAAGTCATACAAATTACAAATAATGAAATATAGTTGCTATTGTTTGTGTCTGCTTTTTTGCAGCTTATCCACACTTAGCTTTGGACAAGAACTCGATGCCACTGTGAGAGTTCAGGCACCAAATTTAGGTACTAGCGATAAATCAGCAATAGCCTTGATGGAAAAATCTATCACTGAATTTCTCAATACTCAAAAATTTACGACTGACAATTTTACTGCTAAAGAGAGAATCAAGTGTAACTTTCAGATTACTATTCGACAAGATGGGGGAAACAATAATTTTGTAAGTGATATCCTAGTACAAGGGGTAAGACCTGTATTTAACTCTAGTTATGAAACCACACTAATTAATTTGCTCAACAAAGAAATACCAATGCGGTATGATCCTTTTAGACCAATAGAGAATAGCAAGGAAAATTATTTTGACAATCTTTCTAGTGTCCTGACTTATTATGCTTATGCGATCATTATGATGGATTATGAAAGTTTTTCACTCGAGGGAGGCGAAACTTATTGCCAATTGCTTCAAAACATGCTCAACTTAATGCCAGCCACAGCAAAATCTATCGACAAATCTTGGGCAGGAGAGAAGGGTAAAAACAATACTCGATATGATTTGATCGAAAATATCCTGAACCCTAGGATGAAGCCCTATAGACGTTGGATCTACGAATATCATCGTCTTGGAATGGATCTTTTAGAAAAAGATGTGGTCCAAGCCAGAAGAAACATTTTAGCTGCATTAGAAGCTATCCTCACCGCTGACAAATCCTATCCTAATACTTATTTGATTCAAGTATTCTGTAGCACAAAAGCTTCAGAAATAGTTGAAATTTTCAAAAAAGGGACTTTAGATGAGAAAAATAAAGCATTTGAAATAATGATTTCATTAGATCCATCAAATGCTTCTGTATATAATGCAATAAAGTTATAAATTTGTCCCGCTTAACATATCCATTATTAAAAAGATAATTCTTTTATGAACAAAAAAAAGATTGCCATATTTGCCTCTGGTACAGGAAGCAACGCTTTACAACTTATCAAACATTTTAAAAACCATCCTAATATTCAGGTTGCTTTAATAGTAACGAATTCTACAAAAGCCCCTGTCATTAAAGTTGCACAAGAAAATGACGTTCCTTTTTCAGTGGTCAATAAATCTTTACTGTCGAACAATAGTTATATGACATCCTTGCTCAATCTATATGATGTAGATTTCATTGTTCTGGCTGGATTCTTACTTTTAGTTCCGCCATTCCTTGTAAAAATTTATAACCAAAAAATGATTAACATACACCCAGCTCTATTGCCAAAATACGGCGGTAAAGGGATGCATGGATTAAACGTACACCAAGCTGTTATATCAGCAGGTGATACAGAAACTGGTATTACTATTCATTATGTCAATGAAATGTATGATAAAGGAAAAGTTATCTTCCAATCGACAGTAAAAGTGGACAAAAAAGATAATGCAGAAAAATTATCAAAGAAAGTTCAAGAATTGGAACATAAATATCTTCCAGAATGGAGTGAAAAGCTGATCATGCAAATGAGATACCTATAATAGTATCTTGGAATATAATTTGAATTTCTCTTTCTTCCAGTAAGTTATTTTTATCTTTTAAAGATAGCAGAGCGTTTTTTAATAAATTCCGACTTCTAGCTCATTAGAATTCAATAATTTGTTAACTTTAGCCAAATTTTAAGCAAATGAAATTTGGCAACTTTATCTTTTTAAGCTTTTTTATATTTTCCCAGATCAATCTAATCGCTCAAAATGAGCTTATAAAAATGCAGGAGGCGAAAGCAGCTTCCAGTAACTGGTTGGAAATCAATACTAAAATGAGCCTAGATGCAGTCTTGTATCATCAAAAACATCTTCAAGAAGACGTCAACTTTTTACATAAGCAAACAGAACATGATGAATTAAGCTATAGTCATCACAAATTTCAAATAACAAAATTTGGCTACCCTGTTGAAGGGGCTCAACTCATTCTTCATGAAAAAGATGATAATATTCTCAGCTATAATGGTTCGACTCAAGTATTTTCAAATAGATTGCCTCTGATAAGTTTTAATCCTGAATCAGCATTGAGTTTTGCCAAAGCCCATAGAGCCGCTACACTTTATGCTTGGGAAGTTGAAAGCGAAATCCCTGAATTAAATCAAAACTTGCCTACCCCAGAATTATGTTGGGTAAATGCAGATTTTGATCTCAATAAAGAATTGATCCTTTGCTATAAAATTGATTTATTCTCATATCAGCCATATAAAAGAGAGTGGGTATACATTGATGCAATGACGGGTGATCAAATCGCAAGCCTAAACAGAATATGTGACATCAATGTTGAAGGAACAGCCCATACCAAATATATAGGTATTCAAAAAATTATTACAGACTCAATAGAACCAAAAAAATTCATACTTCAAGACTTCACACGAGGGAATGGAATCGTCACATTAAATTCAAAAAACCAAACGGACTTAACTAAAGCATTGGACTTTACGGACTCAGATAATATTTGGAATAATGTCAATTTACAAAAAGATGAAATCGCTACAGATGCTCATTTTGGTGCCGCAAAAACATATGATTATTTTTTACAATTACACAACAGAAGAAGCGTAGATAATAAAGATTTAAAGTTAATTTCACTTGTTCATTATTCTACAAATTTCGCCAATGCAACGTGGAATGGAACAACTATGAATTATGGCGATGGCGATAATACATTTAAGCCATTTACATTTCTTGATATTTGTGGTCATGAGATTAGCCATGGATTCACTGAATTTTCATCCAATTTAATTTACTTAAGAGAATCGGGTGCATTGAATGAATCCATATCAGACATTTTTGGAATGGCAATTTATAATTGGGCATTGAAAAAACAAAAATTAGAATGGCTTCTCGCAAAAGGAATCTATATCAGTGATAGTAATAAAGCCATTCGATCCATGTCTAATCCAAATATTTATCAAAACCCTAAATATTATAAAGGACGTTATTGGATCAGCAATAATTCAGACAATGGTGGAGTCCATACAAATTCTGGAGTATTAAATTATTGGTTTTACTTATTATCAGAAGGGATTGCAGGTAAGAATGAGGCGGGACTTTCATTTAATGTAGATAGTCTTGGTATAGAATCTGCAGCTAAAATTGTATATCGAATGAATACGGTTTACCTCACTCCTCTATCCAATTATTATGATGCATATTTTGCTTCAATAAAAGCAACAGAAGATCTTTTTGGTTCCTGTTCCAAAGAAATAAAAGCAGTTCAAATGGCATGGGCAGCTGTTGGCGTTACCTACAATACTGGTGAAACGAATGATCTCTACACTTACTATGAGAGAGAACTTTTTTTCTCATGTGATCTCGGTAAGGAAGAGTCGATATCCTATCAATTGATCAACGGTTCATGCGATGAAATTATTCCAAAAGGTACTAAAATTAAAATCGGCGCTCTCATGAATAAAATTTCAATTTATAATGATAGTTTGATTTTATCAAAAGCGCTCAATCCAAATGATTCAGTCACTATAGAATTAAAAAATGTGTTCAACTTTGACACTATAGGTAAGTATAATATTCTTGTATTTTCAAAAATTGAAAATGACACAATCAATGGCAATGATACAATAAAATTAAATGTTGAAAAACTAGATAGAACTCAAGTTGATTATTCATTGGCTGCACCAAGTGTAGGACCATTTTCATTGGGTTGCACAGATTCTGGTCCGTTAACAGGAAGGCTGAGATGGAAAAGTGATGCATGTGATCCTATTGCTATTGGTTCAAAAATTCCTATCGGAATAATAAGCAATAATGCATCAGAATCAGTTGGTGAAATACTTGTAGAAAGGATCATGTATAATGGTGATTCAGCCTATGTACCCTTTCTCTGTAGACTTAACTGGTGTTCTACAGTTTGGAACGACACAATATTACATCTATTTGAAAAATCCAAATGACATCAAAAGATCAAACGATACGATTAAAGTTACGCTATCAAAGAAATATGAACTCCCAAAAGATGTCCTTTTAACTTTTAATGAATTGACATCATCGAAAGATTCAGTAAACTTGATATTCAATTCCAACTCAACCTGTGCCATTTCACCTACAAGAAGCATTTCGGGTGACCTAAGTGTCAGAATGAGTGGCGGATCACCACAAAACCCAAACTATAGCTATACCCCACCACTCACACAAAATGACATTTGGACAAACAATCCTCTGTCAAAATCAAAACTGTGCATCTGTGCCAATGCAGAAGGGATGAATAATGTCAAACTCAAGTTTGATAGAAAACATAATATAGCTAACACCTTAACTTTTCTCATTCAGAAAAAAAATATTAATTTTCTATCAGCACTTCGAGTCCTTGTGAATGGAATTCAAACAAGTAAAACCTATCTTATTAATTATCCGACTGATACATTACTCAATTTCAGTGAAGCCTTAGATCTGAGTCCATACAAGGGAACAAAATTTGAACTTTGCTTTGAAGCCTATACTGGTGTGGAAGCGACTTCAGATGGCAAACGAATAGGTGATGCTGTATGGTTAGATAATATTATTTTAGTTGATGAGGTGACTGTTTCAAACACGGATATTAAAAAGTCTAATTCAAATTATTCAATTAGAACGAATCCAATTCAAGAAGACAAAGTCATTCTTGAATCAAAAGAATCCAAAGATTTTAGCTTTGAAATTTTTAATGAAGCGGGTCAAAAAATAATCATCCAAGACAAGTGTTTCATTGAAAATAACTCACTGTTTCAAATCGAAACTAAGAAATTGAATCAAGGAATTTATTACTTAAAGATAAACGATAAACGAAGTAGTCAAACTCTGAAATTCATAAAAAATTAAGCATTGGTTTACTTGTAGTTTTTATCGTAAATATTCATAACATCCCATATCAGGATTGACAGCATCACGTGCTTTCAATTCTAGGTCGGTCATGATATGTGGTAAAACTAATGCCTTACCATTGGCAACGGACAAAGTGTCCAAATGAAAATCATCTTTTGAAATATCTTTAAAAAGCTTATCAGAATTTAATATTTGAATGCAATCATTTGTATAGGTTGAAATAAAGTAAGGATACTTCTTTACACCGAGTAGATCTTTAATTTTAAAAATACAATTTTTAAATTTCAAATCAAATTTTGCACCATCTAAGCTGTCTAAATCTAATTCATCTTCGTTCGATCCTGCGATGATGCAATTGGAAAATTCACTATAAAGATCATTCCTACGAATGTCGAAGCAAGTTGGAAAATCCTCACATCTATTATTGGATAAAAATACGGCTGGCTTATCATTGCCATAATTCGCAAATGTACAATACTCAAACTTCCCAACACCACCAGTGCTCATGGCAATAGATTCTTGTCCTTGATTATAAAACAGACAATTTTCTGCTTGAATGTTTGCAGAACTTCCTATAATACCTGAATAAGTATTGTTCTTAATAATACAATTTTTCAGAACACATTCTGCTAATGAATCAACATAGATTCCTACTAAGTTATTTTTAATTAAAGTAAACTCAAATATATTCCCTTTACTTTCTTGATCTATTGCAATACCCGACCATTGACCTCTTATATTCTCATAACTTTTTTCCAATCGTACACCTTGAAAAATCACTGGCTCTGCATAAGTACCATTAACTTCAATACTTGCATTTTTTCCAATTATGATTCTTCCATCATTATAAAAAAATGTCTCATTTGCAGAGTTCTTTGCTTTCGTTATTCCACCGTAAACATAGATTTTTGTTCCTTTTGGAATTTGCAATTTTCCATTATCAAAATAAACTACGCCATAAAATATATTTGGCAATGTGTTATCTAAAACTAAAGTCGTTCCTTGAAGATCAAGCAAACTAATTTGTCCTTGATTGGACTTGGCTGGAAAATAATTGGCATTTTGTCCCCAAGCTTCTAAATAGATTTTTTGAGCTACATTATTAACGAGCAAATTAAGGGAATCCAAAATAATAAATGGACTTTGACTAACAGGCATATCTGGATTTACGGTAACTTCCACAAATACATAAAGACTGTCTTTTGGGCGAATCTCTATATTTTCAAAACTATTACCTGGGAGTCCATCAACATTCAGTCGAAAAAATGATTGTCCTAATTCTATTTTTTGAATCTTCAGAAACTTGTCATACGGATTATAAATTTTAAAAATACGAATAGCAGAACCCAATGTTGTAAATACAGTGTCGAAGCGAATGGTATCAGTAGAATATTTTGGAAGATCTGTATTGCCATCCGCAAACTCCATTTTATCACAAGAGTTTAAAAATAAAGTACTTATAAAAGCGAACAGCAATGCATAGTGCAGAAAGTATTTTGGCATTGTTAAATATTTGATGCAAATGAAACGAAGATATAACAGAAATTTATACTATTTTTGCATAAAATTCTTGAAATGGCAGAAAAAAGTGAATCAAGGTCAAAAGATATGATGATTTTTGTGGTTTCTACAATAATCATGTGTATTATTGTGGTGTTGCCCAGCATGGTTTTGGGTGCCATTGCCCTTCGTTTTGACTTATTTGACCAAAGCGTTTGATGCTATTTAACGCATTGTTCTTACTATAATTAACGCAGGATGATCGTCGATGTGATTATCCCTGCTTTGAATGAAGAAAAATCCATAGCTCTCGTCATTCAGGACATCCCAAGTTATCTTGTTCGCAATATTTATGTATGTGATAATGGAAGCACAGATAATACTGCATCCAATGCAAAATCTGCTGGAGCTATCGTCGTCCATGAAGCAAAAAAAGGTTATGGTGCAGCTTGTTTAAAAGGAATCTCGACTATATCTAATACCAATGCCCCACCCGATATCCTCGTCTTCATTGATGGTGATTATTCTGATTATCCTCAAGAACTAGAATCCCTTATCAAACCTATAATAGATTCAAACAAAGATTTAGTGATTGGATCACGAGTACTAGGTCTTGCAAGCAAAGGTTCATTGACGCCAGTTCAAAAATTTGGCAACGCATTGTCGACCAAACTGATTTCATTATTATTCAATGAGCATTTCACAGACCTTGGCCCATTCAGAGCTATTCGATGGGAAAGCCTAATGAAACTGAATATGGTCGATCAAAACTATGGCTGGACCGTAGAGATGCAAGTCAAGGCTGCAAAGCTAAAAATGGATTGTTGTGAGGTTCCAGTCAACTATAAAAATAGGATCGGCAAGTCCAAAGTCTCGGGTACAATCAAAGGCTCAATTTTGGCTGGATACAAAATTTTAAGCACTATTTTCAAGCATTATAATATGTTTATTAAATAAGATGTCAATGTTTAGCAAAGCATATTTATTTTGAATAAAGTTCTAATATGTTATCATACATTTGGTTTCAATTATGGAAAGATTTCAAATTATTCTGATAGCGGTTTATACTGCTTGCTTATTGTACATGACTATCTTCAGTCTCATTCAGCTTGGATTACTCAAAGAATTTCGAAAAAAGCGAAAAGACAATAAGCCACTTCCTCCATTAACATCTGAAGATCCACACCCGATGGTTACGATTCAGTTGCCATTATTCAATGAGATGTTTGTGGTCGAAAGATTGATAGACAATATCATGAAGATCAATTACCCAAAAGATAAATTAGAAATTCAGGTCCTTGATGACTCCACTGATGACTCTGTGCAGTTGGCTATCAATAAGGTCAACCATTATAAAAATCTTGGATATAATATAAAGCATATTCATCGCACAGATCGCAGCGGCTACAAAGCTGGAGCATTGAAAGAAGGGATGAAACATGCAGAAGGTGAATTCATTGCCATCTTTGATGCAGACTTCTTACCAGAGCCAGATTTTTTGATCAAGGCAATGCCTTATTTTCATAATGACAAAATTGGTGTAGTTCAAACTCGCTGGGAACATTTGAATGAAGACTATTCATTATTGACCAAACTTCAAGCATTCCAGTTGAATGTACACTTTACAGTAGAGCAAGCAGGAAGATGTGCTGCAGGTCATTTTTTACAATTCAATGGTACAGCAGGAATCTGGAGAAGAACTGCAATCGACGAAGCTGGAGGATGGCATTCAGATACATTGACTGAGGACTTAGACTTAAGTTATAGAGCTCAATTGAAAGGTTGGAAGATTCAGTATGTAGAAGATATCATTTGCCCTGCTGAATTACCAGCTGAAATTTATGGATTGAAATCTCAGCAATTCCGTTGGATGAAAGGTGGTGCAGAAAATACAAGAAAATTATTACCTACAATATTAAAAGCAGATCTACCTGCTAGTATAAAATTCCACTCAGCAATGCACTTGATGGCTTCAGGAATTTTCTTCATCATCCTTTGGGTAGGTATCTTAAGCGTACCGGTATTGTGGGCGATGGATGACCTCGGACTAAAGGCGACCTTCATGGGATTCTGTTTATTGGGTACATTGGCAGTGATGTCTGTGTTCTATGAAGCAAATGTAATGATGTGTTGGAAAGAAAAAGGAGTGACAAATCGTTTTTGGAAATTCGTAATGTTGTTTCCACTATTCATGGCAGTGTCGATGGGATTCAGCTTACACAATAGCATAGCAGTTATACAAGGATATTGGGGTAAAAAATCAAGTTTTGTTCGCACTCCAAAAATGAATATCTTGAATGTACAAGATAAACTAAAATCGAATCAATACGTGATCCAAAAAATAGATCTTACACTGATCGCAGAAGCATTGTTCTTTTGTTATTTTGTATTTGCGATTGGTCTAGGTGTTTATTTGGAATATTTTGCATTCATGTTATTCCACATCTTATTGTTGACAGGTTTCGGAATTAATTTTTTCTACAGCCTACGTCATTTGAGCTTAAAGTAAAATATACTACATGAAGATTTGGAGAATTGTCATTGGTATTCTCCTCTTGCTATGCTTTGAAATTCATTTATTGTATTTTGTCAAGCAATCTGATTTCTTTGCATTATTGCTTGATTATACAGGGCTTTTTATTGTCTATTGTTTTTTATTTTATTCTTGCAAAGAAAAGCTAAGTAATAAATTTATATTCAGTTTATTCTCTGCGACACGAGTCGTAGGATTATTTGCATTCCCAATGTTGTCTGATGATATCTATAGGTTTTGGTGGGATGGATATTTTAATTTTCAAGGCTTTAATCCATTCCAATACAAGCCGAATGAATTGATAGCATTGCATCCAGAATATCTACAAGATGCTTCCATTAAAAGTATCTACAGTCATCTCAACTCACCAGAGTACTATTCTGTATATCCTGCTATTTGTCAATTCCTATTTCTCATTGCTGCAAAAATTAGTTCGACTAATTTAGCCTTATTTGCGATTGTCTTAAAAGTTATATTTATAGCAATAGATTTTATCATTGTTATCTATTTAAAAAAGTTACTAGAAACTTTCAATAAAAGCAATCATAGCTCCCTATTCTATATTTTAAATCCATTAATACTCATTGAGATTCATGGGAATTTGCATTTTGAGATACTGATACTTTTGGGTTTATGTCTTTCGCTTTATTTTCTGTTTCAAAATTCATTTTTCAAATCGGGAATATGGTTTGGTGTCTCCATCATTGGGAAATTGACAAGTGGGATTTTTGCTCCATTGATATTACATTTATTTATTTAATAAAAAATAAAAATCGGCTGTATTATTATGCATTGCGACTGCCATCATATGCCTTAGCTTTTTTATTTATCCAGGAAAATATTATTCCAATTTTCTACAAAGCATTAGACTATATTTTAAACAATTCGAATTCAATTCTTTTTTGTTTAGACCACTTTACCAATTTAATTTCAATGCAAATTTCCATGAATTAAATGCACATCTTGGGCAACTATTATCTAGTTTGTTTATGGCAGTATTTATTTTTCTATTAATCTCATTTATTAGAAAAAAAATAGACTTTTTTCAAGCACTTTGGCTTAGTCTATTTATGTACTTAATATGCAGCGCTTCGATTCATCCTTGGTATATCTCTACATTGATATTGCTAGGTACATTTTGTTTTCCTATTAGTACTTTGGCATGGAGCTTTTTGATTGTGGTGAGTTATGCTAAATATAACACTGTTACATTCCTCTATCTTGGAAATTTCATCCTTTTTGAGTACATGATTGTAATTGCAATTCTTTGTTATGAAATATTGAAGAGAAAAGGCCTAAAATCCATCAACAAATCTCTTTGGATAAGCCATCGAAATTTTAGCTCCGAATAACAAAATACATCGAAATGTGCCAACCCCAATATAGCGCAAAACATAAGGTGCAGGAATTGACTTCAAATCACCATACCCCATAATCGTCGTAGGAACACTAAAAATATGTCTAAGATTGCCCAATTTGTTATTTTTAAGCCACTCATCAAACGAAACCATAAGTTAAGCTTAAGATGTCAGTCTAATATTTCCTGCTTTAGGTAAGACTTTATTTAACTTCCATCGTATAAAAAGATAGCGTACATTACTCCAAATAAATAAACATGTGTCTTTTAATACGGCTCTAATCAATGATTGAAACTTTCCCATACTTCTATTGATAGCAATTGGTGCTTTTTCATGATACATTTATTAAAATTTGATATTAGTGAACAGAATCAGAATAATTGACTAGGAAATAGGTATAAATAAAAAAAGTTGGCAATTTGCACTGCCAACTTTTTTTTATGTAAAAAATAGAATTTTTCTTTTAATAAACCCAGAGATCGTGTTCAAAATTGAACAACTCATTTTTAATTTTCTCTGATTCTAATAATAACTGAATTCCAGCATTATCACCATACTTCTCAGGTGTATATACATCTTGCAATCTCACATCTTGAACATTCGATTGTTTTAAAATATAACTTGAGAAGAATCGAGTATCAAATATATCCGCCCAAGAACTTGGACTAATATCATTCTTTTCATTGAATACTCTTTCTCTGGCGAATACCTGTCTTGCATCTGGATAGTAAATCCAAAACATAGGTAATTCATACTTAACTTCACCTGTAGAGGCATCTTTCTCCTCTTTTATTGGAGAAATACCGAGAATTCTACAATATACTCTTGAAGCTTCTTTGTCAAAATACCACAACTCTTTTACACGGAATTTTTTAATATCTGTATAGTCGATATCATTGTGGATAATTTTCACCGATTCTTCATAAGTATCTGGATCATAAGTAGTGATTGTATCTGTTTTTGAAAGCATTGCTTCCAAATCACTTCCAGTTACTCTTTTCTTAAATTCATCAGTAGCAAATATCTTCATATCTCCTGCCTTAGCAGCATCTATTAATATTTTGAAAAAAGGTCTTTCTGGATACATAAACTGAATGTTCATTTTCTCACGAACATCTAATACTCTCCATATTCTTTTTTCCCATACAATATCTGCTTCACGAATTGGTTCGTAAGCCAAGATGCGCTGTTCTTTCAATACTTCGCGCTCTACGATATCATCTAACATTCCTGAAGTGTCTTCTACTTCGCTAGACTCTGTCAAAGACTCATCTTCAACTTGAGCCTGCAAACTGCTCACCAATAATGAAAAGATGAAAAATAGACCAAAATTTTTTAATATTTGCATACTTATAATTTAAAAATAATATTATTGAACTTTGAAAGACATATCACCCAATGGACGAGCAGTATTGTCTCCTGGACATTTTGCTTTAATATCTTCAAATAGATATCTGTCTCCTGGCTTTGCCTTACTAATTAAATCTTGAACTTTACCTTCAAAACGGCCTCCTGAATTCAATGCAATTTCAGCATCTTGTCTTGGAGCAACTCTTACAAGTTGGAATCCTACAATAGCACATTTAGCATCGAAATCGAAGTTTTCAAGAATAGGAAGAACACCTTGTTGAGCTTTCAACTCACCATTTCCAATTCCACCACCTTTCTTATTTCCAAGTTTTGCAACTGGATCTGGAATTCTTTTTACGCGGAATTTGAAGTTTGTGGCGGTCAAACCTCCACCTGAAACTGAAATGGTAGCTTCGCCTTGTTGGCTAACTGTAGCATTGTATTCCCTCCAGAAACTTTTTGTAAGATTGATTCCACCACCTGTAGCAGAAACAGTCAAAGCATTGGAAGATACACCTGCTGCAGATACTGCAACTGGATTGTCAACGCCCATATAGAATACGTTCATCTTCTCAGCTGCAACGTTACAAGAACGCTCTCCTACTTCATATTCGAATTCTCGCTTGTATGTTTCAGACTTATTTGTTACTGGATTAAATACTGATGCAACAGCTGTATATTTTTTCACACCTACATCTCCTGGAGTTGTTTTCCAAGCTGCTTCACCATCCTTGTTTACTGGAAGGGATGAACCATTCACACTCAAAGATACCTTTGTATTTGTTGATGAACTTGTAGAAGCCGCCATTGAAATAGTAGTTTCAAAAGATTCACCCTTAATAATATATGATTTCTTTGGAGATGAAATAACTGTAAATTTATCCAATACAACGTCAGTTCCTCCCAATTTCTTACTCATATGATTCAAAACTGCATTTTCAGAAGCTTTAGCATCATTGATGAATTTTGTAAAGATAGGTTGAACTGCACCTAATGGCATTTGTTTAAAAGTAAACTCCTCCCAAGATTTCTTAGAAGAATGCTTCCAAGTTTCATCATCTACATTCAATGGAATTTCAGTCTCCATTCTTGAACGTAACGAATCATCAATTAAAGACAAGAATTTACCTCTGTATTCAAGAATTTTATTCTTGAGCTCAAGGCCCTTACCACCATTTAGCAAATTCCTAGTGGTTACATCTTTATCTTTCTTACCTTTTAATTCCCTTTTTTCACCTTTAATAATGTAATCTCCATCATCAACAGATCCATTTTTGTTACCAGACTTATCGATAAGGTCATTTACAAGATCATTTACATAGGTAGAAAATTCGTTGCCGTACTGAACAGCCATAGGAGCTCTTTCGGAAAATCTAGCAAATTCTGGTTTTGCTTTTGCTCTTTCAGCAATTGATGCTGGTAAAGAATTATTTGCCAGATCCAAGGTTTTATTGGATTGTTCTAGACCTAAATTTACCATCTTAAATGCATTGAAGATTTCAGCAGAAACGTTCAACGCCAATAAAGCTGTAAGTACCAAGTACATAATATTGATCATCAGCTGCCGGGGCTGCTTAGGAATTTTTTCAAATTTGATACTTGCTCAGAATATGCTTTAGTATCTTCCAATGAATTACCCAATGTCGTCATTGCTTCATTCATTTTTGTATAAAAATTACCCATTGTCTTGATCTGATCTCCAGCCTTAGAGAAATCTACTTCTTGCAATGCCTTCAATGAGCCTAAGCTCTTTGACATGTTTTGCAATTCACCTAACATTCCTCCCAACTGGTTTTCTACAGCCTCGCCATTCAAAGGTCTAACTGAATTTTTCATTGGACCATCAGTTAATGGATTGATTCTAGAGCTATAATCATCTAATCCTGGATATAATTTCTCCCAATAATAATCTTTATCTGGAGGCAAAATTCCTAAGATTAAGAATAAAACTGCTTCAGTTATTAGTCCTGCTGTCAACATAGCATCTCCCCCCTCTTTTGATAAGATTTTGAAAAGCGCACCAATCATAACGATTGCGGCACCAACACCAATCAAGAAATTCTTAAAGTATTTAAACCCTGTTGTTTTGTAAAAAGCCATTGTGAAATTTTTTTTGGTTAAATAGATATTGTTTGTCAATTAATTGTTGAAATCATTTGCCGAACGGCCTAAGAATGTCAATACACTTCTAAATCCGATATAAGACTTAGTTGTATCTTGAAATTCCCAGTTTCTTGTACCAGTTTGTAAGTAATAACCGATATCTTTCCAAGATCCTCCGCGGATTACTTTTCTCTTAAAAGAGTTCGGATCTTCATCTTTGGCGTCATATTTAATATCCGGATTCATATCATGTATAAATGAATAAGCATTGTCATGAAATGATGTTTCAGTCCACTCTGACACATTACCTGACATATTATATAATCCATATTCATTAGGGAAATACGCATCAGCTTTTACTGTATATTGACCACCATCTTCTGGATAGTTACCACGTCCAGGCTTAAAGTTAGCCAATAGACAACCCTTTGCATTTCTCAAATAGTAACCTCCCCATGGAAATGGAGCCAATTCCTTACCTCCTCGAGCAGCCCACTCCCACTCATGTTCTGTAGGAAGTCTAAATTCTTCAGAGTTTGGCTCATCCTCACCTTTAGCTTTATCCCAAAGTTGTGTTCTCCAGAAACAAAATGCTCTCGCTTGTTTCCAATTTACACCTACCACAGGATAATCGTCAAAAGCTGGATGTGAATAATAATTACGTGTTAGTGGCTCATTATATGAGTATGCAAAGTCTCTTATCCAGCAAAGTGTATCTGGATAAACTCCAATTTTCTCTTTTTTGATTATAGAGCTTCGTTTTATGTCTTTTACATTAGCTGCTTTTTGCCAATCCTTCCATTCCCACTCGTAGATTAACTTACGTGTGTCGACTTCGGTTTTGCCTTTGAAAGCATCAGCGCCTTGGAAATTTAGCTCCTTTAGAGTTTCATCTTCCCAATCAATCTCCTGTTCCCAGTCGATTTCTTCTTCGCCAGTGCCATCTTCACTTTCAATAAAATGACCAAGCGTCCTATGAGCTAACTCAGCTTTTACATATTCTACAAATTGACGATACTCATTATTAGTGATTTCTGTATCATCCATGTAAAAACCTGAAATAGATATGGATTTAGCTTTTTGGATATTGGTGTTGAAGTTATCCTGATCACTCTGACCTATAACTAATGTACCACTAGGAACATACACCATTCCGAACGGGTTTATTCCACCCCACTTTGGCCGGTCTTGTACACCGATCAATTCACCTTCCTGTTTATTTTTCCCACAAGAGTAAGAAAAAAGAATAAACAAGACAAAAAGAGAGAGATTCAATTTCCTCATCTGATTTAGATTTACCTACTTTGTCTAAAAAAATTCGTGTAAATATACGCCTATTATATTTTTACACAAAAAAAATTTGTAATTTTATAAAAATCAATATTTAATACCTACCTATTATATGCAGAACTAAATATCGTTTGCTTTTATTGTTTAATATATAAAATTTTATTTTTTTCTTTATATATTTATTTTTATAATATAATTCTTATTGACTGCAAGCATTTAATCGATCCATCTCGGATTATAATCTATACCTCGCTGTCGCTCAAATTCTCTTTTATTGCTGAAAGAATACTTCAATCCAAACTCTTGAGTCAATCCAAATTTTTTTTCTGAAACAGGAGAAATCCTAGATTCAACTGTGGCACACAAGACTATTTTGGGAAATATTTCATATCCAAAGCTGAATTGGATAGCATCAAGAGAATTCCTTTGAATTCCTCTAATCCCAATACCTCCAAATATTTTGCCATTATAGTTGAGATTTGAAAATAATTCGATTTGGTTTTGAAATAAATTGGTATAAACATGGATTATCGGCCTAAATCTCCATAAATCGCTTAACTTGTACTCATTTGTGAGTGTCAAAATTGCCAAATTCCTCAAATCTGGATTTATCCTCGATCTAAGGGTCTTTAAACTTTGAAAGGAAATGCCACCTTCAAGCCATTTGCTTTGTATCCAAAAAGCCAAATTTATACCTAGAATACTTGTATTCTTATAATTATCAATAAAGAATGGTTCTTGATGATCAAATACAGAATTTGAATAAATCCCCTCTGGGGTAATTGCTTTTGAAAAATTATAATTAATCCTCGAATAGCTACCGCCTATACCAATTGAATATAAAATACGCTTGGAAAGAAAAATCTTATTAAAACTAGGTCTAAGTCCAAAACTATTCTGTAAACCAATACTTTCATGAAACATTGCCAAGCCCATCGCCGACTTGAGTCTTAATAATGGCATATTGAATTGAAATTGTTGATTTATTGGTCTCCCATTAAAAGCTGCCCATTGATCGCGATGAACAATTGTGAATACAGTTTTTCCCTCCAGTCCAGCATAAGCAATATTTTGAAGGTAATGATCAAAATTTTTTGAAGCAAAAATGACTTGAGACTGAGCATCCACATCAATCCCACCAGTTAGAATAAATAATAGTATGATTAGCTTTTTTGTCATTAAGAATATCTAAAGCCATGTAAAGCTAAGCTTTCTTCCATTTTATCTTTTACTAAATGGCAAGAATTTTGAAAACAAACTTCGTTTTCCTGTATCCCTTTCTCTTTTTGTTCAAAAATAACACCTGGATGTGCCGCAAATTGAGTTAATCCAAGTTTACCTTTGATATATAATCCGCCATTCTCCATTTCAAAAGTAGGAATTAACCAAGATGCCATCGAAAAAATATTGTGAGCAATGAAACCCTTATTAGCATTTACCATTTCCTCCGACTTAGCGGAATAAAGCGTCTCATCTGTCAAAAATCCAAGAATCCGATAGTTTTCTGCCATTACACTGTTGGCGTTAAGAATAGAATGATCTAGATTATCATAAAACATTGGAATCTGTTTATTCTCATTAATCATTGCGAATGAAAATAATCCATTTGAATAATTAAAATTTTTCTCAACCACTTTTATCAAATCTTTACTCTTTTCTAATAATTTGGAATTATGATTCAATTGATAAACTTGAAGGACTGCATGAATTAATAAACTATAATCCTCCAAAAAAGAGTCGCCATAAAAAGTATCTTTAACTTTAATACGATAAAAATGGGATTTACCTGTATCAAATTGCAGCAATGAATCTAACATACTTTCTGCTCTTTCAAGGTAATCCTTTTGTTCACTTATCCGAAACAAAGTACAATAGGTCGATACCATAAGGGCATTCCAAGCCAAGATGGTCTTATTGTCTATACTCGGCCAAATTCTTTTTGACCTGTAATCTGCTAGACGATTCATTTGGCTTGCTCTTGATTTAAAACTTTCAAATGAAAGATTTACTTCTTCAATATTAGACTTTCCAGTTATAATAAAGTGTAAATCATCTTCAAAAGGAACTAAACTCATGTGCTTCTTAAATAAATCAAAATCTTCGCCAAGAATATTATGCAACTCTTCCAAGTTCCATGAATAAAACTTACCTTCTTCCCCCTCGCTATCTGCATCAATAGAAGAATGCAATAGACTTCCAGATCTTAAATATGAATCGAAAAAAATAAGGCTCTTTCCGATAACCTCCCAATACCTCTCTTGAGGATTAAACTTATACAATATTGCTATGATCTCAATTATTAAAGCATGATCATAGAGCATTTTTTCAAAATGTGGTATTTGCCATTTACTGTCTACTGAATATCGACAAAATCCACCACCAACATGATCATAGATACCGCCAAGTATCATTTTATCAATACTCTTGGTAACATGATCTAAAGCTTTCTGATCCCCTGTTAGAGAATAATAATAAATAAAAAACTTTAATGCCATGGTGGATGGAAATTTTGGCGCCGTGCCGAATCCTCCGTTTTCATGATCAATATATTTATATAGGGACTCAAATGCATCTGTGAGCTTTAATTCTGCTTCAGAATTTTTATTTTGCTTTGGTTTATTTTGGAAATTTTTTTCAAGATTATTTACAGTAGTTAATATCTGATCATTTCTTTCATTGAATGCGCGATGAACAGAAATTAAAATTTGATTCCATGAAGGCCTACCATACTTGGGCTCTGGCGGAAAATAAGTTCCACCAAAAAATGGCTTAGCTTCAGGTGTCAAAAACACATTGAGAGGCCATCCTCCAGATACACCCATCAATTGAACTGCATTCATAAAATAATGATCTAAATCTCGTCTCTCTTCTCTATCAATTTTAATACTGATATAGTATTCATTCATGATATCAGCTGTGGTTTGATCTTCAAATGATTCATGTGCCATTACATGACACCAATGGCAGGTCGAATACCCAATGCTGACTATGATTGGCTTTTGTTTTTCTCTTGCCATTTTCAAGACCTCTTCATTCCATTGCTGCCAATGAACAGGGTTATCCTTATGTTGCAATAAATAAGGACTTAAACTATCAGCTAAAGTATTCATATTTCAAAATTTAAACCATCATAGGCCAACTGTACATGGAGGGGCAAAGTTTGATTTACCTTCTCATGCAATCCAATCTCATGACTCATATGTATGAAAAAAGCTTTTTTAGGACTAATTTTTTCTACATATTCCAATGCTTGTATCAAACTCAAATGTGTAAAATGCGATTGATTTCTAAGCGCATTTAATATTAATATCTCACATCCCTTAATTTTTGCTAGAGTTTCTTCACTGATTCCACTTGCATCTGTGATATAGACCATCTCATTTATTTTATATCCAAAAATATCTAAATTCCCATGACGAATGGGAAGTGCTGTAATCAGCAATTCGTCGAGTTGAAAATTTTGAAAGTCGGACAATACTGTATCATTAATTTGTGGCATACCAGGATATGGATTTGCAGAAAAAATATAAGAAAATCGTTTGCTCACTTCAAGTTTTACACGCTGATGCCAATAAATAGAAATTGCTGTATTTGAGTTCCTAAAAAATGGTCTTATTTCATCTATACCATTCACATGGTCCGCATGTTCATGGGTGTAAAATATAGCATCAATTTTATCGATACCATATCTCAATGCTTGTTGTCTTAAATCTGGGCTTGTGTCTATTAATATCGATTTTGCGGCAGATTGAATCCAAAGTGAAGTACGCAATCGTTTATCTTCAGGCAGAGATGAGGAACAAACTTCACAGCTACAATTTATCATTGGGACGCCATGAGATGTACCGGTACCTAAAAATGTGATTTTCAATTAATGATTTTTACTGAGTCGATTCTAAAGGTCTAAATTCTACTACTTTATTCCATAATGCCAACTGATCCTCTGATAATTTCTCATGATCAACTGTCAAAGTTGGAATTAATTCAATCAACACATTAATACGACCTTCTACATCAAAAAATTTATTAATAACTATAATTTGCCTCGCTTCTACCCTACAATAACCAGATTGAAAATGTCCTTGTTCATATCGAACTTTATAGCCTATAGCTTGACATAGATCTTCCAGTTTTTTAGGTTAGATCTTATATATTTCATCATCTTTTACTTATATTTTAAACGCAAATTTAAACTAATATTGTTAAAGCGGTTTATTTATAAATATTTGAGTAGTAGATTGTGGATAATTTCTTAAAAAAATGATTTTCGATCTCTGTCCACAAATCAATATTTTATTTAGCAATTATCAAACTTTTGAATATAAATGAATTATAAATTAAACTTTTTTATTATATTATTCTTTACTGTCATTTGCAATGAATTATCAGCACAAAATTCACCGCGATTCTCAAGTGGTGTGGCAGCATATTTTAATGCCGCTCAGATTGATGGGGATGAGATAGCTGGATTCAATAGATTTGGGTATACTGTAGGTGCTTTTGGCAGGGCAAGACTTAAAAAGAACATGGATTTAGGTCTTGAAATTAAATATAGCACTCGAGGAAGTAGATATGGAAAGAATGATCCACCAATAGTGAATATTGGATTAAAGTATATTGAAGTACCAGTTTTATTTATAATAAAAGATTGGTTAAAGGAAGATGAAAAAAATAAATTCTATAAAATGGAATTCCTAGGTGGACTTTCAGCAGCCAGATTAATTTCGTCTTCAAGTCTAAATAATATCCATCCAGAATTTAAAAAATTTGATTTGAGTTGGACTGCGGGATTTTCATATTTTGCAACAAAACATTTTGCTTATGCGGCTAGGTATACTAGATCATTTACTCCAGTTTATTCTTATGAAAAAAATGGACAAAATATCCGATTGATCAGTTATTTTATATCTTTGGGCTTGGAATATAAATTTTAGAATTTATAGAATAATTAAAAACTAGAGTAAAATGGTTAAATATCTATTTCTTTTTGTTCTTTTGACATCATTCTTATCTTGCAAGGAAGGGACTGCGAAGAAAGCAGGATCTAGTTCTATTATGTCAAAATATGCCCCTTTAAGTTCAGAATTAATTTCAGAATATAATAAAAATGTCACTTCTGTAGATTTAATCAGTTTAAAGAAAGAAGTCAATGTCAGTATGAATTTTGACAATGCCCAAGCAGTACAATATGTTATTTCTTTTATTGGAAATGAGCCTGGTATTGTAGATAATTTGTGTAAACCTGATGGTCATATTGTTTTATTTAACAATGGAGAATTAATCAACGAGGCAGATATTTATTTTAGCTCCAATTGCAATGCAATGGTTTGGATGACTAATCAACAGCCAACAAATTGTAATAATTTAACTCCTGAGGGTGTTGACTTTTATAAAAACTTTTTAAAACCTAGAAATAATTCAGATCTAGATTCTTTGAAGGCAGCAAACAAATAAAATTTCTAATTTTTAGACTAACCTAAATAATATTGTTGAATCGTCAATATTTTGTATATTTGTACAAATATTGAGATGGCATTTGACTCATTAATCAATTTTTTTAATCTTGAGACTGGTTATTTAGCCTTGTTTATATCATTGTGTATTGGATGCATTTATGGTATTCTTGGGTGTTTTATGGTTTTGAGAAACATGTCATTAATTGGTGACGCATTATCTCATGCTATTCTCCCCGGAATTGTATTTGCTCTAATGATATTTGGATATTCGACAGGTGCTTTTTTTGGAGGGGCAGTGATAGCAGGGCTATTTAGCGCTATTCTGATCACTTGGCTCCAACAAAAAGTAAAATTAAAGAATGATGCAGCGATTGGAATAATCTTTACATTTATGTTTTCTATTGGCGTCATAGGAATATCTAGAATTAGTAAATCGCAAGGTGTTCATATTGACCTGAAGGATACATTGTTTGGAAATATTTTGACAGTATCTAAAGAAGATCTTTGGTTGACCATAGGCATGTTAATGCTCGTTATAATCTTTGTGGTTCTATTTTACAAGCAGCTTTTCGTCACTACTTTTCAACTTGACATTGCTGAAACTTTAGGTGTAAATCCTAAGCAGGTTCATTATTTACTAATGCTGATTCTTTCACTTTGTCTAGTTGCATCCTTGAGGAGTGTTGGCGTAATATTAGTGGTAGCAATGCTCATTACACCAGCTGCTTCTGCCTTAACCATTGCAGATAGATTGCCCAAAGTAATCTTATCCTCAGCCATCATTGGAATGATTACTACAGTTACTGGTTTATGTATCTCTGTGATATTAGATGCTCCACCCGGTCCGTGTATGGCTGTAGTGGGAACATTGATTTATTTACTACTTGTATTTTTTTCACCTAAAAAGGAGTTGCTTCAAAAATACTTTAGAAAGGAAAAAATGAATCAACAAATTATTATTGAAGACATCATAAAATATTTATATAAACATCAAAATGATAAAAAAATTGAAATTGCTGATATTAGCAAAAAATTAGGTCATAAGACTTCAAAAATTACAAACACTTTACAAAAGCTGAAAGAAATAGGGATGATTTTAGAGGCTCATGGTGAATATACTTTAACTGATAAGGGTATAAACAAAACCAACCAAATTCTAAGAGCACACAGGCTGTGGGAGGCATTTTTAGTCGAAGAGATTGGTTTAGATGCTGGCCAAGTACATGATGAAGCTGAAAGATTTGAGCATCATTTAACTGACGAATTAATTTCTGAAGTTGATGAACAATTGGGTTATCCAGAAATCGATCCACATGGCTCTCCTATTCCAAGGAATTGATATTTAGCAGAAAACAAAATACTCTAAAGCATGTTTTTATTTTATGGCAATTATTATTACAGATGAATGCATTAATTGTGGGGCTTGTGAACCAGAATGTCCCAATAATGCAATTTATGAAGGTGGAATTGAATGGGCTATGGCTGATGGAAATACGCTTAATGGCATTTATATTTTAGAAAATGGTAAAAGTGTAAATGTACACGACAAGCAGACTCCTGTAAGTAATGAATATTATTTTATTGTTCCCGATAAATGTACTGAATGTGTTGGCTTTCATGAAGAACCACAATGTGCAGCCGTATGTCCAGTAGATTGTTGTGTACCCGATACTGACAGGGTTGAATCTCAAGATGAACTTTTATTAAAAAAGGCTAAATTACATTTATAATTTAGCCCTTTGTAATTTATTTCATTTACTGATTTACTTACTTATTTTCTCAAACTGTTTTTTGAAAGTAGAATTTCCGTTTTCACTAAATAATTCAATTTGATATAATCCAGGTAATAATTTGCTTACATCAAGAGTGCAATTAGAATTACAGTTGCCCTTTTGTATGATTTTCCCTTCCACATTGGAAATAACATAGTTCAAGTCAATATTTCTCTCATAGTTCAAATTCAATATATCATTACAAGGATTCGGATAAATAGAAACTTCTAATTGATCAAAATCTTCAATACCCACCACTGTAATATTAATATCTTTTGAGGCAGAATTTGCACCACACTGATTAGTAGATGTTAAACGAACTTTGTATACGTCAACATTTGCGAAAGCATGAATAGGATTTTCTTCTGTGCTTGTTGTATTGTCACCAAAGTCCCATAAATATGTTTTTGCAAGTTTTGAATTATTTACAAATTGGACTCTACCGTTTGGTAAGATTGAATATGAATAAGAAGCTTGAGGATTGGTGAAGACATTTATAGATGAAACCAAAAAATAATCTTTTTCCTTTGCTTCAATTTTCTCAAGTATTTGCTTCACACCACTACTTCCAGTATATCGATATGAAACGGGGCCTTTTCCAATAAATGTTCGAGGTACTGCGCCTGGACCAAAATCCCAACTTATAGATCTAGCATTAAAATTAGATGAATCTTGTATAACAATGGTTCTATTGAGACATGGTTCTATTGGATTAATTTTCATAGCTGCAATATTGGTATTCACTCTTTTTTCAGCAATTTCAATATTATCTAAAAGTAAAGTCCCTAAATATCCTCTCTTAATAGTAAATTCAATTACAACATTTTTCCCAATAAATTCCTCTAAACTTATTTGATGTGAGAACCAAACTGAATCTGTAATAGGCACCCAATTTTGATTTGTATCAACACTAGCTGTAGTCAGTTGATCTCCGCCAAAATAAAATATATCTTTTTCTAAACCACCAGCAGTACAAAGCTCTTTAATTCTAATTATTAATGTATCTCCTGATGATGCTGATTCTTTATTATAAGCGTGATCAAAATAAAAATATGGCTGAACAGAATTCACCAAATTTATAGCATCGCTTACCATGGTAAAACTTGATCCAATATAATTTGCATTATTATTGAAAAATCTAAACATTGCATCTTGCTGCATATTTTTATTCATCAATGTAGGAAAATTCACACTTGTTGAAGGTGTATTATTGACAATAGTCCAGGTTGGTGGAATTTGTTGATTAAATTCTTCTATATATGGAATCCCTGTTGGAGTCCGATCCTTTAACTTTATAAAATCAAATTGTAATTCTGTAGTATCATTTAAATCGTTCTCATCGCCAGTATAACTTAGCCATACTTTTATTTTATTTATTCCTTCATTATTCAAAGTAATACCATTATTAAATTTCACAACAACAGTATCGTAAGGCTTGACCAATGTTGAATAATTTGTAGTAAATTTCTTTCCATTTAATTCAGCATTAATTGAAAAAGCATTTGCATTTGTCACAGTCCTATTGTGAATTTTAAAACTTGGAAATACCACAGCTTCATCACAACCCAATGCAATATTATTTGTATTCTGTGTATTCAAAACAATACCTAAATCCAAAGTAATTGGACATTTAAAGAGACTATCAGGCGCAGAGATTGCCTTTCCTCTTTTAGATAATATTCCATTTTTATATCCTGCAACTGCAAACCACTTTCTTGTTTTAAATTCTGCTGGGGCGATTTGTATAGAATTTGTCATAACGGTCTTAAATGGCTCCATTTTGGTTTGTCCAAGTGAAAAAACCATAAAACTATCCTTACTCGCTTGATCCCAGGTTAATTCCAATGCATCCGGACAAAATTTCAATACACGAATGTTTGGAACAAGTTGAGCAATAGTAAAGTAATCACTGCGATCAACAAACGCCCCTTGACTTACTTCAACCAAACATGAATCTGAATTAATACCCGCAGGAATAGTCCAAGTAATCACTCTATTCGCTGAAGGATTCGTTCTTATATCAATCCAAGTTCTTCCTGCATCGGTAGAATACTTTGCTGTGGCAATATTTATTGTATCCAGAGATGTAAAATAAATTACAGTCGCTTCTGGGCTTTGATACCGCTCCCCTCCTTGTGGAGAAGTTAATTTTAGTTTTTGATCTTGTATATCATAAAGCAAGTAACAACTAACTTTACCATCAGGGACAGAGCTTCCCTTTATTTTTACTTTATATTTTCCTGAAACAGGATTTACTAAAACTATCTGTTCAAAATTATTATTCAACTCTATACCTTCTTTCGCTCCAGCTGCTAAAGTGCTTATGTTTGGATTAGGATTCAAGACCAATGGTAACTTTGTGCTTCCATCAGGCAGGGACATGGTCATATCTACATTATTTATAAGTGCTTTAGATGTCAATGGTGATGAGGATTGTTCTGTATAATATAACATCACTTTAATTAATGCGCTTGATGGGAGATCCAACTCAATTTCTTTATCCTCACCATTGCTAATTTCAAAGGATTGATATCTTTTCTCATTTAACAGTTTATAAGAAGAATATGCATCAATAATACCATAACCATGAATGTAATCTGGACCAAAAGTTCCAATATCAGTTGCAGTATTCATCAAACAAGCTTTGATTAAAGCTGAAGGAGGATTGGCGCCGCCGTTTTTCTCTTTATAAATTTGATATAATAAGGCTGCAGTTCCAGCTGTAGAAGGTGATGCAGCAGAAGTACCACCACCAACTTGGTAGGTATTATTCTGATTTGTAGACAATTGATTATTTCCTCTCGCACTCACTTCAGGCTTCATTCTTCCATCTTTTGTAGGACCACGACTGGAGGTTGGATCCACAACACCAGAAACCATTATATTGGCTACTGTAAGACAATTCTTTGCTATTTTATGTCCTCCTGTAACATTGCCCCACTGATTCCCAGCACCATAACCACAATCAGAGCCATTTGCATTACCTGCGGAAAAAACATGAATCAAATTTGGATTGCCAAAAATCTGATTATCGATCACTTGAGTAATCAATGTATAGCCCCCATTACAACCATCACTATAAGAAGAATTAGTAATCACCACACCTTCTTTTTGATGCAACTCTAATGTTCGATCTAGAAAATCAGCTTGATAATTGATGACATATAACTGTGCATTTGGAGCCATACCTTCAATATTTGGGTCAATATTTCCAGCACCACAAAGAATTCCTGAGACCATGTCTCCATGATTTCCAATATCATTCAATACATCTTGAGTGATTCTATTCGTAAAATCAGCATGTGGACCGACAAAGCCATCATCTCTTACGCACACCTTTACACCAGTACCATCATAAAATAAATTCTCCTTTGTATTATTTCCTATTAAATTAACTCTATGTAAACTTCTTCCTTCTTTATCTTCAGGTTCACCAGCAACAGGCTCACATTGTATATATTTTACCCATTTGAGCTGAGCAAATTTTTCCAACTCTGCCGAATTCAATGTAATCTTTAAGATTTGATTTTCATAAGACACATGGTCAATATTTTTATTATTTCCAACATATGCCTTTATATCTGGCTCAAAGCCTTTTACCCATTGAACTAAATATTTTGATTGATTATTACTACACAATTCTCCAAAAAATAATGCCTCAGATAATTTATGTGAAGCCTTAAACTCCGAAATCTCTTCAAAAAAAGGAATGTTAAGTGCTGGAAGAATCGGAAATTTTGTAGAAATTAAATAATGATTGTTGGGTAAATAATCATGAACTTCAATTCCACTTGCAGCTATTAATGCAATATCCTCGGTAGAAAAAAACTTAGAAACTCCTATTATAAAACATGAAGATTCATATCTTGAAAGCATGAATTGTTGGTCATTTGCACTTGCTTCAAATTTTGGCAAATGATGTGGATTATGCCATAATAATTGCGCTTCGACTTTTAAATTTAGAGAAAACACGATCAATAAAATGATCAGAAAATGAAATTTTTTCATAGTTAAAGTAAATTTAATTGAGTAAAAATAATCAATTATCTTTAATGTCCTTGATTATTTTTTCAGACTGAACAGAATCTTTTATATCTGGAATGGGCATTTCTCTTAATATTGATATAGACTTCAGACATGGAAATTCAAGCAAATCTGGAATCCTTGCATTATTGATTTCCATTCTAAAAAAACCCTGATTTTGCTTTATAAGTTTACCGAACTCTGATAATTCACCTTCTTGCAATTCTCCAAAAGTATTAAATATCACATTACTACTTCCAGAAGTATTAAATAATTCTTCTAGCTGCTCTTTAGAATATCCTCCTGAAAGCTTTTCTTCTCCAGATATCTGGGTGAGTTTTTTTATAGGAAGTTTTTCAAGAAGTTTCAGCTTAATATTATTTTCCATACACCCAAATAAACATTATCAAATACACTTTGCTGGACGTATATTCCTTTCTTGGTTAAGCTACTTTTCTCTTCATCGGTCAAAATTCTGCTTGCCTCAATTTTACCATAGCTATAATCTTCACATTTGGTTGATGTAAGCAAACCAAGTTGAGAAGGAGATGAACAGGCAGTAATGAATAAAAATAAAACAATGATTAATCGCATGATAATAACTTATAGTTTTTCAAATATTTGGTTCAATGAATTTGCAAAACTACTCTTTCTAAATCCAAGAATAAGCCATAAAGTGAAGGATAAGATTACGCTAAACCCCAAACTCAAAAGCGACGTTAATCGAACTATTGTATTATAACTAGATTCGGATAATTCATAGATCCCTATATGAGTCTCTGATATAACGGAAACGGCATATAGAATAGTTTTTACATTGACAAAAATAAATAAAATAATACATGATATAATACAACCAAATATTTTGGATTTAATATTCATTGGGGTCGCCAAAAACAAACTTATAATGAAGAGCAGTGGCACTGTAAATAATTCAAAGAAATAAAACTGTGTCGAATGAGTTGAGATTTTAACTGATCCCATTCGATTCCTTCTTGCTTCATCGATTTCCCTTTTGATTGTAGTTGGGTTCCCATAAACTAAATATACTTTTTGCGGATCGACTTTCTTATTGGGTAAAAAAACGTTTTGAGTTTCAATATGTGCTGATGGAAGCCCTGTTTGAATTGTCTTCTCCACTGTTGATGAATAAAGTCGATTCATCGACAAACGCATTGAATCACTTGAAAAAACAAACAACAATACGCCATAGGACAGCAAAAAAAATAATACAAATTTTATCAGTTGATTCACTTTACAGCAGCATTATCAGTCTTTAATAAACTATTCACCCAAATTAACCAAAGCACGATTGCCATTAATGTAAATATTATAACACCTCCATGAAGATGTAAAAATTCAAATCCTGCCTTCCACTTCAAACCTGCTATAAACAAACCAGCAATCCGAAATAAATTGAGAATAAACAAAATAGAAACACCCATCACCAATCCTCTAATTTTCTTTTGTCTTGGGACATTAGGAAAAGCCAGTACTGCTGCAATGTATAGCGCTGTTGCTTCCATACCATCACAACCTCCTTTTATACTTACACGAAAATCGTTATTAAAAATTGTATCCTGCATAGTCATGGTTTTATAACCAAGCGGCAATAAAAACAAATTTGCTAAATATGCTTGAATGGAAAGGAGTGGAATCATGATTACATCCTCATACAATGGGGACAGATAAAATGCATAAAACAACAACATGAGAATGATAAAACCCAATAAAAATCGAGTCAACATATTTTTACTCTTCCACCAAATTTTAATATTTTCAAACATTTTAAAAGTATTATTTCTGATTAAAAAGTAAAATTACATGTATAAGATAAGCAAGGATAGGAACTGTAAACAGCATGCCAATGATATCTGCAGTAGTATATTCACCCCATATGAGGTAGATTACTACCCAACCAATTATTGCTAGGCCTATCGAAACCCAAAAGGCTTTATCATAAATTTCTTTTTCAAATGGAAATCGCATATTTGCTGTCTTTTCGAGTCTCAAAGATATCACAGCTTTGGCATTTTCTATAATGAATAATGGGTGAATATTTGCATATTCACCCATTATTTGAATCAATTATTGATATTAAAAATTATCTAGCTGTTTCGTTAGAAGATTTTCTAGACATATTGAATACTGCAACAACTCCAAGAGTTAATACAATAAGTCCGAATAAAAATAGACCCCATTGAGTCATAGTAGGTACTTGAGTACCACCAATAGTAAGTGTTTTGATACACTCAGCACCAGAACAACCAACATTAGCTTCTCCACCACCTTTTGTTAATCTTAAGTTGAAAGAACCTCTACCTCCATTATTGTTACCAATAAATACAGTAAAGTCAGTACAACCTGGAACTTCTAGGCTATAAGTAGCGCCAGTAGATACACAAGCAGGTCCATAAGATCCCATTGTTCCAGCTGGGTAACAAGGAGCAGCTGTTGGAGTCCAAAATAAAACTGGACCATTACCAACATAAGCAAAAGAAATATCACAACCTGCATTAGTAACTGCAGCCCAGTTGATAGTGATACACTGAGGATTTAAATCTGTATTTTTGAAAACAAAAGTTTCATAGTATGCAGAAAAATACCCTGGATTAGTACAAGTTCCAGCAGGGCAAGCACTTGCTGCAGTAGTTAATGGAACTCCGCAGCTAGCTGCACAAGCTGTAGATGATGTCCAACCAGAATTACAAGGATATGAAGGTCTAGTTGCATTCATTCCAGTAAAAATTGGAAACATAGATCCACCGCCGCCACCAGCGAATAAGTTGCTATAAAGAACAACAAAAGCTATAATCGATAATAAATTTTTCATGTTAATTTGAGTTTTTAAATCTTAATAAATAAATTAAATAATTCCTTGATGAATCCATCTAAGGATATCATTCATATTATTAGTGTTAACTTTTACATTTGACAATGGAACAAGAGTTTGACCATTAGTGTCAACAAAAATGTAAAGTCTTTGATTCGCGAAATCAACATGATAAGAAATACCTCTTCCTGTAGTATAATTGATATACTTCTTGAAGAAATCCGTCGCACTTGTTTCAGAACGCAAATTTAAATGGGAAATGTCTGCAACATACTCACTCACTAAGTCTGGAGTAGAATTGTCTAATACAATTAGTCCAACTTGAGTAACAGATGCAGTCTTCAGAGCTTGAGCATTAACACCCGCGCACAAGCATAAAAAGATCAGCAAAGCTAGATTTTTTAAAATACTATTCATGATTTTGGTTTTAATAAATAAATAATTGCTTCGTAATAACCAAAACCAAAATCGTCCTCACAAAAATAGTATTTGATAGGAATTGAGTTTAGTTTTGGTATAAGTCAGATATAAATACCCTTCTTACAGTGGGAAAGTAGACAAGAATGTAAATCTCATATATACCATGTTTAGGGTATTTTACATTTTAATCAAAAAGTTTATTTGTAATCTTTTGTTTACCAGTGTATTAAATTAAAAAATTTCAAATTAAATCCATGTAATTTACATAAATAATTTAAAAAATCGATGCAATGGATTCATTGCAAGCAAAGATTTGACTGAAATAATTCATTTCAAAGTATTAAAATGACTTATATTCAAATTAAATTAATCTCAGGAGTTTGATTTTTGATAATTTAGTGTGTTCTATTAAAAGTGCGGAGGAAGAGGGATTCGAACCCCCGGACCTGTTACAGTCAACGGTTTTCAAGACCGCCGCGTTCAACCGCTCTGCCATTCCTCCGAGTGAGGCGCAAAGATAAATAAAACTATAATATCTACTATATATTTAAGTAAATTAAAATTGCTTCTCTTTAGAAAATTTTGAATATCCAGCAAAAACCCCAAAAGCATTGCTCACATTTGAATAACTGGGCACTGGATCAGCATTTTTTAAGAAGTCACTATTTTTTAATTGGTTGTACACAGACTTATGAAACTCGTAATATTCCTTTGAAACGGTTCTCAATTCTGCATAGATCTGAAAAAAAGAATCAGAATTATTAATTGTCTCTTGAGTCTTTAAAAGACAACTAAGACTTACGTTATTAATTGTAGTATCAGATGAAGTGATCAATATACCAGGTTCATGAGTTAAATTAATAAAATTTTCATTGCCCTGTAACTCGATTTCACTCATATTCAAATACTCTATAGGTTTTTGAGTATTTAGGACTGGTTTCCCATCAATGCCAATGATGTAATTAGCTTTATAGAAAATTAAATGATAATAGTTGGAACTTGCAGCATTGTTTTGCCAAGTTACTTTGGTTTTAACAGATTGCGTGCTACCTGCATTTCTATTTGCTTCAAATAGATCAAACATATCCAATTTTACTGCCTTGGGAATATTTGTTTTGGCTATTATCGGCTCTAGATTCTTGATATTTATCCTTAACTCATATTGAGTTTTCTCTGTCCATGTTGCTTCTAAATGTGAAAAGGTCAATTCTGAAAATCCATTATATGGTAGTTTCTCTAAATTATAAACTTTTCCATCTGTGTATAGGTCAACTGAAGTTGATTCCATGTCAATAGCTTGACTTAGCTTACCTATAGGACTTATTTTATTTATGTAAACATATAGCTTTCCAGCAGGATTGATAAAACTCTCTACAGCCACCAATGACTTGCTATCTTGTATATCTATATCAAGTGGACTCCTGCATTGACCCAACAATAAAGTACTTAATAAAAATAGATATTTCGCAATTTCTCTCATTACTCTTAAAAGTGATCAAAAATAATACCTTTTTCAAAAAAAATAGGATTTATTTTGATTTCCAATGAATTCTGTAACTTAAGGAAGGTAAAATGGGCAAAAGACTGACTTGCTCGTATTTAAGCTTAGATGGATTGAAAGGATCTATAACTAAATCAACGAATTGTGGATTTTTTCTATTCAATAGATTATAGATACCAAAACTCAATTCCTGAAACCCCCATGTTTTTTGAATTTTATAAAAAACAGAGCAATCCATTCTTAATATATAGGGCAACCGAATATTGTTTATTTCTTCAAATGCCAATAAATTCACATTAGGCTTATCAGAGTCGATAGTAAAATATGGATATTGTCCCAAAGGCAAACTTATTGGATTTCCACTTGCGTATTCCAATGAGTAAGATATTCCAAAATCAGTGGTCAAGTTTAACTGACTTCCTAGTTTCAATTGGTGCGGCCGATCATACTTATAATAAAACTGCTCTCCTTTATTTAATTGTTCGAAATTTCTAACTGATTTTTGGAAAGCGTAGTTTACATAAAATGAAATATGCCGATTCGGTTTTCCTCTCAAACTCATCTCTAATCCTTGAGATTTTCCCTTTCCGATGACAAACTGATCTTCAATAACGCCATTATTAAATTCAAATATTGCACCTTCTTTCACATGTACTAAATGTTCCAAATTCTTTAAATAAAATGTGGTAAGCCATTCCCACTTCTCAGTTACATTATACATTATTGAAAAAGAATACTGATTGGAAGTTTGTGGTTTTAGCAGCTTGGAACTTGATATCCAAATATCTGTAGGTAATGACAATGAATTCGTAGAAATAAGATGTGAATTTTGATACAATCTGTCATACGCAAATGATAAAGTCCAATTCTTATCAGCTTTTACATTAAATGAAAATCTTGGCGAAAAGACGATATTATTTATGTCTTTTCCAGTCAAGTAAGCAGAGCGAAGACCAAATTTTGCACTTGTAAACTCATTGAAATGAATTTTATCTTCAAGATATATAGCGGTTTCAGTTGCATTCGATTCATTCTTCTTGGAAATGGAATCACTTACTTCTTTCGGAAAGTTTAAAATATCTTGAATCTCAATATCTGATTCGGAATAAGAAAAAATAGAAGGTGAAAATTGTGAGTTACTGTAACCAAGTCCAAATTTCATAGTATGGTATTTATTGACTAAATAGTCAAAAGTGGAATTAAAACCAAATTCAGTTATTTTAGAATTAGTCACTTTTCCTAATAAGCCTGAATCTGAAACGACTTGTCCATTAAAAAATTTAATTGCATTAATTTCTGATAGCTTACTCGTATAATTACTTGAATAGAGTACATTTTCTACAAACAGCTTTTTTGAAAAATCACGCTGATGCCTTAAGGAAATGAGTTGATTGTTCCATGTTAAATTTTGAAATTCCCGAATGGTGCTTAATGTGTTATTTTGAGGAATCAATTGAACATAATTATCATTAAAAAGGTCTTTTCCCTGGTAATAACTTAAATAAAACTTATCCTTCTTGAATATATCAAAGCCAAGCTTTGCATTCACATCATAAAAATAATATTTTGAACTACCTTCCTTCCCATTCAATTGATTAAAATAAGAAGTTACCTCTTTCAAGAATGGATCCAAATTTGTCCTTCTAGCACCAACAAGTAAGGTAATTTTATCTTTTATAATAGGACCATTAACCATAAGCTTCGAACTCAAAATTCCTAGTCCGCCATCAATATTCCATACACTTTGATTGCCGTCTTGATGGTGCACATCTAATACACTTGATAGTTTAGATTGATAATGAGAAGGGATTTTTTCTTTAAAAAATTTAACGCTTCTTATGGCATCAGAATTGAACATGGAAAGGAGTCCGATAGCATGACTTGAATAGTATAAAGGGACATCATCCATAAGAACTAAATTTTGGTCATAAGCTCCTCCTCTGACATGCATTCCTCCAAAGCCATCAGCACCCGAGCTTACCCCTGCTTGAGTTTGAACTGCTCTCACGACATCGAACTCGCCCAAAACGGCTGCCACTGCTTTAATATCTTCTTTAGTTAGGAAAATGCCATCACTCTCATTCGCCCCCAATACATTAGAACGTATCGTAATTTCGGGTAACTGATTATTAGTTCGCAATTTGATAATCAAGTATTTATTATCCTTTAGATCCACTTGAAGATATTGATCTTTGTATCCCAAATAACTAATTTTTAATTTTAATTGCTCATTTTTACTACGAATAGAAAAGAACCCGTATTCATTGCTATAGACGGCCTGACCAGTCAATAAATCTACAATCAATGCACCCTCGATATACTCTAGTGTTGATGTATCTTGGACTCGTCCACTCAAGACGTGATCAAAAATTTTTACTAGAGATTTTTCTACAATAATCTGATCTGAAAGCAAAACTCTATAACTTAAGCCTCTTTCTTCTAAAATATCTTGCAAAATTTTTCTAGCTGGTACATCAATGTAGCTCCCAGAAATTTTGATTTTGGGAATAATATCGCTTTGATAGGAAATATTGAGACCTATTTTTGAGCTAAAATCTTGAAGTACTTTTTTAAATTCTGTGTTATTGAAAGCGAAATTAATATTCGCGCCAAGGTTATTTTGACCATAGCTTAAGTTTGCGCAAAATAGTAGCGCCAAAATAGTGAAATGGTTTATTCTCTTTCTCAATAAAAATAATTTCAAACCAAAGGTATGAAATTATTTACACTCTCCAAAAATATGGTATGTATCTTTTGTTAAAGTCTTGATATTCAAGTTCAATGCTGAACTCAAAACCATTAAAACTTCATCTATAGACTTTGATTGTAAGTCTAAAGTCGAGCTAAAGGATTTAGCTCCAAGGCAAGGATTTTCTAGGGTAATTGTAGAATTATATGCATTTCCGATATCTTCAATGACCACATCTAATTTTACATCATCAAATACTAATGATTTGTTTCTCCATGCTAAAGCATTAAAATTTTTGACATGGGAAGTCTCAATAAGACTTTCTTTGATGTTATAAACTAACTTATCTGAAGCAAAAGCTCTTTTTAGAATCTTTTGCAGAAAATCTCACATGACCTTCTTCAACAATGATTTCATCTTTGCCATTACTATCAGACTTGATATTAAATTTAGTACCAAGAACTTCAATAAGGCTGTTGCTCATTTTAACAACGAAAGGTTTATTCTTATCCTTTGCCACATCAAAAAAAGCTTCTCCTTGAATTTCAACACTTCTTGTTTTAGAACTAAAAGATTGAGGATAACTGAGTTTTGCATTCTTTCTCAGCCACACTGAAGTACCGTCTTGTAATTTTACTTCTTGATTATCAAGGGATGCGATAAAAGTATTATTGGAATCAATTGATGATTTATCTTGAATAAAATTATAGGTAAAATAAGTTCCGATTAATAGAACGATGCAAGCTGCAGCTAGCCGGACAAATACAAGTGGTTTCACTCTCATTCTCTTCACTTCTCCGGCTAACTTCAGATCCTTAGTTTCAATTTGATGCCTTTGTTTAAACTTAGCCAAAGCATCTTCAACGTTAATCTTAGGCTCATTTCTTGACATTCTGGCTGAATCCCACATTCTCTTTTGGAATTCAAAATAGTTCTTATTTTTAGTGGAAATGGATATCCACAACTCCAAGTCTCTGCGTTCTGATGCAGAAGCTTGATTTGTAAGATATTTATTTATTAAAAGATCCATTTCTATTTTTTCTTTCAAATATAAGACAAATGAAATTTATGAAACCCCTATTCCAATTTTATTTTTTTAAATTATTTTTTAAAAACTTCAAAGCTTTAGAGATTTGATTTTCTACAGTTTTAATAGAAATATCAAGTTCTTCAGCTATTTGAGCATAGGTTTTTTGTTCAAATTTTGCCATTGAAAAGACAATTCTACATTTTTCAGGCAATTCTTCGATAAGCACTTCCATCTGAATCAACAAGTCTTCCTTTAAGTCTCCATCTTCAACAGAACCGTCTATAAAATCATTTTGTCTGTCATCCAATTCTTCAAAATTCAATTTTTTTGACTTGATATAGTTTAAAGCCCTGTTAAAGGTAGCTCTTTGCAGATAAGATGAAAGAGATTGATTAATAGAAAAATGATCTGATTTTGACCAAAAATCCGAGAATAACTCTTGAACAATGTCCTCAGCCATGTGTGAATCTGCGAGAATATTATAGGCTTTCATTACACATACTTTGTAATATTTCTTAAATAATAGATCAATTCCGCGCTCTTCTTTACCTTGAATTAGGAGAAGAAGTTGCTCATCAGAAATGTCTATATTTAGTTTTACAAGGCTCAATTAAAGAATTTTTCGTAAATTTGAATTAATATTCTTAATCTAATGTGACGTAAAAAATTAATTCAAGTACCATGATATTACATAAAGTATTAATATTTTTTTCGATTTTATTCATTTTCTCATGCAAAACTGAGAAAAAAACCGATAATTCAGTAATGAATCTTAAGATTTCTGCATTTACTGAATCTCAACAATTCCCAGATGCAAGTATAAGTTCTATGCAATATACAGACGGAAATTTTGTGTTTGGACTTAGTAATTATACCCTTGGGCTTCAGACTCCTGATGCCCCACAAAAGATGTGTGCTAATTCTTCACAAGGTCAACATATCCATCTCATCGTGGATAATAAGCCATATGAAGCAAAATACGATAGTGCTTTTCACTATTTTATACCAGATGGGGATCATTATATATTGGCTTTTCTTTCAAGATCTTATCATGAAAGCATTAAAAACAAAACTGCTTTTGTTATAATGAATGCTGCAATAAAGGATAGTACGATCGCCAATGTCAAGCCAGTAACAGAGCCAATGCTTTTTTACAGCAGACCAAAAGGAAAATATGTTGGGGACGAAACCAAAAAAGTGATGCTCGATTTTTATCTTGTAAACTGTAGCCTTGGTACAAATTACAAGGTAAAAGCTGAAATAAATGGCTCAAGCCAAATATTTGATAAATGGGAGCCTGTTTATCTTGAAGGATTACCAATGGGAGAAAACTCAATTAAGCTTAGTTTGATCGATTCAGCAGGTAATTTGGTTAACACAGCATTGAATCCTGTCGAAAGGAAATTTACTTTATTGGATGATCCTTTGAAAAAATAAAAAAAGTATTACTTTTGTGCTTCCAAAATTTAAGGTTTTGGAAAATGGTGGTTGTAGCTCAGTTGGTTAGAGCATCGGATTGTGGTTCCGAGGGTCGGCGGTTCGAACCCGCTCATCCACCCAAGAAGAGTCAAATGATGAGTTTGGCTCTTTTTTTTTGCTTTGAGTCATTTAGAAAACATCCAAAAGTAAGGTTTTAAACAAAATTCCACATTAGACTTTAATCGAATCACCTTTGGCAAAGTTGGATTTACTAGGAGATTATTACCACAGGTGTGGCTATCGCTATATTGCGGATATAAAATTGAAAATGATGAAAATATCATTCAAATTTTCACGTAGTCGTTTCTTATGCTATTCTGGTTAAAATTAAAAAGCCTACAATTTCTTGTAGGCTTTTGTTTTTTATAGTGATTTATACAAAAGTGAGATACACCCTAGTCAATTCACTTTAATCTAATTATTTTTCTAATAATTTAAAATTTGCTTTATCCGCAATTTTAAAGGAATAAGATCTGGTACATGACTCATGTACATATTGGTCGAATCCTTCAACGATTCCTGTGAATACTACCCTCTTATATTTTTGATTCTTAATATCAGAATATACCTCAGCAGGAATAGATTGAGCAAAGTTTAAGCGAAATGTATAATCATAATTATCAGGATCTCGCAAGAATATGGCAGTACCAGAAGTCATCACGTTATTATTGCGCAACTCTACTTCAACTGTGAGATCTTTGCCTTCACAAGGCATAATTTTGCCGCAAGGACCATGGCAATTTGAACTCGCTAACAATCCTTTCAAGCCTTTAACAGATGAACCGGAAGACAATGAACAAGAATAAGTTATACATACTAATGCCAATAATGGCAATACAAATCTAATTTTCATGATAATATTATTTGCCTATTAATTCATTAACCAATCTGTCAGCTCTGTAAATGTACTTTAAAGCTGCATATATTCCACCTGCATGGACTGCTACTGACCTATTAGAAACACCATCATATATGAAGCTACCTGGTAAAGATTCGATATTGCCATCAAAAATCAATCCTACCGCCTCTTTGTTCTTATTTACAATAGCACTACCAGAATTTCCACCAATGATATCATTGGTAGCAATAAAGTTCATCGGAGATTTCAACAATTCCAATGGCGGATTCTCCCATCTCGCAGGAAGATTAAATGGAAACTTACCATCAAAAGAATAATGCCTATCGTATAATCCAAAGAAAGTAGTCTTAACTGGAGCAGTAGTGCCATTATAATTATAATTCTTCACCACACCATCTGCAAGTCTCAAGGTAAATGTAGCATCTGGCGGAAGATCGGTTCCTTTCACATTAAATACATTATTTGCAATTTTTGCTTCAAGTGCTTTTCTCCTAGGAGTAGTAGACTGGAAAGCATTAGCAGCTTCATTATACTTTGGCACGATGATTCTAGATAGATCCAAAAGTGGATCATCAGCTTTCTTGAATTTCTCTGCACTTTTTTCAAACAATTTCTCAAGATCCTTAGGATTACTTAAGTCTGTTTTGGAAAGAATTCTATCAGCTCTTTGCTCGGCTGATTTACCATCTAGAACTTTATCTATGAATTTATTATCTGGATGCTCAAATTGTTTAATTTCAGAAAAATATAATGCCAGTAATTCCTTTTCTTTTGGCGTATTTAAGTCAGTGGTGAGGGATTTAATTTGTGTCTTAATTTTGTCTAGTGCTGCTCCATTATCGGGCATACTTAATGTTTTCTCATACTTTGCTAATGCAAACAATAAGCTCACTGCTTTTCCCTTGGAATCATTTGGAGGTAAAAGGGTAATTGAACTACCATATTTTTTTAAAGCTCCCATAGCTTTTTCCAATTCGTTCCATGGATCTTCTCCTGAAATCTTTGTCTTAGACCTAACTTCATCCTCCAATGTCTTTTTCCTTTGCATTAAAGCACTTGTATTCAAGCCTCCTAAAATCCCAGTATATGCTTTTATACCATTAGAAATTCCAAAGATATCATTCAATAAATCTTGGTTTGGTGATTTTTCATATTCTTTTACCATTAAAGCATGTCTATTTTTCATCATCGTCAGCTGTGCAGGATATCTTATATCTCTGTCATATTCTAATTGCTTTGATGTTCGGTAGCGCTCTGTTGTCCCAGGATTACCTATTACAAAAACAGGCTCCCCTTCAGTTGCCCCATTAATATTAAACTTAAAGTAATTATCAGAAGTATTCAACGGCTGTCCATTTTCATCATAAGCTCTCCAAAATGTACAATCCAATGCATACCTTGGATAAGTAAAATTATCTGGATCACCTCCAAAATAACCAAGCTCATTTTCAGGAATCATAACCAATCTAATATCTCCAAATCTTTTATAACCATAGAGACTAAATTTACCGCCACTATAATAAGTAACTGTTTGAAGTCTCAATCCTTTCCAAGCATCTGTTCTGGCAAACTCTCTGTTGATCTCCGCTAAAGCCGAATCTCTCCACACATTTTTCTCTTGGTCTGTCTTGCCTTTGCTCATCATATCCAATACTCTTTTTGAGATATCTTCAACTTTGATTAATTGCTCTACAAACAATCCTTCAGCTTTTCTCTCATCGTTTAAAGTGGCAGCATAAAATCCATTTTTATCAAAACTTTCACCTTCCTTTTGTAATGCAGTCACCACATCTCTAGAGCAGTGATGATTCGTCATAATTAATCCATTTGGTGAAACAAAAGAAGCTGAACACCATGAAGCAAATCTCAACGCTGATTTTCTCACATCATCATACCATTGATCCTCAGGTGTAAAATTATATGCTTCTTTGAACCAAGCTTTTGGTGGATTTTCAAACGTCCACATTTTACCATAATCAAAGCGCTGAGGCTTTGATAAGTCATCTTGGGATTGTATTGAACTAATACTATAAACTACAAGTAATAATAAGAATAGACACTTTTTCATCATTTTGATTGCTTTTTAAAAAACAGCGCTAATATAGGCCAAATAAAGCTTATAACATTAGCTTTTTACTTTTTAACACAGATTTAGCTTTTGGCCAATAATTCTTCTATGGATTCAATACTTATTGGATGGTAGGATTTTTTTGCTTTCTGAAAAATAATTTCAGCTATCTTGATTTGTCCCTGTTCAGTCAGCGCTGTATATAAGGTTATCAAGAACTTCCTCCTCCCCTTTTCACAAAGAAAAGCTTCTATATTCTTGTAATATTGCTTTGCGTCACCGTTTTTAATCACATATTCCAACCAAGCACATTGTATTTCTGCATTACCAGAATTTGACAATTGAAATGCATTGTCCAGCGTTTTAACAATGAATTTTTGACTGTCTTGAGGTAAGGTTCGGATTAAATGAAGCCATTCATGTGTACTATAATTTTTAGCATCAATTTCACTCGTTTTTTTTGACTTTAAAAACTGATTCACTTGAGTTTCTACATTATTGAACTTAGCATAAGTATAAGATGGTTTGAATTCTGGTAATCCGGGTGTATGTATCCAAACTTTTATAGCATCTAACATTTTTGTATCATTATGAATCAAATTTTCAGTTAAAAATTTTTCAAATTTAGATGCATTCATTGATTGAAATTTAAATTTATCAAAATAGGCTTTCAAAAATGAATCAAACTTTTCTCTCCCATAATGCTCTTCAAGCATCCTTAAAAATAATTTGCCCTTCTCATAGGCAATATCACCTAAACTTAACTCTGGATCTTGCCCTTCCAAATCCATATGTAATTTAGTGAGTGGATCAAGACTATCACTGCTGCGAACTGTTTTTTGTAAATCCTGATAGCCCAATATACTTAACATGTCAGCATATTCTTTTCCATACAGGCTCTCCATAATTCTGCTTTCAAAATAGGTGGTGAAACCTTCATTTATCCAGAAATCATTCCATGTTGAATTTGTAATGAGATTACCTGACCATGAATGAGCCAGCTCATGAGCTAACAATGAAGTCAGACTTCTATCCCCAGCAATGACACTTGGTGTCACAAAAGTAAGCATTGGATTTTCCATGCCACCAAAAGGGAAGCTGGGTGGCAGAACTAATACATCATATCTGCCCCAAGGATATTTACCGTACAAGTTTTCAGCAGTGAGCAACATCTTTTCCAGATCTTCAAACTCATTTTTTGCCTTTTCAATTAATGATGGTGAGGCATAGACACCAGTATGATCCCCAATTGGTAGAAATGAGAATTCACCAACTGCTAGTGCTAAAAGATAAGCTGGAATTGGAAAGTTCATTTCAAACTTATAATTCCCAGTTGGATTCATATTTTGTGTATTATTGGCACTCATAGCAGCCATCATGCCTTTAGGTACATTTATTTCTGCTGAATAAGTAAATCTCATACCTGGCCCGTCTGGAACAGGTATCCAGGTTCGCGCATAAATTGACTGACTTTGTGTAAACAGATAAGGGAATTTTTTTGAATCGGTTTGCTCTTTATCAATCCACATCAATGCTGCAGCATCATCAGTGGTATTATAATTAATTTCTACTGTCGGAAATGCAGGATTCAGATCTATCACAAGTGCTTTTCCAAGAATAGAATCTGATTCCCCAAACTTAAATTTCGTATTTATTGTAGAAGACTCATTCAATAAATCAACTGATTTTATTTCCAAGCCTCTAGTGTCCAAAATAAGCTCTTTGCCAAAACCAGGATTCAAAGTATATCTGGCCTTAGCCACAATCTTTCTGGCAGGAAAATCAATATTAGCGATAAGATGCAAATGCTTGATCGAACTTATTTCAGGTTTCGAAAAACTATGAGGATCGTGATCAAAATTTAATTCATTGGAACTACTGTCAGTAACTAATTTTATATCTTTTTTTTCAGTTTTACAAGTAAAAAAGATAAAAACTAAGCCACAGAAAAGTAAAATAGATTTATACATTTTATTGATTGTATTCTTAAAATTATATTAAAACAATCCCGATATTATACCATCTGCATCAATGTTAATTAATTCAGCTGAAGGAATATCAGGAAGTCCTGGCATACGCATCATTTCACCAGTAATTGGAACTAAAAATCCTGCACCAGCAGCAATTTCTATCTCACGCACTGTCAATGTAAAGTCTTTTGGTCTTCCGATCAAATCTGGATTATCTGAAAGCGATTTTTGCGTTTTAGCCATGCAGATAGGAAGGTGAGAGAGATTCAAAGATTGAATTCTCTTTATATCTGCTTTTGCATCTCCAGAATATTCTACTTGTTTTGCACCATAAATTTTAGATGCAATAGCAAATATTTTTTCTTCGACTGTCCAATTCCATTCATAAACTGGATTAAAGCTCTTGTCACACTTATCTGCTAATGCAACGACTTTTTCTGCCAACTCTATTGCCCCTTCTCCGCCTTTTGCCCATACTTCAGAATACACTGCTTCGACGCCCAATGCCGTGCAACGGTCTTTTATCACTTTTAACTCTTCGTCAGAATCCGTCACAAATTTATTTATAGCCACGACAGCAGAGAGTCCAAACTGCTTTGCATTTTCTAAATGTTTTTCAAGGTTGGCGCAGCCTTTTTCAACTGCTTTTGGATCATTTTCAGAAAGATTTTTTAATGACTTTCCGCCATGATATTTCAGTGCTCTTACTGTTGCGACAATAACGACAGCATGAGGACTTAAACCAGCTGTGCGACATTTTATATTTAGAAATTTTTCAGCTCCCAGATCGAATCCAAAACCTGCTTCTGTAACCACATAATCTGAAAGACTCATCCCCATTTTCGTTGCAATAATTGAATTTGTCCCTTGAGCAATGTTGGCAAAAGGACCTCCATGAATTATCGCTGGATTACCTTCAATAGTTTGGACTAAATTGGGCTTGATCGCATCTTTTAACAATGCGGCCATGGCGCCTTCAGCTTTCAAATCTTTAGCATAAATTGGTTTTCTGTCCATTGTAAACCCAACAAAAATATTTCCCATTCTTCGCTTCAGATCTTCTAGGTCTTTTGACAAACAAAGAATAGCCATAATCTCGGAAGCAGCTGTTATATCAAAACCAGTCTCTCTAGGAACGCCATTCCCTGTACCTCCCAATCCAATGACTATTTTCCGCAATGACCTATCATTCATGTCCATTACTCGTTTCCATGCAATGGTGCGAGGATCTAGACCAAGACTGAATTTTTTATTTTGAATATTATTGTCTATTAATGCTGCCAACAAATTATTTGCCTTCTCAATTGCAGAAAAATCTCCTGTAAAATGTAAGTTTATATCTTCCATTGGAATAACCTGAGACCAACCGCCACCTGTTGCGCCCCCTTTCATCCCAAAAACTGGCCCCAAAGATGGTTCCCTTAAAACCACGGTGGTTTTCCTTCCTATCCGATTCATCCCTTCTGCTAGACCAATCGATGTTGTGGTCTTTCCCTCACCTGCTGGAGTCGGTGAAATGGCAGAAACTAAGATTAGTTTACATCGTTTCACTTTGTCTTCATCTATGAGACTTAAAGGAAGCTTTGCTTTAAATTTCCCATATTGTTGAAGATCATCATCAGAAACATTTAGTTTTTGTGCTATTTTTACCACTGGAAGTGGCATGACAGACTGTGCAATTTCAATATCTGATTTCATTTTTAATTTATTATATATGTTTGTTCAATTTGATAGTTTAGCAAAAATTACTCCAAGTTTCTTAATTCTGCTTGTTTCTTTATTATCCTGCAAAAATCAAGAAAAAACTCAAAATAATCCTTCACCATCTACAGGAGGCATAATGCACTATCCTGAAGAAAAGCACTTCAAAAATATGAAACAATTGACATTTGGAGGGAATAATGCTGAAGCCTATTGGAGTTTTGATGGCCAAAAGCTTACATTTCAGTCAGATTTTAAAAACTGGGGAGCAGATTGCGATCAAATTTTTTGGTTTAGACCCTTTCAGGATGATTTAAAGTCAGTTGTTCCAAACTATATTTCAAAGAAGAAAGGTAGAACTACGTGCTCCTATTTTATGCCTGGTGACAGCACTATCTTATTTGCATCGACATGTGGAAATGGCGAAAATTGCCCTATTGTTCCTGAGAGAAAACCTGGAGGAAAATATGTCTGGCCTATCTATAATTCTTATGAAATTTATATTTCAGATTTGAGTGGCAAGGTGGTCGAACAACTAACTAATAATGAGTTTTATGATGCTGAAGGGACTATTTCACCTTTAGGCGATATGATGGTCTTTACGTCAAATAGATCAGGAGATTTAGAACTTCATACGATGAATCTCAAAACAAAAGAAATTAAACAAATTACTACAGGCATAGGATATGATGGTGGTGCATTCTTTTCACCTGATGGCAAAAAAATCGTTTTCGAGCATCAAGACCCCAAACAGATCAGGAAAAAATGGAATATTTTGAATTGTTGAAAAATGAACAAGTTCAACCTACCAATATGGAAATCTATACTTGCAATATAGATGGCACTAATCTTCAGCAGATCACAAAATTAGGCAAAGCCAATTGGGCTCCTTTTTTTACACCAGATGGCAAGAAAATAATATTTTCTTCAAATCATGCTGCCAATAGAGGATTTCAATTCAATCTATACATGATCAATACGGATGGAACAGGATTGGAAAAAATAAGCCATGATGTTACCTTCGATTCATTTCCAATGTTCTCACCAGATGGCAAATATTTAGTATTTTCTTCAAACCGAAATAATGGTGGGACAAGAGACACCAATTTATTCCTTGCTGAATGGGCTGATTAATCAATTGCGATGCAAAAAAAGTTAGTATTACTTGGAACATTCTGTATTTTGATGGTAAGCAACAAATTAACATTGGAAGCACAGGAATTAAAATTGAATATTGATATTGCTGAAAAGCTGGTTCAACTTCCACTTGCTTGTCTAGAAAGGCAATTCCCATATAAAACAGGAATTACTTTCAGTGACAGTAGTCTAGCCACTGCACCAATAAATTATCATCCCATATTCTATGGATGTTTTGATTGGCATTCTTCATTGCACGGTCATTGGTTGATAATCAGTCTGTTGAAAAAATATCCAAATCTTTCTTCACGAGAAAAAATATTAGAAATTTTCAACACAAACTTTACCGAAGAAAAATTCAAAAAAGAATTGACAATATTTCAAGATAGCAACAATAAAAGTTTTGAACGAATGTATGGATGGGCATGGGCTTTCCAGCTCTACAGCGAATTGATCACTTGGAATCAAAGCGATGCTAAAAAATGGGCCAAAGCGATGGAGCCACTCATTGCCACATTTAGGCAGAACACCATAAAATTCCTTGATTTATTAATTTACCCAATCCGCAGTGGAGAGCACACAAATCTTGCTTTTGCTTTAAGAATGGCTTATGACTTTGCTGTGTTGACTGAAGATGAATCATTCAAACAAAGAATTATCAAGGCAGGATTGCAGTATTATAAGCAGGATAAAAATGCTTCGTTTTCGTGGGAGCCAAGTGGTTATGATTTTTTATCTCCTATACTTGAAGAGGCAGCATTCATGTCAAGGATCATGACTGAATCTGATTATAAAAAATGGCTAAAACAATTCCTACCAGATATATTAAAAAAGGATTTTAATCTTCCAGTAGCCCAAGTAAAAGATAGAACAGACGGTAAATTAGTTCATCTAGATGGACTTAATCTCAGTCGAGCGTGGTGTCTCATTGAGATTAAAAATGCGCTAAGTAAAAGCATTCCATTGCAATCCAAGAATCAACTTCAAGAATGCATAGATGCGCATTTAAAAGCAGGATTTCAATCATTAAAAAGTGGAGATTATGCAGGGGAACATTGGTTGGCTACTTTTGCTACCTATACTCTATTAAAACATAGAAACAAAAATGATATAAAAAATAGTGGAGCTGCCGGGATTCGAACCCGGGTCCAGAGAAAGAACCAAATAACTTTCTACATGCTTAGTTTCTCATTTAGTTGTCAGCAGAAGAGGAGCTTAAGAAACGAGCTTTCTTCCACTTATTCTCTATTTTCTCATTCTTTTACCGAGACATCTCAAGAACCAGCCTAATGGGTTTGATACGCGACAAGAGCTTATTAGGCTAAGGCTCTATAGCATAGAAGCAAATTAATTCCTAGAATTAAGCTGCAACAGCAAAAGTTGTATTGCCATTTGTGATTTGATAACTGTTTTTTACGTAGCAGGCTATCATCCTACGGCATGCTTATTAATCGACCGCATTTCCTGTCGATTCCATTCAACCCCAATAATACAATGAACATTTAACAGGTGAAACGTAAAATTAAAAAAATAAGTTCCACAAAAAAATATTCCATACAATAACACTTAATGAGATTAATTCTAATATTTTAATTAATTAAACTTCTTAATAAGCATTGGCTTTCTCAAATTAAATTAGTTCTAACTCAAATATTCTTGCAGATTTGTTTGGATACGTTCATTGATATTCAAGTGAACTTCCCTATTGAATGCTCTTCCAATAATTCTCTCATACAGATCAATATATCTTTCACTGATTTGCCATACTAATGCATCTGGCATCTCAGGCATCAATTGATCTTCATGTCCTTGAAATCCTTTAGATATCAACCATTCTCTAACGAATTCTTTTGAAAGTTGTATTTGTTTCTCTTGCCTTGATTGACGATCAGTATATCCTTCCTTGATATAATACCTAGAACTATCAGGAGTATGGATTTCATCCATCAATGTGAGTTGACCATCATATAACCCAAATTCATATTTAGTATCCACTAAAATTAAACCTTGAGCATCTGCCATAGCACTGCCTCTTGCAAATGACTCAAGTGAATAGATCTTGAGTTGATCCCATATGGCGCTTGATACTATATCGCGCTTGATAACTTCATCTATTGAAATATCTTCATCATGACCTTCACTTGCCTTTGTTGTTGGTGTGATGATTGGGGTATCCAATTTCTCCCCTTCGACATAACCTTCTCTCAAGCTTACACCACAGAGCATTCGAGCGCCTTTTTTGATAGGTTCTCCATAAATGACCCGCCATATATCCTCTCACAACCATTTCAAGAGGAATAGCATCACATTTCTTCCCGATTGAAACATTGGGATCTGGTGAAGATTCAATCCATATAGGACAAATATCTCGAACAGAATCCAAAAAATGAGCAGCGATTTGGTTAAGAACTTGACCTTTAAAAGGAATGGGTCTAGGTAATATATGGTCGAAAGCTGAAATGCGATCTGTAGCTACGAGCACTATCTTGTCGGATAAAAAATAAACATCTCTTACCTTCCCTCGATAAACTTCAATTTGATTCTTAAAATGTAAATCTGATCGTTGGATGCAAAGTTTTTCAGGAGTTGTTTGAATCATAAAATTCTACTATATATTTCGCACCGTATTCCTATCGAGAATTATATCTTTCAATTGTTTGATCGCAGCATATTCATTGGGTAAAACTTTTTTAAAAGCATCTCTAATCATGACATATGTGCCTCGCTCTAATTCTGGCACCATGGTGTTGATCTTATTCTTGACTAAATTGACATCTAATTTAATCATAGATCTGATACGCGGTATATCATGCCAGTCTCCTTCAATTGCAATGGTCTTCATACTTTGACCATCTGGACCTTCAGACTCAAACTCAATAAAATTTTGAGCAGAAGATTGATCTGTTGTTTCTATATATTCGTTTCCATGAAGCAATGACCAATACTGATCTAGATCTTCCTGCTTGTAAAGCAGAATTTCCATGCCCTTTTCATGCATTCTATAAACGATTAATCTAATTTTATTCCGAACTGTCATACAGGTGCTAAGATATATAAAAAATTATGATTTAATAAATCGAATTTAGACAAAGGCTTATCATTTTGTCAAATAGGATTAAAAACTATTGAATATCAAAACATTAAGATTTATTATGCAAAAACCAATATTTATTTTCGACGGCTTTTTTCCCATGCCCAAGCTGTGGACATAATATCATCGATGCCATATTTTGGTGTCCAGCCCAACTCATTTTGTGCTTTTTCAATCGTTGAATAGATAAATGGTATATCTCCTTCTCTTTTTAACCCTATTCTTTTATTTAGTTCAATTCCTGCAATAGATTCAAATGATTGGACTGCCTCTAGGACACTAACCCCTTGTCCAGTTCCCAGATTGAATACTTCATAGGATTTATTTTGTTTACCTAAAAATATATATTCCAAAGCTAAACGATGTGCTGATGCCAAATCTTCGATATGAATAAAATCTCGAATGCATGACCCATCTCTTGTATTGTAATCTACCCCATGAATATCCAATCTCTCTCTTACACCAATGGCTGTTTCTGTAATACTTGGGACTAAATTTAATGCAGGATTAATCGGCAGTTCTCCTAACTTACCTGAATGATGTGCCCCTGCCGGATTAAAATATCTTAGGGAAATGGCTTTTAATTTTGAATTTAAATAAACGTCTTGAATGATTTGTTCACCCATTTGCTTAGTTCGCCCATAAGGTGAGCCAGTGGGAAGAAATGGACTTGTTTCATCAACAGGTTGCTTCTCTGTAATTCCATAAACAGTGCAAGATGATGAGAAAATAAATGCCTCAATAGATTTCGTCTGTACAGCATTCAAAATGTTCATTAGGCTGCACAAATTATTTTCATAATAGAGCAAAGGATTAGTAACAGACTCTCCTACTGACTTCAATGCTGCAAAATGAATAAGTCCATCAATATGCCCAATCTGTTCAAAAAAAGAACTGCATTCTTCTTTGTTTGACAGGTCAATAACACAGTTATTAATCTTTTTTCCAGTGATTTCATAAATACTTTGAAGCGGGGTTTCATTTGAATTGATGTGCGAATCAGCACTGATGACCTCATAACCATTTTCCAACAACTCTACCATAGTATGGCTACCGATGTATCCACAAGCTCCAGTAACTAATATCCTTTTCAAAATAAATGTCTTAAATTATAAGCAAAACTACAAAAAAAAAAGTAAATTTTGATTTGCTCAGGGTAAATCCAAAAAGTCAGACTGTTATAAAATCAAAAATTCTACAAAAAGTATTACTTTTGCTTATACTTATTACGATACAAATCAGTACAATAAATTCAATAACTAGTAAAACCTGTACAATGAAAAAATTTTTTACTTTCTTAATTGCCCTACTTTATTTGCAACTCAATGGACAGATCGTTATCAATGAGATCATGTACAATCCACCTGAATCTAATACTGATTACTTGGAGTATGTAGAATTATATAATCCAAGCAACGCACAAATAAATATTAAAGATTATAAATTTTCAGAAGCCTTTGCCATGACATTTCCAGATACATTTATCCCAGCCAATGGGTATATCTTGGTATGTGTCAATGCAGTAAAATTTGATTCTGTATTTGGAATTAAAGCTATTCAATGGACTACAAATAATTTAAATAATACAAGTTAGAAAGAATCGTCTTATTAGATGCTAATGGCACTGTATTAGATTCAGTCCGATATTATGATGCTACAAATGGCTGGAATCCTCGTGCTGATGGTGAAGGATATTCATTAGAATTATGTAGGTCAGATGCGAATAATTCTTTAAGTGATTTTTGGAAAATATCAAATTCTAATACTGGAATTCTAATTGAAGGAAAACCTCTTTATGGCAGTCCAGGAAAGGCTAATAATGTGGCTTGTGCAGAGCATTCAATAACCGTTTCAAATTTTCAATTCAGTACACCAAACTTAGAGATTTTTGTAGGGGAATTTGTAGAATGGAAAAATGCGGGAGGAACGCATAATATAAATGGTAGCCAAAACACTTTCCCAAACAACCCAGAATCATTTGGCAATGGCGCTCCAAGTTCATCTAATTGGACTTATCTAAAACAATTCAATACAACCGGAACATATATGTATCAGTGTGATCCACATGCTGGTCAGATGCAAGGAACAATCAAAGTTAATGACAGAAATAATGCTTATCCCAATTACCCCATTGCAAAAATCAGCACAACGAATTTTAATGGAGAAGCTGATTCAATCAATGTAAATTGCCAATTAGATGGAACTGTATATGGTGTTAATTTAAGAAATCCTGGATTACAGTTTACCTTGATTGACGATGCAAATGATGGAATAGCAGTCTTCAGTGCTTCAAAAAATTATAACTACACAGTTAAAGAAGGTGATAAAATAAGTGTTAGAGGTAGAATTAGTCAATTTCAAGGTTTGGTTCAAATCCTTGTAGACACAGTAATAAATTTAGGTATTACAGGAACTCTGGTTAATCCTACAGTAATAACTGCATTAAATGAAAATACTGAATCACAATTAGTAAAAATCAATAATGTTAAACTTGTCGATATTGCAGCTTGGACTAAAAATCCTCTAGGATTTACAGTTTCTATTACCGATGGAAATTCTACATATGAAGTAAGAATAGACAATGATATTAATTTAGTAAACATGGATGCTCCATCCGGTTTCTTCAATATCACTGGAATAGGTTCGCAGTTTGATGCAACAGTTCCTTATAATTCAGGCTACCAATTAATGCCAAGATATGTGAATGATATCAATCCATACAATCCTAGTGGAAATAATTATACAAAAGCTAATATAGGCGATGTTACACTCACGAATAGCCAAGGATTACCTGAGAAATTAGGATCAAGATATGAGTTAAATGGAATTGTCCATGGTATTGACCTCAATGGAAATATAGGAATTCAATTTACGATAATAGATGCAACTGGAGGGATCACTGTATTTAATAATATTAATTCCTTTGGATATACTGTGAAAGAAGGCGACGCAGTAAGCGTGTTGGGAAAAATTGATCATTTTAGAGGATTGACTCAAATCATCGCTGATACTGTTATTAAATCAAGCTCTAATAATAATTTAGTGACAGCCAAATTAGTAACTGAATTAGATGAGACTACTGAAAATGAGCTCGTAGAAATTAAAAACTTGACATTAATTGACCCAAGTGAATGGAAAGGGAATGGAACAAGTTTTAACGTTAGAGCAAGTAATGGAAGCAAAGAATTCACGATCAGAATTGATGATAATTGTGAATTATCTTCTTTATTACCAGCACAATACTTTTCATATCAAAGGTTAGGATCTCAGTTTGATGACTCTAGACCTATTTAGATGGATA
>JADJVN010000023.1 GCA_016710585.1 Saprospiraceae bacterium
TCTATCTTCTTTCCCAGTTCACCAGAATGTATATTAAAATTATAATCCAACTCTTCATTAACAGATTTCTCTAATACTTGCAAATAATTATTAAAAAATTGTTTGATACCAACTACAGTCTCAGAATCTCCAAATTGAAGTTTTGAAGGTGCGAGTTGATTGGCTGCTGGATAGACCATTTTTTTGTAGAGTTTCATGAGGTGTTCAGTCTTTCGCAATTGAGTTAGTTCCCTCCGACTTTCATCTAATAATCTGGACACTCTTTCTTTTATATCAGACCCTCATTTGAAGGAATTTCTTGAATTTCTTCATTCTTAATATCTGTGCAATTCTTTGAATATTTTATTAACTCTTGCCTTAATTGGCTTTTTTCTTTAATAAGGATTTGAAGCATGTGGATATGATAATTTTAATTCTTAAAATAATAATATTAATTCAATTTTTATATTACTAAACTTCAAATAGGTAATTCTTTATTCGATTTATCATTTTTAAAATAATAAAAAAATAAGTTTAACTCAGGGTTTAACAGGAGAATAAACATCAGAATCTAATTTGCATGGCGACATATCGGCAATTCTTTGGGTACTAGTAATTAATCCATGATGATCACTTTGTTTCATGACTGTCATTTTCAGCCAATGCATTCTATCATCAAAGCTTGTCCAGTATTTGACTTCTTCTTTATTTTTATCTAAATAATCGATTTCTTTCTTCAATTCTTCATTTTTAATTTCTGCCAAATTGAATGATGTGTTGCCATTTGGTACATCTTTCTTTGCATTTGCATGATAGCCATCCCAATTCAAATTTACATGAGGAGTAAGCAATGTATCTTCCCAAGGAACATTTTTGCTAATAGTATTCCATTCTTCTTGAGCAACAGTCTGTTCTCTCTTTAAAAACTGTATAGTTGACAATTTTATTAATTCATTTTTTTTATCTAAGTCTTCTGTTTTAGATGCTTTATAAAGGTTAAAAAGTGGTGCAATTAATTCTGATTGAATGCCTTTCCTTTCCATATTCTCTTTAAATAATTCTTCATTGTTTTCAAAACTTCCAATACTTCCTTCATTTTTTGTAAATTGAATGAAATTATTTAAGGCTGGAGCAATTTCATTAAAAATTTGTCCATTCCCTCTGATTATCATATCTTTTACTGGATTGAAGAAGCCAGAAACTTTTTCAATTAAATTTGCAGATTCTCCTCTTATCATTTCACCAACATTTTGTGATGCAATTGAACCAAACATAGCCCAGTTGGCTACTGCACCAGGACCTAATATTTCGTTTAGCTCTAATGCTAGGTTGGCATATTCTTTAGTAATCATCTTGTTGCGTTCAATACCATCTTCCATTGGTACATTACGAATATAATCAATTCTCTCATCTCTCAATTTGTTATCTTCTGCATATTCTTTTAGTTTTCTACATCTTAGCTTTTCAAGTTTATCAATTTCATTTTGTGTTTTTTTTGCGGCAGTTTTATCTTTATCTTTGATTAATTGCTTAACTTTTAAATTCTCCAATTTTTTTATTCTGGCATCTAAATTCTTTATATTATTCCCAATTGGGACTTTAAAAAATTGAATTTTTTTTTGAGCATCCTCAATAATAATTATTGCATTATTTAATGACATAAAATTTAATATTTTTTTAAATGAAATTTAACTTATTTTTGGTTGATCTTCTACATAGAACTCTAGACTGTCTGCATGTGATAGCTTTTTACTAGTAGGCAAATTATTAGATGCATCACCATAAGTATCATCATGATCACTGGTTCCTGCAATTGATTTAAAATGTGATAATTCATGAACTATAGTGCCTGCTTGACTATTCTTTCCTTGAGACTTGGCATCCCAAAATTTTTGTCCAAATTTGATATTAAATGCCTCACGGAAACTTAAAATCTTCAAAGGAGCAGTTTTCACCTCTGCATATGTATCTGGACCATCAATACTCCCATCAAAATGTTCACGTGGATTTTCATATAACTTTTGGGCCTCTTTTTCAATCTTTTTAAGCTCCTTCAATATTTTTTGTCTAGCACTTTCTTCTTTGGTTCCAAAGTACTCTTCAAATTTTTCTTGGTCTTCTTTATTCCATCTTTCTAGGGATTCAATTTTATTCTTACACATTATGCTAGCATTATCTAGAGCAAGAAGAATCTGTACATCCTTAATACTTAATAAATCATCATTTTTTCTATTTTTAATTCTCTCTAATTTTTCTAAAAACTCGGGATGTTCTTTTAAGTATATCGCAAGTGTAGCTAATTCTTTATTTTCACTTTTTGCAGCAGCTTCCAAATCAATTTCTGCAATTAATCCATCGGTTTTTCCACCATATGCTGCTGTGTCCATTTGATCTATAATACTTTGATCACTAAGTTTCTCTAAAACAATCCTTTCTGAAAAAGTTGGTTCTTGTCTAATAGGTTGAATTAACTTCGACATTGCAGATGTAATCAATGTACTTGCATTATTAATATTTAATAATAAATTTGCGTTTGCCATGATATAATAATTTTGTTATGAAAGATATAAAGTGGTTTCTCAATTATATTGGGAAACCACTCTATACTAATGTATGACTACCCTGCCATATTATCAAGTTCGCGTTGAGCACGATCTTTGATATCTGAAACTTCACCTTCTATTCTACTTGCATTGTCACGAGAAATTCTAGCATCACTTTCATGCTGCAATATATGATCCTTAGCTTGACTGGATTCAACTTCACAGTCTGCTATATGCCTGTGAGCATCATCTACAGGCTGAACCAAGTCTATGATATGTTGATGAGCTTCTTCGGTAGGATGTACCATTTCTTTGATATGATCATGATCAGTTTGTGCTTCATTTTTTAATGTTTCACATTCTGTAGTTTTTGCATCCACAAAAGTATGACACTCGGTCAAGGCAGTATTTATTTCTGTCAATGCCTCGTTTACATCAGTTTTTATTTCATTGATTTGGTCATTACTCTCTTTACACTCATTTTCATAATTCTGAGCGTCTTCAGCAGAAGACTTAGCTTCTTCTTCAAATCGTTGAGCATCTTCAGCAGATGACTTTGCCTCTTCTTCAAAACGTTGAGCATCATCAGCAGAAGACTTAGCTTCTTCTTCAAAACGTTGGGCATCTTCAGCCGAAGACTTTGCTTCATTTTCATAATTCTGAGCGTCTTCAGCAGAAGACTTAGCCTCCTCTTCAAATCGTTGAGCATCATCAGCAGAAGATTTTGCCTCTTCCTCAAATCGCTGGGCATCATCAGCAGAAGACTTAGCTTCTTCTTCAAAACGTTGGGCATCTTCAGCCGATGACTTAGCTTCATTTTCATAATTTTGAGCGTCTTCAGCAGAAGACTTAGCTTCCTCTTCAAATCGCTGAGCATCATCAGCAGAAGATTTTGCCTCTTCTTCAAATCGCTGGGCATCATCAGCGGAAGACTTAGCTTCTTCTTCAAAACGTTGGGCATCTTCAGCCGATGACTTAGCTTCATTTTCATAATTCTGAGCATCTTCAGCAGAAGACTTAGCTTCCTCTTCAAATCGCTGAGCATCATCAGCTGAAGATTTTGCCTCTTCTTCAAATCGCTGGGCATCATCAGCGGAAGACTTAGCTTCTTCTTCAAAACGTTGGGCATCTTCAGCAGAAGACTTAGCTTCTTCTTCAAAACGTTGGGCATCTTCAGCGGATGATTTAGCATCATTCTCATACTCGTCAGTTTTTGCCGCTGACTCCTGAGCGGATTGTTCGAATTCTTTTACATGTTGGACAGCTAGTTCAGCTTGCTCATGAAGCTCTTTTATTAATTGTGTCAAACTTGTAATTTCATCATGAAATCCTTTAATGTCTTGCAATGCCAATTCGGCTTGATCTTTAATGCTGTTGTCCATAAATTTATTAATTAATTGTGATTAAATACATTGAAAATTTGATCGTTAAGTAAAGTATAATTCGGTACAGTATCCCATAATTTTGTTGAAAAAGATTCAACTGAGTTAAGACTTGGATTAAATAGTTTTAAACTAAGAAGTCCATCTGTAGATATTTTATATTCTAGTTCATAATTATTTGTATCAATACTAAATGGTAGCGAACAAATTAATTGAAGGTATTCTGTTTCATTACTTTTCTTGGTGAATATCTGTAAGAAAGAGTTCCCAATTGATGATTTATAATATAATGAAATCGTCTTGCTTATTGGTTTAGTATAATTACCATTATATAGCTCAATTTGGTCTGGTCCATTTAATCGCAAATTATAATATTTGAAGCTCACTTTTTCTATATGCAATTTCGAATTTATTTTCAAAGGAATATTATCCCAGAAATAGCTAACTTTGAAATTGCTCCAATTTAAACATGATAGATATTCGATACTGAGATATTTTTCTAAATCGAAATTATATTCGAAATTTTTCTTGATTTCATATCTTTGAATTTCATTTTCATCAGTAAGTTCACCATGTTGTATGTCATTTGAGCTATTTTTCGACATTGCATGAATTGAAATCTGAAAATCAAGAAACTCATTCTCAGATTTCTCTATCATTACTTTATCTAATTTTTCACATTCTACATTATATACCAATTTCTGATTTAACTCTTGATTGTCTTCAATCAATTTTAATAATTCAGGAAAAACAATTTCATAATTACTTATTCCAAGTTCTACCATGATATTCTCTATGGAATCGATACAATGGAGATCGGTTAATCTCTCAAAACAGAAAATAAATCTTATTTCCTCTTTTTTTAATTGGGCTGCATTTTCTTCTATAAAAGCTCTAAATATGTTAAAATAAATATTTAATTGATTTATTTGAATTGAGTCTATAACTCGGTTAGAAAAATCACTCAATAATGAATTGATACAATGGAAACTCATTACTGAATCAAATGTCAATAAATCTTCATTACTCAGCATTATACCATACTTATTGAAATGAATTTTCTTAAACCATGGCGTCCAAGTCAAATTTGAATCGCCACTATTCTTATCTTTATAATAATAAAAACTGTTTTCTTCAAGTCTAAAAAAGAATGTTTGCACTTTTTACCTTTTCAATAAGAGAGTAAAATCCACTAAAAAGGTACCCTATCACAGAAAAAAATTCTTTCTAGGTCTATCAGCTGCTATTTCTTTTTAACGACATAAGATATTAATCAACGAAAAATTAAAAATATTCAGCAATTTCACTAAAACTTATTATCTTAGCATATAAAACAGATTAAACGTATTACTTTTCATTCATTAAAAAAAACAAAAAATTATGGAAGGAACAATTATCTCATTAATTTTAGGAGCTGTTGCTGGATGGCTTGGTGGTCAATTCTACAAAGGGAGCGGACTTGGTATTATTGGTAATATCGTGGTCGGAATTCTTGGTGGCTACATTGGTTACTGGGGATTAGGCAAGTTGGGAGTAAGCCTTGGTTCAGGGTTGGATAGGCTATATCCTTACAGCTGCTATTGGCGCATTTGCTTTGCTTTTTATTCTTAATTTGATCATTAAGAAAAGCTAATCCATCAATTCTACAAAAACCGAGATTAACAAAGTCAAATATCAAATTCGATTTTTGCATAGTATTTTTATGCTAAATAATATATGAAAAATTAACTTCATGTAACAGTATTCCTAAAAATGTCCTTAAAATTTAAACAGCAAGCTGAATGGCTTTTATTGTTCGGGATCCTTATGATTCTAATGGGTTTATTGATTGGATTATTCATCCCTATATTAAGTAATCCTAGGATGGGATTATCGGCACATTTAGAAGGAATCATGAATGGATTTCTTCTCGTCATTTTAGGACTTATTTGGGATAAAATCTGGATTAGTTTCAAATGGCTCAACATTGCTTTCTATTTAGTTTTGTATGGCGCCTTCGCAAATTTTATTGCAGTAGTTCTTGCTGCCATTACAGGAGCAGGTAAAATGATGCCTATAGCAGGAGGGAAAGAAGGTACTGTAGGCATTGAAGTTGTGATTTCATTTCTTTTGATTTCATTGGCCATAGCGATGATTACAGTTTGTATCATTGCATTGATAGGTTTAAAAAATTATTTATCAAGACCTAATTCACCACAATAAAAATTGTTTGCAGACTCATTCTATTCTCTACCACTCAGATTTAAACAATTTCTCCAAAGAATGATTGTAATTATAGACGTTCGATTATGTTAGCTTCCATATTTCAACAAGTTTACAAAAGAGACTTAAAAAAATTAGTCCATGAAATTGAATCTTATAATGATGAAAATAATTTGTGGAAAGTACAACATCAAATTTCAAATTCCGCAGGTAACTTATGTCTTCATATCATTGGCAATCTCAATACTTATATAGGCCTCACACTGGGTAATATTCCCTATGAAAGAAAACGTAATCTAGAGTTTTCTCAAAAAGATATCGCTAGGGAAATCTTAGTAAAAAAAATCTATGAAACGATACAGCTTGTTGAAACTGGACTAAGCAATCTTCCTGATGAAAAATTTTCTGAAGAATATCCTATAAAAATCTGGGAAGACCATGCTTCCATTCATACCACATTGTTGAACTTGGCCACACATCTAAACTATCATCTAGGTCAAATCAATTATCATCGAAGAATGATTGATGTATAAAATTTTTATCAACATTCATCAAAAAATCTGGATTTAATTTATCTAACTTCCTATCACCTTCTTTGGTGTCAATCCATATTTCTTTTTAAATGCATCGATGTAATGACTTGGATTAGAGTAACCCACTTTATAGGCTACTTCATTCACCTGATATTTTCCTGAAAGCAAAAGATTCTTTGAAATATCAAGCTTGTAATCAAGTAAATATTGATAAGGTGTATTGCCATATATTTCTTTGAATGCTGTCTTCAATTGAAGTTCATTTAACCCACACTTCAATGCCAGATCATGCATCTGTGGTGGATCTGCATAGTTTCCAATAAGGATTTCTTTTGCCTGTTTTATCTTTAATACAATATTTTGATCATTGAGAAATGGGCAGTTGGTTTTACTAGGTTCAGCTTCTGAGAAAAACAAACTCAATATCTCAAATGACTTTGCTATTCGATATAGTCTTTCTGTATTGGGGGCTAATGCGGAATAGTATAATTGGTTCAATACAATCAGCAATGCAGATGATATTCCTTTTTCTTCATAAAATTTGCGATTGGAATTTTCTGGATTAAATACGGGTGCCTGTTGGGACCCCACTACAAATAATTCATGCAAATTACACAATGCCAACTTCAGATACACCAATCTACTACAACCAGTTGGCTTTAGCTCCGCTTCTAATGATTTCTCAGGATTATAAATCATAAAGGCTTTTTCTGCATTCAAATTCCTAGAATAGGGTCCAAATCCAAAACTGATACTCTCATTCAAACTAAAAAAAAGATGTACCTGTTCTTTATCAAGAGTTAATGGCATAGGCTGTTCCATTTCTAGCCATTCCAAATGAATTTCAGAAGCGATATTTTCCATACCTTATTTGATATTTTTTACAAAGATAATGTTAATTATATATTTCTCATATTTAAATGAAATTATAATATGATGAATATCAATCTTTTAAGAATAATATAGCTTTTTTATTTAAAACTTTAAGCGATACTAATAATACGGATTTCGTTATTTTTATTATAAAGCATATCGGAATTTTGTGCTGCAAATGAAAAAGAAAACGATAGCATATTCATTCTTACCCTTGATTCTATTTTGCTTATTCAACAATTTGTTTGGACAAGATAGTTTACGACTGGATGAAATCGTGATTACCGCAACAAAAACTGAACGCAGCCTTTCAAAAATTCCTCTTCCTGTTACTAGCATTTCTGCTAAAGAAATTCATGCGCTTGGTTCCAGTAGACTACAAGATGTATTGTTGGAACAAGTAGGAATTAATATCGTACCGCAAATTAATGGATTGGGAAATGGATTGCAACTTCAAGGGCTGAACCCTGATTATACACTCATCTTAATAGATGGCGAACCCGTAGTAGGAAGATATACTGGTTCATTAGAACTTAATAGAATTACCGCGGGAGAAATCAAAAAAATAGAAATCGTTAAAGGCCCATCTTCTTCATTATATGGCTCAGATGCTTTAGCGGGTGTAGTCAATATCATTACTCATAAATCATTGACCAATAAACTGACCGCACAAATTAAATATGCAGAACGAAACACCTTAGATGCATCAGTTGGTTTGAGCTATAATAAGGCCAATTTTTCAAATCAAATTTTCTACAATCGATTTAGTACAGATGGCTATGACCTATCAAAAAATATCTATGGCCAAACTGTTTCACCTTATCAGAATAATACTTTGAGATATAAATTGTCCTATTCTTTTTTAAAAAATCATGAGATCAGTCTCAGTGCAAAATATTTTTTAGAAAATCAAAATAACGCATATCATGTCATTAATGGATTGGATTCTATTAAAGTATTTGGAGATGGAGTCATTCGCGATTGGAGTGTCTTTCCTAGCTATCAATACAAATTGACCAATAAGACAAACATCATTTTGAGAAGTTATTATACTGAATATTATACCAAAACAAACTTAAAAGAATTAGACAATAAATCTGATTATTATAATGATAATTTCAAACAGACTTTTCTAAGACCTGAAATTCAAAGCACTTGCACTTTTTCAAAAAAACAAAATTGGACATTGGGTTCAGGTTGGATTCGTGAAACGATCAATACCAATCGCTATGGTAGCGGAGAAGACAAACAACAAGAAACATATTATGGATTCATCCAACACGAATGGATTCCATCAAGTAAATGGAACGTACTAAGTGGAATGCGATTTGATTACAATTCGATATACCATAAACAATGGTCTCCAAAAATCGCTGCTCAATACACAGTCAATTCTTTACTAAGCCTGAGAGCCTCTTTTGGTACAGGATTCAAAGCGCCTGATTTTAGGCAACTTTATTTAAACTTCAACAATGCTGCTGCTGGATATAGCGTCTTTGGCACAGAAGCATTGAAACCTGCCATAGAAGACTTGCTGAATAAAAATCAAATCAGAGAATTATTCATTCCTTTTGATGCCATGACTTCGCTTCGCGCTGAAAGATCCAATGCTTGGAATATTGGAGCAAGTCTAATCAAATCAAAACATGCAATTCATCTGAATATATTTAGAAATGACATATCAGACCTCATTGAAACACAGACTGTCGCATTGACCAATCAACAGAATTTCATCTACAGTTATTCAAATATTAAAAGAGCCTTTACACAAGGTTTTGAACTGAATTATAAATATCAAATCACTAAAGATTTAGATATCCAATCCAGTTATCAATTCTTGCAAGCAAAGGACAAGGACGTATTAGAAAATATTGATAAAGGACTTGTGTTTGGAAGAGATCCAGTTACATTGCAGACATACCGAATTAAGAAAAGCGACTACATAGGATTGCCACATCGATCTACACATTCAGGAAATATTAAATTAAACTATAGAATCCCATATTTAGATTGTAAAATTAATGCGCGACTAATACTTAAAGGTCCTTTTGGACTTGCTGGAACAAACGGTTCTGTCAATGGCACATCTATTAATTCATCTGATTCCAATTCCAATTCCATCATCGATAAATACGACAGGTTGGTAAAAGGATATGGATTGTTAAATATTGGCATACAAAGAGATTGTAGTCATTGGTGGGATATTCAATTAGGAGCAGACAATTTATTAAATTATACAGATCCAATAAATCAACCCACATTAATTGGTAGAACTGCTTATATAAAAATGAATTTTAAATTTATACAAAATAAATGATCATGAAAATTTTTAATGTTTTCTTATTTTTAAGTTTCTTGTTTTTAATCTCATGTGATAAAACAGAAAATAATGTTGATACTTCCACACTCCGCACTGTTACGATTAAAGATCTTGCAGCAGATCCTACAACAGGATTTGATCCTAACAATGGAATGCCCATTGGTGACACAAAGCGATTTACATTCTTTAGATTTAGCGATAGCTCCATCGTAGCAAATACAGACAGTGCCACTACAAAATGGGATATAGGCTTTAGAGCAAGTACAATAATTGTAAATTCTGGAATCTCTGGACCTGGATCCGCAGCAGCTTATGTGCAGACTGGACTTTTCTCAGAATTAAAGGAAATACCAACTGACAGCATTTTCAAAACTGATGTTTCAGCTTCAAATCTTGCGGTGGGAAAATCATGGTATACTTATAATGGACAGACGATGATATTTAGCCCAACTCCTGGAAAGACATTGGTAGTGAAATGTAGTGATGGAAAATATGCAAAAATCGAATTACTCTCATACTACAAAGGCTCCCCAGTAGCTCCAGATGCATTCAAAGACCAAGCGAGATATTATACTTTCAGATACGTTTATCAAAGCAATGGGTCAAAAAAATTTGAATAAGGAATAAAATCATTTTTGGTAAAATAGTAAACCAAAGTCGGAATGCAATATTCGGCTTTGGTTTTTTTATTTCAAATAAATTAATTCAACTACTTCAACACTCTAATCTTCATCTTTACATCCTTCTCTGGTCTATCTCCGCGAGATGTTGGTGTATTGGCTATTTTATCTATGACATCCAATCCATCTATTACTTCACCAAAGACTGTATATTCCATATCAAGGAATGGTGTTCCGCCTTGCTCAGCATAGATTTTCTTTTGCTCATCAGTATATTTAAATCCCTTCTGATCTTCAATACGAGTTATCGCATTTTCATTTTGTTTGTTGCCATGCACGATATAGAATTGTGACCCAGATGATTTTTTTTCTGGATTCACTTGGTCACCTGTTCTTGCTGCTGCCAATGCGCCCTTCTTATGGATTAGATTCTTATTGAACTCTGCTGGTATGGTATAACTTGGACCTCCTGAACCTAGAGGAGCGCCACTGGCAGCATTCTTAGAATTTGGATCGCCACCTTGTATCATGAAATTATTAATAACCCGATGAAATATCAAATCATCATAAAATCCCTGCTCTGCAAGTTTTAAAATATTATCGCGATGCAATGGCGTCTCATGATACAGTTTTACAAGCAAATTGCCCATACTTGTTTCTATCTGTATAAGGCATTCTTCTGTTGGATTGATATGTACTGTCATTTTACTTTCTTTTATTTTATTATTTTTTTTAACTTTAAGGTGAACGACGTGATCACCTGATTTTATAAATCGATGGCTTGGATTTCTTTCTGTAGAAATATTGCCGTCACCAAAATTCCATTCCACTGATTCTGCATCGATGTGGTCTGAACTAAATTTTATTTTTTCTGGAAGCTTGACCGCGCTAACATCAGCTTTAGCTGAGACATTAAGTTTTGGCGAACATCCAATAATCGTTATTAATAATACAATATGCGCGAAAAAAAATTTATGCATCATTCTCTTTTTTAAATCAAATTCAACTTTTACTTCACTTTCATTTTTACATCAGTGAATGGTCTATTATTAGCATCAGTTTGCACTGCAGCGATCTTGTCGATGATATCCAAGCCTTCGATAACTTCACCAAATACTGTGTAGTCGCCATCTAAAAATGGAGCCCCTCCCAAGGTGCTATATTTCTTTTGTTCTTCCTCAGTATATGTGATGCCTTTTTGGCTGGCCAACATCTGTAACTGTGCCGGATTAATGATGTCTCCTTGTACTATATAAAATTGGGATCCTGATGATTTTTTTTCTGGATTACCAGGTCCTCCTGTTCTTGCAGCTGCAAGGGCTCCTTTAAAGTGTTTTGCGCCTATTTCAGCTGGAATGAGTTCACTAGGTCCACCTGCACCAAGCATTGCACCAGCAGGAGCATTTCTTGAATTTGGATCACCTCCTTGTATCATAAACTTGCTGATCACGCGATGGAATAATAGATCGTTATAATATCCTTCTTTTGCCAATTTCAAAAAATTAGCTTTGTGTTTAGGTGTAGAATCATATAATTTTACTTTGATGACGCCATAAGAGGTTTCTATTATAGCATCAGCCCCTTTATCCTTTGGGCTATTTGTACAAGCATTGAATATCAAAGCAATCAAACTAATAAATAATAATTTCTTCATTTCTAAATTATTTAAATTCACTTGGAAAATTATTTTTAAAATATGTCGTAATAAGTTCTTTTAATAAAATTTCCTGATCTTTAACACCTTTTGTAGTAAAAGGTTTGATCATTTCATAATGAGGCCATCCATCTTGATCTTTACCAATAAAACTATAATATCCACGTATGGAAAGCAACTCGCAGGTAGCAATGTGCATGAGATCCTGCTTCTCTTCTTTAGTGAATCCATTAGGTTTTAACATTCCTAATTCTTGAATCCCGATTAGCATCAAGGTCGTATTTAAGTCAGGGAGCTCTGACTTTTTAAATTTTTCTTTTATAAAATGTCTGACTCTAAGCCATTCAAAATCCAATTCCCACTTTTCAGCTTCCATAATTTTTAATGAAATTAAAAATAATTTTTAGTTGACTTGTATTTCTTCTTTTAACGCAGGAATTGCAATATCCGTAAAGCCATTAGATCTGAGATGCTTTGAAAAATTCTCTTGCACATCAATATCGCCATGGACTAAAAATAATTTTTTTATTGACTTGGTTTGATTTCCTAAGAATTCTGTCATTTCCCTTTGATCTCCATGGGCAGAAAATGAATCCATCAGCACCACATCAGCATTTACTTGTAGCGTGTCACCAAATAAATGGATTTCTGATGCACCACTCCTCAGCACACCTCCTGGTGTTTCAGGCGAACAATATCCTACCATCAATATCGTATTATGAGGATTTTCAATATTATTATAGACATGATGTTTTATTCTACCTGCATTCACCATTCCAGCTGCAGAGATGATGATACAAGGCTCTTTCATGCCATTCAATCGCTTGGATTCATTTACATCTGTAATATAAGTCAATCGCTTAAAACCAAATGGATCTGGATCTTTCAAAATATATTGATGTAGATCAAAATCAAAACATTCTGGATGTATCTTGAAAACTTCAGTAGCATTGACCGCCAAAGGACTATCTACATAAACCGGAATATTGTGAATTTTCTTTTCGTTCACCAGTTGGTCAAGCATGAATACTATTTCTTGTGTCCTTCCCATGCTAAAAGCGGGAATAATAAGCTTCCCATTTTTTCTAATACAAGTATCGTTGATTACTTCTAGAAATTTTGATTTCTCAGCTGGCTTTTCCATGTGTAATCGATCGCCATAAGTTGATTCACTGATGACAAAATCTGAAGGAAACATGGGTTGAGGATCTCTCAATATCGGTCTGGCAGGTCTTCCTATGTCTCCTGTAAAACCAATTCTGATCTCGTCACTTCCTTCTTTGATTACAAGATTCACACTTGCAGAACCCAAGATATGACCTGCATCGGTAAAATTAACTTCTATATATTTCGATATCCTTATCCATTGATCATATGAAATTGAAACAAATTGTTTCAAAGCAGCAACCACATCTTTTGCACCGTAAAGTGGTTCACGCAATTTTGCTTTCTCATCAGTGTGTTTATTTTTTATTTTTTTATAAATCTTTTCATTGTAGTATTCAGCGTCTTTCTGTTGAATGTGTGCAGTATCCATCAACATGATATTGGCAAGATCACGTGTCCCGTGTGTACAATATATCAATCCCTTAAATCCATCTTTTACCAATTTTGGAATTCTTCCACAATGATCAATATGTGCATGAGATAATATCATGACGTCAATTTCTTTTGGATCAAAATGCCAAGATGAATTCAATTCTTCCAAATCCCCTGCATGTCCTTGAAATAAACCACAATCGAGTAAAATTTTATAATCATTGTCCAAGGTAATCAAGTGACAACTTCCAGTAACTGTTTGTGCTGCTCCACAAAATTTAATTTTCATCAGTTTGCTTTTAGAATTTTAAATACAATTATAACAATTAATAACTGTATTGTTAGCTAGGATAGTATCCTTTTTCAGTTCTAATTTGATCTTGTGCATTTATTTCCATTTTCTCGGCCAATAATTTATTCAATTTGTCCAAAGGCATTGAGCTGGATATTCCACCAAACTGATCAATGCGTATATCGATTGGACTTAAACGATGGTTAAATGGATTTGAATTTTGATTCATAGATTATTTATTTAACTTAATTATATTTTCTCTAATTCTTTTTACAAATACTGCTTTAGATAATGTCAATATCATTGCATAAATATCTGGCCCCATTGGGATTCCAGACATCATCACTCTAAGCGAAGGCAACACTTCTCCCATCTTGTAAGTATATTTAGCCATAAATGCTTTGAGTATTTCTTCTAGTTTTTCTTTGGTAAATTCTTCGCTTTGCTCAATAGTGTTTGCTAGTTCTAAATAGGAATCAGTCCATTCTTGCTTCCACTTCTTAGATTTAAAATCTTGATCCACTTCTGCAATATCTGAAATCAAATATTTCCCTTGCTTAAAGAAATCAGTCAAAAATATCGATCTATCTTTGTACAATTTGATTATTGATATCGCTTGTTCATCTGTAAGTTTTTGATCTTGCTTTGCAGCATCTTGGATAACATATTTTGCTAAAGTTGTATCTTCGGTATTCTGTATATATTGTTGATTGAACCACTTTGCTTTATCGTAATCAAATCTTGAACTTGATTTTCCTATTTTATCTTTAGAAAAATATTGGATTAATTCATCAAGTGAAAATATTTCTTTTTCTGTTCCACTATTCCAACCCAGCAATGCCATAAAATTCAACAATGCTTCTGGCAAGAAACCCTGCTCACGAAAACCTAAAAATAAATCTCCTGTTTTTTCATCCTTCCAATCCAATGGAAAGACTGGAAATCCAAACTGTGCGCCATCTCTTTTTGATAATTTGCCATTGCCACTTGGCTTCAAGATTAATGGCAGATGAGAAAATTCTGGCATCTCTGATTCCCATCCAAAGAATCGATATAATAAAACATGATGTGCTGTACTTGAAAGCCATTCTTCACCTCGTATGACGTGAGTGATCTTCATCAATCGATCGTCTATCACATTCGCCATATGGTAAGTGGGCAAACCATCTGATTTGATCAACACTTTGTCATCAAGTTCCGCTGTGTGAAGAGATACTTCTTCTCTAATTGTGTCGTAAAAATGAACAACTTCATCAGCTGGTATTTTCATACGAATGGTGTATGGTTGACCTGAAGAGATCATTGATTCTACCTCGTCCGAAGAAAGCGTTAAACTATTCTTCATAGACATTCTAGTATTGTAATCGTATTTGATCGAGTCTGATGGATCTTGTTGGAGTCTTGCTTTCATGGCTTCAATTTCTTCCGCAGTATCAAAAGCATAATATGCATGTCCATCTTGGATAAGTTTCTCAGCATACTCCTTATAGATGGCACTTCTTTCAGATTGTCTATACGGGCCATATTCACCACCGAAACCTGGACCTTCATCAGGGATCAAACCAACCCAATGCAGTGCTTCAATAATATACTCTTCAGCACCGGGCACATATCGCGTCTGATCTGTATCCTCTATCCTTAAAAGGAAGCTTCCTCCAGATTTTTTTGCAAATAAATAATTGTATAGGGCTGTTCGGATACCTCCAATATGTAAGGCACCTGTAGGGCTAGGGGCAAATCGCACTCTAATCGGCTTCAAGAACTTAATTTTTTAATTTGATGAAAATAGGATAAAAAATAGGTTTTGATCTATATTTCTCCAATTAATCGATGTAAAAACATACTATTAATCAGAAAATCTTGTTAATTTCGTAGTAATAAACCAAAGTCCTTTTGCAAAGATATCAATTTTATCGAAATTTGAACAAATGTATCTGAGTTATACGCCAAGCTTAGTGCAGAGATTTTTTAATGGATTCACTTGGAAAGTGGAAACCACAGAAAAAGTATTATATCTTACTTTTGATGATGGCCCTATCCCTGAAGTGACCCCTTGGGTTTTAGATGTCTTGGATGAATTTCACGCTAAAGCGACTTTCTTTTGTGTGGGCGAAAATGTCATGCGCAATCCAGATATTTTTAATGATATTAAAGCTCGTGGACACTCTATAGGAAGCCATACTTACAATCATCTTTCTGGCTGGACCACTCCTAGTGCTGCATTCTTAAAAAATATACGTAAAGCCTCTCAGATCACTCAAAGCAAATTGTTTCGACCCCCTTATGGTCGCATCAGTCCACATCAAGCTAGAATTCTGCAGAACCATTTTCAAATCGTGATGTGGGATGTGTTAAGTGGTGACTTTGATCTCAATATTGATAAAGAAACCTGCTTTCAGAATGTGATCAAAAATGCAAGTGAAGGATCCATCATCGTATTTCACGACAGTTTAAAATCTAAGGAAAAATTAAATTATGCCCTTCCTAAAGTGCTTGAATATTACAGCAATTTAGGATATCGATTTGAAAGAATATAATTATTAGTTCTCAAGCTTAAAAATAGATGAATTTGTTCATCTATTTGACCTCTTGAATGTTGTTTGTTTAGTGGAATTCTATTGTTTTATATTTAAAATCAAATTGTGAAAAATCTTTTAGGTTTCGTCATTTTTATTATTTTAGCTTGTAATCTCTCAGCCCAATCAAATGGTGAGTCTATTCAGGACCATTATTGCAACAAAGCAAGAAATGAACAAAAATATCACGATGCGATGTTGAATGCGCTAACCATTGAAGACCTTAGTTTTGATTTAAAATATTATCGTTTAGAATGGAAAATCAATCCTGCAGTTTATGCAATTGATGGAAAGGCATGTTGCTATTTTCAGGCTAAAAAAAATGGTTTAGATATTTTGAATTTTAATCTTTCCACACAATTAAAAGTTTCTGAAATAGTATATCATGGTTCTACTATTAGCTTTACTCAAACAGGAACTTATGATCTAACGGTTCAGCTTCCATCCGCCCTACCAATAGAGACTTTGGATTCTTTGACGATAATCTATGCAGGAGTGCCGCCTTCAGGTGGATTTGGTTCATTCATTCAAAGTACGCATAATAATATGCCAATAATTTGGACACTGTCAGAGCCATTTGGAGCCCAGGATTGGTGGCCGTGCAAAAATGGATTGACAGATAAAGTGGATTCTCTCGATGTTATTGTCACCACTCCAGATAAATATCGTGTAGCAAGTAATGGACTATTGGTTTCAGAAACACAAATTGATAGTTTTAAAATATTTCATTGGAAACATCAATATGCTATTGCCCCTTATCTTATTGCTATTGCTGTGACCAACTATGAACAATATGTTGACATTGTTCCCTTAAGCAATGGTACTCAATTGCCAATGTTGAATTATGTTTATCCTGAAGATTTACAAGCTGCAAAACAGGGAACTCAGAATCTAATAAAAGTGCTTCAGTTCTATGACTCTCTTTTTGTCACTTATCCATTTTATAAAGAAAAATATGGTCATGCTCAGTTCGGCTGGGGTGGAGGAATGGAGCATCAAACGATGAGTTTCGTTATTAATTATAATTGGGGATTATTGGCCCATGAGTTAGCTCATCAATGGTTTGGAGACATGGTCACCTGTGGAAGTTGGGAAGATATTTGGTTGAATGAAGGATTCGCCACTTTTCTTGAAGGCTTGACAAGACAACGATTTCTACAAGAATCGACTTGGTGGGATTGGCGTATCAATAAAATAAATTATATCACATCTGTTCCAAATGGCTCAGTAAAAGTAGATGATACGACCAGTGTTGGTCGGATTTTTAATGGAAGATTGAGCTATGATAAAGGATCATATCTATTGCATATGCTAAGATGGAAGTTGGGTGATGATGCCTTTTTTTAGAGGTGTAAGAAGTTATTTACACGAGACACAATTCAATTTCGCACACACACATCAACTTCAGGCTAACTTAGAACAAGCAAGTGGTCAAAATCTTGATGAATATTTTAAAGATTGGTTTACTGGTCATGGATATCCATCGTATCAAGTAAATTGGAATCAGAATAATTCCAATCAATTGTTTGTACAGCTAAATCAAACTACCTCTGATGCTTCTGTATCATTTTTTGAAATGCCTGTACCTGTACTTTTTTCTGGCGAAGTTCGCGATACTTTAGTTCGATTTGATCACCATTTTTCTGGGGAATCCTTTACTGTGCCTTTGGATTTCAAAATTACATCTGTAAAATTTGATCCTGACTTATGGCTTCTTTCAGCGAACAATACAGTAAATCAAGTGACTTCGGTTCATGAACAATTACCTGAAGAGCTCATTCATTTTCAAGTCAGCCCAAATCCGTCAAATGAAAACTTTGTCGTGACACTTGAATTGAAAAAACCAGAGAAAGTCATACTATCGCTTATAAATGCTACTGGTAATATTGTGACACAACAACAACTTGAATTTAATTCAGATCGCAAAAAAATAATGCTACAGAAATCCAATTTAACTGCTGGAAACTATTTTGTTAGATTACAGTCCACTGATTGGCAATATACAAAAAAGCTAATATTAAATTAAGCTAATGGAAATTCTTGCAAGACTAAAAAAATTGTAAGTTAATTTAATTCAATTTAGAGCTACAATGAGATACAAATAAAAATGGATTAAACAAATATTGTTTAATCCATTTTTATTTTCGACAAAGGTTCGATTAACCTTTATTGATATTTCCTTTTTTCTTTAAAACCTCTTTCTTTACTTCGATGGTCGTGGGACCAGATAGAATTTTAAATTCTGTTCTTCTATTATAGCGATGTTCTTCATCTGTACAATCCTCACCATTGGTGCAATTATTCAAAATAACAGTTTCACCATAACCTTTTGCTGTGATGCGATCACCTGCTACACCTTTATTCATCAACCATCTTCTGGCTGAGTTAGCCCTGCGCAAAGATAATTTCTGATTATAATTATCATCCCCTCTTGAGTCAGTGTGAGAGCCAAGTTCGATAGTCATATCTGGATATTTTGTCATAAGATCCATGATAGCATACAAATCACCTTCAGCATCTTTTAATATCTTATCATCATCATAGTTATAATAGATATTGTTTAATCTTATTGCTTCATTGATCGTGAGGATCTCTACATCTGATTCCGGTGGAAGGTTCTTTAATATAAACTCTCTCTTATATTCTTGATCTTCCGTCACGCCAACAGTGTTTAACTGGATTTCTTCAGGAAAATAGTTTGCTTTGCTTACTACGACTTTATATGATTTATCTTTATCTAATAAGAATGAAATAATATTGCCATCATTATTTGTTTTGGATTGGATCTCACCATCTTTTCCACCTGACATTTCAATCAATTGAACTGTCGCACCTTTTATTGCTTTTTTCGATTGATCCTTGATAATATTGGATAATTCAAGAATAAATTTCCTTTTTTCAACGGTGTAGATATCATCACAACAGGTCTTCCCTTTTAGTGATTTTGAACCAGGTGCATCTCTATTTGAGACTAAGAATCCCATGTCACCATTTTTATTTATCTTGTAATAAATATCATCTACAGAAGAATTTATAGGCATTCCTAAATTGATTGGTGTACTGAATTCTGATCCATTCCAAGTACTTGAAAATACGTCTAAGCCTCCTAATCCTGGCCATCCTTCAGAGCTAAAAAACAACTTGCCATCTATATAGTAAGGTGTCAATTCATCCATTGCTGTATTTAAACTACCTAATCCAATAGGCTCGCTGAAACTTGCCTCTCCTGTCTTATTCGCATAATACAAATCAAATCCTCCTTTACCTCCAGGAATATTTGCAGCAAAGAATAATACTTTATTTCCATAAAGTTCACCTTCTACTGGATGACGTACGATATAGTCTCCATTGATTCCAGTCACCTCCAATGCTGGACTCCAACCTCCAGCTGTCTTTGTAGAAGCATAGAGTTTACTTTCTTCCATATGTCCACCGTCTGAAACTACTCTAGTATAATACATTGTATTTCCATCAGGTGTTATTGAAACATTTGCTGTATGGTAGCCTTCTCTGTTGATATTTTCTGGCAAAGCTGTAGCTTTTCCATAACCTTTATCTGGAACTATTGTCGAAGAATAAAGATTGCAAAAATGAACACCGTCGTCTTTTTTATCCTTGTCTTTTGAATCTTTGACGCCTAGGCTACCGAAATATAAAGTGCCATCGACATCAATAGCTGGGCTACTTTGATTTTCTGGATTATTTACTGGACTTCCGATGTTTTTTACATTTAGGGCCACATTTTCCTTTAATGTTCCCATCAGCTCAATTCCTTTCAATTCTGTTTCTGCCCAAGCCTTCAAATTTGGATCGCCTCCTGATTCTATATATGTCTTAAATTCGGCCGCCGCCTCTGTAGTTGATCCAGCCATCTTTAAAGCTCTACCATAAAGAAATCTTTCTTCAAGATATTTATTAGCCTTATCCTTTGATAGAACTCGGTTAAACCAATTCACTGATTTGGTATAGTCGCGAAGTAAAAAATGTGTTTTTGCTATTTTTATTGCAATATCCTTATCCTTCACTTCACCATATGCCTTAGTATATTGATCCAAAGCATTATAATATTGTCCCTTTTCTATTTCTTCATCTCCAGATTTGGACAGTGCGGCAGGAGAATTATTATTATGTGGTTGTGCCCAAGCAATGGACATTACAATGAATTGAAATAGTGATATATAAAATAATTTTTTCATTTCAAATAGATTTGATGTACCAGAATTACATTGATTAAAAACGTGGACAGAATACTTTAGGCTTTGGATTTGGTTTTTTATTGACTACGCCAATATAGCTTATTGCAAACTCAGCCCCGCCTAGAGGGGTTTCTGCAGCTGATTTGCCCGATGTGATAAAATCATATCCCAACTGTGCTTTAATCTTACCGATATTTGCACCAACCATAAATTGAGCTGCATCACCGATGCGATATCCTAGACCTGCATTGAGTCTTATTTGTTTTTCTATATTGAATAAGTAGCTGGTCATACACTGGACAATTGATTCACTTGGCTTGTCTAAACTTCTGAACCATAACATTGGAATGATGTCCAATTTCTCGGAATAATGATATTCAAATCCAGCATTTCCTGTAAATAACATTGGCAACTTATTATTAGCTGATCCGCCAGTTCCTCCTGCAGTACTTAAAACGCTTACAGTAGGTCTATTTACATGTGATGCATTAAAGCCTAGTCTAAGGATATGGTTCTTGCTAGTCACTTTTGAAGTGTAGGCAAGTCCAACAGTATAATCTTGGTAACTGGTTTTATCTTGAAGGTTATTTTCATCTGTGGAAGCTAGCCCAGACAATTTTGCTCCAGAATTTGCTTTTTCTTTGCTTCCTACACCAAAACTCACTGAACCCCATTGAACTCCAAGAGCCAAATCACTTCTAGAAGCCTTGCCAATAGCAAGGTGATATGCTGCAGAAGCTTGGAATGCTGTCTTTCCTAGGTCTATCGTGCCAGAAACATCTTGTAATCCATTGATTCCAAATCCCACCCAATCTTTTTTTCTCAGTCCCCATGGAAATATTGCATCCATGTAGATATGTGGGGTTCTATATTGATTTCCTCCCCCAGTAGCACTGAGTGATTGATCTCGATAAATACCTCCAATTCGATAAGAACCATAAAATCCACCTGTATTGGCAGGATTTACATGACCTGGAGTCATTTCGTATTGAGTAAAATGCACGTCTTGTGCAAAAGTGTAAGTGGCAAACAAGACGAATGCAGCAAAAATGTAAAATTTTGGCATCATGAGCTTTTATTTCTTTTAAAGAAGGCGAAATATAAGGATTTCTTGAATAACATAAGTCAAATCTAATACCAATTTTGTGTTTTATAGCTTTTTGCATTGACTTGATTGGACATATGTTCTTTATTCAGAAAAATCATCTGTGCACTGAGATCATAATTATTGTTAATTTGAACCAACTTCTGTTCCATTTTATTTTTTATTTGAAATCATCCTATACTTTTCATATTTTTACCAAATAAGGTTTTAATTGATCTTTATACAGTGATTTATATCTTTCAAATGATACAAAAAATATTTGTAAAACACTAGTTATGAAATCAATATGTATAATGCTAAATAAAATGTTAATTTTTTTATAAAAATTTAAAATATAAACTGAAAATTGTTCTATTTTACATCACAATTATTTACGCCAATGAAAAATATTTTTATCTTTTTTTGTTTGATTTTGGCCATTGGCCTTAATGCTCAAAAAATTACTCCAACTGTCATTGCCAATGCTGGAAATGTCGTAAAAAATGCGACACATAGTATAGAATGGACCTTAGGAGAATTTATGACAGAGACATTGAAAAACAACAATGGATCTATTACACAAGGCTTCCATCAAGCCAATTTACTCTTTGTCGCAGTTGATGATGCTGAGATTGCAGGTTTGGAAGTTTTCCCCAATCCTGTTAATGCAACACTAACCATAAAAAATGGAAGTGAAGGGAGTTTGAATCTCAATATTTCTCATATCAGTGGATCAGAAATATTCAAAGACAAGATCACCATAGGAACAGAGTCATTAAATTTTTCTAACTATCCTGCTGGGATATACTTTTTAAAATTTGACAGCGCTAAGGGATCAAAAACATTTAAAATAGAAAAACAATAACAAAATCAATTAATAAAACTTTTTCCAAATGAATAAAATTTTACTTACATTATTTGCTTCAATGATAGTGATGTTGACTATCCAAGCACAAGTAGCACCATCTTTCAAATATCAGGGTGTTGCAAGGAACGCTAGTAATGCGCCTTTGGTAAATCAAAACATAGGCCTTCAACTGTCTATCCTAAATGCTGCTGGGACTCCAGTTTATGTCGAGAGACATGCTGTGACTACTTCAGCACTAGGTATCTTTAGTGTGAATGTCTGTAATGGATCTAATGCAACAGGCAGCTGTGCTACGATTGATTGGGGAGCTGGTCAGTTTAACTTGAAAGTTGAAATGGATCCAGCCGGTGGAACTGCTTTTGTAAATATGGGTAATTCTCCAATACTTATGGCTCCAATTGCTGCTTATGCATTAAAATCTGGTGGATCTTCTGGAGATAATGATGGCAGCCCAACCAATGAGTTGCAAGACTTAACTTTTACAGAAGCAACTGGACTTTTAGGAATTTCACAAAGAAATTCTGTAAACCTAAGTGGATTAAAAAATGATGCAGATGCAGATCCAGCCAATGAAATTCAAACGATATCCTTAGATACTTCAGATAACTCACTCATACTTAGTAAAAATGGAGGTAGAGTAGTGATCCCAGGAGCAGCAGCAATATGGACTAAAAGTGGAGATAGTATAAGCTACAAACATTCCAATACTGTTGGTCTTGTATTTAGTCCTAGTAAAAATGAAACACGCTTCGGACAAGAAGTTTGGAGTCGTAAATTTGCCACAACTAATAAATGGTATGATGAATTCAGAACTAAGCCAGCAAATTTAGGCAAGGAAGTTGCTTTTGGAGCAGAAATCGTAGAATATCCAATCACTTTCAATAGATTCTATCTCAGAGTAAATGCAGATACTTTCTGGAAGGCGCATACATACAATTATACATTGGGTGGTACTTCAGGAGGTGCTTTAACTCAAACTGAACACTTTAGCCAATTTTTAAATGGAACGACACCTGTAAAGGCACTTTCGAATAGAATGGAATCATATGCTGGAGTAGGTAGCTCTATCACTTATTTTGGTGGTGTAGCGGGTACTTTATCAGGCCACGCTGGACTTAATGGCGCATTACATTCTATAACGGCTCATGTTTCCGCAACAGGGCATAGCTCTGGTAATCCAAGTAATTTTAGCTTGAACTCTGGTTTTTGGCTGAATAGATCTACAAATCAAAGTACTGTAACAGCAGATATTAAAAATTTCCACATTCCTTATCCTAAACAAGCAGGAAAAGAACTTTGGTATGCTTGTATCGAAGGACCAGAAGCTGGTGCTTATGAAAGAGGAACTGCGACGCTTGTCAATGGTGAAGCATTTGTTCCATTTACAGAGCATTTTGAATATGTAATCAACCCGGAAACTGCAACAGTAAGTATTACACCACTATCTGCAGATTCTGAAGGTATTGCTGTTATTGAAAAAACTGCAAAAGGATTTCGTGTAAAAGAATTGAGAAAAGGTACTGGAAACTATAAATTTGACTGGGAAGTTAAAGCAGTGAGAAAAGGATATGAGAACTATGAAGTGATCAGAGATCCTATGATCATTACTCCAGTAAACAATGATATGCTTCAGGACGCTTTGCAAAAAGTTGAAAAGAATTAATGTTTAGAATTTTTTAAAGATTGGCCCAGCTTTATCATTATTAAAGCTGGGTTTTTTTATGGAATTTTTTATAGCGCTCAAAACCATGCATCTTTAAAATGCTCTAGATTCATAGATCCATCTTCATTTAAAATGATGGATATGATATCAAAACGGATCTCCCATTCGTGATTTATTTTTGTCATGTATTGTGTGGCGGCATCTGAGATTAATTTTTCTTTATATGTTGAAACGAATTCTTCAGGTTGGCCAAAATACGTATATGCCCTTGTTTTTACTTCTATGAATACCAGCACTTCACCGTCTAGTGCGATGATATCTATTTCAGCACGACTAAATCTCCAGTTTTGTTCAAGAATCGTATAATCAAGGCTTTGAAGATATTTCACGGCATAATCCTCACCTCTTTGACCAATTTCTTTATTAGATGCCAAGTATTTGTATTTTTGCACAAAATACAAGATCATGGTGAGTATGTATGATATGGTAAAAAAATTTCCTTCACAATTGGAGGAAGCAGTAGGTATTGGACAACAAGCTCAGATAGATCCTTTGGATAATCCAGTAAACCATGTTTTTGTGGCAGGTATGGGTGGCTCGGGTATAGGCGCAGATTTTGTCGCATCTTTCATCAGACAAGAGTGCACTATCCCATATTTAGTGGGAAAATCATATGACGCACCAGCCTATATCAATGAACATACTTTGGCTATAGCATCATCCTATTCTGGAAACACAGAAGAGACCATCTCTTGTATGAATCAAGTAAAAGGAAAAATATGCAAGAATCATTTGCATTGCTTCTGGAGGAAAAATAATAGAATGGGCAAATACAAATCATTTCAATGCCATCAAATTACCTGACAATTGGTCATCACCAAGAGCTTGCCTAGGATATTCATTAGTGGCGCAGTTATATACTTTGTACCATCTTGGATTGATCAGTAAGCGATTTGAAGCAGAGTTGATGAATGCCATCAATCAATTGAAGGCTGAAAATTCAGAAATAGAAGAGAAAGCAAAGCACCTTGCTAATGCCCTTTATGGAAAAATAGTGGCGATCTATTCCACTGATAGAATAGAACCTGTAGCGCTGCGTTTTCGTCAACAAATAAATGAAAATTCAAAGAGACTGTGTTGGCATCACGTCATTCCAGAAATGAATCATAATGAGCTCGTAGGGTGGAGAAAAAACGATCCAAATCAAGTGGCACTTTTTTTGCGAAATAGCGATGACCATCCAAGGAATAGTATCAGAATGGATCTCACAAAAGAAATAACCAGTCACTATGCTGGGGCAGCGATAGAGTTATATAGTAAAGGCAATTCACTTATAGAAAGAAGCCTTTATTTGGTTCATTTATTGGATTTTGTTTCTGTGTTTTTGGCTGACATGAATCATGTCGATGCAGTAGAAGTAAAAGTCATTGATTTCCTTAAAGGGGAATTAGCTAAAAGCTAAATCATAGCTTTTTCTTAGTCATATTAAAATATTATTTTTGTTTTGCTTTGAATTGTTAGATAAGCATTAGAAATGAGTCATACATAGCTTATTGAAGATCACCATATTACCTAAACATGATTTTTTTTATTGATATATTAACTAACCTATCTAGGGTATTTTTAAATTTATTTTGAGCTTTGGTATTAGAATTAATTATGATTTGAGGCCTCTGAATAGGATAAACACTATCATATTATTGAAAAATGCTATGGTATCATTTTTGAATAATATAGTATATCAATGAAAGTACATTGACCGAAATTTGAATTGAGATTTTATCAAAGATATACTGGGTCCGTAATAACCAAAAATTAGAAAGCGTATGAAGGCAGGCCAAACCCCAGTGGTATTTTACAGAGATCTAAGATTCTGGTTAGTATTAATTTTTACGGTAGTATTATCTGTATTTTTATTAGCTACTTATCCAGTTTCGTGATTATTGTATCTTCAAGCTTAAATCGAGGCTTCCGGCGCTGTGGGTAAGTGCTCCCACAGAAATGTAGTTTACACCTGTTTGTGCTATTTTGCGCACAGTCTCTAAACTGACACCACCTGAAGCTTCGATTTCAAAGCGATCTCCTATCATCTCGACAGCTTCTCTCATCAAGATGATATCAAAATTGTCCAACATAACTCGATCAACACTTCCTACTCTCAATACTTCTGCTACTTCCACCAAATTTTTGACTTCCACCGTAACTTTCAATTCCTGAAGATTGTGTTTTTCTTTATACTTAACTACCGCTTTGATTGCTTTAGTGATTGATCCACATGCTTTGATATGATTATCTTTAATCATAAACCAATCATATAGACCAATGCGGTAATTCTCACATCCCCCTATTCTTACTGCCCATTTTTCGACATGACGGTTTAGTGCAGTTGTCTTTCTTGTATCGATGATTTTAACCTGAAATCCTTCTACTTCAGTCGCAAATCTTGAACTTAAAGTAGCTATACCACTCATCCTTTGCATGACATTCAAGACTAACCGCTCAGTCTTCAATAAATCCCGAGTGCTACCTTCTACTTCAAAAGCGATATCCCCATATTTTACATAAGTGCCGTCTTTAATATGACATGTAAATATCATCTCAGGATCGACTTGCTTAAACACCATTTCTGCAAATTCAACACCTGCTAGAATGCCATCTTCTTTTACTAGTAACTTGGCACTAGATCTACTCGCCTTTGGAATACATGCAAGAGAGGTGATATCACCAGTTTGGATATCTTCTTTAAGTGAAAGTGTGATATATGTTTTTAAGTCCAATATCTATAATTTAAAAAGCTACTCCAATACGTAAATCGAGTGAATTAATCGTCCCCTTTGAATTTTCTTTCGATCCATCAAAATACCTTCCATCATCATCTGTGACGTCAATTATACTTTGGCTGAAACGCAAACCTGCAATAATAGAAACGTCATCAGATATTTTATATTCTGCACCAGCTCCAATACCCCAACCAAGGCTTAAGAATGTAGCTTGCTTGCTGATATTCTCTTTTTCAGTATTGATTCCCGCTCCTTTGATAGAACCTTTTGCCTTTGTCTTGAAACCAATCACAAATTCAGGCAAATGAGCATAAAACTTAAATTTTCCAAATTCATTCGTCCTTAATTTAAATCCTACAGGAAAATCAACATAGTTAATACCATATCCAAGAATAACGCCATTGGGCATCGAATCTCCTTTATTGATACTTAATTCCGATAGAGATTCTGACCATAAATTACCCCCTTGTAGATATTCCAACTTTCCACCTTGATTTAAAGACAAACCTATTCCCCCAGTAAATGAATAGCGCTCACTAAGTAAATATTCTGCTTCCACATGAAGCTTATAACCCAATTTTGTCCCTGATGTCAATATTTTACTGTCATTTGAAGTCATCCAGCCAAATGTAGGTCCATTCATAATACTAACCTTTAGTTTGTCTACTTGAGCATTTATAATCAATGGTAAAACAAACAAAAAACTGTACAATAATTTTTTCATATTCAATCGTTTAGAAAATTTAATTAAAAATTTATTCGTTTATTAGACGAAGGTAAGTTTAAATTGTGACACATAGTGAGTATTTATATATAATTTTGAGCTTATATAAAATAGAATAAATAATGTTTCAGTATTTAAATCTTGCAGTTTTGAAATTTTCATTCATTTGCTTTATCATTTTTCTATCTTCATGTAAGCAAAAAAGTGAAGTTGAAATTCCAAATGTAAGTCATATAAACAGTCAGCTAAATTTAGTGAGGTTTGATCTTGAATTACAAAATAAATCAACTGACAATCTTATTAAAGCTTATCCTGCCTTTTCAAATTTATATTTCAGACAAATCATTTCTATTTGTGATTCTATACAAGATCCAGAACTTAATAAAAATGTTCAAGAGTTTTTGAAGGATACAATTATTAAGAATATCAATTTAAAAGTAGAAAATAAATTTGGAGATTTTGAAAAAATTGAAAAAGAATTACGCCAATCGCTTCAATATTTTAAATATTATTTTCCAAGCAAACCAGAGCCCAAATTCTATACTTTTATTAGTGAATTTGGTTATGGAAATTTTATATTTCAGGATGAAAATAAAAGAGACGGTATCGGAATTGGATTAGATTTTTTCTTAGGTGATCTTGTAAATTATAGCAAATTGGATCCAAAAAATCCAGCATTTTCAAATTACCTAACGAGAACTTTTGATTCAAATTATCTCTGTAAAAAATCTTGGGAATGTTGGATTGATGATTTATTGACAGAACCTGCACAACAGCAATTTTTAGATTATTTGATTCATAGAGGAAAAAAACAATATTTGCTCCGCGCTCTATTGCCAGAAGAACAAGATTCTATTTTATTTGAATTTCGCAGTGAACAAATGGATTGGTGCAAAAAGAATGAAATGGAAATTTGGTCCTTCTTCATGGATTCAAATTTATTATATTCAACAGAAGCTTCAAAGTTTTCAAAATACATTAATCCTAGTCCGAATTCACCTGGTATGCCAGAAGTTGCACCTGGAAGAACTGCATGTTTTATCGGATATAAAATAGTCAAAAATTATATGGAGAAAACAAAATCTTCTATGGTTGATTTACTATCGGAAAACAATAGCCAAGTGATTCTTGAAAAATCAAGATATAAACCAAAGAATTTATAGAGTCCATTAAGGATGCCTTTAAATTAATTTTTTTTCCTATTGGGAATCAGGCTTAAATATTAAATCCTGAGATTTTAATTTCAACTCGTTGATTCCAATGCTTATCTTTCTTAGCATTGCTTTTTACCAATAATTTATTTTTGCCATCAGCTTTACAGATGATTTGAGCACTTGGTATTCCTTTTTTGATCAAATAGGCTTTTACTGATTCGGCTCGCTTCTGTGATAAATTCTTACAATAATTATGTGATGGAATCCCATTAGTATGACCATGAAGTTCTATCTGGGTATCTGAATTTATTTTTAACCAATGATGCAAATAGTCTAAACTGGACCAATATTTTGAATCAATCGCAGTAGAATCACTTTTAAAGTAAATTGGATCGAATCGAACCATCTGAACAGCTGCATTTTCTCCCGTCGAATAACTTGCAGTTTCGAATATGGTAGATTGATTGTCAGCAGATTGAGCAATAGAATAAAAGGGGAGTGCAACACAGATAAAGCTGAATTTTTTTATAATACTCTTAATCATATTATAAAAATATCAAATATGATACCAATTTTTTAACCTTCTATGGATAGTATCTTTATTTCTACTCGTTGGTTAAGGGATCTGCCTTCTTTTGTAGAATTTGAAGCAATTGGATTGCGTTTTCCATAGCCTCGCGAAACAATTCTTGATGGGTCGATGCCTCTTTGCCACAAGTAATCGCGAACTGCCTTTGCCCTTTCAGATGAAAGATTATCACAATAGTTTGTTGATGGAATATTATTAGTATGTCCACCAATTTCTACTCTAACGTTTTTATTTTTATCAAGAAATTCAAACAATTCATCCAGTACAATAATGGATTCACTTTGGAATTTTGTACTATCTGCTTTGAAGAATAGCTTTTCTATTTTAATGGTTTGACCAACTTTAATTTTCTTTATTTCGAGGTCCTTCAATATCTTTTCTGAACTTGCAGTTTCCTTTTCCTTTGATTTATTGGCGACACCACCATTGTTTTGCTTATTTACAACAGGGACTTCATGTTTTTTCTCTATTTTATCTTTAGCTGCTTTGTCCTTTTGATATTGCGCATACTCTTTTGTGTCTGGACAAGGAATAGCCATAATATGAGACATATTGTCTACTAATAAATTGCCATTGTATGGAAACAAAACAGGTGTTTTATAATACGCTTCTAGTTCAATAAATGTATGCGTATATTTTGGCTTTATTTCAAGATCAAATTTTTTCCAATCCAAATTTGAAATGGCTTCTGTCTCAAATAGTAATTCCTTTTGATTACAATATGCCTCACCACCCCAAACTCTTAAGACCACAGGCGTGATATATTCTTCAAGTAAAACAGAATTAGATTTTGTACCACTTAGGTATCGCTCAGACTTTGCCAAATAAATAGAAAACTGATAGCAAGTTCCTGCCATCAATGGGCTCATAAGCCGCTGACCTATTCGCTCATTTGTCTCATTTGATCTCACCACCATACCTACATAGGTATTGCCATTTTGTGCTTTCTTTGTTACCTTGAATAGTGGCGTGTCATCATTGTCCAAAGCAGGTTGAATATCTGGAGGACTCTCTGTAACGTGACCACAATTCCTCCACCCATCTGGCGCTTTACAGCAGGTTGGCTCCCCTTCAAATGAACCATTGATTATATTGATTATTGTCTGCTCTTTCTGGGCAGACAAAAGCAGCGGCAAGCAAAAAAGTAGAAAAATTTTTCGACCCATCTATTTGTAAAACTCACTTAAAACGAAGATGGTATGTTTTTGTTTGTTAATTTTATACTAATAATAGTTTATCCTTTTGGTAAATCTATTCATGAGTTTTAATATATCTGTTTACTTTCTTCAATATAAATCATAATTATTTGATTATCAAATATTAATACTTAAGGAAAGTAAAAATTCAAACTTTGAAATCAATTAGACTCATTTGAATTTTTCTTGTATTTTAAGTCAAATTTTAATTGATCTAGATCTTAATAAATTTTCTGTTGAATCTATTTTCCACAAAAATGAAATACATACCAGGCAAAAGGGACTCAATTTGAATATGCTGTGACTTTGATTTTAAGATCAGCTTCCCTGAAATATCAATGATAGAAATGTTTTTTCCAGCCATATTTTCAATAAAATTCTCTGCTATAGTTATTTCTTCATAATTCACTTTATTTGAGCTAACATGAGTGGTGAAAAGGCAATCAGAAGATTCATTCGTACATCGTATAAAATCTTTTAAATAGGTATTTATACTGTTTAAGGATTGTGGAGATAAAATCATTGCAGTGTTTCCATTTGACATCAAATATCCGCTAGTTGAATCTGTTGGAACTTTAAAATTCCTACATATCATACGAGCCATTGACAATTGATTTATAGTAGGATTGACATTTCTAATAGCTTGGATTCCAAATTGTGATTTTGTGCATGGTTCATAACCTAAAAAGGTTGCAGCTGTTGAACTAGTGGCATTTGTAGTTATATATAGAAAAATATCAGAACTATCTTTTGCTTGACTTGAAATATATCCTTGAAATCCAATTAATTGCTTTGACAATTCTAACTCTTCTGTCCAAGGCTCTCTAAGTTCAGCAACAGTCTTTAATTTAAAATGAAAGTCTACCAGCAAAGGATAAGAATTGAAAAATTTTTCAATAGCAATATAATTATCTTCAACTTGCTTTACAGAATTAGGAATGGTAGCAAATTTTGAATCAAAAAATAAATGAACATTGAATTCAATACAATCCTGTGCAAAGGACAAATGACAAATAAAAAGAACTAGCGTAAAAAGTATAAAATTTCTCATATAAATAATTTAGTTACTCAAATTTACAGCATTTGAGCAATACAATGGCTAATTTTAACTCAATATTATTTTTAAGGGTGTAATTATTTTACACAATCTCGTTTTAATTTATATTTCCCCTTTTCTTTAATGCTTAATTCTTGATGTCTCCAAGACAAATCTGCATCTTCCATCATTTGGGGTTCTTTATAAATCAATACTTCAATTGGGGAGCTTTTAATTTCAATTTGCATCCCAGAGCAGCTGTGATCTTTAGAATATTCTATAAATGCAAAATTCAATACTTTATCATAAAATAGGATTTTTTTATCTCTATTGTTTAAAATTTTCTTTACTTGTTCAAAAGGTTTTGTTTCGTGAAAATCATTGGTTTGAATAAGACCTTCTTTATTCATCCTCACATACAAAAACCCACCTTTTCTACCATAAGAATCTGCCACAAAGATTACGTCTTGATTTTCGTCAAACATTGCAGATTTAATTTCCAAATCTTTGTTGGTCTGGTATGCCTTACTCCACAGCAATTCCCCTTTGGCAGTGGTTTTTATTACCAGTAAGTCCATCCGTTTTTCCGCATTACTTAAGGATCCAAAAAAATAAAGATCTCCGTTCGATGCCTCCAAGATTTTATTGCTTGTTATTTGTGGATATACATCTCTATCGATATGCATGACAAAACTATTCTCAGAAATCCCTTTGGTATTACATCTGATTAATGGAAGATTATAATATTTTTTACGCTCTTCAATATATGCACCTTTTGCTACAAAGTGGATCAAAAACTGATCCGCAGCACTATAGATGATATCAGATAAAACATCGATATGATCCAATCTTTTGGTCCAAATTTCTTTACCAACTTTATCAGTTAATGTAAAATAATTGTAATAAGCCGTGGAAGAGGGTAATCTAGTAGCGATAATGGATTCCCCTTTTGCATTTGCACATAAAAATGGCTTGCCTAAAGGTTGTAATTGATCACTCACTTTAGCCCATTTTAGTTTCATGGTCTTATCACATGAAAAAATAAGAGGCTTCTTAGTTTCAAATCCATATCCTGAAAATAAAATGCCTTCATTTGAGATTTCACACTGATCGATGCGAAATGGATTGGCACCATCAGATAGTATAAATTGATGGCCATCTTCATTCCCATATTTTAAGACTGAAATTAATCCAGATTTGATAGGTTTCTCACTTTGTACAATAGCCTGACTCGATATCTCGCCAGTCATGAGCATTTCTCCATTTCCATTTATAAGTGCATCACAAGCCAATCCTTTGTTCTCCATTGAATAGGCTGAATGCTGAGCATCCACGCAAGAATGTAAAGAAATTAATAATAAACAATATAATACAGATTTCAAGATCGAACTTTTAGATTGCAAATATAGCTTATAATAACATCACACTGTCTCATAATTGATCTCTAAATCACTTAAAAGGATTTTGAGAAGAAATTGGATTAAATTAATTACAATGGAATATTTCTGTCAAGTGCATCAAATAATTTTTAATATAAATCTAGAAATCAATCCAAATCAACACTATATTTGTACAATGAGACCTTATATTATTTTACTATTATCGGCATTTTTTTTTCAAGTTTCAGCTCAGATTAGGCTAAACGAGGCATCTAATAATAATGTAAATATACTCAAAGACTGGCAAGATGAGAGTCCAGATTGGGTTGAAATTTTTATTCCAATTGGTTTTGTAAATGGTTATTATCTAAGCGACGACCTTAAGAATTTAAATAAATGGAAACTACCAGAAATGAACTTATTGCGTGATAGTTTTTTGTTAATTTTCCTAAGTGGCAAAGACACCCTGTTGTTAAATGAATTTCACGCCAATTTCAAATTAAAGCAAACTTCAGAAATTCTCATTCTCAGCAAAGCAAATGTGATCCTTGATTCAGTTACAATTCCGGTGATGCATTCTGATTATTCCTTTCAAAGAAATAGCGATCTATCTTGGACATGTACTAGTCAAAGCAGCCCTAAGGTAGAGAATACCAACAGTGACGAATCTTGCGAACTTTCAAATTTTACAATTAATCCTAAATCAGGTTTTTACAATGAATCAATTGAGATAAGCATTCAACACAATTTGGGAAAAGATATTGAATTTCGTTATACTTTGGATGGATCTATTCCTATTATAACATCTTCTCTTTTCAACAATTCAGTAAGATTTGATACAAGCATAGCTATACGAATTAGAGCATTTAAGAAATCCAAAGCAATTACAGAAATTTTGGATCGTGTTTATTTTATTAGAGAAAAAAAGCACAGTGTACCTATCATTTCACTTATTATATCTCCAGAAGAACTATTCTCAGATTCCATAGGTCTCTTCAGTTTTGGACCTAACGCCAGTCCTAATTTTCCTTACAAAGGTGCAAATTTTTGGTCAGACAAAGAAGTTCCATGCACTATGGATTATTTTGTAAATTCAAAAAATGTTCAAAGTGCTAAAATTGACTTAGGACTTTATGGAGGATCAGGTTGTAGAACACAAAATATGAAAGCACTCAAACTTCTTGCAAAAGAAAAATATAACTCAGCTTACTTTAATTATGCATTTTTTAAACAAAAACCAGCGGTGAGCCAATTCAAGAGATTGGTTTTAAGAAACTCAAGCAATGATTTTCTCAATGCACATATGCGTGATGGCGCTGTCCATCGATTTGTTTTAGAAAATAATTTTAGTTTTGATGCAGTAGCTTATGAACCTTGCGTAGTCTATATTAATGGCAAATACTGGGGGTTTTACAATCTTAGAGAAAAAATTGATGAATATTTTTTCTTAGGAAAATATCATTTAAATGAAGATGAAGTACATCTAATAGAAGAGGATTCCACTTTACTGGCAGGTGATCTAAAAGCTTTTGACAGTTTATACAGGTATTGCATTTCACAATCATTAACTGATCAAAAAAACTATGATTATGTGTCAAGTATACTGGATATTCCTTCAATGATTGATTACTTTATCGTTGAGACATTTTTTAATAATACTGATTGGCCTTACAATAATATTAAATATTGGAAACCCATTAATGGGGGCAAATGGAAATATATCATGATCGATACAGATGCAGCATTGAATGCTTATCCTTGGTCACATCATAATATAGATCACTTGGCTAAAATCTTAGGGCCATATGGAGATAAAAATAAACATGTTTTAATTTTAAGATCTCTCCTTAAAAATAGTGAAGCAAGAAGATTTTTTGTCAATCGATATGCAGATCTTCTAAACACTATTTTTCTGCCAGAAGTACTCCAAAATTCATTACAAAAAACCATTGAACTAATAGAGCCAGAAATGCCTCAACATTATGAAAAATGGGGTGGTTCGCTTGAACATTGGTATAATATAATAAATACTGAAATTTTAGAATTTGTAAATGCAAGAAATGCCTACTTATTTGAATTTTTAAAATTGGATTTTTCACTTTCAAAAATTCAAAAAATTAGTTTCAATACGATTCCACAAAAAGCAGCTTCTCTTCAGATCAATAGCATCGCAATTCACAAATTCCCATGGGACGGAAATTACTTTGCGGAAAATAAAATTGATCTAAGTTACATCCCAAATAAACAATATAATTTTAGTTATTGGATTGTAAATGAAGATACATTAAAGAGTGACGCGTTAAAATTACTTGACATAGATGGTATAAACTCTATTACAGCAGTATTTGATGAAATTCCAAAAAATGAATTATCAAGAATTTTATACGAAGACGACAAAATTATTTTTGAATGGTATGCCACAGAAAATGAAACGGATAAGCTTGAAATATATGACTTCAATGGTAAATTTATCCAAGTGCGAAATGTGGATTCAGTAAGCGGTTTAAATGATATTTACATTTCAACTCAAGGCATCCCACAAGGAATTTATTTCCTAAAATATCGAAACAGATCATTCCGTTTTATTGTGCCATAAAAAAACCGACCAATGATAACATTGATCGGTTTTATTATTTATCTTAAATAAATTTCTTTTAGAAATTTTTATTGTAAGTCAACAATACTTGCTCGATGATATTAGGTCTTTTTCCAACTCCACTTACACCACCTACTGCGTTCTTATCAGAGATACTGTTTGTCTTATTATCATCATAATATACATCGCCTCTCACTAATAAATTGAATCCTTTAAAGATCTCTACGCCTAATGAATTCAACCATTGCACATCGATGTTTTGAGGTTTATCAAGGTAATCATTCAATAGAGCTAAATTACTCGTGAAATTTAATTTCTTCATGAAAGTATTGGTATAACCAATTTTTGCAATAGAACCTAATCCGAATTTAGTTTGATTATATTCAGTAGTACTTCCATCTTTCAATTTTGTACCATGTAATCCAAGATTTGCTATATTCTTGTCAGCAATATAAGTAATTTGCGCACCTACAGGTGAATAAAAAACTGACCAATGAGAATTTGGCACATATTTCATACCTGGAGCAATAGTGATCAAAGCTGGTGAAAAGAATTTAGATACCAAAGAAGTGTTAAATCCACCTTCATTGATTTTCTTTAAATATACTTTCTTGTTTGCTGCATCCAAATGTGAAGGCAATAATTGGCTCAACAAACCAAGATCTGCTGAATATGCCCATTTTGATCCTGCTTTAGTTTGGTAAGATAAATTTGAACCAAAGTTTAAAATGTCTAATGCTTTTTCAAAAGGAAATTTTGTATCAGAATTTAAAGCAACTGTTCCTGCTCCAATTCTTTGTGTAGCCACGTTTGTTAATAATGCATTCTTCCAAGACAACAATCCTTTTTTATAATTTGCATTGTATCCAATAGCACCACCTATTCCAAGTCTATTAGAACCACCACCTGCATAAGGATTGATGTTTAACAATTGACCTAAGTCTAGTCCAAGTCCACCTTTGCGAACCCAGCCATCAGCATCCTCCATTTTCATTGTTTCTTTTAATTTAGCTTCTCTCGCCTTATCATCATTTTGCGCAAATGCACTTAGTGTTACAGTTAGTAATAGAAATTGTAAAAAAACTTTTTTCATGGTTTATAATTATTAATAATAAAATTTTCGTTTCTAAGAATTGTAAATTTCGATGCGCTCTTTAGCTAATTTGTTGAGTGGAATGATCACTTCTTTATTCTCACAATCCAAGGTAATCGAAGTTTTATCAATATCAATGATAATACCTGTGATACCATCTAATGTTACTTTTTGTCCAATTTTTAATTTGTCCTTACTATAAAATGAAACCAAAAAATTTGCAACTACATCTTTAGATGCAAAGCCATAGCCTATAGCAAATGCAAGGGCAACTCCACCGATTAGTATCGAAATATTTGTTGCGATAAAACTTGTATTGACTTTGGCCTGTCCCAAGGCGCTAATCAATACATTGATCAATACAAAGTAAAAAACGGCATTAGCAATAAATCCTCCGGAAGGAATTCCAAAACTTTTTGTTGCTTTAAGTGTAGCTTCCTTTGCAAAATCAGCAAATAGGAATCCTCCAAAAAGTAATACGATAGCAGTGACTAAATTGGGAACCCAATTGATAATATCTTTTATCAACTGTGATAGCGACTCCATCCCTAAAGCATCCGTCGCAGCTACTATAAAAATGAGAAATATGAAATAATAAATAATCGTTGCAATAATGAGACTTGGAACAATTTTAAAATTTGACTTTGCCAACATGTCAGAGTCATTTATCTTATCTGCAAATTTGTCGATTCCAAATTTTTCAAATAATTTAAAAATAAATTTCTTAATCATTTTGGAAATAAAGTATCCAATGATTAATATAATAATTGCTCCCACCAATTTGGGAATTACATCTAGAAATCCTAGGAGTAAATGTCTTACATTTTCTGCAACTTGCATAGATTAATTGGGGCTAATGGTTTTTTATGATGGATATTTACTTTGTTGTTGCAAATTTAATTCATTTGTTCCACCTGGGTTTGAATACTTCTTATCATCTTCCAGCATCTTGCCATACATCTGAGCTTGCTTTGGAATAAACAATTCAATAAGATTTCCAATGAATTGAAAAAAATTCAAATTTCCTTTTATTTTTTTCTCAACCAATGGAGCTCCAATTTTTTCAAAATTGGCAATTTTTTCTTTATTCAAATTTTTAAAATTATTCATATCACCCAAAATTAATTTAATTTAACAAAAGATTCCCTAAAACGTTGTTTTGCTCTTTTTAACTTCATTTTTATAGCACTTTCAGTTTTTTCCATAATTCCACATATTTCTTTTATTGACATATCGTCCATATATTTCATCAATAGGACAGCTTTATCTTGAGGATGTAGGTTGTCCATTACTTTTTCTATTTGTGACATATCAATGTCAGTCATCCAATTATCTTCATTTTCATCTTCAAACTCTACCTCTTCTCCAATATTATCTATGGATTGGATATTCATTTTTTTACTCTTTCTAAGAGAGTCGATACAGTAATTATAGGTTATTGAGTAAATCCAGGTTGAAAATTTTGATTTTTCACCGAATTTGCTCAAATTTATTAAAATTTTAATAAAAATATCATGTACAGCATCTGTTGCTTCAGCTTCTTCCTTGAAAAAACTTAAACATTTACCAAAAATTTTTCCGGAATATCTGCGATAGATCTCCGAAAAGTATTGATCTTTTTGAGTTTTCAAGTATAAATCAACTATTTCCTCATCAGTAGCTTGATTTATTCTAATTTCGATTTGCTGGGGCACCAAATTAATTGATTAGTTTTGTCACTTGAATATTTTTGACGAAATTACTGAAAAAAGTAACATATATAATAATTTTGTAATTTAATTTAAAATTTATGGACAAATTTGGTTCTATTTCTAGCTTATCTCTTTGGTTTTTAATTTGCATTCAAATATTATCTAGACCAAATATCTCTTTCTCACAAGAAATCGATACCGATGCTTTTTTTATCAAAAGTATCCATGATAAAGCTTTGACGGATCAAATGAGCTATCAATGGTTATATTATCTTTCAGAAAAAATTGGAGGGCGAATAGCAGGATCTCCACAATCAATGGCAGCAATTGAGTTTACAAAGCAAATTCTTGACACCTTGGGTTGTACTAAAGTTTTCGCCTTACCTACTAAAGTTAATTATTGGTATAGAGGAGCAAAGGAACAGGTAAGGTTGATCAATCACCAGAAATTTGGCAATGTAGATCTTAACGCTTTAGCCTTAGGAGGCTCTGGTGCTACTTCCGCAACTGGCTTATCAGGTCAAGTAGTGGAGTTTAACTCAATAGAGGAGGCTAAGAAAAATCCAGCTTTGATGAAAGGCAAAATCGTTTTTTTTAGCAGAGCTTTCGACCAAAAATTTATTAGAACTTTTCATGCATATGGATCTGCAGTAGATCAAAGAGGCCAAGGTCCAAATATTGCAGCAAAGGCTGGAGCAATAGCTTGTGTAGTGAGATCAATGAGTTCACGAACCGATGATATCCCTCATACTGGAGCAACAATATTTGAGAAAGATGTAAAGCCAATTCCTGCTGTGGCAATATCAACGAAAGCCGCTGATTTACTCAAATCGAGTTTAATGGATGGTCAGAATGCTACATTGTTTATCAAAACAAGTTGTGAAGCTAGAGGTGAAAAGGATAGTTACAGCGTCATTGGCGAAATAAAAGGAACAGAATATCCCGATGAAATCATTTTAGTAGGTGGGCATCTAGATTCATGGGATGTAGGTGGTGGTGCTCATGACGATGGTGCGGGATGTGTTCAATCGATGGATGTGTTTTATCTTTTAAAACAATTAAATTATAAACCGAAAAGAACGATTCGTTGTGTTTTATTTCAAAATGAAGAAAATGGACTAGCAGGAGGAAGAGAATATGCAAGAGTTTCCAATTCAAACAATGAATTTCATCTAGCAGCGATTGAGTCTGATGCAGGTGGTTTTTCACCAAAGGGATTTGGATTTGATGCAGATACTTCTATTATTCAAAAATATATTGGCAATTTCAAAGAATGGAATTCACTATTGGAGCCATATGATTTGAATATATGGAAAGGTGGTGGAGGTGCTGACATTGGTCCACTGAAATCTCAAAAAGGAATGCTCTTTGGACTAAGTCCAGATTCACAGCGATATTTTGATTATCACCATACTGAAATAGACCGCATCGACGCTGTACATCCCAGAGAATTGGCATTGGGCAGTGCTGCTATGACAAGCTTGGTATATTTAATTGATAAGTATGGATTAGCTAAACCATGAGATTGGATACAATTCAAGTTGGAGAATATTTTTTTGAAAAATTTATTTCAAAAGAACAAATCAGCGCCATAGTCCAGCGGATGGCAGTTGAGATTGATGACTATTACAAAAATATAGATCCATTAGAATTCATCATTATTTTAGATGGTGCTTATCATTTTGCATCAGATTTTACTAGGGCATTTCCTCGAGATGTCAAGTTACATTTTGTCAAAATCAAATCCTATGAAGGATTTCAGAGTTCAGGTAAAGCAAGTATTCAAGGGCTCGAACTTCTCGACCTAAAAGATAAGCATATTCTCATATTAGAAGATATTGTAGAGACTGGAAATACACTCTATCATCTCACACAAGAACTCAAATTAAAAGCAGCGGCATCTGTGAGACTAGCCAGTCTTTTTGTCAAACCCACGGAGATTATTCAACCACTTCAAGTTGATTTTTTTGGAATGGAGATTGGACCAGAATTTATTATTGGGTATGGATTGGATTACAATGGTTTTGGCAGAACTTATCCAGATGTTTATATTAAAAAATGAACTGTTCAAATTTATTAAAAAAAAATAAGCTTATACAAAAATTTTATCTTATTTTTATAGCTGAATGAGCCTAATATAAATTGATAACAAAATAATTAAATTCGTATGAAATATTTTTTAGCACTCTTATCTATTTTATTTTTTTGGAGCAAGCCTTTATTATCGCAGATTCAATTTGACGAAGGAAAAACCTATATTTTTGAAATGAAGGATGGCAATACTTATATAGGCAAAGCAAAGGAAATAGAAAAGGGTAAAGTATATGAGATTATGACTAATGTTGGAGTTTTAACGCTTAGGTCTGAAAACATTAAAGTCATGAAGGAGATTAAAACTGCTCAAATGCATGATGGAGAATACTGGCCTGAAAGCCCCCATTCCAGTCGGTATTTTTTTAGTCCCAGTGGCTATGGTCTACGTAAAGGAGAAGGCTACTACCAGAATGCTTGGATTGTGTTTAATCAAGTGTCTTATGGCTTTACAGATTATTTTTCTTTAGGAATAGGTACCATCCCTACTTTTTTATTTGGTGAGACAGAAACGATTCCAATATGGTTAACGCCAAAACTAAATTTCCAATATAAAAATGGGAAAGGTGCTTTCGGTTTAGGTAGCATTTTTTTTACAGTTCCAGGTGAATCAGGGAATGGAGTTGGATTGGTATATGGAACCAATACTTTTGGCACTAGAGACAAGCAACTGAGTTTAGGACTAGGATTTGGATATGATACCGATAATGGATTAAGTGATATTCCTGTATTCAATGTCGCTGGTCTGCTCAGATTAAGCAAGAACTGGGCATTGGTGACTGAAAACTATGTGTTTTCATTTGATGGTGTAACAACTATAATTAGTGGTGGGGCACGCTACATGGGAAAAAGATTGGCAATAGATTTTGGGGGAATAATTCCAGCTGAAGGTGATGAGTTCTATATGGCTCCATGGTTAAGTATTACTGTCCCTTTTGGGAAAAGATATTAATTATAATTCTTGATGATGAAATAAATTTTTAAAATAATTACTGATGAAAAAAATACTCATAATGACAATTGTAGCATTGATAAGAATCAGTGCAACTGCTCAAAATAAGGATTGGCCGATCGGCACATTTTGGGTTTATGAACAAATAGAATATGGGCCTTATGATCCAAATAATTATGCAATAGTTGAAGTAAAAAGAGACACAGTTGTAAAAAATATTGCTTCAAAAATAATTAGGCAATACTCATACCCAAATAACGCATTCTCAGCTCGAGAATTTATTATATCTAAGCAAAATAATAAAGTTTATTTTTATGATCAAAGTGATTCAAGTTTTTATTTAATCTATGACTTTGATCTTACTGTGGGAGATACTTTTTCAGCACATGTTGGTCCATTTCTCAATTTTGATAAATTTACAGACTTTAAAATTGATTCAATAAGTTTTGAGGAAACGAATCATGGTCCTATCAAACATTATTTTCTTAATAAATTATCAGGAAATGCTTTCAATTATCCCTATGGAATTCTAGAAGGCATCGGAAATTTATTTTATTTTTTCCAAACTTATGGAGTTGCTGATCCTCCTTTAGGAGGTTATTTACGCTGTTTTACTAATAGCTCTATAGTCTATCCTAAAGATAGACCTTGTAAGATACCAACTCAACTAAATGATTTTTCTAAACTCAATCTTAATATATCTCAAAGAGCTGAAGAAATACAGATCAATGGACATTTGTTTTCAGATACCAAATTTTCATTTTGTGATCTCAATGGTAAATTACTTTATGCTGAAAAATTAAATACTTATCAATCACAACATACTATCTCTACTCAGCAGTTTTTACCTGGAATATATATCCTTACTATTAGTTTCGATCAAGGAATACAATCTGTCAAAATTATTAAATAAAACTAGATGACATAAATAATAATTCCCATATTTTGGAAGTTTAATTCAAACTTCAAATTAATTTTTATGCATAAAATTGGGTCTTTATTATTTTTTACTTTTTTTGTTCTCATAGAAATAAAAAGTCAATCCATTATTGGAATCTGGGAAACCATCGATGATATCACTGGAAAAGCAAAATCCCATGTTGAAATTTATGAAAAATCTGGAAAAATTTACGGTAAAGTGATCAAATTACTTCCTGGAGCAGCTGTGACAACTTGCAATAACTGTCCCGGTGAAAAAAATGGAAAGTCCCTTATTGGCATGGATATTCTATGGGAGTTTAAACCATATAAAGATTATTGGTCTTATGGACAGGTAGTTGATCCAAAAAATGGTAAAATATATTCTGGGAACATCTGGCTGGAAGGAGACAATCTAAAACTTCGTGGATATATCGGGATTTCATTGATAGGAAGAAGCCAAATTTGGCATAAAGTAAAATAAATTAGTGGGCCTATACAATAATAGAAGGGAGATGGTAGTTTAATTATAAAAACCACAAATCTTCCGCCTATGGTCGATACCTTTACAAGTAATCAATTAGTGAGGTTTATTTACAGAGAATGCAGTACCACCGAAGCAACTTTGATTCAAGAAAGCTGTGACGATGATTGGGAAATGCATGAGGAAATTACAATCTTTAAGGAAGCAAAGTCATTCTTGCCAAAAGCATTGTTTTCTGCTCATCCAGCAACTCTTCTAAGTATCCTCCAATACTCCAGAAAAACTGCCTAAAATAAAAATATTAGTGTGATGTTTTTCTAAGACCTTATGATTTATCTCACAAGGTCTTTTTATTTTATAAAAAGTCAATGTCTTATTTCTGAAAGAGTTTTTCACTTGGGATCAAAGCATCAATGGATTTGATACTCCCTGTTTTAAACCTTTCATCAGTCTCGAAACCAAAACCTCTGATGATCTCATTTTTCCTAATGATGCTGACATATTTCTCTGTATATAGTTTACCACTATTCTCATCCCAAATTAATTCTGAGGTCTTCATTGTTTCATTATTTATACTTTGAAAGACGACACTATCTTGCATGATTGTTTTTCTTTCGTTCGTCAAACGAATAGCATATTTTGAAGTAAGGGTATTGATGAGTTTATTGTCATTATCATAAAATTCAGCGAAAAATCCTTTTTTAAATTCCTCTTTTTGATCAGCTGTGTTTAGATGTCTAATAAGTATTGGAGCCTTGATTTTAATTTGAATTTTACCAGAATCTGAATAAATGATGTGTACATCTTTGATTAATTCTTTATTGTTTAATTCAGAAGCTTCTTGATCTGACAACTGGTTTTGCTTTTCAGTACAAGAGCTTTGTAGAAAAATAGTGAGCACAATTAAAATAATAACTCTCATTTGATTAAGGTAAATTCACCTGCTTTATCCAGTGTTTTTCCATCAATAAATTTCACCCTTGCCAAATATACATAGACGCCAGTCATAGCTGCTTGTCCTCTAAATGTACCATCCCAACCTTGAGTGGAATCATATATATCCAAATTACTTCCTTGATATATTAACTCACCCCATCGATCAAATATTTTTAGTGATTCAATACTTTTTAAACTAGCTTTTCCAAAAAGCTTAAATATGTCATTTAATTTATCACCATTAGCAGATATTACATTTGGTGCATAGACTTCATAATTTTTTCTCACTCGGATAAAAAGTGAATCTTCACCAAAGCAACCATTTGAGTTAGTTGCCCTAATCTTAAAGTAGCCATCATTATATGGAAGTACTTTTGTATCTGCACAGGTTTTACAAAAAATACTATCTCCTAGAAGCCAATTAAAAGCATAATTATCTGGAGGCAATACTTGTGTACTCAAGTCAACAGATGTACCTAAATCAACTTCAATATCCAGGCCTACATCAGGAACGATCTCTAGTGGCTCCTCTATTGTTACAGAAATTTGGTTGAGGCAACCCTTTCTGTCTTGAATATAAATGGTATAATCACCAGGAGGTAAGTTTGTAAATACATTATTTGGCGTATAACTAATTCCATCTAGACTAAAGGTATAATATGAGCTTCCATTTGCACCATCTTGATATGGATTCCCGGCAAGTCCACTGACTACGATTCTACCATCTTTATAACCAAAACAACTCACATCTACCAAGCTATCAACTTGCAATTGAAGATTTGGCAAGTCTTCACAACAAGGTTCTGCAAAGATTCTTCTTATTTCAGTAACCTGACAGCCAAGATTGGTCTCTATAGTCAGGGTAACAAATTTCTCTCCAAATGAACTATAGCGCACACTGTGTGGTCCTTTAGAATTGGATGTTTGTGGGATTGCACCTTTTCCAAAATTCCAAGAATATTTCGTGATACCGCCTGTCTGAAAAAATGAAGAGTCTGTAACGATAAAATCTGTCTCACATCGCAATCCTGAAGGAGGATTTATAGAAAAATTTGCGTCAGGGCCTAAGAATTCTCCAGTACCTCCCCATTCAATAGAAAAGCCTGAACCCGAGTTTGTAAAGTTATTAATTATCATGGTATAGGCCTTTCCTTGTACCATATCAATGTATTTACAAAAACCATCTTCCCCTCTATCACAGTTAAGATTTTCTTCAATATCAGTAGAAGTAAAATTTAGTCCTGTGACATCACCACAAACCCAATTGTGTTGTTGACTCGTTGGATGTGTGGCATTGCAGCGCAAAAGCACTTTGTCATTACAATTTTTTATCCCACTGGGCAATTCATACAAAGCCCAATCTATATCTTCCTCTGGCGTTACAGGCTTGATTGTAAAAGTTAATGATCCATTATTTTCAGCGACCCAAGTATACCATGCTGATTGATCTTCTGAATTACCTTGCCCTTCGCCCAAGCATCCAATATTTGCTTCATCAGGCATCGCACCAGGACCAGATAATCTCTGTGTTACAAATGGCGCCTTATCACATAGTATAGAACCAGTTCTGCAATCCTGACCTGGTTGAACAGGAGGATTATAATTATTGGCACATATCTGAAAAGTACCAGAGGCACCATTGGATCCATCTACCCTGATCAGATAATCTTCTCCAATGATCAAGCTACCTTGAACCATGGTTACCGCTCCAGCAGTGCCATTATCAGATTTACACTCTAATTCTGAAATTGAGCCTCCACAATATCCAGCATATAAAGCAACTTGAGGCGCTCTGAGCGTTCCACCAGATGGCAATCCTTGTCCACCATGATTGGATCCAACTATTGCAATGGACACTTCCGTAAAAAATGCACGGAACTTAAACCAAACTTCTTTATTAGTCCCTATCCAACAAGTAGCTGCGCCATATCCAGAGGGTGTTGCCCCGACTGTTGTAAATTCTCCAATTCTGCTACAAAATTTTGTTATATCTGGCAAACTGATTGCTTTTACACAATCATCATTAATAGGTTGAGCATTAGCATAGCTTAGCAATCCTAAACAAAAAATTATGGTACGTACAAAATAATGCATAACGTTAGCTTTCTTACATAATGACGCACAAACCATGATATTTGTGTTGTTTATGTCTAAAATAATGCATAAAATTACGTTAAAACTATGGTTTTCTATATAAAATTAATTTTTAAGGCAAAAAATTCAGCTCAGCAGCCACTTATATCAGATCCAGATTTATTATTTAAAATTAAAATCTAGCTATCTGGCCATCATTTTATATAAATTGCCAGAAATACTGGCTTTTGCCATACCTTTGTACAGTTATGTTTTCAATAGCCAACTGTCTAACAGCGAGTAATTTAATTTTTGGTTGCCTTGGAATCGTGTATCTATTCCAAACTGATTATCAGATGACCATTATCTTTTCATTTCTTGCAGCTTTTGCAGATTTATTGGATGGATTTGTAGCCAGACTATTGAATCAGCAAAGTGAACTGGGTAAAGAGCTTGATTCTCTTGCAGACATTGTTTCTTTTGGAGTACTTCCCGCCTGTATTGCTCACAAAATGATACTTCATTTTAATTTACATTTTGGGATATCATTGATTGCATTTTTATTGGCAGTAATGGCAGCTTTTAGATTGGCGAGATATAATATCAATGCAAAAGACATTCCTTCGCCTTATTTTGAAGGAGTGCCAGTACCTATGATGGGAATTTTTTTTACTGGCTTAGCTTATAACTTTAATGATATCAATTTTTCTCCATATTTAAAAATTTTTATTTTACCCTTAGTTCTTATTTTTTCTGTTTTGATGATAAGCAAACTGAGCATTATAAAATTATTCCTCAATGGTGAATGGATTAAAAAAAATGCAACATTGGTTATACTTATTTTGGCATGCATGGGTCTATATCCATTCATTGGATTAATGTGTATCAGTGCAGCAGTTTTAGTCTGGATAATATATAGTTTATTAATACAAAGCAAAATATAAAATACAATGAAATTTTTAGCAAAAATTAATGTCATGCCACACAAAGAACTTTTGGATCCACAAGGAAAGGCTGTGACAAAAAATATTCATGAATTAGATATTCAAGGAGTAGAAGATATCAGAATAGGAAAACACATTGAGATGACGCTACATGCAGATTCTGAACAGGAAGCAAATGATAAAATAAAAAAGTCATGTGAAAAATTGCTTACCAATAGAATCACTGAGACTTATACTTTTGCAATTCAAGAACTTTAATACTCATGCTATATTTGGTGCCAACACCCATAGGTAATCTATCAGATATTACCGCTAGAGCGCTACAGACTTTAAAAGATGTAGACCTCATTCTAGCAGAGGATACCAGGAATAGTAAACCGATGCTTAAGCATTTTGGCATTGAAAAAAACATTCAATCATTTCACTCCAATAATGAGCATCAAGCAACGAATGGCATTATTGAAAAACTGAAGCAAGGATTTAACATTGCCTATATCACTGATGCTGGTACACCTGGAATTTCAGATCCCGCTTATTTATTAGTCCATGCTTGTAGAGCTGAAAAAATAGATGTCATCGCATTGCCTGGCGCGACGGCATTTGTCCCTGCACTTGTTGCTTCGGGGCTACCTACTGAGAAATTTTTCTTTCAAGGTTTCCTTCCCCTAAAAAAAGGTAGAAAAACGCAACTTGAATTTTTAGCTGAGCTTCCCTGTACTGTTGTCATTTACGAATCACCGCATCGATTATTGAAATTTTTATCAGAATGTGTACAACATTTTGGAGGAGATAGACCCTGTAGTGCTGTAAAAGAAATAAGCAAAATTTATGAGAAGCATTATCGTAACAGTCTAACAGAAGTCTTTGAAGAACTCAGTGCCCTGCCAAAGATACAAGGAGAATGGGTCCTCGTTATTGATGGAAAAAAGAAATGATAGGGAAATAGACCACTAGGCTTATAAGAACCAAGATTGGTTCATCAACTGATGGATTAGAATGCGAATTAAATTATTAGAAAAACTTGTATCAGCTTATTGAGCCTGTACTGGATTAGGGATATCAGTTGGATCAACTGCACCACCGCCAGTCATGATTGCTGTAAGAATGCATAATATGAATAAAGTAGCGGCTAAGTACCAAGTCAATTTTTCAACAAAGTCAGCAGATTTTGCAGCACCAAACATTTGATTTGCACTTGCGCCAAAAGTAGCATCAATTCCACCACCTTTAGGATTTTGTATCAAAACAGATGCGATCAATAATACGCAGGTAATTGCTATAAGAATTGTGATTAAAGTCAAAACCATGATACTTATTTTTTTAAGTTTTCTATAAGGGCTGCAAATATACTATGTTTTTCTGGATATTTCAAGGATAATTTTCTGTACATTTCTGCAGCTTTTTCTTTAAACCCTTGACTTACATATAGTTCTGCCAATGTTTCAGATATCACTTCTTCGCCTAAAATATTGCTGGATTCAATCACTAGGCGAATATCATCCTTAGGTTTTTTATCAGTTTTTTTCTTTTCTACAGGTGCAATTTCAGCACTAATGGTGGGTTTTGCTTGTTGGATTCCTGTAAGTCCACTAGCTTTTAGCTCCAATAACCAATGGTAAAAATCAGGATTTTCGTTTGAACTTTTTATGTTTTTCATTGGTGTTTGACTTTCAGTACTTTGCTCATCTACGAGTGGAATATCTATCTCAAGTTCCTCAGAATCAGAATTGTGTGAAAATGATTGAGAATTTTCTTCAAGATTAATTATGATATCTTCCTCCTTTTCTGAATGGATGATTTGAGTATTTGATATCTCAGTTGTATCATCGCATGATTCTGTGGTTTCTGGGTTTTGGACATTTTTTTTATCAGCCAGATCGTTATCTATTTCATGAGGGATGTTATCAGCCTTCTCAGTTATAATGATAGGATCCATATTTGGAACGATATCAAATCTGAAGTTTGGGTCTATAATTTCAGTAAAGGATTCTAATGTATCTGTACTGCTTGATTTGATCTCTTCAGGAAATTCTTCAATATTCTCTACAAATGAACTAGTAACATGCTGACTATCAGGAATTTCAATTGACTCTTGAATTGATTTTGTTTTTTTCCAATATTGCCAAAATCTGGATTGATAGAAGGGGATATCAGGGAGTCTGAGTTTAACATTATTGCTAATGTATTCATCATTGGATTTCAGCCAATAGCCAACATTGAGGGGTTGTGAAAACCGCTCAATAGATTCATCAGAATTGTGTATATTGCCTTGATAATCTTGGACTGACATGACTGCAAACTTATAAAAAAACTGGCAGCAAAAGCAGCGTTTTAGTTTAATTTAGATTTATTGATTAAATTTGAGTATTAAGTGCGTCAAAATGAGATTTAAAATTATTATTGGATTAATGTTTTTTGTACTGATTTCATGTCGAAAGGATCAGTTTGATCAATCTGTCGTGGATAAAGAAGTGCCAAAAACAGGTATTTCAAAGTTGAAGAGAATTTATGGAACTGTTTATGATGAAAATGGAAATACTTTAAGTGGAATAAAATTGAACTTTAGGGGAAAAGACCATTTAGCTGACAAAAATGGTTATTTTGATTTTGAAGATTATGTATCAGTTGATAGAGATATTATTCATGTTCAAGATGATAGCTATTATAGTTCCTACTTAAATGTCAATTCTAATATTGAGGGAGACATCGTTTTAGAATTCAGTTTATCATCGAAATATGTTGGTACAAGATTCAATACAGCTACAAGAAAAATAATCACTGTTGAAGATGGGATTTCAATGCAATTTTATAATGACAATTTTTTAAATAATGATTTATCGCCATACCAAGGAGACATTATATTTTATTACCAAGTGAAACCAGATTACAATTATAAATATTTTCAATACCCTAATGATAGATTGGCAAGAATTGGTGATCGAGAGTATATTCTAGATGACTATATGGTTTTTACCATTGACGCCCAAAGTGCGAAAAAAAACAATTTATTATTTAAGGAACCAATAAACCTTGAAATTCCAATGAATTATAATGGAAAGGATAGCATTTATTTATGGAAGCTAGATGTAAATTCTGGATATTGGAATAAAGTAGCTGCAACTAAAGTTAACTCCAATTCATTGCAGGTTCCTGTCCAATCAAATGGAATTTATACTGTTTCTCCAGCGATAGAATTCATCAATATACGAGGTCGATTTACAGGAATCAATAAGTTAGAATTTTTGGATTATGAATTTCAATCTCAAAATTTTGGTAGCATTAATTCATTGATATCAGATGCAGGTTCTTGGGAAGTTAAATTACCAAAGGATAAATTGTTTAGATCGATTTTATTTAGCAGTGAAAATGTAGTATTATACCAAACGAAAGAGCAGCTTTATAATCAAATCCAAAATCAAGTAAATGTTGATTTAGTTAATGAAAAATGTATCTCATTGAGTTTTGATGTAACACCTTGTGGGTTATTACAGAATCAATTGAGTAATCATATCATTGTAAGAGAAAAGGGATCTATTGCGGATTTTTTATATCTAAGTGAAAATAGGAAAATCAATTCGAAGACGATTAAACAAAATGGGGCTAATGAATTCAAAGTCTATGACATGAGCCTTGATGATCAAAATGTATATCGAAATAAGCCAAGTGTTTTTACAAACTCAGAGTTAATACAAACTCAAAGAATAGAAGTATGCCATGATAAATCAGGAATTGCTGAATTGAAATTGAAGCATAAAAAAACAGGGGCTACATTTTCTCATTTTTTCCCCAATACAACAATTCTTGTCGATACAATAAAGGGAAGTAATTCGGTTGAAATCAATTTTGAATTTATTGATAGTTATTCGCTAGGAAATGAAATCGTTTATTCAGGAACAATAAACATTATCAATAATATTATCCACATGAATCCTGAGATACGTAAGTCCATCAATGGAAATCCAGACTATAAGTTTGATTTCCTTTTTAATACAAAGACTTCTGCTTACTTAAATAGTTCAAATAATTTGTTGAATCAAGTTATAATCAATGTGAAAAATATAGAAATAATAGATAATGAAAATAATGAATATACGGCAACACTTTCTGGATACTTTTTTATAAATTAGTCAGTATGTAAAAGATGTCGAAATTTGATGCTGAATTGTTTGAAAGATATGTGCATAAAGTATATGCTTTGTGTAGAAAATATACAACAGATATTTCTACAGCAAAGGACTATATGCAAGAATGCTTTCTTCATATTCACGATCACTTTCACAAATATGATGAAGAAAAGGGATCCCTCGATGGTTGGATATTCAGAGTGAGTACCAATGTAATTTTAAAGGAAATTAAAAAGGCTAAAAAAATGAGTTTCGATTTCCTTAGTGATAATCATTCAGAGATCTATGAAGATACTGAAAATGAAAATATTGATCCAAGAGAATTGACAACAGCTCTTGATCAATTGCCACAAGGTTATAGACAAGTGATTACAATGTATGTGCTGGAGAATAAATCTCATAAAGAAATAGCACAGGCATTGAATATCACAGAGTCAAGTTCTCGATCTCAATTGACGAGAGCAAAAATTTATTTAAAAAAGCTAATCAATAAATCAGAATATGGAAGAATATAATGCAATAGATTGGGGGAATATTGAAGAAGTCATGCAAGAAATTCGTGTTCAAGATGAATGGCAGATTCTCCAGAATAAATTGCGAAAGCGCAAGAAAAAAAGAATCATAATTTATTTTCTTTGGACAGTTTTAATTGGTAGCATTGGCTTAAGTTATTTTTTTAATAAGGTTAAAAAAATTGATAGTGAACAAATAGAATGCGCGTTCTCAAAAGCTTTTGCAAATCAAGAATTAGACATTCATTCAAGTGATAAGTACAAAAAAAATGAGAACAAATACAATATAGGTAAAATTGGAAGTAGCAATATTAACGCCTCTGAAAAAAGCAATAATTTAAACAATCAAAGTTCAAATGATGGCAAGAATAATATCACAAGGAATCCTAATAAGTTCATTGCAAACAGAATTAGTGAGGTTGAAATTAAATCTGAAAATCTTAATTCTATTAGCAATGTAAGATTAAATACGATTGTGGAACCAAACATTAAGAGTAATAACATTTTTGAACCAAATGAAATTCTTGCGAGCCTTCCAGTTCAAAATTCTGATGGCAGAGAATTGAATTCATTAAATAGAATAATTGAACAGTTTAATGGTATGCCAGTTCACAATATCTCTAGCTTGAATATTCCAGAAAAACAACATGACTTGCCCTTGTTAGTTGATCGAAATAATTTGAATAGAAAAAGCAGCCCTTTTATAAGTCATGCAGCATTGGTTTTCTCTTATGCATTGGCCCATCAGAAATATAGTTCAAAAAGTTCAGAATCGAAATTAATTGTAGAGAGACGGATGAAAATAGAAAGCCCAAAAGAGCAATTGATAGCTGGGCTAGTTTTTGAGAAAAATTTGAAGAATAGTTTTAAGTTGACAACTGGAATTATTGCAGAGAGGCAGGTCACAAGTGTCAACGAGCAACTCAAATTCACTAGTGTAGAAAAGTTGGATGATTTTCCATCTGAAATTCTTATAGATAGGAATGGCAATCAGGAGATTGTTAAATCCAGTAAAGACATTGTGGTAAATAATCAGAGTAATGCATTATTTTATAATTATTATTATACCATATCAGTTCCAGTTGGAATAAAGAAAGAGCTCTATATGTCATCAAGAATTCAGACAGGAATAGCCACATCATTAGGATTAAATGTTTTTAGAAATTTTTCAGGATATTTGCTTGACCCATCAAGAGAGGAAAATTATATCAAGGCTAAGCGCAATGAGTTTCTAAAAAGTATTTTTAATGATCTCAATCTGTCGATTTACGGCAAGTATAAATTAGCTCATGGTGGATCTATTGGAGTAAATGCATTTTATTCTTTAGGATTGAATTCGTGGGAATTATATAATGGAGTGTCAGAATCATTCAATCATTATGGCATTGGATTGAGTTATTATTTTAAATAAGGCATGCAGCGTTTGGATGCATTATTTCATTGTTTTATAAAGATCATGATATTGTAATAATGCTAAATTTTTTGAAATGAAAAAATTATTTGTTTTTACATTGATATTGATGTGTCATTTTATTCATGCACAATCAATAAAATTGGTGGCGCCGAGTGATTTGGTTATATCATGTAAATTTGATTATGATGATGTAGATCTGACTGATCCTCAAAGTACGAGATTTGGGAGAATGTTACTTGATAGCAGTAAATGCTTAAATATTGTTACATACGATATCGCATGTCCGGAATTTTGTGATGCAGATCCCAATACAGCTTATCCGGGAAAAGGGTCTGGAGTAGCTGAGCTAGCTTGCAATCATTATGAAAACTTTTATGATTCAATCAGTCCTAATAGAAAGTATGATCTGCAATGGGGAAAGGAAGGTTATGTTGTGAGTAAAAATTCGGTAACTATTAATATTCAAGTTTCAAATAACTTTATTAATGGAGTCGGCTTATTGACAAGAAAATTTATTGTTGTAGCAGCTAATGGGGAATATGCAGAGACAGTGCAAAAAATTTGGGTTGTAGATGGAGGTCGTTTTTATATTAATGTGAATAATTTATGTGACACCACTGATGATATCTATTTTGAAGACTGTTATTTTACTCCATTAATATCTAATTGTACTAATATTTCACGATCTCCTGAGATAAAAATTTTAAATACAAAAAGTACATTATTAGCTATTGATTTTAATGATGATATAGTGAGATCGGCTAAATCAGATAGTTGTATTAAACTATTGAGAGAATGGAAGATAATTGATTGGTATCAGTTCAATGGGGGTAAATCTGGGATATGGAGTTATAAGCAAGTTATTATAATCAATGATCTTGAAGTGCCAACTATAAAAACAAGTCCCTCATTATGCACAGAGTCTGAATTAAAAGGAGATGGAGAAATTACATTGCAATTTTTTGCAAGTGATAATTGTAGTCCTTCCGATCATTTATATTACTCTTATTATGTTGATTTGGATGACGATAAGAAAGGCAAGTACAATAATGAATTTGATTTATATGTTTCTGAATTAACAGTTAAAGAATCAAACAATGGTCTCCTACCTCGAGTTAATGATAATATATATGCTAACTCTAAAAATTTACCGTATCAAGCAAATGGAAAATATCCCAATGGCAAACATCGTATGAAAGTAATCTGTCAGGATGGTTGTAAAAATATTGCGGAGAAAATAATTCACTTTGAAGTGGAAGAAGCTCAAGCACCAAATGTTACTTGTAAGAAAAATATTGTTGTAGCATCTATTGGTACAAATGGATTAGCACAGGTATATGTTAAAGATCTAGTTAGTTATTATTCACATAATTGTAGTTCAAAACAAGATTTAAGTTTGGCTTTTGAGGATGGTACCAGCAGTATTAGTTTTAATTGTGGGGACATCATTAAACATGGAGGAAGTTATAATTTATTGAAAGATGTTTATGTTACTGATTTGGCTGGAAATAGTTCAAGTTGCAAGGTTGAATTAAATATTACTGATCCAAATTCCTATTGTAGGAATGGAAAGATATTTGAAGGAAAATTTCTGACCCTTGACAATAGACCATTAGATAAAGTTAACCTAAAAGGATCAAGCTTGGGTCTTGCTGTTCAACATTTGAACGAATGCGATTCCTCTTATAGCTTTGAAGATTTTTCCGGACAACAGGCGTATTTTATTCCATATAAAAAAGATTCTGTTGTTAATAATGGCATTGATGTTTTGGATGCTGTCTTATTGAGCGATTTTATTTATGGAGTCCCAAGGCAAGGTAAAACGATTTATCCTTATTTAGGAGATGTGAATAATACTCGATCCATTACTGCAGCTGATGTATCAGAAATAAGTCGTGCAATTATTCGATATTATAAATTTAGTGGGCAGGACGAATGGGTTTTTATTGATAGTTTGTCGAATCTCCAGGATACTATATTTTTAAAACAAGCCTATCAAACAGTAAGAGCTTATAAGAAAGGGGATATTGATGCCAATGCCAAAAGTCAATGTAATGATACCATAGAACCAGTATTAAATAAATTATACCTCAATGTTGAAGATAAACTCTTCTATTCTGGATTGACGACGATAAATTTTTATTCTCCGAATTTTAAGAATATAGATGGACTTCAAGCAACTCTGCATTGTCGCAATCCAAATGTTACAATAGAAAATATTAGTTCCGAATTGTTTAATGCAATAGGCAATGAAAATTTTTCATGGGCTGGTGCATTCCCTTTTTTATTGAGGAGAAGTGAAGTCGCTGGTATCAGTAGTAGCAGTAAAACGCCAATTTTTTCTGTGACAGTTAACTCAAAAAGTAATAAAGCAATTAGTACGAAAGATTTGTTTTATTTGTCAGATAGTGTTACAAAAAATATCGCATATGCAAATGCTTCAATTCCATTAAAACTGGAGTTGAATAATTTTCTTATTGCAGTAGAAGGTAGTGATAAAGGGGAACTAGTCGTGTATCCCAATCCTAGTGAAAGTAATTTTGTGGTAGTGAATACCACAGATATGAATATGCCTATAGAGATTTTTGATTTGCATGGAAGGATAATAGCAAATCAAGTTTTATCAGCGAATAGCAAATCAGTTTTATCTGAACAATTATTTAAAGAATCAGGTGTTTTTTTATTAAGGTCTAGAGTTAAAGGGCAAACTAGTATAATGAAATTGGTTAAATTATAGATAGGGATTATTAATTGATCAATGCAGTTGACATTTAAATAAAGTCAACTGCATCTTTTTATTCTTGATTATTTTAATTTGTTTTTATCATCTTCACTTGGGAAATTTTATTATTTTGTCTTATTTGAATATAATATATTCCCATTGTTTTTTGTTTGAAGTTTATAGGAAAACTAGGATTTTGAATTCGTTCAATGACTTGCCCAGCTTCATTAAAAATAGTGATTTCTTGTATCGGTAATTGAGTATTGTTTTCAATGAATAATTTTTCTTTTACTGGATTTGGGTAAAATTTTATTTTACTTGAAAGTTGATCATCTGTATCAGTAGAGATTGATGAATAATAATAATTATCTGTGGTACTTAATCTGCCAATGTTAAAATCATAACCTCTTGAATGTACTACCAGTTTGTAATGATATAAATTGATTTTGTAAAGATTGCCATATATATCTTCAGCTTTTCTAGTGTTGTCAAATATGTTGATGTAATTTTCAATTCGTCTCCAAATTTTTGTACTTGGGTTATATTCGTATGATTCTTCAAATACTCTGTTTTCATTTGTATCATATAAACAAATAACTTGAAAATAATCCTCCCATATATCAGCAGTGGTCCAGCGCTGAGTTTTGGTATAGAGCAAATTACCTGCAGGATTATATTCATTGGTCACCAGATATTGATTTCTTCCTTTTGGAAAAGTATTGTTGTAGAATATCGTAGTTTGTTCTATGACGAGATGAGGTTTATCGTATTTGTTTTGGATTCTGTTTATGATATAAAATGAGTCGATTTTTGTTGTGCTTAATTTATATACATCTCGTTGCGTTTCATCATTATTTGAATCGAATAGTGAAACTGTTTTTCCAAGAACGGACCAAGTTTCATTGCTTGTATTGAATTTATGATCTAGTATTTCAATATTATTATTTTGCACATCATAGGTATATTGCTGCATTGATTGTCCTATGAATTTTAATTTGGTGGCATCATACAGAAAAAATGCGCGTTGGAATAATAGATTTTTGGTATTATAATTATTTTCATTTTTATTTTGTGGGTCCCAATTATTAGTAATACTATTCCATAAATAAGCAGTTGACCTTATCGATTTGCCAGTTTGGTCATATTCATAAGTGCGACGACTTGTAGGTATAAGTTTTTTAGTGACTGTGTCAAATTTAAAAGAATTGTTTTCGACAATAAGTCCATTATCATCATAGTCATCAATATTTTTTGTGTACGTCGTATTAGTTTGGTAATTATAGCTTATATATCGTTTAAAATTGTTTTCATATTCGAATATTGTTTTTTGTGAATACTTTTGAGTTCCAGCTGTAGAGTCAATATTGTATTGTACCATGCTATCTAGTTTCTCTATAGGGAAAGCTGACAGATCTATGGAACGCCACCTCTCAATTCCCAATTTTTCCAAATGATCTTGGTTTTCTTTAAATTGATTGATGACTTCATTTTGTGCGAACAAATGACTTAAATTAAATGAAATTAAACAAGGAACAACAAGGAAAAGCACTCTTTTCATCTGTTTTGGTATTTTATTTGGTTAACTGTATTTTACGTAAAATTAATCATTTCAAACTAAATTATTACTTGTTCTAGCTTAAAATTAATGAAACAAATTTAAACGCTTCACACTATTAAGACCCCTTGTGTCTGAATATTGTATCTAAAACTGGTATATTTTGTTGAATTGTAATTAAAGCTTAAAATTTGTTCTGTCCGAGTCAAAGACTTTAGATTAAAGATTAACTTTGCATGATTCATGATCTCTTATTTATTATATCGCTTTGTTATTTTTTTTTTCTCCATAATTCCATTGCAATGGATTTATGCTATTTCAAATGGATTGCGTTGGATTTTTTATAGAATTTTGAGATATCGTTATGCTGTCGTGAAAGGAAATATACAACGCTGTTTCCCTGAAAAATCATCTGAAGAACAAGAAAAGATTATCTATGATTTCTATTTGAATTTTACTGACGTTATCTTGGAGAGTATAAAGGGCTTAAGCATGTCAGATAAGGTAATTAACCAAAGGTATAATTTGACGAATAGGACAGTCTTGGATCGTTACATCGATTCTGGCCAATCAGTCATTTTAGCTGCCACCCATTTCACCAACTGGGAATGGGGAGGTGTAAGCATTGGGATAGATTTTCCAGATAAAATTATTGCACTTTTCAAATCAATGAATAATAAAAGAGTAGAATCTGATGTTGTTCAAAGGCGCTCAAAGTCTGGTTTGAAATTAATCAGCACAAAAGAAACCCGAATTCTGAAAGATCTTATTCCAGAGGGCAAAGCAATCATTATGGCTGCAGATCAGAATCCCTCAAACATTAAAGATGCAATATGGGTGAGATTTTTTAATGTCGAAACAGCTTGTTTACATGGTATTGAGAAGTACGCTTTGCCCTATCACATGCCAGTATTGTATTGTGAAATGGAAAGAGTCTCTAGAGGTCAGTATCAATATCGATTTATTGAGATCTGGGATGGAATTGAAGCTGTGGAGCCAACTGTTATAACGCAAAGATATATGTCATCTTTAGAAAAGACTATTAGAAAAAATCCTCATAATTGGCTTTGGACTCATAAACGATGGAAACACTTTAGATGAGACTGGTTATCTCATTCTAGGCATTCTTCTTTTTCCTCCTGGTCTGAACATACTCCTTTGATCCATAGTATGCATCATTTTTACTTTGCCTTGTTGTTTGATAGCTTCATCTATCATTTTTATTTGATCTTTGAATATGTCAGTGGTAAGATTCAAAGCTTTAAGTTCACGATGGGCATTGGTAGCCTGTGTCCATTTATTCTTTTGAATATGAATGTTAATCATTTGGATTAAAATCATGGCTTTTTCATTGTCCGAAGGCAATTTTAGGCTCTGTGCTTTTGAAAACAGTTGTTCAGCTTCTTCTGTTTTGTTCTGTTGCATTTTTGCAGAACCTTTGATGAGATAATAATATGCTCTGTTGGTTACATACAACCATTCTGGTTTGAATGTCAGATTAAGCCTTTTTTCACAGGCTTCAAAATCCATAGTTTGCATAAGTTGAGCTGAAGACTGGATAGTGCCCAACAGTATATAACTTGCCAATAATATAAGTCCAATTAAAATTAAAGGAAAAGCATACCAAAACCCAGTAGTGAATATCAAAATAATCCCTCCTCCTAAGAATGCAGCTATCAAAGCAAATTTTAGATAAATATTGATCGTAAACATGAATTTCTATTTTTTGAAGTGCAAACCTAAGGAATTTTTTAGGCTTTTGACTCCATTTCTATTAGAATATACAAAACAAAACCCCAGCTACTTTCGTTCATTCACGACTTACATACGCCAATTTTGGTGGTCAATAGTTTAGGAAAAATGAAAAAAAGATATCTATTTGTAATTTTATTAATTTGTAATGTTTTCTTTATAAGCGCACAATCCATTAATAAAATTGCACCTATAATCCCTATGCCAAATAAAATTGATTTTGGAAATGGGTCGATTGATTTCAATATTGAGACTATATTGATTAAAAAAAATAACCCTGAAGTAAAAAAATTAGCTCAGTTTTATATTCAATTATTTCAGAATCCGAATATTCAAATTCAAGAAGTTGACAAGTTAGAATTTACTCAAAAAAATAGCATCATTCTTGGTATTAATGAACGAAGAGATGCGCCCGATAGGTACAAAATTCAAGTGACCCCTTATGGTATCATGGTTGAAGCAAGTCAGGTCAAAGGCTTATTTCATGCATTGCAGTCCTTAACCCAACTGGTGAAATTGAATCCAGAGAATAAAGCTGGAAGCATAAGAATTCCTACGGTGATCATCGAAGATGAACCGCGATTTTCCTATCGAGGTATGCACCTTGACGTTGCTCGTCACTTTTTTTCTGTGGATGTAATAAAGCAGTATATTGACCTCCTTGCATTGTATAAGTTTAATAATTTTCATTGGCATCTTACAGATGACCAAGGGTGGCGAATCGAGATCAAAAAATATCCAGAACTTACCAATGTCGGCGCTACGCGATCCAATACTTTGATAGGTCACTATACAGATCGTCCTGTAAAATATGACAACAAAGAAGTCAGCGGCTATTATACTCAAGAGCAAATAAAAGAAGTCGTGGAATATGCAAAGGATAGATTCATCAATATCATCCCTGAAATTGAAATGCCAGGACATGCTTCTGCTGCGTTGGCGGCCTACCCATATCTAGGCTGTACTTGGGGCCCTTATAAAGTTGCCAACACATGGGGTGTATTTGAGGATGTGTTATGTACAAAAGATACTACTTTGAATTTCATGAAGGATGTATTAAATGAAGTTGTCGATTTATTTCCAGGAAAATATATTCATATAGGAGGAGATGAATGCCCTAAAGCAAGATGGAAAACTTGTATTAATTGCCAAAGAAATAAGCGCAGATTTAATCTTGCTGATGAAGATCAATTGCAGTCTTACTTCATTAAAGAAATTGAAAAACATCTTTATAGAAAGGGAAAGAAATTAATCGGTTGGGATGAAATTCTTGAAGGAGGATTGGCTCCCAATGCTACTGTAATGTCATGGAGAGGAGAGACAGGTGGAGTAGAAGCAGCAAGTCAGAATCATGATGTGATCATGACTCCTGGATCTCATTGCTATTTTGATCACTATCAATCTAAAAATCCAAGAGAAGCACTCGCTATAGGTGGTTACACGCCAATCTCAAAGGTATATGCTTATGAACCGATTCCTGCCAATTTAGATCCAAAATTTTCAAAATTTATTCTAGGAGCTCAAGCCAATCTTTGGACAGAATATATTGAAGATGAGAAGAAATTATTCTACATGGCATTTCCTCGTGCCATTGCACTTTCTGAGGTATTGTGGAGTCGAAAAGAAGATAAGAACTATGCTGGATTTTTGGAGCGATTGCAATTTCATTTGCCATGGTTGAAGACACAAAAAATTAATTTAACCAATGCTTATGCTGAACTAGATTATACTTTGTCAAAATCAGGTGATGACATGGTTCTACATTTTGTCAAAGCTCCCATTAAGGGTAAAGTTTTAGTTGAGTTTAAACATAATGCAAACAATTTTACACAAGAATATCCAAAGGGTGATAGTTTAATTTTAAGTAACAGTCTTGATCTGAAAGCTTGGTACCAACTTCAGGACAATAGCCTCTGTAAACCGATTCATATCATCTATAATAAACATAAGGCTGCTGGAGCATCTATACAATTTATAGAAAAACCTTCACCAAAGTATTTTAGTAATGAAAATTCAATTATTAATGGAATAGCGGCCCCTACAAATAAATATTCTGGACCAGAATGGTTGGGAATGGAAGGAAAAAATTTTGAAGCAATAATTGATTTGTCTAAATCAGATACCATTGACCAAATCAAGTTTCAATTATATAATTTTCCAGCAGCATGGATCTATCCAGCAAAGGAAATAATTGTGGAGGCTTCAACAGATAATTTGAATTATGAAGTTGTAGGGAGTTGGAAATTATCGCCTTTTACACAGGAAAGATATATTGAACCAATAGTAGATTTGAAAAAGAATAAGTCATACAGATATCTCAAAATTAAAGTAATTAATCATGGAAAAATTGCTGAAGGCTCACCAGGAGCTGGTCACACCGCATGGCTTTTTTTGGGTGAAATCACAGTCGATTAATTTATTCAAAATAATAACTTGATAGGAGATTTGTAGAATCAATATCTGTATTCCATATTTCTCTATAAAGTTTCCACGATTTATTTTCTTGTTTCCATATTGCAATAAATTTGCCGACATCTAGCGTCTTTCCATTTTTATCATCTATTTTATACACGCCTTCTTCATTGACATAGACAGGACCACCATAGATGTTTTTTGCTACGACTTCTATGTTTAAATCATGGTTTTTTCCGTCATTGAAATAATGAACCGAGATCCCAGGTGTGCCACAAATTTTAGGACTTTTCGTTGGCATAATACAAGCATCTTTACAATATTTTTGATTGATAATATTGATATCATTCACTAAATATCTTTCATTGTAAATTTTATTTGATCTATTTATAAATGCTTTGACATCTTCCAATTTAAAATCTTTGTTCTGCGGTTCACAGGAAAATAGTATGGTTAAGATGAGGAAATAAAATCTGCTAAAATTTTTCATTGTATCATTTTTAAATGTTCAAGAGAATTTAATTTATTACAAAATAACTATTGCACTTATCTAAATTATATAATAAGCCCACAAAATAGTATTTATAATGCAATATAGTCAGTTTTTCATTAATGTAGAAATTATTGAAATATATAGGTAAAAATAGACCTAAAATAATAAACCTCAACAGAAATAAAAAAAATTAATACCTTAGGCAAAATTTTAAAAATATGTGGAAATCTCATCCTCGTGCGCTGCCTTATTTATTTTTCTCAGAAATGTGGGAAAGATTTGGGTATTACCTTATGATAGGTATATTTACATTATACCTGAAAGATGTAGAGGCTGGATTTGGAATGACTGAAGCGGAGTCAGCTGATTTGTATGGGACCTTTATAGCTTTGGTTTTTCTCACGCCATTTTTGGGTGGATTGATTGCAGATAGGTATTGGGCATATAAGAGGACAATTGTCATTGGTGGTCTACTTATGGGATTGGGTTACTGTCTTATGGGTGTTCATAATTTAACAGTCTTATATATTGCCATGACTTTAGTCATCTTTGGTAATGGATTATTCAAACCAAATATATCAACCCTTCTCGGCAATGTCTATTCGACGCCTCAATACAACGCTCAGAAAGACGAAGGTTACAATATTTTCTATATGGGAATCAATATAGGTGCCTTTATTTGTAACTTTTTTGGAGCTGCATTGCAGATCATGTTAGGTTGGAGTTATGCTTTTTTTGCCGCTGGTATTGGAATGTTTGTAGGGGTAATAATCTTTATCATGGGGACCAAGCATTTTGAAGAATTTGACGTTAAAAAAGGAGTTCAAGAAGGCGATATGTCTTTTTTAAAAATCTGTCTTGTCATTTTAGTTCCTTCAGTTTTATTTGGAATATTAGGTTGGATGATTCCTGGTTCTATTGTAGGCTCTGACAGCACAGATGCTTTTATTTTTGCCTGTGTTCCAGTACTTTATTTTTATTCTTCGCTTTATTTTAATGCAGCAAAGGAGGAGAAGCGTCCTATTTTAGCACTTTTGGCAATATTTGCAGTGGTGATATTGTTTTGGGCTGTTTTTAAACAAAATGGATCGGCATTGAATACTTGGGCTGATCGTTATACTGATCGTGAAATCACTGGTGTAACAAAATCAACTTTTGAAACATTCAAATTGGCGAAAAATATAAGCTATACTAAGGATTCAATTCCGCTTTACGACCAACAATTTAGACTTCAAAGACAAGATGGAAAAGCATTAAAGGAATTTGCATTTCCTCCTTATTTTAGAAATATAACTCCAGATAAGCTTCCTACAGAAGGGACCAGTATTTCAGTCTGGAGCACCAATCTAAGCCAATCTATAAATCCTGGTTGGGTGATAATACTTACTCCTCTGGTAGTAGCTCTCTTTACAGCATTGAGAAGGCGGGGGAAAGAACCTTCCACGCCGACTAAAATTGCACTTGGGCTTTTTATTTCTGCACTTTCAGTTTTATTTATGGTAGCTGCTGTGATGGCGACCAATAATGGCATGAATAAAGCAAGTGTGTGGTGGTTAGTTATGGGTTATGGGGTCATCACCATTGGAGAATTATTCCTCAGTCCAATGGGATTATCCTTGGTATCAAAATTGAGCCCTACTCGAATCACTTCTCTTATGATGGGTGGCTGGTTTGTGTCCACCAGTATTGGAAATAAACTTTCTGGTGTTCTAGCGACATTATGGGATACTTATGAAAATAAAGCCAACTACTTTTGGTTGAATTTTGCATTATTGATCTTGGCTACCTTGCTCATGTTATCCATTTTGAAGTGGCTTAACGGCGTCATGAAAGAAAAGGGTATTAATTAAATTTCGGCTTTATATTCCAAAAATGAGCTTAAAATACTGAAAATCCATCACTTGATGTATAAAATATCAAGTTTTTAGCTATATTTGCAGATGGTAACATTTGGGGTTATTGATTGATTTCCAAATGTTATTATAGTAAAAATAATTTATATATATAGGTTTGATTTGTAGTAACTTGACAAGGTTTTACCAAATTGTGAGCTGAAAATGTTGTTTTTGAATAAACGTGATCATAGATAAAAAAATTCATACATAAAGGCAATACTAGCCGTGATGAAATAAAACATAAAGCTATCATTATAAGCACTTTATCAAGCTTTCTACAAATCGCAAATAAAAAATTTAATTGACATGATGACCATAATTGGTGCAATTGCAGGATTATTATTAGGAAGTGGAGCGGGTTATTTTATTGTAAATACAATTATTAAAAAAACCAATCAATCCAAGATTGATGAAATTAACAAACAAACAGATTTAGAAGTTGAAAAAGCAAGGATTAATGCTCAAAGGATCACTGCTGAAGCTGAAAATAAAGCAGAAAAAATTGTCAGCAAAGCAGAACAAAAAAATGAATCTATTAAGCAACAAAAGATTCAAGAATCAAAAGACAATTTTAATAGATTAAAATCAGAGTTTGAATCTCAAAAATCTACTCAGCTTATTGAACTAAAAGAAAGAGAATTAAAGACACAGGTTCTTGAGAAAGAAATCAACACGAAAAAACAAGACGTTGAGAACAGAGAAACTGAATTAAAGACTGTTAGAGAAAATCTTGAGATGCAACTTAAGATTGTTCAGAAAAAGAAAGAAGAACTTGAAGATGCAAATGAAAAGAAAATAAAACAATTGGAGCAAATTGCAAAAATGACTGAGGCAGAAGCAAAAGAAAGCATGCTTCAAGCTGTTCGTGCAAAGGCAACCAATGACGCACTTTCTATTGAAAGAGAAGTCATTGAGAATGCAAAGGCAAATGCCAATAAAGAAGCAAAGAAAATCATCATCCAAACAATTCAAAGGATGTGCGCTGAATATACTATCGAGAATTCGGTGTCTGTATTCAACTTAGATTCAGATGATATCAAAGGTCAGATTATCGGTAGAGAGGGAAGAAATATTCGTGCCCTCGAAGCTGCAACAGGTGCTGAGATTGTAGTCGATGATACTCCTGAGGCAATTATCATTTCTTCGTTTGATCCAATAAGGAGAGAGGTAGCAAGATTGTCATTAAAGAGACTTGTAGCTGATGGTAGAATCCATCCTGCTAGAATCGAAGAAGTCGTAGCTAAAGTGCAAAAGCAACTAGATGAACAAATCGTAGAGATCGGAGAGCGCACGATAATTGATCTCGATATTCATGGTTTAGATCCCTATTTGGTGAAGATGATTGGTAGAATGAGATTCCGCTCATCTTATGGCCAAAATTTGTTGGAGCACTCTATTGAAACTGCCAATCTTTGTGCTATAATGAGTGCTGAACTTGGATTAAATCCAAAGCAAGTGAAGTCTGCTAAAAGAGCAGGATTGCTCCATGATATTGGAAAAGTAGCTGAGGAAGAATCAGAACTGTCACACGCATTGTATGGTATGAAGATGTGTGAAAAGTATAATGAACACGCTGTTATTATTAATGCGGTTGGAGCCCATCATGACGAAATTGAAATGAATAATATCATTTCTCCAATAGTACAGGCTTGTGATGCCATATCTGGTGCAAGACCTGGTGCTAGAAGAGAGATATTAGAGTCCTATTTAAAGAGAATAAACGAACTAGAAGAATTGGCAATGACTTATGAAGGTGTGTCAAAAGCTTATGCACTTCAGGCTGGAAGAGAATTGAGAGTTATTGTAGAATCCGAGAAAGTTACAGATCAACATGCTGATGATCTTGCTTTCATGATTTCTCAAAAAATTCAAGATGAGATGCAGTATCCAGGTCAAGTTAAAGTTACAGTAATTCGTGAAAAACGGGCTACGGCTTTTGCTAGATAATAATTAAAGATTTCTTTAGTTAATCAAAGAAAATTTCTCTACGTTTGTAATGTTATTTTCAAGTCGATTCTTGTTACAATACATATATATATTAATAAAAATTTAATGATCATTGAAAGTAGGTGTAGTTAATTCAAAGGATTAATTGAAACTAATTATACTTTTACTTTCAATGGTTAAAATTTATAAACATTAAACAAATGAAAATCATCAAGTGGTTATTTTTTCTCATAGTTGGAATTTATCTTATAGGTTTTTTATTGCCTTCAAAATTTCATTTTGAAAAATCTAAGGAGATTCAAGCAAAATCAACAACTGTCCATGCCCTTATCTCGGATTTGAAGAAATGGGAGGACTGGTCTCCATGGCATCAAATTGATCCTAATATGAAATTATCTTATGAGAAAGATGGCCTCGGTGTTGGGGCATCTTATTCGTGGAGTAGTGAAGATAATTCAGTGGGGAAAGGAAAAATGACCTTGACAGATATTTCAGAAAATAGTATAAAATCTCAAATGGACTTTGATGACATGGGAACTTCTAATATTAGTTTCAATTTAGAACCACAAGGCGATAAAACAAAAGTGACTTGGAATCTTGACTCAGAAGGAAAAGGCATGCCAATGTATTTCAAACCAATATCAAGATACATGAATCTTATGATGCCAAAGTTTTTAGGACCTCAATTTGAATTAGGTTTAAATAAGCTGGATAGTCTCGCCATTGCAACTTCCAAGGCTAATGAAGGAAAAGTGAGCTCAGTTGAAGAAATAATGGCTCCAGAAATGAATTTCATACAAATTGAAAGCATTTGTCCAATTTCAGAAATTGGCCCGAAATTGTCTATGTTATATAGTCAAATCATGGAGAAAATTACAGAAAATAAACTAGCTGTTGTAGGAATGCCAATGGCAATGTATCCTGGAATTCAGCCCACAGACACAGTCACTAGAATCATAGCCATGATGGCTACAGATAAAAAATGCACGTCTTCTTGCGGACCAAATGTAAGTTGTGGCAATATACCAGCGAGGAAGGTATTAAAAGCAGTGTATTTTGGACCTTATGAAAAAAATATTATTGCCTATCAAGCTATTCAAGCAATGATGGCTGAAAAAAATCTAAGTGCGGCAGGTGATCCATATGAAGAATATGCCAATGATCCAATGGAAGTAAAGGATGAGGCCAAATTTCAAACCAATGTTTATTGGCCTATAAAATAATGTGCATTCATGCAGATAAGCAAAGATATTACCAACAAGGTTTTGCATATTAGTCAGACATTTGATACCTCGATTGAAAATTTATGGGATGCATTTACAAATTCAGAGATTCTAAGCGAATGGTGGGCGCCTAAACCATATCGGCTTGTCACCAAGTCTTTGAACTTTACAGAAAATGGAGAATGGATTTATTATATGCTTTCTCCTGAAGGTGAGAAACACTGGTGTAAAACCAATTATTTCAATATTGAGCACCATAAATCTTTCGAATTAGTTGATTTTTTCTGCGATGAAGATGGCAACCTAAATGCAGAATTGCCCAGTACAAAATGGAAGAATGACTTTAAAGCGAATCATTCAAGCTCAACTATCAGCCATACGATCACTTTTAAAACGGAAGAAGATTTTAAAAAAATCTTAGAAATGGGATTTGAACAAGGGTACGAACTCTGTTTAAAACAATTAGAGGAATATATCTCCAGATAGACCAAGTCTTCCAAGATTAATTATCTATTGATCTCACAGTAAAAATCCAGCTATTAATTACAACAAAGGAATTTTTATTCCATTTCTACTTATAAAATAATAGAAATAATGTGCTTCTTTGCCTGAAGCTGTTAAATTTGCAAAAATTTTTAAATCATAAAATATGAATGCTTTCCCACGATATGATCAATTTGTAAATAGACATATTGGTACCACTGGACCAGATCTTTCTGCCATGCTTCAGACTTTAGGGGTCAATAGTTTGGATGAACTAATAGATCAGACCGTCCCCTCACATATACGGAGAAAGGATAAGATGAATATTCCAGCTGCGCAATCTGAAATCGATTATTTAAATCAATTACAACTAGTCGCTAATAAAAATAAATTATACCGCAGTTTCATTGGTCAGGGTTATTTTGGGACACATACGCCATCAGTAATATTGCGGAATGTCTTTCATAATCCAGGGTGGTATACACAATATACCCCGTATCAAGCAGAAATAGCTCAAGGAAGATTAGAGGCATTATTGAATTTTCAGACCGTTGTTACTGATTTAACAGGCTTGCCTATTGCAAATGCTTCTTTGCTCGATGAAGGAACAGCAGCAGGAGAAGCGATGCTTATGTTTTATCATCTAAAAGAAAAGAAGACCAAAGCAGACTCTCCCAATGTTTTTTTTGTTGATCAAAATGTCTATAGCCAAACGATTGATGTATTGAAATCTAGAGCTTGGCCTCAAAATATTGAATTATTGATCGGAGATTGGAAGACAATAGAATTACCTTCTAATTGTTTTGGAGTTCTATTACAATATCCAAATAAAGTAGGCAAAGTAGAAGATTACAAGGCATTTGTTCATAAGTCAAAAGCAGCAGGAATACATGTAGCAGTAGCTACTGACCTTTTGGCACTTTGCTTATTGACGCCACCAGGAGAATTTGGGGCTGATGTTGCCTTGGGAAATAGCCAAAGATTTGGAGTACCAGTTGGTTTTGGTGGGCCACATGCAGCTTTTTTCGCAGTGCAAGAAGAATTTAAAAGAGTGATTCCTGGGAGGATTATTGGAGTATCGATTGATGAGCAAGGTGATCCTGCATTAAGAATGGCATTGCAGACGAGAGAGCAGCATATCAGACGCGAGAAAGCGACATCTAATATATGTACAGCTCAAGCTTTATTAGCGATTATGGCATCTATGTATGCCGTTTATCATGGTCCACAAGGATTGAGAAAAATAGCAAGACGCATTCATGACATGACTGCTAGTTTGTCAGCAAGTTTGCAATCTTTGGGTTATAGCATTGATTCCAACAGTTATTTCGACACCATTTCTGTTGCTGCGAATGCTGGTGAGATCAATCAAATAAAAGAAACATCTCTTGCTCAGGGTTTTAACTTTTGGTATACCGATCAAGGAGTGCAGTTAAGCTTGGATGAGACGATCTCTGAGGAAGAACTTCTTCAAATAGTTCAAATATTTGCAAAAGCAAAACAACAATCTGCTGCGAATATTCAAATATCAAATCAGATACAAATTAACAGTGCTTGTATTCGTACTTCAGATTATTTGACACATCCAATATTTAGTATAAATCAGACTGAATCAGCGATGATGCGGTATATTAAAAGATTGGAAAATAAGGATTTATCTTTGGTACACTCAATGATTTCATTGGGATCTTGTACAATGAAATTAAATGCTGCTTCAGAAATGATTCCTGTGAGTTGGCCAGAATTCAGTAATATTCACCCATTCGTTCCAAAGAATCAGACGCTAGGATATCAGCAGATACTTGATGAGTTAGAAGCATATCTATGTGAGGTGACTGGGTTCACGGCTTGTAGTCTTCAACCTAATTCTGGAGCTCAAGGGGAGTTTGCAGGATTATTGACTATACGTGCCTATCATGAAAGTAGAAATGAATCACAAAGAAATATTGCCTTAATTCCAGCCTCAGCTCACGGAACCAATCCTGCTTCTGCTGTTGTTGCTGGATTGCATGTCGTGGTGACAGCATGTGACGAACAAGGCAATATCATTGTAGAAGATATCAAAGCAAAAGCCATTCAATATAAAGATCAATTGGCTTGCCTTATGGTGACCTATCCATCTACGCATGGTGTATTTGAGACAAGTATTAAAGAAATATGCCAACTAGTTCATGACAATGGAGGTCTTGTTTATATGGATGGTGCCAATATGAATGCACAAGTAGGTTTGACTAGTCCTGCCCTTATTGGTGCTGATGTTTGCCATCTTAATCTTCATAAAACCTTCGCTATACCTCATGGAGGTGGAGGTCCTGGAATGGGCCCTATTTGTGTAAAAGATATACTTAAGCCGTTCTTGCCAGGACATACTTATGCAGGGCATAAAACTGCGGTTCCACCTGTTTCGTCAGCACAATTTGGAAGTGCAAGTATATTGCTGATCTCTTATGGCTACATTAAAATGCTTGGAGAAAGTGGCTTGACTGATTCTACAAAACATGCCATATTGAATGCGAACTACATTGCAAAAAAATTATCATCAAAATACAAAATTCTCTATACTGGGGCAAATGGAAGAGTGGCTCATGAACTCATTGTTGATTTGAGAATGTATAAAGAAATTGGAATCAGTGCAGAGGATATCGCAAAACGATTGATGGATTATGGGTTCCACGCACCGACTTTATCTTTTCCAGTGGCTGGCACGATTATGATAGAACCAACTGAGTCAGAGAATAAAGAAGAGTTGGATAGATTCTGTCATGCTCTGTTGCAGATTCATAATGAAATCGATGAAGTAGCAAGAGGTGAATATCCAGCTGACAATAATGTGCTTTCCAATGCACCACATACTGCAGCTGTCATTACATCAGACTCTTACTCTAAACCTTATTCAAGAGAGAAAGCAGCATTCCCTCTTGCCTATTTGAAACAAGGAGGTAAGTTTTGGCCAAGCGTAGGGAGAGTAAATAATGCTCATGGTGATCGAAATTTAGTGTGCACCTGTCCACCGATGGAAGCATATATGACTCAATAAATAAATTCAATGTCCATTAAAAAGAGCTCAAGAAATACTCAATCCATTGTCATCACAGGAGCGGCAGGATTTATAGGCTCATGCCTAGTGGCCAAGTTAAATAGTATAGGAGAAAATAATTTGATTTTGGTAGATGAAAAATCAAAGTCAAATCATCCTAACTTGCAAGGAAAAAAATACAAAAATTACATCGATAGAGCTTTCTTTATCAATTGGTTTGAAGCCAATTATAAAGACATTAAATATGTCTTTCACATAGGTGCCAGAACAGATACTACATTGCTCGATGAAAATGTTTTTATAGATCTCAATATCAACTATAGCAAAGCGATATGGAATGCTTGTACCTTCTACCAAATTCCATTGATTTATGCATCTAGTGCTGCAACTTATGGAAATGGATCAGAAACTTATAGCGATGATCATGCAATTATTTCTAAACTGAAACCTTTGAATCCATATGGATGGTCAAAACACAAATTTGATCTTTGGGTACTAGAACAAGAGCGTTGTCCACCGCAATGGTATGGATTTAAATTTTTTAATGTATTTGGTCCAAATGAATATCATAAAGCGAGGATGGCTTCAGTTGTTTATCATGGTTATAATCAAATTAATGAAACAAAAAAAATAAAATTATTTGCATCCAATGATCCATTGATAAAAGATGGAGAGCAAAAACGAGACTTCATTTATGTAAAAGAATTGATTCAAGTGTTGATTTATTTTTATGACAATCAATTCGAAAATGGGATTTATAATCTTGGTACTGGAACAGCAAATACATTTAATCAATTGGCAAAGTATATTTTTGCTTCTATGAATCTTAAATCAAAAATTGAATATATTCCATTGCCAGAAGATATCAGTAAAGCCTATCAAAATTTTACAGAGGCAGATATGCAGAAACTCATTCAGAATTCTCAATATAAGTTTCAATATAATTTTGAATCCGCAATCCAAGATTATATCGTAAATTATTTGGACAATAATTCAAAGCTATTTTAAGCTCTGTTAGTGGATTTATTTTTTAATGATAAGTACAGTTCCTGGTCTTAGGATTTTATTTTCACCAAGGCCATTCCAATCCATAAGATTTGCTTTTGTCAAGCCATTGTATTGATCGACAATGTTGGACAAAGTCTCCCTTGTGCTCACGATATGATAAACATAATCTTTTACTCTTTCAGATATGGATTGAGGTACTGTATGTATGCTAGCATCTTGTAAAAAAACATGATCGAGTTCTTGAGCTTTGAACTCCTCGATGTCTTCAGGTAAAAATTGATAAGGTCTGTTGAAAGTAATGATGTCTATTCTGACTTCCTCATCGACCATAGTAGAATCAGTTGAAATATTGGATTTTTTTTCATCCAATTCATTTAGATAATAATCCACAAATAGTACCATCAGACTATCAGGCAAATTTACATATAGACCATTTTCTCTCGCGGGAATTGAATTTTTCTTGAAAGCAGGATTATATGTTTCGAACACATCTTTATCCAATCCTGTACTCTTGTACATTTTTTTAAAATCAATTTCCTTAAAGATTCTTGCATAAGTCAAAGGCTCGATATTGATATCCTCCAATGATGGAATGAGTTCATGCTCCCCATAGAAATGCATCAAATAACTTACACCAATAAAGGCTGGAACAAATAACTGAGTTTGTCTTGGAAGATCTTTCCTCAAAGTCCAAAAATCTCTTGTTCCATTTTTTTCAATAAGGTCAAGAATTTTATTTTCACCACAATTATAAGCTGCAAAAACTAATGCCCAGTCTCCAAATAATCCATATAAGGATTTTAAATAATCGATAGCAGCAAGGGTTGATTTAACTGGGTCTAATCTTTCATCCACCTTATCATCGACTCTAAGTCCTCTTAATTTTGCTGTGGAAGGCATGAATTGCCACAATCCTGCCGCACCAGCATAAGACTTTACTCCAGGATTAATAGCAGATTCAATTGCAGTAAGAAATTTTAATTCTGTTGGCAAATTATTTTCTAATAATAATTTATCTATTAGCGGAAAATACAATTCTCTTCTTGAAAGAATTTTACGAGAAGAGGCTTTATCCACAAATACAAATCTTTTGACTTGGTCGAGTACATCCACATCTATGATCGGTTTCACCAAACAACTCATCGATTCCAATCGAATTTTAATCTCCTCTTCAATAAACGCATCTCCAAACACCATTGGTGCAAGATTTGGATTGGCATTAACTACCCAGAAAATGCTGCAAAAAAAGATTAATATGTTGTTTTTAAAATTCAAATAAAAATTTTTACGTTAAAATCGATTTGGATGTAAGATTCCTAGCTTCCCTAATATGATAGGCAAGATATAAAGAAAATGGAACGCAAAGATAAGCCAAATATTTTTAAATAAAGCGTTAAATGACTAAAAACATTGTTAATACATATTATTATAATTTTTAATATGTTGTAAGCATTTGATATTCAGTTGAAAATATATTATGAAATAGATTTACTTAATGTGTTAATGTTCGAATTAGGAAATAAATTGAGATCAGAATATAGTACAATCGATTTTGCTTTTTTGTCAAATAATAATTTGTTGGCTAAAAATGCATTGTGTTTTTATTTACACATTATAAAATATTTCCATTTATTTAGCATTGATAATCAATATAATTAAGTATGATCATTTTTTTTATGTTAATATTTGATAATTTCTTCATTAGGAATTCACAAAACTTTAGATAAATCGTTTTATTATTACAGCTCGAAATGATTTATGCCTTCAGGTATAGACCGTTTCGTATTATCAAACAAAAAATTTTATTAAATTAATTTTCATTCAAAAATTGTCAAATTAAGCGTATGAGCAATCAAAACAAAAATTCTGCCCAAGGAGGTAGCTCTTTCAGTTCGATTTTTGCTTCTGTAATCATCTTTCTAGCATTAATTGTAGGTATTTTAATTTTCAAATTTGTTTTAGGAAATCCCGCAAACTTTGAAGGTGGTGATCCAACTAAACATCCTCTTTCAGGAAACTATCTAGGGATGATGTATAAAGGAGGTGTATTAGTACCTATATTAATGGCGTTAATGATCATTGTTATTTCTGTGATTATTGAAAGATTTATTACCATCAGAGTTGCTAGTGGTAAAGGTTCTATTCCTGGCTTTGTAAGAAAAGTAAAGAATTTATTAAATGAAAATAGAATCGATGCTGCAATTGCAGAATGCGATTCTCAGAAAGGCTCAGTAGCAAATGTTATCAGAGAGGGACTTCAAAAGTATAAGGCCATGTCTACAACATCAGGTATGGAAAAAGACCAAAAAGTTTTGGCCATCCAAAAGGAAATTGAGGAATCTACTTCTTTAGAATTACCTATGCTTGAAAAAAATCTAGTTATCCTAGCAACCATTTCATCAGTTGCGACATTGATGGGATTGTTGGGTACAGTATTTGGTATGATTCGTGCATTCTCTGCGATTGCGACTGCTGGAGCACCTGATGCAGTGGCATTATCAAATGGTATCTCTGAAGCCTTGATCAATACAGCTCTTGGTATTAGTACATCAGCTATCGCCATTATTGCCTACAACTATTTTACAACAAAAATAGATGGATTGACTTATGGTATCGATGAAGCTGGTTTCAGCATTGCACAAAATTTTGCATCAAAGCATTAATCCTTCAAGCTAATTTTATAAAATTATGCCAAAAGTAAAAGTTCCACGGAAAAGTACAGCGATAGATATGACCGCTATGTGTGACGTGGCCTTTCTATTGCTTACATTCTTTATCCTTACGACAAAATTTCGACCATCGGAATTAGCGCCAATAGATATACCTAATTCAACAGCGCAGATTCCGATACCAGATAAAGATATCATGATGTTTCAAATCGCACCAGATGGTAAACTATTTTTTGGATTGGATGATCAGCCCACGAGATTAAAACTATTGGATAGATTGTCCAGTCAATACCAATTGGCTCTTTCTGATAAGCAAAAAGATGCATTTCGTACTTTAGAATCTTGGGGTATGGATATCCGACAACTTCCTGCTTTTCTTGAAATGGATCCAAACGAAAGGGCACATTTTCAGCATCCAGGATTGAAGATAGATACTACAGGTGGTGAAGCTCAAATAGAAGATTTGATTTTGTTTTCAAGACAAGAGAATAATAATCTACGTATTGCAATAAAAGGTGATAAGTCAACACAGTATAAGTCTTTTGATAAATTGATTCAAGCACTCCAAAATAGGAAAGTGAATAAGTTCAATATTATCACATCAGCAAGATTAGCTAAAGAGTAAACAATATTTTAAAAGCAATTTTTCTAAAAAATAAATACGAATTATGGCTGAAATGAATACCTCCGAATCCGGAGCCAAAAAAGGTCACAAGAAAGCCCGTTCGAAGAAAATGTCCACTCGTGTAGATCTGACTGCAATGGTGGATCTAGGATTCCTACTTATTACATTCTTTATGTTGGCCACTACTTTCAATAAACCAAAAACAATGGAAGTAAATAAACCTGCAAAAGATGACGATAAGAAAGTTGAAGAGCCGCCAATAAAGATGTCGAAGACTTTGACATTAATGTTGGGTAACAATGATAAAGTGTATTGGTATGTTTCTCCAGATGAGATTGATGCAAATACTCAATTGACCATGGATAGTGTCGATTATTCATCAACAGGATTGAGAAAAGTCGTGACTACTCGTCAAAATGAAGTACAAGCACAATGGGGAAAAAAAGATGATTTATTTGTAATGATTAAACCATTGCCTACATCAAAACTAAAGAATACAGTAGATGTATTGGATGAAATGACTATTAACGGGGTAACTCGTTATGCCATTTTAGAACCAACTGATCCTATCGATAGTTTAGTGGCGCTTCGTATTGGGCAACCGCGAAAGTAATTTTTCAATTAAAACTAGAATATCAAAAGTTGATCTTCTGATTCACATCATGATTCCATATTTGCTATTATAGTAAAATAAGGATATGGCTGACATAGTGAATCTTTCAAAGCAAAAAAACAGATCTCATAAAGTGAATCTGAGAGTCGATTTAACAGCGATGGTTGATTTAGGATTTCTACTCATTACATTTTTTATGTTGAGTACTTCTTTTGACAAGCCTAAGCAAATGGATGTCTTTATGCCCGATAAAGGGGTAAATGCTCCAACTGAAATCGTAGTTTCAAAAACCTTGAGTCTAATCATTGGAAAGAATGGAATTATTTATTCATACCAATTGCCAGACGATGGTTTTATGATTGAAGATATGAAAATTGATAGCATAGAATACAGTGCTCCTATATTCAGAAAATTAATTTTCTCATATCAAGATCAGGTTGCAAGAGTTCATGGAGATAAAAGTGAATTATTCGTTTTTATCAAACCCATGGAGGAATCTAACTTTGAGACTTTAGTATCGGTATTAGATGAAATGAAGATTTGTAGTGTAAGTCGTTTTGCAATAGTGAAACTTGAAGAAGTTGATCAATCTGTATTGCGACATAAATAATAATCCTTGATACCTTGAATTGTATATTAAAAAAAATTGTTGTATTTATAAATTAATTAGAATACATGGAAAGAACAGATTTGCTCAAAACCTCTATGGACGATATAGTCTTTGAGAGTCGGAATAAATCTTATGGTGCTTATGTACTTCGCAAAGTATATGATCGCCACATGACTCGTGCCTTTATTATAGGTACATTATTGTTTTTATTGGCAGTATGCTCACCTTTAATTATTCGGGCTATCAAAAAAATGATCCCAGAAAAGAAAGATGAGTTGGTAATGAAAGAGGTGACTTTAGCGGAACCGCCGCCTATCGATCCTAAAAAACCACCTCCGCCGCCACCACCAAAAGTTGATCCACCTCCTATCAAGGATCAAATCAAATTTGTCCCTCCAAAAGTAAAGAAGGACGAGGAAGTGAAGGAGGAAGAACCACCTCCACCAACAGTTGAAGAAATAAAAGATAAGGAGATCGCGACAGAGACTAAGAAAGGTGAAGAAGGTGGAGTCGATGCGTCATTAGTAGAGCCACCACCGCCAGTAATTGAAGAGGAAAAGCCCAAGGAGGAAGAGGTATTCAAATTTGTTGAGCAAATGCCTTCATTTCCAGATGGTGAAAAAGCTTTGATGGAGTATCTCGCTAAAAATATAAAGTATCCATCTATTGCACGAGAAAATGGAATAGAAGGGAGAGTTATCGTAGGCTTCGTTGTCTCTAAAACTGGAAATATCGAACAAGTAAAAGTAATCCGTGGAATTGGTGGGGGATGTGATGAAGAAGCAGCAAAAGTCATCAAATCAATGCCCAACTGGACTCCTGGAAAACACAATGGTAAAGCAGTTCCAGTAAGTTATACGGTGCCAGTGTCATTTAAACTAGAAGGATAATAGAGATGTTTTCAAGACCATTTTTTGTTCTTCTAAGCTTGGTATATATTGGTATCGGGATTTTTATTTTAATGAAGAGAATGGTCGAAGATAATATGTGGAATATGATATTAGCTATAGTATTTATTGCTTATGGAATATTCAGATTGTATAGAGCGATCAAAATGGAATAGAAAATAATATAGTTTTAACGAAAAAGCCATTAGGATAAATTCTTGATGGCTTTTTTATTTCATGAAATCTTCAACGATGAATTTCACAATCCTACAGGCTCTGTCCAACTGATCGTTGGTCACCACATAGTCAAAGTATTTGGCAAATTCGAGTTCCTCAGTTGCTTTTTTGATTCTTTTTTCCAAGGACTCAGACGTCTCCGTGCCACGCAGTATCAACCTCTGTCTCAATGTCTCTATGCTTGGTGCTTTAATATAAATAGACAAGACATCATACAGACCTCTTTCAATATTTAAGGAGCCCTTTACATCAATATCAAAAAGTATAACCTTATTGGCATCCCAAGCAGATTTAACCTCAGATAATAAGGTTCCATAAAATTGATTGGGATAAACTTCTTGATATTCTAAAAAATTGCCTTCTGTAATCTGTTGTTTAAAAGATTCAATATTCAAGAAATGGTAGTGTACACCATCGATCTCATACTCTCGTTTTTCGCGAGTAGTGGCAGAAACTGAAAATTTTAAATTGTCAAAATGTTTTAATAAATGATTTGCTATGGTTGTCTTCCCAGAGCCAGATGGAGCTGTTAAAATGATGATTTTATTCATAGAAAATTATAAGACATTATTGAGTTGCTCTTTTATTTTTTCTAACTCGTCCTTCATTCCCACAACAAGTTTTTGTATAGAGGAATTTTGAGCTTTAGCACCCAAAGTATTTATCTCTCTTCCTATTTCTTGTGTAATAAAATTTAATTTTTTTGATTTGCTTTTTTCCTTTCCTTTTATTTCATCTAGAAAATAATCGCAATGTTGTTTCAGCCTTACTTTTTCTTCAGTGATATCCAATCGCTCTAGATATAAAATGATCTCTTGCTCGAATCTATTCTTATCAATATGATCTTTTGATATATTTGTAAGAAGCGAATTCATCAATCTGTCATTGAGATTCTTTTTTCTGTCCACATCATGAATTTCTACTTCAGCTAAGGCATCCAAAATGAGTTTGATCCGCAATACCATATCATTAGTGATGATGGTTCCCTCCAAGGATCTAAAGTCATTTAATTTTTCTATAGCCTCTATTAATAATCCCATGGTTGTGTTGAATTCATCTTCAGAAATCAAGGTCTCATGAGATTCTATGACATTTGGAAATTTGAGAATGGCATTCAACATATCTACTTTGGAGAAGTCGATCTCAGTGCCAAGTGTTTTAATCTGGTTATAGAAACTTTTGAAGAGTTTGGTATTCAGTTTGAATTCATCGTCATCTTCGCTGCTTTCTATATTGATATTGACGTCCAACTTACCTCGAATGACCAAATCATTCAATAACTTTCGCACCTCTAATTCTCTTTGTCTATAACTTGCTGGGGTCTTAAGCCTGAAATCATTAATTTTTGAGTTCAAACATCGCAGTTCTACGGTTATTTTTTTATTGTTAAAATGACCACTAGAATTGCCAAAACCTGTCATTGAATAAAGCATGAAGTAAGTATTTAGGGTTGCTAAGGTATGTAAATATTATGATCTGAATTTAGAATTAACAGTGATTTAATCATATCTTCTTGATAAAGAAACCTTTAGAAAAAAAATATTGAATAAAAATGAACAAATATTTTTGAAATCGCTAAATTTTTACGAAATTTGCGACTCTCTAAAAGAGAATTTTCATAACTGTCTAAAAATCAAGCAGATGAGAAAAGCAGACTTAGTCACATTAATATCAGACAAATCGGGTGTTCCAAAGGTAGACGTTTTGGTTTCATTGGAAATGTTCTTTAAAGAAATAAAACACTCATTGGCGAATGGTGAAAATGTGTATATCAGAGGATTTGGTTCATTTATTGTAAAGAAACGAGCTAAAAAGATCGGTCGCCACATTAAAAAGAATGTAGCGATAGAGATTCCAGAACATTTTATCCCTTCCTTTAAGCCTGCAAAGATATTTGTGGATCATGTAAAATTGGGTAAAGAGCCTGATGAAACCGCTTATTCTGAAGATGTAGAAGATTAATATTAGCCATGAATAATCCTACAAAACTTGCTTTAATTTTATTGGCTTGTAGTGTTTTGGTTTATTTTGGATTTGATGTGAGCTCTGTAGATCAAAAGAGAGCAGAAGAGATAAGAAAGAAAAACCTGTTAGTTACAGGAATAGAAAATATAAAAATGGCAGCAGATGCCAGATTAAATGCAAGCCAGAAAGCTGAATTGCAGGAATTGAACTTGATTAATCAACAATCAACTAATGATTCAAGTCAAATTGAAAGTTTGAAGAAAATCACTGGATTCTGGTATAGTCAAAAGGAATTTGAACTCGCTGGATATCATGCTGAGGAAATAGCCAAAAAGCAAAAATCCTCTGAAGCATGGTCAAATGCTGGAATGATTTATTTTGAAGGCATAGATCAGGCACAAGATGAAAAGAGGAGACTCTTTTGTTATCAAAATGCTGAAACGGCTTTTCAAAATGCGCAATCCCTTGAGCCAAGTAATCCAGAGCATGAACTTTACCAAGCACTATGTTACGTCAAAGTGCCTGGTGAGAATCCGATGAAAGGAATATTGATGCTTAGAGATTTGGAATCAAAGTTTCCGGAATATATGCCTATTCAAATCAATTTGGTAAAACTTGCATTGCAAACGAACCAATTGGATAGAGCAAAATCCAGATTAATAAAAATATTAGAAAAAAAACGCGATCTTGCAGAAGCTAATTGTTTAATGGTAGAAGTATTGAGCAAATTAGGTGAACAAGATCAATTAAGCGAATATAAAAAATTTTGTAATTTAAAAATATAAAACATGCCTTGCGGTAAAAAAAGAAAAAGACATAAGATCGCCACGCATAAGCGGAAGAAACGTCTGAGAAAGAACAGACACAAGAAGAAGAAATAGGATAAGTAATCTGCGGGAGTGAGGAATTTCCGGGATAATTGTTTTATTTTTTTTCGGAAAATCATTTGTGCTATCATATTGAAATTTGATATAGATTTCAATATGATAGCATAAGATTATATCTGCATAGCAGATCTTCACCCAAGACCGGAAGATATTTTTGTGATTAACCGAAATACTCCTATTCGTTCTTTAAAATAGTTTCCTTTCCTTATGACCCGCATCTAAATATAGATGCATGGAAAAAGAATTGATTATTTCTGCTCAAAATGGAGCTGCAGAAATAGCATTGCTTGAAAATGGTGAGTTAGTTGAGCTTCACAAGCAAAAATCGAATACACTTTATAATGTAGGTGATATCTTTTTAGGTCAAGTCAAAAAATTAATGCCAGGTCTTAATGCGGCATTCGTTGACATAGGACATAAAAAAGAATCATTCTTACACTACACGGATATGGGACCTCAGTTGAGTTCTGTAATGAATTATACTGATGGTGTGATGAAAGGCTCCATTAACTATAATATGTTGGAGCAATTTGAGATTTTACCCGAAATCAATAAAAATGGAAAAGTCAATCAAGTCCTTGATAAAAAAGTTAATCTTTTAGTACAAATATTAAAAGAGCCTATTTCTACAAAGGGACATCGATTGAGCTGCGAGATAACGATTCCAGGTAGATTTATCGTCTTGACTCCTTTCAATAACACCATTGCAATTTCAAAAAAAATATCAAATGTTGAAGAACGAAATAGATTGTTTCACCTCATAGAATCTATTCGGCCAAAAAATTTTGGAATCGTAGTGAGGACAGCTGCAGAAGGCAAGAAAGTAGCTGAATTGCATGAAGAAATGAGTTTGCTTTGTGAGAAATGGCAAAACCTACACAATAAACTTCAAGAAGCAAAACCACCTGTAAAACTGATCAGTGAGCTGGACAAATCGTCAAGTTTAATTAGAGATCTACTCAATCAAAGTTTTACAAAAATAATAGTCAATGATAGAGACATGTATGATAGTATCAAAACATACATGCAAGCTAATATGCCAGATAAGGTTAATATTCTGTCATTGTATAAAGGTCCAAAACCAATATTTGAAGCGCATAGTGTAAAACGTCAGATAAAATATTCATTTGGTAAGACAGCAACACTCTCTAGTGGTGCCTATGTGATCATTGAGCATACTGAAGCAATGCATGTCATTGATGTAAACAGTGGTCCGAAATCTCCAAAAATTGATCAAGAAATCGCTGCACTTCAAGTGAATGTAGAGGCTGCTAGAGAGATAGCAAGACAGATCAGACTTAGAGATATTGGTGGCTTGATCGTCATCGACTTTATCGATATGAAGAATAATGATAACAAGACAGAGCTGTATCGCGTAATGAGAGAAATCATGGAGCACGATAGAGCACAGCATACCATCTTACCTTTGAGTAAATTTGGTCTCATGCAGATCACTAGGCAAAGAGAGAGACCAGAAGTAAAGATGGATACCTCTGAAAATTGTCCAAGTTGTAACGGAAGTGGAAAAATTAATCCATCCATCCTCTTAGTGGATTCTATTGAGAAAGATCTTGACTTCATCATGAAGACCAGACCTTCAAAGAATTTAATCCTTACTGTTCATCCCTATGTGGCGGCTTTTTTGAAGAAAGGAATTATCCATAAACAATGGAAATGGTATTTTAAATATCACAACTGGGTAAAAGTAAAAGAAGATGTCGATATGCCATTAGTCCAATTTAATTTTTATGATGGACCAGATGAAGAGATCAGATTGAATACATAATTGAAAAAATTTGTGTAAATTTGTAATGGTTCTTCATTATTTCAGGAACCCATTTTGATCCTAGTTTACAAAATTTACATGAATTAAAAAGGGATGAGAGGTCTTAAAATTGTAATTTTATTCTATTTGATTCTTTTATCAATATGCATTAGTTGCCACCATGAATCCGACAATAATCATACTGTAGTTGTCATAGATGATCCGCCACCAAAGATAAGCAACTGTGTAAGGGATGATAGTTTTCCACGTATCAAATCATCTTATGTTTGCGATACTTCTACTGGTGTATCTAAAGCAGTATTAAATTATGACTATAAACATATTGCTTCGGTGGTCTACCGTCCTAAAATTGCATCTAATTTATTTGAATTAAAATGTCGTGCATATTTTGATAAAGCATGCAAGGATCCATCAGAAAGTTTGAATTTCTATAATCTACCATGGACCAAGGATACTATAATCTTAAATTCAGCTTATATAAATAGTAATATTGATAAGCCTGTTGCTTTTTTTTTATTTTTAGATAATGGAGAAACTGATAAATGGTTGGATTTAGATACGACAAAGAAAAATTATATCGTCTTTACTGAGACTGATACAGTCAATAGGATATTGAGGGCAAATTATTGGTTACAGTTCTTAGAGTATGATCAATTTTTGGGAGAGCCAAGAAAGTTGCGATTCTGTGATGGAGAGCTTTGGGTGAAGTATTAGGGAATTTAACTTGTAAATCAACTTGAAGATTTCAATTATTTATTTCATATAAAAAAAATATATATATAATATTTTTGTATATCTTTGCACGCAGTTTAAACCAACGATTATCAGAGCTGAATTTTACGCAAGAGGAAAAGTGCTACTCAGTGGCGAATACTTTGTGCTGCATGGTGCAACGGCTCTCGCTTTGCCTACAAAGTTGGGTCAGAAGATGAAAATCCAAGAGCTCTCTGGCTCTGAAGTCATCTGGAATAGTTATGACAATCACGGAAAAAAATGGTTTGAAGCTGAGATCGATTTGATGGGGCTGGATGTCGTGGAAAGTTCTGATGAGCAAATTGGAAAATTTTTAAAAAAATTATTTAAAGCTTGTTGTCAAAACAATTCTGAATTCCTCTCTCATTGGAAAAAATATAAAATTGATCACTATTTAGAATTTCCTCGCGAATGGGGCTTAGGCTCTAGTTCTACTTTGATCTATAATATGTCTGGATGGGCAGATGTCAATCCTTATCACCTATACTTTGATGTTTCTGATGGATCTG
>JADJVN010000024.1 GCA_016710585.1 Saprospiraceae bacterium
CCCAATCCATTGGAACAATAATTCCCAATCTTTTACTAAAAAGAGATTGTTTGTTGACCCAAAGCCCTTCTTCTATTACATTATTATTAAATAATAAGTCTAAATGCTTAATTTTAAAACTAGTTTTCTGTACTTCAAACAGACCATATTGAGCTAAAAAAGTAAGATTCAAGCGAATGTCTTTGTATAATTTAACTTCTAATCCGCCACCGTATCTTAATCCTATATTCCAATGTCGGAGTGTTTCAAATTGTGCATCAATACTATTCAAAGCATAATCGATTCCTAAGTGAGAGTAGTAGTTTGAAAAACTAGTATTAGAAATATAGTTTAATTGGGGTTCATTATAAATTAAATTAATGCCAATTAATGGTACAAATTTTAATCTATTAAAACTCTTACATATTGGCATATTTAATTCTAGATGGATTGGAAAATTGTGAGAATATTCTCCAAAGTTAGTCCCAGAAATATTTGTGCATCCACTACAAAACAAATGTGAATTTAAAGGTAATTTCTCTTCTATTAAAAATGTTTCATACCCAATAGACCAAGCTACATATTTATTCTGTTTGTATTTTAAATATATGGAATAATTTGGATTGCCACCAAGATCGGTTGAAAATAGGGATATGTTCCGCTTCCAGAAATTTTTGGGGGAAAATGGGTGTATTTTAAGTATTTATAGTGCTCTGAGTTTCTACCTATAACACTGACTTCCAAAGAATTTATTTTGAGAAGATAAACAAGTAATAGCGGTAATGTGAACAATCACATTTAATAATAATAGTTTCATCATTTTTTATTTTTTTTTATAGATTAAATATTGGATACAAATTCCTAGAGCAGCTTCTTTTATTTGAAGTTCCCAAATTTTAATTTCAAATGATTTCTGAATTGTTGTATAAGTCAATTCATATAATTATTATACTTGTTGAAGCTTTTACTAGTAAAGTCCATTTTTTTGAATATTTATATTCCCAAGAAATTCCAACTATTGTTTCAGCTTTGTTTGAGTGTAGGTCAAAATTTGTATAGTAAACGCCATCGCCTTGATTTGGATCTGGATTTTCTAATGATTTATTATATATAATTGTGGCTCTATGGTATGTATTTAATGATTGTAATATGGAAGCGTATACCGCATTCTTATTTGAAATATGATATCCAATTTCAGTAGTGATATAGAATTTATATAGCAGTAAATCTATTCTAAGAAAATTCTCTTTAAAAAGTGCAATGTCATTCAAGGATTCTGAAAGTGTAATATAGTTGGTTTTTGACTTCTTAAATCCAAGCGCAGTGTTCAATTTAATATTTTTATAGGTTACTCCAATTCCTAGATTGGTTTCATACCCTAATGAAGGTTCAGATTTAATAAACTTCTCCCCTAGAAATCTTTCATATCCTTTTAGATGCGTTACATTTAATCCAATTCTAAGTAATATATTATATTTTAAGGAGTCGTTTTGAGCATATAGTGGACATACAAACAATATATAGAAAAATAAAAAAAATAGACGCATTGTATAACGGTATTAATAACTACCTACAAACATATAAAGTTAATTTGCAGGTAGTTAATTTCAAATTAAATATATTTTTTATCGCCAATATTGACCACTAGTTTCATGGGTAATTGTAGGTGCTTCTGTAACTCTAACTTTACCCCATATATTATCTAAAAAGTTTTTGTCCCATCTTGTGTGCTTTCCTCTTTTATTTGTACAAGTAATTGTATTTTTTATTTCCGATCGCGGATTAAAAGCCCGTTCAGTATTAACACATTGATCTTTGTAAATTTTTGTGCCTTCCTTTAACACTGTTTCCTCAAAGGTTCCAACAGTCATATTGATGCCTGGATTTGATAATTTGTTATCTGTAAAATGTTTACCCGTTAGCTCAGCTATGGCTCTATATTTATCCCAGTAATCACCATTGAGATTGTAATATTGCCACATTTCTAACTTTTGCTGTTTCCCATTAAAAATGTAATTATATTCTTTAAGTTGTTTTGCACAAGCTTCTTTTGAAAACTGGCATGGGTTTAGCCAATTATGTAGTGTAAAATTACCAGAAAGTGTTGTATTAACACATATGCAATTGCAAGATGTAATAGTGCCTGTAAAATTCACTATTATGTCAGAATTAGTTCCATTGAATGAATTGGAGTATGTATGTGAAAATGAACTGGTTGTTATTAGGCATTAATGTGATGTTTTCATTTTGACCGTCTCCCAATTTACATTTACATTAAGAGTATAAGTGGTTCTAATCTCTTTTCCTGCCATGTCATATAATATAAATGCATATGACACTTGTAAATTATTATTTTGGAAATCAGGAACATATTCTCTTAATAATAATCCTAATATACATGAACCTGTTGGGGAGCTTGCAATAATATCATCTGTTGCTGAATTATGATACTTAATATTGTCTTGCATTTTTAAACCATTTTGCCTAATATCTAGTAATGTTGCTATGTCGTTATTTTCAATTTGAATATAATTAAAATTGTCAAAAAATTTAAAAATATTTGATCCTATCCAAATCTCTCCAAATTCATTAAATAAGCGACTTGTGTGCTGGGACATTTTTAAAAATTTATGATTTGAATATGCTTCGCCATCTACACAACCCAAATCATTTAATACTTTTCTCATTGATAAGTAACCTCGGTTTAATTCTTCTATATCTAAAGCTTTATCTCCACAATACTCTGGATACAAGCTGTAATTAAAATTTTGTTGAATTTGATCAAGATATGCATCATATTCATCTAGTTGATCATTATCTGTGAATTTTAAAATTCCAGATTGGACAGTAGGGAGATTGCTTTCTATTGCATACAATTGAGGATTGAGCGGGTCTTTTTGAGGATCAATTTTACTACAAGAACTTATCAAAACTTGTAATGTTAAAATAAAATAAAAAATCTTTTTCATGTTAAAATACTAAATTAGTTAGACACAATTTTATATTAATGTTGTCAATCATTAATAACTTACCTTGCTTTCCAATCTTAGTTGAGGTTTAAGCTGTCAGGTTCATTACCCCGCTATCTTCTACAGATAAATTAATACTCCAATTGAAGCACGAATTTCATATTTTGAAACACAAATTTAAATTAATGTGAATATTTTTTGAATGTCAATGTGTTAATCGTTTTTTACCTATCTGTATTTGATAACATTTTATATTTTTAAATTGGTTTTATAAGTGCAAATGTTTTTAAAAATTTAACTTAATTCATGTGGCCCAAAATAAAGTTTAATGGGTGGGCAAGTTTGAAGATATTTTAGTTTATTCATTTTTGTAGGATTTTTCAAATAATCTATTGGCAAATATAAAATGAATGTAAATAATTGTCAAGTTTTTTAATATATATATTTTAAATGTATTTGAGTTTTTTGATTTGACTTCCTCTCCGAGGTTTATTTTTAAGTTCATTCTTCTATTAGCTGAAGGTAATAAGTCTTGTAAATGATAGTATGGGTTATAGCTTTGAGTTTCTTATTGTTTCAATAACTTCATAGATATCTGAGTTTGAAAGAAGGTTTTCAGTCTTTTCTCTTTTTTCTATTTGGATTTCAGAGTTTCTGTATTTTTTTAGTCTTTTGTTTATTAGCAATATAGGCTCTTTTTTAAGATCTCTTTTTTAGGTTTAGGTACTGGTGTCATATCTGTTTTTATTTAATATGATATTTGCTTCGTTGGATGAGAATTTAAAAATTTCAAAATGTGGAGTATAGTGGAATTTGTAATAAATCTCTATTATGGCTTTGTGATTGACTCTTTTTCAATTGCTTTTTATAGTTAAGCATGTATATCTCGTCCTTCAAAATGCTCTTTGGCTGTCTCAAGTTTTTCAGGAAATAGAACTTTGCCTTTATATTGATTATCCAAAGTGGGATCAACAATAATGTTATCATTCATTTTTTGAATTTCCTATACAGTTTGCATTTTTTAATATTTTTTTTGAATATAAAACAATGTGTAATCTCTACCTACTTTAAAACGTTCGATTTCTCCTTCAAGTTCTCCAAAGAGTATAAATTATTGGTTTGTTATATTTCTACAAGTTGTTTTTCTTTCCTATTTGTTGTTTTTAGGATTATAGTTTTATTGTCTTCCCATTCATGGATTTCATTATATTTATCCAATGGTTTTCTGTAAATGCAAGTATAGGGCAATTCTTTTATGTTACTGCAATCATAAACTACAAATTCATAAGGACAAGCGAAGTAGCATCCTGTAACCGCTAGTTTGGTTTTGTCAGGGGAAATATAAATACTTGTCCAAATAAAAGGGTCGTCTGGAGTAAAGAAGCTATATAACTTTCGTTCCTCTATATCAAAAATAGATTGTCCACCTTGAAATTCTGGTAGTAGTAAATAATGCTTATTGTTTTTATAGACCCATAAGAAACAAATGTCATCGTGATCAGTTATGTATTCAAAAAAGAATCCATTTTTTTCAATATGTCCAATTTGAACTAATGTTACTTCCCAATTTCTGTTCGGATCGTTTTGTCGATATTGCTCTGATACAAAATAGTATATTCCATCCTCTGATAAACAAAATTTTTCATTTCCTGCAGTTAGTGCATTTTTATCAAAATACTGTTTAATGTCGGCTCTTTTAATATCAATTATATTTGCCATAGTCTTGGTGAGTAATGATATTTGATGGTTTGATTAAACAAAGTTAAAACACTTAGATATAATTGTTGTTTTTTTGTTTTCATTTGCTCTGGTATTTGTTGACACTCTATAATTGTTTATTTTGTTTAGTATAAGTTTAAGATATAGTTAAATGTCAAAAATTATAGGTTTTTAGTGGTTTACTTTGACTGGATTATGCAAATAGTATAGTATATAATGACCAGTTTATTTTTTTAATCGATGTTCAAGTGCAATTGGATTCTGACGAGTGTCCCAAATCAATAAAATATCAACTTCCGATTCATTATAATCATCGATCCTATCAATTAATGCTTGCTTTGTCCAGTTTATTGTTCGCTTAGCCACTTGCTTACTTGTTTATTAGCTTCGGAATGTTCTAAAAAATGACCATTTGCTTTTTCAATTTTAGCAGCTTCAATTTTATTGATAATTTCATTGGGCAAAACTAATTCTTCATGCCCAGTTTCTAGTTCTAATAAGTGAAAGTGCCTCTAATAATAAGCTTGATCTTCAATCATGTCGATTTTTTTGCAGTTGAGTTTTAATTTCTAATACAAGCATAATTCTTGTTTTGATTGAGTAAAATTAATACAAGTTATTTAAAATGTATGGAATATTTAAAATAATTTAAATCTTTCTATTTATAACTCAATAACTTTTGGATAATCAAAAGCGTCGACCAATTTTTAACTTGATTTTGGGATTGTGATTCAATTAATTTTTCAACAGCGTCCCTTGCTATTTCAAGAGTTTCGGTGATCGTTCTGCCCTGCGCGATTAAACCTTGGACATCATCAGAAGTGGCTAAATAATAACCTTCGGGTAGCTTCTCAATATGAATTTGTATTGTACCTTCCATTTATAATCTTTATATTACAAATATAGTTAAAGGCTAGTTTATTGGATGTATTTTCTGCTTAATTAAATTTTATCCTAACTCCTATAAAAGGTTGCCAAATAGAAAAACTATGTATAATTTTTTTTGTTAATATCTGATTATAAAAACCTGTATATAGCCATAATTTTCTATATGCTTTGCAGTCAAAACTAATTCCTCCAGAATAATATTTGACATTTTTCTTCAGTGCGATATCTATATTTGATAAAACTAAATTGCCAATAGCAAGACCAATCCTAGGCGTCAATGCCATATTGCGATGTTTCAATAAATCATAGTCAACAAATAATCCTGATGTATAATATGGATTAGCAAACTGTTCTCCAGTTAATATGATATGATTGTATTCAGCGCCAATATATAATTTTCTTTTTACTTGATATCTTATACTTGCATTAGTGTAATATTCATGAAAACTATACTTTAGATTTGTTCTTGGTGAAGTTATTGGATGCACCATGTGCGAGAAAAAGATTGAAAAATCTACTTTTGAATTCCTTTGCCCAGTTATATGAGAATTACAAAGTGCGATGACTCCTAAAGATAGATATAGTAGCTTTTTCATTTTCTTAAAATTTTATCCGAAGTCCCAGAACAGGATGAGCAATACCGTATTTATATTTTATCTTATTTAAAGGATAATGATTAAAATATCCGAGCTGAATCCAAAATGCTTTGTGAATTTTTAATTCTGCATGAATACCGAAAATTCTATTTATTATATTTCTCCTTGTAGGAGCTTCATCACCAGCAAAACTTAGATTACTATTACTCAAACCCAATCTACCAGTAAAAGAAAGTCCTTTGTGTTGGAAGATGTCATAATCTGAAAATAAGCCAATAATATAGAAAGGTGCGCCATCTTGTTGATCACCAGTGATTACAGCATAGTTATACTCAGCTCCAGCATATAATTTTTTCAACACTCGATAGCGATATGTGATATTCATGTAATATTCCCATAAGTAGGATTTTTCTATATTAGGAGCTACTACTTCATCTCGGTTCTTTAATGCTACAAAAAATGCTCCTATATCATGTCGTTCTCTATCTTGAGAAAATAGAATCGTGTTAATGGAAAAATAGATAAATGCGCTAATGTATAATTTCATAATTTAATAATTGCTCTTAGTTGAAATGCTGATAAATCGTATGGTTGAATTTTAATGCTAGGATAATATTCATTTTGGTATAATAATATAACACTCAAAATATTGTCGAGATAAAACGTCAAACCAATACCATAAGTATAAAAATGAGAAAATTTTTCTCTAGAATCCAAGGAATTTTGGTTATAATTACTAAACAAATTGATAAAACCATAATTGAAAATTAATTCAGGGAAAAAGTAAATAGGATAAGTTCTTTTTTTTCTTTTCATGTCATGCGCAAATAGACAATGGTTGTTAAATTTTTTGTTGTATTGAATACCAAAAGCGTGACCAATGAAATTCTTGCCTAATAGATCGAGATCCACTCTCCTGTAGTGAAAATCATAGAACAAGTGAAAGTAGTTTTGTTTCCAAACATCATATCCGATTTGAATCCTATAGATACCTCTTAGGTCTTTGTATTCTATAGATGAATCGCGAATTTTGTACCGCCTTACATAATAAAATCGATTTGTAAATTGAAGTTCTAATTTGGATAATAATACTTTTGAAGTATCTGAATGTTGAGCCGGGCTTAATTCAATGTTGAATAAAATTCCAAGTATAATTATAAAGTATTTTCTCCAATAAATCATTGAGCAAATTTTTTTTATCTTTTTCATTTAAAGTAATTATCACATCTATCAATATAATTATTGTTAAATTCAACTAATTCTTTGAAAAATAAGATTCGTCCATAAAGGCGATTGGTGGAAGCAAAACAATTGTAAATGCATTTTATTATTCTTTTAGATTAGAGTTGCCCATGAGTTCAGGTTTTATCAGATGATCAATAAGCAAATGTAAAAATTTAATTTTTATCAAAGAAAATTTTGGACGTTTATTTTTTAGGGTAGCTGTTATCAAATAGTAAGTATAGATTTTTCTATTCACAACTGTGGCTTTTTTGACAATTAGGTTAATGGATACCTAAAATTAAAAGTAGTTTAATTTAAAATTCAGGACATTCCAAATTTTTCGTTTTTCGTTTTAATTTTAAATCAAATAATTTATGGTCGTAAGATAAATTTACTTGAATATTTTGAGAATTTGTAAATGGAAAATACCATTTATTACGAGTGTCAAAGTCATATATCATTGAATGTGGCAAATATTGAATTGCAAAATTAATGTTTGAAAACTCGAAGCCCAGTAGATAACCTATTAAACTATTGTAGTATTTATCTTTAATTTTCAATATATTCACATCATTAAATTTATATTTTAGATTTTGAATTACTGTAAATTGATAAATTAATCCTAAATTTAAATGTTTTAGAATTTTGTAGCTAAAAAAGTTGTTGATATCTGTTGAATAATATTTGCAATTTTCAAAATCAATTAAATGTTTATCATAATTTCTAAAATCAAGTTTTCTGGATGAAAAGTTTAAAGAAATTCCAAATTTAAGCTTTTTACTAAATTTATAATTCATACCTACTCCATACATAAAATGCAATCGATTAAAAATTGAATCACTAGTATAATGAATTTGATTCCAAGCTTCATCTAGCTTATAATTACTCGATCCAACGCCTACATTAATATTTCCATATATTTGTGAATAGCAATAAGTAGTGTTACAGAAAATACTGAATATTAATACAGGAATTGATTTCAATGAATTCTCCAACTCTTTTACCCCAAAACAGGATTTAAGGGGTGAATAGGCTTGAAGGTATTTTAGTTTATCCATATGTTCAGGTTTTATCAAGTGATCGCTAAGTAAAATTAAAAATAATAACGAAAAATGTATTTACTAAATTGTTATCTACTATTTTTGATTAATGCATGGATAGAATCCGGGTTTAGTTGTTTGTTTTAAGTAGGAATTTATTCATTAGAAAATGAATAATACCAGCAATAATTGAAAATTGCATTTCAATTACTTCTTCCATATGTATTTTAGAACCAAGGGACAATTCAAAAATAATATATATCATCCATAAAATCAAAAATCCCCCTATTGAAAATATTAACAAGAAATGTCCTTTAATCCTGAATTTGTCAATTAAAAATTGCATTGCAAGGATACCTAAGAAAAATGGACTCAAAAAATATATACTCAATTTAAATAATAAAAGTAATGAATTAATTGAAGCATTTTCTAATTTGATTAACCAAATATATATAGTGTGAACAATTAATAAAATTATCCAAATTAATGAACTTGAGAAAATATATTTCATTTCCTACTTTATTGATATTGAATGCATGTAGGTTTAATTTATTATTTTAAAGGGTCGTATGTTCAATCCTGCAAAAATCCAAATAAACCATTATTGTAGTCATCGATGGCTTGTTTTATTTCTTCCTCTGTATTCATTACGAATGGGCCATAGCTAACATAAGGTTCATTGAGTGGTTCTCCACTTAATACCATCAAGATTGTTTTTTTATCGGCTTTTATATGGATTTGACCTTCTTCATTTTTTAATTGAACGTAATGATTTTCTGGAGCTTTTTTATCATTTACACTTATGCTTCCATCAACGACGAGGATACCAGAATTAAACTCTTTGGGAAGTTGGAATGAGAAATCAGCTCCTGCTTCTAAGTGAATATCATACATGTGAATTGAAAAGGGCAGGCAACTCCCTTTTGTTCCTTCATATTCACCTGCGACAACATGGACTACGCCTTGGCCATTGGGAAGTTCGACTTTTGGTTTTTCAGGATGCTTTATACTTTGGTATTTAGCTGGTGTCATTTTGTGTGTCTTGGGTAGATTGATCCAAAGTTGTAACATCTCAAATGCGCCACCAGATCGATTGAATGTTTGTTCATGATATTCTTTATGTAATACGCCGCCACCTGCGGTCATCCATTGGATATCTCCTGCGTGGATGATGCCATGATTACCTTTGCTGTCATGATGCTCAACAGCGCCTTTGTATGCGAAGGTAATTGTCTCGATACCGCGATGAGGGTGCACACCGACACCCTGGGCAATATCTGAAGCTGGAAAATTCACTTCTGCATTAAAATCCAAAAGGAAAAATGGACTCATGCGCTCTTCAAATCCTTTGCCATTGGGGAAAAAATTCATGACCTTGAATCCATTGCCAACCATATGTGTATTGGTCGGTGAGCAGATCGCCTCAATGCCCCTTTTGCCTGTATTCGTTTGACTTTTTTCTTTACCAATTAAATTTCTACTTATTGGAAATCCTACAGCTGCTAGAGCTGAACCTAATATTGTCTTTTTTAAAAAATCTTTTCTTTTCATAATTTCTTTTTAAAAATAAATGGAATCAATTTTATCTGTTTTATTTAATTACAGTGCAAAAGTACGATGGTATGTGATATTGCCCCTTGATCTATGTTAAGAAAATGAATAAAAACATTTTTTTGACAATTTATTTCATATTTTCCTAAATACGATATGGAATATTGAAAAGCCTATATTGTAAAAACCGCAGAGTAAGATTATAGTATTCATTTGCCTATTAGTATTTTATATTCCTCAGGGATGGTGACTCCTTTAAAATGATTTGTCAAGCCGTAAAAAATGATAAGCGTCACAAAAATTCCTAGTATAAGTATTGTTTTAGATTGTTGTTCTGGAGTTAAATGTAAAATCTTGGATTTCATTTTTTTGTTGTGAATTGCTGCATTATGACCAAAGAATGATAAAATTGCAAGCCCATAATAAGGAATAAAAAATAGATTAAGTGGAAACGAATTAAGACCAGCAACGCCGAAATAAAAATTTGTGTCTAGACTTAAAAAATAGCGTCCAACTAAAACTGCACTCAAATGAATCACAAGAAAAATAGCTAAATAAAGTCCTGTCCAAATATGTAGTTTCTCAAATCCTGTTTTGGCTGTACTTCTGTTTGATTTGAAGAGTTTTAATCCTGAAATAATTTGTACTAGAACAGCGAAGAATAATATAGTTTCTGTAAAAATATTTCTATAGAAATGTCTTAGTGTACTCATTAATTCAATGTGTTTGTCTGGCCCGTATATACTAGCTAGGTGGTTAAATAAATGAAAGCCAACAAAAAGTGCTATGACAAGACCTGATAGATAATGAATTTTTTTATTGTCATATTTTGTTATTATAGTTCAGATTTGATTGACGAATATTTCATGATGATTTCTAAGTTTGTTGCAATTCAAATATAGTGATTTCAGGCCTGACGTTGAATCTCACTTGCCACAGATGTCCCAATGCTCTGTTGATATATAAAGTTCTTCCGTTACCGAGTTCTATTTGACCTGCTGAATATTTTTTGTTTTTTACAGGAAGCATTGGTGGTCTTAGAAATGGTGGCTTGACTTGTCCTCCATGAGTGTGTCCAGATAGTATCCAACTATTATAGTCTCTCCAAATATCTAAATCACAAACATCAGGATTATGACATAATGCGATATTTGCCTTGGTTTTATCAAAACCATTCATAGCTTTTTCAGGATTAAAGTTGCGTCCCCAATAGTCATCGAATCCAATAAAATTAATTCCATTCAATTCTACGCTTTCCATTGCGCAGTACTTTGATTCCGCTTTGTTCTAGTTTGTCTGCGATGTTATTTGCAATCGATATTTGTGACCAATTTTTACCATAGTCGTGATTTCCTAATATTCCAAGAGTTCCTAGTCTTCCATGGACGATATTTTTAAGTGTTTCTTGTAGTTTGTCATATTGGACTTCATCATTAGATAGGCTCACATAATCACCAGTGTAAACGACAAAGTCTGGTTCAAGTTCTTTTGCTTTCTTGAATGAATCAATTATAAAATGATAGTCAAACATATCGCCAATATGAATATCACTTATTTGCATCAGTGTCTTGCCAACTAGGTTTTCTGGTAAATTATTTATTGGCATTTTTAACTTTACAAACTCTAACCAAAAAGGTTCAATTTGCCAAGTGTATAAACCACTGAAGAGGCCCAGTCCAGTGATTCCCCAAAATGTTTGTTTAATATATTTTCTTCTATTCATAGTGAGTTTGAATTGGCAATAACACTATTTTTTTAGTTTTTTAACTAACAAATAAAGTCCGGAAGTCGCAAAGAGAACTACAATACTCCAAATTACCCAATCTTCTCGCATGTGTGGTCTAAACATGAGTTTTCCATGATTTCCCACCATGTAGAATAGTAATGAATTCCTGAAAGAAGTATAAGTCCGATTCCAATTAATTTTCTAACCATCCAAATAAATTTGGTTAAATTCTCACTTTCCAGTCCTATCACAGTCATCAATAAAAAGTCCAAACAATTAGAATAATTTAAAGTATCATATTCAAGACCTAGTTTTTTAATGTTGCTATAATAATTATCAAGGTTTTGAAATAATTTTTTTCTAATTGAATTGAACTCGCTTTGTCTCCAAGTTTTTCAATCAGAAACCACTTTTCCAATAATCTTGCTGTGCGACCATTCCCATCCTGAAATGGGTGAATCTTTACAAAAACCAGATGAATGTATGAAGCAAAGTAGAATATATCGTAATCATTTAGTTCAGACGCTAATACTAGATCAATATCTCTAAACAGCTTGTCAAGCTCAGATTTTACTATGTTTGGTTCAGCTGCAACATATTCAATTCTATCCTGACTGTTTATAACAAACATTGGATTAATTCGTATCAATCCTTGCTGATTTTTAGACAACAAATTTGAACTTAAAATAGAATGAGCTTTTAGAAGGTTTTTAAATGACAATTTATTTTTATAAATGAATTCATAAGCTGCAAATAAATCATTAGTTCTTTTTGTGTAATCGGGTGTGTACTTCACATTCAAGAACTTGTGCTTGTAGTAACTATCGAAATCAATGTTCTCTCCCTCTATCTTGGAAGAATAAACAGAAGAAACGGAATTGTAGAATTTAAAATAATCGACTGAAATATCCTGTTTCTTGACATTAGCAAAGGTCTCCAAAGGAGAGACTTTTACCGCCTCCTTAAAACTATCTATAAGATCATATTTTAATATTTCTAGATTCATTTAGTTGCAAAGATAATTTAATAAAATATGAATTTAGATAATTAATTTCTCCTCAGTCCGTATCTGTCATGTCAATAAATATGATTTCATATTTTCTCTTGTCAAAAATCAAAAATGAATAGTCCCAAGCAATATGGTGGAACCAATGAGCTGAAGCAATATTGTAGAAAAAACAATTGAACTCAGTAATTCTCATTTCTAATTCTAATTTTACAAAGTTGAGGGCCAATCTTCTAGCAGTTTCATAATTTGTTTTTTGGTAAGCGCCACCTTGTTCCATGATTTCTGTAAGCGCTTGAAATAACTCGTGAAGGTCCGGATAATATTTTACATTTGACACTTCGGGTTTGTTGTCAAATGTTTGAATGTCTTGTCGGTATTCTTCAAGATCTTTGTGACTTAGAATACTATTTAAAAAGTCTATTTCATCTAGACAATTTCGTTGTGCAAACCAATCCAAATCTTTGTTAGCTTTGATTTTATATTTATGTAATTGTATGCCACCATTGCAATAAACTTCTGAAATTTTTTCTTTCAAAGCATTCGCAGCAGAAGTCCAATTGTCAAGTCTTTGAATTTGAATTGTATTCCATAATTGAATGATTTCAGAAGGAGTAGGTCTTGCCAAATTGATTTCCATTTGTTTGTTTTGCATTATTATTTATTAAACTAATTTTAAATTTAAAGAATAAAAATTATCACACGTTGAGAAAACAACATCCCAAAGCACATTTGCAATTTGCAAATTATCACATTCTCTAATTATCACATTCTCTAATTATCACATTCTCTAATTACCACATTCTCTAATTATCACATTCTCTAATTATCACATTCTCTAATTATCACATTCTCTAATTATCACATTCTCTAATTATCACATTCTCTAATTATCACATTCTCTAATTACCACATTCTCTAATTATCACATTCTCACATTCTCTAATTACCACATTCTCTAATTATCACATTCTCTAATTATCACATTCTCTAATTATCACATTAACTAATTAATCAGGTTCCACATGTATCAATACATGCCCTAGATTAGGAATCTTTTCTCTCAACGTATCTTTAAGAAGGTGTGCGATATCGTGGCCCTCTCTGACGTTGATATTACCATCGACGATAGCGTGTAGGTCGACATGATATTTCATACCAGATTTTCTGATAAAACATTTTTCGGTGTCGATGACGCCATGAACTGTTTTGGATACGGTTCTAATTTCATCGATGAGATCATCATACAAATGTTCATCCATGATTTCACCAAGTGCAGGGCGAAATATATGATAGCAATTGTAAAGTATAAATGCAGAGGCAAACAATGCAGCCCAATCATCTGCAGATTCATATCCTGGTCCAAAATAAAGCGCTATCGAGATCCCAATGAATGCAGTGATGGAAGTGATTGCATCGCTGCGATGATGCCAGGCATCTGCTTTAAGTGACGAACTGTTTGTGACTTTGGCAGTTTTCATTACCAGTTGAAATGAGATTTCTTTCCAGATAATAATTGGCGCGAGTATGAATAATGTCCAAAATTTTGGGAGAGCATGTGGAGTAAAAATATTGTGGAAACTTTCATAAGCGATCACAGTTGCAGAGGTGATCAAAAATCCTACGATGATGAATGTGATCAAGGGCTCTGCACGACCATGGCCGTAGGGATGGTTTTTGTCAGCGGGACGATTGGTGTATTTCAATCCAAAAAGCACTAAGAAAGAAGCGAGAATATCCGCTGTGGATTCTATCGCATCCGCGATCAAGGCATAAGAATTTCCAAAGAAACCGCCAAGACCTTTGATGATAGCGAGACAAGCATTGCCAATAATGCTGAAGTATGTCGCTTTTATTGCTTTTTGTTCGTTTTCCAATGCGTAGTTCTAAATAAATAAAGAAAAATTTTCTTTTATTCTAATCGCAGCAAAAGTAGCTTATTTTTAGGATAAATTCTTAAGAGAACTTTGAAAATTCAATTATTTCAGAAAAGAATAATTTTGAAAATGAAATCTTTGGAAGTTCTATAATTTTCTAACTTTGCAGTTCAGTTATTGGCATTTTGATTAGAAGTATTTTCATATTACTCTTTGCTTTTTCTATTGTGAGTGTCCTTGCACAGATATCACCGGGCAAACTAGCTCAGCCGCATAGCCATTTGGAGGGATTGAACAATTGTACTCAATGTCACGATCTAGGTAATGCTGTTACACAACAAAAATGTCTCAGCTGTCATACTGCATTAAAGTCTCGCGTTGATGCAAAGAAGGGTTTTCATGCTTCTAAGGAAGTGACACAAAAAAATTGTATTTCATGTCATAGTGAACATCATGGACAGAAATTTGAAATGATTCGTTTTGATCAGAAAAAATTTGATCACAATGTCACTGGTTTTCAGCTCAATGGGAAACACAAAACTGTAGATTGTCGCGAATGTCATAAGCCAGATCATATTGCTAATGCGGAACTCAGGAAGAATACAAAAACCTGTCTCGGTGTGGGTTGGAAATGTGTGAGCTGTCATGAGGATGTACACCAGACAACCTTATCCCAGGATTGTGCATCATGTCACAATGAAGATGCCTTCAAACCTGCCGCAAAGTTTCAACACCAAAAATCTAAATTCCCTCTCTTAGGAAAACATCAAAATGTAGAATGTGTTGCTTGTCACAAAGTAGAGACGCGCAATGGCAAATCATTTCAACATTTTGCAGATCTAACATTTGCAAATTGTAACGCCTGTCACAAAGATGCACATGCAGGTCGTTTTGGTAAAAATTGTAAAGCCTGTCATTCAGAAGAATCATTTGCAAAAATAAAATCTAATCCTAGTTTTAATCACAGCACTACGGGATATGAATTGCAAGGCAAACACAAACATTTGGATTGTAAGAGCTGTCATGATCAAAGGAATCAACCAGCAAAATCATATCAAGAATTTGCAAAAATTAATCCAATAGAGTGTATCACTTGTCATCGAGATGTACATGATGGAAAATTTGGAAAAGATTGCAAATCTTGTCACAATCAAGAGTCATTCAGAGTGAGTAAAAACCTAGAAAATTTTGATCATGAGAAGACGAATTTTCCATTGGTAGGAAGGCATCAATCAGTAGATTGTAAGTCATGCCATAAAGGTAAAATGACAGATCCTGTAGCACACGAGAATTGTATTGATTGTCATACTGATTTTCATCGTGGAGAATTTTCCGCAAACCCAAATTACAAGGACTGTAAAGCTTGTCACAATGAGCAAGGTTTTCGACCGAGCAATTATACTCTAGAGCAACACATGACATCTGTTTTTCCTTTGAAAGGCTCACATCTTGCAGTATCTTGTGATGCTTGTCATAAGAAAAATAATGCATCAAATTGGAGCTTTAAGAACATTGGAAAGCAATGTCAAGATTGTCATACGGATATTCATAAAACATTTCTTGATGAAAAATTTTATTTAGGCTCAAGCTGTGCAAATTGTCATAAGGAGGAAGCATGGTCAGAGATCAGTTTTGATCACGATGTTCAGACAAAATTCAAATTGGAATTAAGCCATAAAAAAATCGATTGTAGAGCTTGTCATTTTGATGAACAATCTGCTGGTAGTTATATACAGAATTTTAAAAATAAAAGTCAAGATTGTGCTTCTTGTCATCAAAGTTCTCATGGTAATCAGTTTGAAATAATGGCTAAAACTGATTGTAATCGCTGTCATAAATCATCAAAATGGCAAGATTTAAAGTTTTCACATGATTCTACTCGATTCCCATTGAAAGGTGAACACAAATTAGTTTCTTGTAATCAATGTCACATTCCTGAGAATAGCGAAGGTAAACCCGTCATTTGGTATCGCAATGGAAAATTGGAATGCAAGGATTGTCATCAATAGAGAATTCTAATTTAAGGTATTCCGTATCTTCCTTTTATTCTTTTTGTTTCTTGTAATCTGGTTTATCATAAAAATAAGTAACCAAACCTTGCGCTTTTAAATAATTTTGTATATTTGTAGTTCTAAGTACTTATTACTCTGACATTTTTTAGAATCATTTTATAATGAAATAGTTAATGAAAAATGTTGAAATTGATTTCAAATTCTAATTATTTTTGTAATTTTTTTGGGTATGCAATGTTCGCTATATTGCTTTTAAGTAATTGTAGGACAGATACTAAATTTGAGAATCAAATCAGTTCATACATTAAGGATCGAAATTTTTGCCTTGCAGATCAATTGCTGAAGCAAAAAATGGGAGTGTCTAAAGAAAGCATTGAATATGCAAAGCTTGCTTTTTTGTTAGGCAAAAGTAAGGCAGATCAATACAAATTTGAAGAGGCTGCAATTCAATTTGATACCGTGACCAAAACACAAAAATTTAAATAAAAATTCTGATTTGTGGATTGACGCCACAAGGTATAAAATTGAAATGTTATTAAAGCTTAATCAACTCGATCGAGCGAAAGCGCTTATTGATGAACTCGAAAGATTTGCTCAGGAATTTAATTCTCCCAAAGCAATGGGGTATGTTCTTAGAGGAAAATGTGTATATTATTTGCGGACTAAGAATGACAGTATGTTTGCACTATCGACACAGCATGCCATTTTACATGCTCGAAAATATACGAATATAGAGTTAGAGGGAATTGCATTTTTATTGAGAGGTTTGAAGTCGTATGATCGAGAAGAATTGGACTCTTCAAAATTTTTGTTGGATCAAGCATTGCCATTATTGAAACAAGCGAATAATGAATATTTTATGTCAATTTGTCTTACCAATATTGGTAACTATTATAGTATCATCAATGAGTTTGAAAAGGCTATAGACTACTATTTACAAGCTTTAGATATTTCTTTGAAGATTGAATTTGTAGAAAGCAACCAAAAAATTTATAATAATATAGCTTTAGTCTATCAGAAAATGAATAACCCTAAGGAGGCAGCAAAATATATTCAAAAGTCGATTCAATTTGCAAAGATTAAAAACAACATTTTTACCGAATCTACTGCATTGTATTCCCTTGCACAATTATACCAAAATGACAGTTTTGATTTGGCAATTTCGTATCTTAAAAAATTGGATACCTTGATTCAATCCAGTAACGTTTCTAATATCCAAAGAGCTACAGTTCATTTTATTATGGGAAATATTTTAGAAAGGCAAAATCAAAATTCTCAAGCCAGAAAGTCACAAGAGGATGCTCTTACGTTTGCCCAAAGAGATTCTAATATATTTGAAGAATCTAGAATTTATAATGTGATAGGCCAGCTCGATATAAAGGAAAAAAATCATACAGCTGCAATAAAGAATTGTAGCTTGGCTTTTAGTAAAGGAAGTTTACTTCAGAACTTTGAGATCATGGATAAATCCTGCAATTGCTTAATTGAAGCACATCGGCAAAATGGAGATTCAGATCAAGCATTAGTATATAGTGAAAGGCGCAATGTAATCAATGATAGTATTTTGGCCCGTGCCAAAAGAATAGATTTGGGGCAAGTCCAATCGAGATTAGATCTAAACCTTAAAGAAAAAACTAGAGAGAATGAAATGCTCAGTTTGACAGCTTCATTGAACTTAAAAAATCAGCGAAACAAATTCTGGATTGCTTTAGTCACAATATTGGCTTTGTTTTCCGCAATATGTTTGTATTTAATATATAAATTGAAAATTCATAAAAGAGAGCTATATAGTTCAAATATAGCATTGAATAATAGTCTTGCATTGGTTAGCAAGAGAAATACCGAATTGTTTGAAAGCAATCAGAATCTTCAAAATTATGCGGAAGTGGCGGCACATGATATCAATGCGCCATTGTATAAAATTTTAATGATTTCTGATATTCTAAAGACTAAGTATTTGAATTTAGTGAGCAAGGACGATAATCAATTATTCAATTATATGTCATCGAGTTGTAATGATTTGATTTCTATGACTAGTGATTTACTTGCATTTTCTACAATAACCAAAAATTTGCCAGAGAAAGAGGAGGTAGATTTAAATGAGATCGTTACTCAAGTAAAATCCAAATTGTTGGAGGATCATTCAAGCTCAAGTATTAAGATTAATATTGAGAACGAACTTCCAGTTTTTAATGGCCATAAATCATTATTCCAACAGTTGTTTCTTAATTTATTTTCCAATTCCATCAAGTATTCAAAAACAAATGAACCACTTGTCGTTAATCTTAGAAATGAACTTTCCCAAGATAGCTGTTGTAAGATTTCAATTTCCGATAATGGTATGGGAATTCCATTGGATTATCAATCTCGAATTTTTGATCTTTTTTCCAAATATCATAAAACCAGTCAATATCCAGGAAATGGAATTGGCTTGTCCACTTGTAAGAAAATAATCAATTATTATGGTGGGGAGATTGGGGTAAATTCTGATGGATATACGGGTACTACGATTTATTTTACGATTCCTGTTTGATTTTTAAATGGCAACTTGAGCGATTAATGAGTTTTAACCTTAAAAAATGACAATTTTGTAAATTTTCTATACAGATTTGATACTAAAGTGTGATATTGCAACATTGTTATTAAGTCCAATAAAGCTGGTCTAATTTTTGGATTTGCAATATAAGCATCAATGCAAAGTTTGTCTCATATAATCGCTTTGTTTTTCTTAACAACTTATCTCTTGTTAGGCCAGTCACCTCATGGCGATAATTTACGGATAGATTGTGCCAAATGCCATAGCCCCGAATCTTGGAATTTTGACCAAAAAAACAATAATTTTAATCACGACAGCACTGATTTTTCCCTTCATGGACAACATAAACAATTGGATTGTAAGAGTTGTCACAGTTCCTTGAAGTTTGATGCAGTGAGCTCTGATTGCAAATCTTGTCATACAGACATTCATCAGACTACCGTAGGCAATGATTGTCGAAGATGTCATCATACAGATTCTTGGTTGGTGACGAATATCAGTGAGATTCATGAGCAAACGAATTTTCCCTTGACTGGTGTTCATGCCAAAGTGGATTGTAGGAGTTGTCACAGCTCAGAGACGAATTTGAGATTTAATGTGGCAGGTGTCCAATGTATTGATTGTCATAGAGCAGATTTTGAATCGACGACAAAGCCCAATCATAAAAAATCCGGCTTTTCTCAGAATTGTGCAGAGTGTCATGACCTAGAAGGGAATGGATGGAATACCGATCGAATCAATCATGATTTTTTTCTATTGAACAAAGGACATGATATTCAAGACTGTGCGCGATGTCATACGACTTCAGATTATTCCAATATTTCAAAAGACTGTATCTCATGCCATAGAGCAGATTATGATGCTACACAGAATCCTCCACACAAAAGTGCAGGATTTCCCAATACTTGTGTAAACTGTCACACCACAGATCCCAATTGGACACCAGCGCAATTTGTAGAACATGATCTCACATTTCCTATTTATTCTGGAAAGCACAAGGATAAGTGGACAGCCTGTGTGGATTGCCACAAAGATCAAAATGATTTTTCAAAATTTACTTGTATCAGTTGTCATCTCAATCCTGAGACAGATGATACACATAAAAATGTTATAGGCTATCGATATCGCGATGATGCTTGTCTTGCTTGTCATCCAAAGGGTGATGCCGATATGGCCTTTGATCACAATGCTACAGCTTTTCCTTTGACAGGAGCGCACTTGACTGTCGATTGTGCCAAATGTCATACCAATGGTTACAAAGGCACTCCAAGTAATTGTGTGGATTGTCATCAAATGGATTTTGATGGATCTCAAAATCCAAATCATAAGAAAATTGGACTCTCCACAGATTGTATACAATGTCATACTACGACACCAGATTGGACACCTGCAAAATTTGATATTCATGATCAATATTACGAACTCAAAGGCGCACATAAACAGATCGCTTCAGATTGTATAAAATGCCATCAAGGCGATTACAATAACACACCCAATACATGTGTAGGCTGTCATCAAAATGATTACGATAAGACCATAGATCCAAATCATAAATCGGCTCAGTTCCCAACAGACTGCGCTTCTTGTCACAGCGAATCCTCATGGGTGCCATCACAGTTCAATCATGATGGCATGTATTTTCCGATTTATTCTGGAAAGCATAAAGACAAATGGACACAGTGTGTCGATTGTCATGCCAATCCTAGCAACTATGCAGAGTTCCGCTGTACCAACTGCCATATCAATCCTGAGACAGATCAGCTTCATACTACAGTACAAGGCTATACTTATCAAGACAGAGCTTGTTTTGCTTGTCATCCTACGGGTGATGCGGATGTAAAATTTGATCACAACAATACAGCATTTCCTTTGACAGGTGCGCATACAGCAGTGAATTGTTTGGAATGTCATACCAAATCATTCCAAGGAACTTCTACAGTTTGTGTGGACTGTCATCAATCAGATTTCGACGGATCACAAAATCCAAATCACAAGCGCATCGGACTTTCTACAGATTGTATTCAGTGTCATACCACGACACCAGATTGGGCTCCTGCCAAATTTGATATTCACAATCAATTTTATGAATTGAAAGGGGCACATGCGCAGATTGCACCAGATTGTAAAGCATGTCACAATGGAGATTACAACAACACACCGAATACTTGTATAGGCTGTCATCAATCCGATTACAACAAAACAAAAGATCCAGAACATAGTAAAGTTGGTTTTACTACAGACTGCGCTTCTTGTCATTCAGAGTCTTCATGGGTGCCTTCGACATTCAATCACGATGGCATGTATTTTCCTATTTATTCTGGAAAACACAAAGGAACCTGGTCTCAATGTATCGAGTGCCATAACAATCCAAATGATTACTCACAGTTTACTTGTATCTCTTGTCATATGAATCCAGAGACAGATACCAAGCATACAGGAGTTCAAGGATATATTTATCAAAGTAATGCTTGCCTAGCTTGTCATCCGACTGGTGATGCAGCGGTGAAGTTCGATCACAATATGACTGCATTTCCATTGACTGGAGTGCACACTACAGTGAATTGCTTAGAGTGTCACAGCAAAGGATTCAAAGGGACGAGCACAGTATGTGTAGATTGCCATAGAGCAGATTACGATCAATCACAGAATCCAAATCACAATAAAATCGCATTGTCCACTGATTGCGCTTCATGTCATACGACAATGGCAAACTGGGAACCTGCGCGTTTTGATATTCACAATAATTTTTATGTCATTGAAGGGGCTCACACTGCAATAGCGCAGGACTGTAAGCAATGTCACAATGGCAATTACAACAATACACCAAATACATGTGTAGGCTGTCATCAATCCGACTTTGATGCGGCAAAAGATCCCGATCACATAGCAGCGAAATTTACTACAGATTGTAGAACTTGTCATAGTCAATCTTCATGGACACCTTCTACATTCAATCATGATGGCATGTATTTCCCTATTTATTCTGGTAAACATAAAGGTGTATGGAATCAATGTAATGAATGCCATCAAGTGCCAAATGATTATACACAATTTACTTGTATTACTTGCCACATGAATCCGACTACAGATGATCAACATAAAATGGTTGGCGGATATCAATATCAAAGCAATGCTTGTCTAGCCTGTCATCCTTCTGGTGATGCCAGTATGCCTTTCGATCACAATGCTACTGCATTCCCTTTGACAGGAGCACATACAGCAGTCAATTGTGCAGAATGTCATACCAAAATGTACAAAGGAACAAGCACGATTTGTGTGGATTGTCATCAGAAAAATTTTGATGAATCTATCAATCCAAATCATAAGACTTTGGGATTGTCCAATGATTGTATCCAATGTCATACGACAGCACCTGATTGGACACCAGCTAAGTTTGATATACACAATCAGTTCTATGAATTGAAAGGCGCTCATATTCAGATCGCACAAGATTGTAAAGCATGTCACAAGGGAAATTATAATAATACGCCGAATACTTGTGTAGGCTGTCATCAGATGGATTATGATGAAACAAAATCGCCAAATCACAAGGTTGCGCAATTTCCAACAGACTGCGCATCTTGTCATGCAGAGTCCAGTTGGACACCAGCCACTTTCAATCATGATGGTATGTATTTTCCGATTTATAGCGGAACGCATAAAGCAAAATGGTCTCAGTGTGTAGAGTGTCACAATGATCCAAATGATTTTAGTAAATTTACTTGTACCTCTTGTCATGTCAATCCTGAAACCAATACGCAACATCAAGGTGTAGGAGGATATACTTATGCAGATTATGCATGTCTAGCATGTCATCCTACTGGTGAAAAAGCAATGGCATTTGATCACAATTCTAGTATGTTTCCACTCACTGGAGCGCATACTACTGTAGATTGTAGAGAATGCCACAAAACCACATTTAAGAACACACCAAAAGAATGTAATCAATGTCATCAGACAGATTATAATACCTCGCGGAATCCATCGCATACACGACTGAATTTATCTACAGACTGTGCATCATGTCATACGACTGCGCCAGGTTGGGCTCCTGCAAGATTCGATGTGCACAACAATTATTATGTACTAGATGGCGCACATCTTCCTATAGCTAAAGATTGTGCAAAATGTCATCACGGAAATTATAATACTACTCCAAGTACTTGTGTAGGCTGTCATCAAGCAGATTACAATGCTTCTACGAATCCAAACCATAAAGCATTGAATATTCCTACTAATTGTGTCAATTGCCATACTACGACTCCGGATTGGAAACCTGCAACATTTGATATCCACAACAATTATTATCAATTGATTGGCGCACATGCTGCGATAAGAGATAATTGTGCAGCCTGTCATAATGGAAATTATAATAATACACCGAATACTTGTATAGGCTGTCATCAGCAAGATTATAATCAAACGACCAATCCAAATCACAGTTCTGCGCAGTTCCCTACCAATTGTGTGCAGTGTCACAGTCAATCCTCTTGGAAACCTTCTACATTTAATCACGACGGTATGTATTTCCCGATTTATTCTGGAAAACATGATAACGAATGGAATACCTGTTCTCAATGTCATACCAATCCAAATAATTACAGCGTATTTTCTTGCTTTGCTTGTCATCCAAAAAATCGTACTGACAATGATCATAATGGTGTAAATGGATATCAATATTTGAGTTCAGCTTGTTATTCTTGTCACCCTGATGGAAAAGAATAAAGTGATGAGATTTATAGCGGTCATATTCTTCTTGATAAAATTTTCTATTGAAAATGTATGTGCACAAACTGATCCTATTCAAGCAGAAGTCAGTTTTATAAGCAGTCAATATGTTTATGTGAAATTTAATTCTACCAAAGGATTAGAATCAGGTGATACTTTATTTATAGAAAAAATGCAAGGACTTGTTCCGGCATTGATTATAGGCAATTGTTCATCGAGGTCATGTGCTTGTCAAAAACTTGGAAATGAGAATCTAGCCATAGGGCAGAAGTTAAGCATGAAATTGAAAATGGCGAAAGATGAAAAAAATGAAGAAAAAAAAGATACTCAAATTATAAGTTCAAAAGTCAATCCATCACAAATACCAGAAAAATTGGATTCAGTAGATGTGCTAGAAGATAAATCAAAAACTGTGCGTAAAGAAAGAATGCAAGGAAGATTGTCAACATCATTTAATGGTGATATATCAGAACCAATCAATTCTCGTCATTCTGGAATACGGATCTCAAGTTCATTCAATGTGTATAATTTGAATAAGTCTAAGCTAAGTTTATTTTCTTATGTGACCTATAGACATCGCTACGGTGTACAAACAGCCAACAATGATTTTATAAATAATTGTAAGGTGTATTCGCTCAGCATGAATTATGATTTTAATGCTGCAACTTCTTTAAGTTTTGGAAGAAAAATAAATAATAATATATCAAGTCTTGGCGCAGCAGATGGATTGCAAATCGATCATAAATGGAAATCATTACAACTCGGTATAGTACTAGGATGGAGACCAGATCTCAACAATTATGGTTTGAATTTCAATCTACCACAAGCTGGAATTTATATAGCCAATACGATTCAACGCAAGAATCAAAATTATCAAAATTCACTAGGATTCATTGAGCAACGAGTGGGATCAAAAGTAGATCGCAGATTTTTATATTTTCAAAACAATTCTCAATTGTCAAAAAAATGGAGTGCATTCTTTTCAAGTGAAATCGACCTCTATGAGAATGTGAGAGATACTGTGAGCATAACGCCAAAGTTGACAAGTATCTATGCCAACCTAAGATATCGTCCTTCGCGAAAAATCAATTTCCAATTGGGATACGACAATAGACAGAACGTAGTCTATTATGAAAGTTACAAACATCAGATCGATCAACTGTTGGATCAAGCGACAAGACAAGGATTGAGATTCTCAGTGCAATACAATGTCTTGAAAAGTATTTCAGTCAATGCTTCTAGCTTCTTGCGATTCCAATCCAATCAAAGTGAATTCAGCAAAAACTATCTAGTCAATATATACAAAGCATCCACGCCAAAGATGAAATGGATCATCAGCATTAATGGCAATTATCTAGAGACAGAATATCTAAAGGGAATCATCCTTGGAGGCCGCATATCAAAAGATTTGTTCAAACAAAAATTGAATATAGAATTAAATTATCGCCGCGCAGACTATCAATACCAATTCGGCGAGCTACACAGCGTCCAACACATCATCTCACCAAATATATCTTACTACATAAGCAGAAGATCCATCCTGCTTTTTAATTTTGAATCGAATATTTCGGACTACGCATATCATCGATATTATGTGACTTATAATTATCGGTTTGGGAGATAGGGGAGAAGGGAATTTTTCATATTATGAATTTATTTAATATGAATTTTATTTTAGAATTTATATTTAATTATTTGTGAGTTGGTTGTTTTTGTTTTATATTTGTATGATGTTGAAAAACCTGAAACACATGAATAGACTACTATTTCTTCTTCTGTCTTGCCCAGAAAAGCTATATCTAAGTTCACTTTATATAAATGCGTAATAAAAAAAGATGATATTGGATAAATAAATCATTTGTAAAATTATAAGAAATGCGAATTATAAAGATATTGATTTTTACATCAATTATTCTTAGCATAGGGTGCAATAGAAAATTAAATAACAATTCTTTATGCGACAAAAGGATTAAAGAGGAGTTAAAAATACTTTCTAAAGTTATGACTTTTAATAAGAAAACTAAAATTTATACTTTGTACCATTCCAAATTACCTGATTTGAATTTCAATGAGTTTAATAGATTAAAAGACTCATTGGAAAGCGTGAATTATCTTCCTATTGATATGAATCATGTAAAGCATTTTTTATATTGTAAGAAAATCAAAGAAATTATAAAATTAAATTGTCAAGTTACTTCTGATAATCTTCAAAAATATTTTGGGAAAGCCTCTAGTATTGGAACTGATAATGGAAAAATCAAGAGTTTGTTTTATTTATTTAGTTTCGAAGGTAGACCTGATTGCTATGATAGATATGCAGAATTTGGTCCAGATACAAAATGTAGTTTATTAACATTTGTGATAAACAATGAAAGAGTAGTTGACGTTTTGAGTGAATCTTTTGGGTATTAAAGTATGAGACTTTTAAGAATCTCGGATATTAGCTGCTCTTTCATCATGAGTTACTTGAAAATGTAGAGTAAAATTTAACTTCGCATTATACAACAGATAGTAGGCCGCTACAGTGACGAAATGGCTGTTAGTGTAATATGCTACCAATACCAATTCGGAGAGCTCCACAGCATCCAACACATCATCTCACCAAATATTTCTTACTATCTAAATAGAAGATCCATCCTGCTTTTTAATTTTGAATCGAATATTTCGGACTACGCTTATCATCGATATTATTTGACTTATAATTATCGGTTTGGGAGGTAGGGGTGAGTTGATTTCTCATATTATGAATTTATTTAATATGAGTTTTATTATAGAATTTATATTTATTTATTTGTGAGTTGGTTGTTTTTGTTTTATATTTGTATAATGTTGAAAAACCTGAAACACTTGAATTATCCTCCTGGAGTTTATTTAGTATATTTTGAGAAATATCAAAAATCATTTAAATTTATAATCCAATAGCATGAAAAACTTAATTAATATTCTATTTATTCTTTTCCCAGTTATAATATATTCACAAACAAAGGAAGATAATTTTAGTCAAAGAAGAAATCCATATCCTTTAAAAACACCTGATTATTTGTGTTTTAAAAATAAATTCGATACCGTAACATTGTATAATGATTTCATAAGTGTAGGTTATGCCAATGCTTTGAAAGACAAAAGGAAAGTCAAGTTGTTTCCAATTGCAACTTCTCAAATTAGAGCGAATGAAGTTTATAATTCTTTATATGTATACATTTTATTTGGAGATGGAGAAACAATGGGATCATTAGCTTTTATGAGGCCGTCGTTTGAAAAAGGTATATATGAGTTGAAAAATATTAACTTTATGGAAAATGGATATTACAGTATAATAACACAACATGGGTGTAGCGGAAGAGAAGTATATCGAATAACTGTGAAAGAATTTTCTAAATCATTTTTAAAAATTATCAGTTACAATGAAGAAACAGGCGAATTAAAAGCAAGATTTAGAGTTCATTATCAAATGGATGAAGCAGAAAAAATCACTTATCCAGATTCTCCATCTAAAGTATTATTTGAGGATGGCGTGATTCATACATATGTTGAAAAAATCTATGAATAATAGGAATCTTAAAATAGGCTAATATTTAACATAGAGAAGGAGAATACTATTTGACAACAATATATTCATGTAGATAGCTGCCTTTGGATTAGAAAGTTCCAAGTAGAAAGTTTGAATAAATCTTTTTATCTCCATGTTGGGCAGAATTTAAAGGCAGCTATCTCATTGATACAAAAAAATCTATATTTCTGCAGAGAACTTCACAGCATCCAACACACATTATCTCACTAAATATTTCTTACTACCTAAATAGAAGATCCATCCTCCTATTTAATTTTGAATCCAATATATCGGACTATGCTTATCATCGATATTATTTGACTTATAATTATCGGTTTGGGAGATAGGGGTGAGTTGATTTCTCATATTATGAATTTATTTAATATAATTTTTGTTTTGGAATTTGTATTTTTAATTGGTAGATTTATATGATGGTGGATGATAAAATGGAACTAATATTCAGTTGCAAATAATAAAATTGAGTATATTTGCATGTGAGCAAATTACAGAAAATCTTAGATTGGATTATAAACAGTTCTGGCACAATAATTTATTCTGAATTATCATATGTCTTATCTAGAGTTGGATACCAAGAAGTTAAAACTGGGAAAACAAGTGGTTCAAGGGTGGCTTTTTATAATCAGAGTAAGAAATTATTGATTAGGTTGCATAAACCTCATCCCAGCAATGAACTAAAGGATTACCAGATTAAACTTATTAAAGCTCATTTGGGACAAAATAATTTAATATGATTGATAGATTAGTTTTTGAGGATGTTATTGGTTCTGTACATTTTTCATCTATTGATGAAACTTTTTTTGGAAAACTTGAAGGGGTTAATGATTTAATTACATTTGAAAATTCTTCTGTAAAAGAATTAAAAAAATCATTCATAGAAGCGGTTAAAGACTATAAAGCATTATGCGAACAAACTGGAAAGAATGTTAATAAATCATTCAAAGGGTCATTCAATGTTAGAATAGATCCAAAACTTCATGAACTCGCATATATAAAAGCCACCAAAGAAGGAATAAGTTTGAATCAATTAGTTCAAGTGGCTTTGAAAAAACAGCTTGTGAAATAAAAAAAATTAATAATTTCATTATACATGTTATCTTGATACCAACACTTTTATTTCTTAAGTTTATAGCAGATAATTATTGAACATTTGGAAGATCGTGGATTTCTAATTTAGTGCAATTCCCTTAAAACCCTTAAAATTAATTTTTGAAATATAGAATTTTAGATTGTGTATTGTACGGCCTTGATAGAAATTGGATTGAAAACCAAATTAGTTTAAAACATCAGTACGAAAGTATAAAAAATCTAAATAGACCAATTGGAATGGGAGGAGCCTTGAAACTTGAAGATTTTAAATTAGAAGGAACACATCATAGAGCAATTGATGATGCCAAAAATATTTCGAAAATATTTTTGGCTAACATGGATAAATGGGTTATTGACTAAGACGTAAATTAATGTGATTTACGAGTTCTATTAATAAATTTGCGCGAATCACTTTCGATGTGATACAATTTGTAATATATGGGATATTTCTATTTGCCTTGAGTTGGATATTGCGAGTCAAGGAGAAAGCCCTGAAGAAGCAAAATAGGGTTGTATTTCGATTATGAAATTAGTCTAATAGTTAATGAATAAGACCAAAGGGAAAGTAGGAATTCCAAATGGAATTAATAAGAAACAGAGCTTTAATTAGAAATTATCAAGAAGTCTATAAAATAGAGTTTGAAGAAAAGCTACATACTCAAGAGTAACTTCGTGAACTCAATGGAGATGCACTTTTACAACATTACGCAAAAATAACAAGAAAGGCCACTCAGCATGAGTCTGAGCGGCCTTCACATTTACTGATTTTGGAATCTGTATTTTGATTAATATCTTTTGATGTCTTGAAGGATTTTTATGGATTCTGCTATTTGAAAATCTTTGCAAATTGTCTTTAGAAAATCTTCATTTCTTCCTACTCTGGATGAATCCATATTGATATATTCAGTGTCAGCTTTGAGATTACTAGCTTGTACACCTTTGATTGCATCAGTACCTATTTTTTCAAAAGCCTTTGCCTCCTCATTTCTTTTTTCCATATAACTTTTATACTGATCATAGTTTAAAGGCACTTTGGATTGTTTTCGAAGGTCTTTCAATTTTGTAATGCTATTATTCAAATTAAGATATCTTTCATTTTTTGCAAATCGATCAGCAGCTTTATGTTTTATTTCATCAATATTAGCGATCACAAATGCACTTTGATTGAAGTTTTGTTTACTGATTTCATCAAATGGCATAGGATGCTCATATTCTTTTTCTCCAAGATCATAACTTGAATACACATCTGGAATGATCACATCTGGTTCTACTCCTTTAAGCTGAACTGACCCACCATTGATTCTGTAATATTTTTGTATCGTGATTTTTAATTCACCCAAGGGCTTCATCTCTATTTTATTTCCACTTGCATCAGCGACGTCCAATGCATTAGTATTCACTGCACGATCGAGATTGATGAAGCGTTGAACTGTGCCTTTTCCAAAACTGTGTCCACCTCCAACAATGACTGCGCGCTTGTAGTCTTGAAGACAAGCAGCAATGATTTCCGATGCACTTGCGCTATTATTATTGATTAAGATCACCATAGGGCCATCAAATTGTACAGAGTGATCTGTGTCATTGTATGGGCTTACATTAGATCTGTTTTTTACTTGAACGATTGGGCCTTGCTCTATGAATAAGCCTGACATATCCACAACTTCTTGAAGCGATCCACCACCATTATTGCGCAGATCTAGGATGACAGATGTTGCACCTTCTGCCTTGAGCTTTTCCAATTCCTTTGCAATATCTTTTGCTGCGCTTGGTCCGCCAGGATTGTCAAAATCAGCATAAAATTTTGGAAGTTTTATATAGCCAATATTTGAAGCAACACTGTCATATTTCAACATTGATGATCTTGCGAATCCTTCATCCATGATCACCTCATCTCTGATGATCGTGATATCCTTTACTGTGCCATTTGGCTTTTTGACTTTAAGTATTACAGTGGTTCCTTTTTTACCTCTGACGATTTTTACCACCTCATCTATTTTCATCCCTTTGATGTCGACTGGTTCTTGATCTTTTTGTTGGACACCAAGTAAGATATCATTTGCTTCCAGTTCTTTTTGCTTCCAAGCAGGACCGCCAGGTACTATTGATGCGACCTTTGTATATTCTTTATCAGTCTGTAATCTAGCACCGATTCCTTCGAGTTTGCCAGACATATTGATGTTGAAATCTTCTTTGTCTTTTGGAGAAAAATAATCTGTATGTGGGTCGTATAAATGCGCCAAGGTATTTAAATACATTTCAAAGCGATCAGATTTTTTAATTTCCTTTAATCGCTTAAACCATGATTCCATATTTTCTTTGACTTCCTTTCTGATTTCAGCAAAAATGGTATCCTCTGCTTTAGATTTCTTGTCTTTTTCTAATGATTTTTTTTCGTCATAATATCTAGATAGAAACTCATAATTGATTGATTTTTTCCATCGGGATTTTAATTCATTTTCATCTGTAGCCCAAGCCATTTTTTCTTCTTCGCTCTCTATGCTGTCCACAACTTCAAAGTTAAATGGCATCTCAATATATTCATTAAAATACTTTTCAGCCCTGATCACAGTCGCGTCAAAAACACTTGAGTTCTGATCAAAGAAATTTAAACCTCCAGCTCTGAATTCATCGTCTATTTGAGTTTTGAATGAATTCAATCCACTGATATCCTGAGCTGTAAAAAACCTTTTGGAAGGGTCAAGATTGAGAAAATACTCATTGAAAGCTTTTTCTGAAAATTGATCATCTACCTTCAATGGCGAATAGTGATAGGAAAGTAAAATGTCATGTATGCTTTTTAGAATGATTCCCTCCTTGGTCTTAGGCTCAGGTCCATTGATTCCATTTGCCGAAAAACATGCAAAAAGCATAAACATTGGAAAAATTAATAACCATGATTTTTTACTATTCATTTTTTGTTCCATTTATTATAAATAAGTAAGGTTCTAACAAATTAATTAGCTTGTTTCGTTTAAAAAAATCAGCTTTTACGAGATATTTAACACTTTTATCTAGACTCTGTGTTTTTTAAAAGATTACACAAATATATGTCTTAAATTGAATATTTATAATTGTAAGAATACAAAGCAGTATTTTTCTACGACATTTTTCGTATGTTTTATGAAAGCCAGGTGCTTATTTCTTCCACCGATTTTCGTGTTCTGAGGTCTGGAGGAAGTTCATCCGCTGGTTTGGCTAAGAAGAAGAACCCAAGACATTCTGTTGCATTTTCTATTTTAAATTCACTGACAAAATCGACAATTGCTGCAGGACTGCTCCAATACCCCACCAACCCCATTGCAGTCATAGAAAGCCAAATATTTTGGACAGCACAAGCGACAGCCGCCGTTTCTTCCCATTCAGGAATATGTGTTGCTGGACTGCGATTGATGCAGATGGCGATGACAGCTGAAGATTGAAGTGGTTTTTCACCTGCCTTCTTATATTTAATTTCTGAAAATGAATCAGCATCTGTCCCTTTTTTGTAGAACTCAGCTAAAAAATGAGAAAGTTTGACCAATGCATCACCTTTTAATATGACAAAACGCCAAGGCTGAGTCATTTTATGGTTCGGAGCCCAACTCGCAAGTTCTATGAGTTCAGTTAGAATTTCATCACTGATTTCTTCGTTTTTATAAAACTGAGGATAGATAGCCCGCCTAGATTTGATTATTTCTTTAAGAATTTGATATTTTGAATTCATAATTTTGTACTTCTTAATATTTTATTTAGATTTGTCTAAAATTTTAATTATGTTTACTGAAACTGAGGAGAATTATTTAAAAGCCATCTACAAAATTGCTCAAAAACAAGGTGAAAGCTCTGTCAATACAAAGGCCATTGCTGATGAAATGGGAACAAGCTCCGCCTCAGTTACTGATATGATTAAGCGTCTATCCGAAAAAAAGTTGTTGCAATATGAGAAATATTATGGGGTAAGTTTGTCAAAGGATGGCCAAAAAGTCGCATTGAATCTCTTGCGCAAACATCGACTTTGGGAAGTTTTTCTGCATGATAGTTTGGGATTTAGCTGGGATGAGGTTCATGATGTTGCGGAACAGCTTGAACATGTGCAATCCGATTTATTAGTTGACAAGCTCGACCAATTTTTAGGATTCCCAAAATTTGATCCACATGGAGATCCAATTCCCAATGCAAATGGAAGCTTTACTTTTAGGAATCAAATGCCACTATCTCAAGTGCGCATAAAGAATTCCAAAGTCTACATCCTTGGCGTAAGGCAACATGATAGTTCTTTTTTAAAATATCTGAATGATCTTAAAATTAGGCCAGGACAAACTTTTGAAGTAATTCAGTTTATTGAATATGATAAATCTATAAAACTACTTTCTAAAGAAGGAGATCAAATCATGTTAAGTGAGAAAATAGCTGATGCGATATTTGTCAAATCAAATAATTAAGAAATGTTTAAATATTTATTTTTAAGTTTCATTTTATTATTTGAAATGTCTTTTGCCCAAACTGAAAAATTAAAGGTGTTGGCGACCACCTCTATGTGGGCAGATATGGCTAGAGTGATTGGTAGTGATTTTGTAGATGTAGAGACCATTGTACCAATAGGTAGTGACCCCCATTTGTATGAGCCGATTCCTTCAGATGTTCAAAAAATTATTAAAGCTGATGTGATATTGGTTAATGGTCTCACTTTTGAGAATTGGTTGGTGAAATTGATTACCAATGTCAGCGAAAAAAATAAATCCATTTTACTTACAAAGAATGTTACTCCAATCTCAAGCATAGATCACCAAGGTGCGACAGACCCTCATGCTTGGATGGATGTGGAGAATGGAATTTTATATAGTACTGAAATTTATAAGGCGCTTGTCAGATTGGATCCAATGCATGAAAGAGAATATGAGTTTAATTTTAAAACTTACAAGAAACAATTGGAAGAACTGCATCAATATATTATTTCTAGCATTGCAAAAATCCCCATTGAAAAAAGAATATTAATTACCTCTCATGATGCATTTCAATATTATGGAAAAAAATATGGACTGAATTTATATTCTTTATTGGGGATTTCTACAGATGCCGATGTACAATCAAATGATTTAATAGAAATCAATAGAATCATCAAGGAGAAAAAAGTTCCAGCCGTTTTTGTAGAGAGCACTATTAATCCCAAAATAATGCAAGGCATTCAATCAGAGAATAAAATTAAAATTGGAGGAAAATTGTTTGCAGATTCACTAGGAGATGAGCATTCTGAGGGAAGCACATATATCAACATGATCAAGCACAATACTGATGTCATCGTATCTGCACTGTCAACAGATGAATTATTTAATTCAGATTCAAATAATGCTACAAATTCAAAATGGATCATCCCATTTTTGATTGTATTTTATATTGTATCAATTATTTCACTTATTCTTATCAATAAAAAATAAAAATGAATACTACCATTCAGATCAATGGAATCTCTGTGGCATATGGTCATAAAAGAGTCTTGTCAAATATTTATCTCAATATAGAGTCTGGATTTATTCATGGCTTAATTGGTCCAAATGGAGCAGGCAAGTCCAGTCTTTTTAAATGCATTCTAGGTCAAGTAAAACCAAGCGCAGGAGAAATTTTTATTTATGGTGAAGCAGCAGGTAAAAGTTTAAAGAAAATAGCATATGTGCCTCAGAAAGATGAAATAGATTGGCAGTTTCCCACTACGGTGTTGGATGTAGTCATGATGGGTCGTTATCCCTATAAAAAATGGTATGAATTCATCAACGATACTGATAGAGCATTTGGATTGAAAGCGATAGAGCAAATAGGAATGACAGAGTTCGTCGATAGGCAAATCGGGGAGCTTTCTGGGGGACAACAACAGCGCGTATTTATTGCCAGAGCCCTATGTCAAGATTCTGATATTTTCTTAATGGATGAACCATTCGTCGGTGTAGATGCAAAGACAGAGAAAATTATTATTTCAATATTAAAAGACTTAGCGTCGAAAGGTAAAACCATATTAGTTGTCCATCATGATCTCGAAAGTGTCCAAGCCTATTTTGATCGCGTTATTTTGATCAATCAAAAGTTGATTGCTTATGGTGACACGTCAATTGTCTTTACCAAAGAAAATATAACAAAGGCTTTTGCTAGTCAATCTCATTTACTTCAGCAACAATTTTAATAATGAAAGCTGCATTGATTTTATTTGTGAGAAATGCTGTCTTAGGAAAAGTAAAGACGAGGATAGCAAATAGTGTTGGTGATCAAGAAGCTTTAGCTATTTATAAAAAATTATTGGCGTTTACTTTGAATGTCGCGCTTCCAGTTGAGGCTGATAAATTTGTTTTTTATAGTGATTATATTGAAGAGTTTGATCATGTTCCTGCGCATTACATGAAAGAAAAACAAGAAGGAGAGGACTTAGGTATTAGGATGCTAAATGCGTTTAAAAAAACAAACTTGACTTATGATAAAATTATCTTGATTGGAAGTGATTGTCCATATATTTCTGCACCCGTTTTAGAAGAAGCATTTAAAGCGCTTGATGATAATGAAGTAGTCTTGGGTCCAGCAGAAGACGGCGGTTATTATTTGATAGGAATGAGACGAATTGTTGAAGAAATATTTATTGGATTGCCTTGGAGCCAATCAAATTTATTAGATGAAACAGTGAAAATACTTACAGCCTTGAAAATAGAATATAGTTTATTAAAGCCATTGGCGGACATTGATACCATTGAGGATTGGCAGCGGTTTCAAATTCTAAAAGGGACTTTTAAATAAGTAGAGAAACAACAAATAACATGAATTTCTGTTTTACAGCTTGGTATGGATTCATTGACTCAATTGGTACTTGGTGCAGCATGTGGAGAAGCTGTCCTAGGAAAGAAAATAGGTAATAAAGCACTTGTACTAGGTGCTATCGGGGGAACGATCCCAGATCTTGATGTTTTGGCAAATTTTGTTCTAGATCAGTTAGATGCTTTGGCATTTCATAGAGGCCCCATGCACTCACTTTTATTTGCCTGTATTTTTCCATTTATAATAGCCTTTTTTATAAAGAAATTTTATGATTCAGGTATTTTTAATAATAAAGCCTACCGCATTTTTGGATTTGTTTTTGGCATTCTAATTTTTCTTGGAATAGGGGGTGTTTTATCTGCAATCCTGATATTTATTTTGTCCACACAGGGATATTTATATGTAGCTATTTTAATTTTATCAGGATTTTTCTTTTTTAGATATGTCTACAAGAACTATTTAGTTAAATCACAGGAGTTCCCTTCAGCAAATTATTTTGACTTTGTAAAATTATTTTTTCTATCAATCATTACACACCCACTTTTAGATGCATTAACTACTTTTGGGACTCAGTTGCTCTGGCCATTTTCGAATCATCGCTTTGCTGTTTCAAATATTGCTATTGTGGATCCAATTTATACTTTTCCATTTTTAGGGACTGTTATAGCTTGTGGTTTTTTTGATAAGTCAGATCGTCGGAGAACCATAATCAATTATACTGGTATTATAATAAGTTCATTGTATATGATCGGAACCTTGTATACAAAATCTAAAGTAGATTCAGTATTTCAACAAAGTTTGCAAAGTAATTCAATTAAATATACAAGGATGTTGACGACACCAACTATTCTTAATAATATTTTATGGTATGGCATTGCTGAATCAGATTCTGTTTACTATTGTGGATACTATTCCATTTTTGATTCAAAAAAATCAGTTGAGTTAAGCCCGGTGCCAAAGTCACGCAATATAACAGATCCTTACAAAGAGACAAAATTAATCAAGACATTGTCATGGTTCAGCGAATATTATTACAATGCAATGCCTACCAATGGTGACACCATTCAATACAATGATCTTCGATATGGCACGATGAGTTTTAAATTTGATAAAGCTGAAGATTTTATTTTTCATTTTAACTTATTGAAAGTTGATGAGGGCATTAATTTACTCCCTGAAGAGAGACCAAAAAATAATCGAAGAGATCTTAAGACATTTTGGGAAAGATTGAAAGGAAATTAATTTGGAATTTTTTTCTAGTCAGTTTGAGCTATTATATTCATGAATTGATCTGAATTTATAAAAATAGTTATCAATTTTGTAACTCATTAAATTATGATCAATGAAAAGAAAGGATTTTTTAAGAAGTGCTGGAATTCTTGGTGCTGCATCAGTTTTACCAGTAAGCAAAGTGATGACAAATACATTCGTACCAAGTTCAGATTGTGGAGGTGCTTGTGTTTTGATTCCATCTGAGACAGAGGGCCCTTTTCCTCTTGATCTTTCTGCAAATAATTTTTATTTTAGAAAAGATATTAGAGAGACACAATCTGGTGTAGAGCTTAGAGTAAAACTGAAGATCATTGGATCGGCCAATTGCTTGCCTATGAGTAATGTTCGAGTGAATATTTGGCATTGTACAAAAGAAGGATTATATTCAGGATATGATAATAATCAGAATCGTGGACAAGCAGGCTTGACTTATTTGCGTGGATATCAGATAACAGATGCTAATGGAGAAGTAGATTTCGTTACCATTTTTCCAGGATGGTATACAGGTAGAATCGCGCATATTCATTTTAAAGTAACGGTGAGTACTTCTTATTCAGCTGTCTCTCAGTTGACCTGGGATCTTGACAAGAAGAATGCGATATACACTGCGAATCCATCTATATATACTAAAGGCGTCGATCCCTTAGCTATAAAAGACGATAATATATTCAGCGATGGTTCTACCTTGCAGATTGCTAGTTTGGAAAAAAATATTGATGGTTCCTATAGTACAGCATTGGAAGTCACAGTAAACGGAACAGGTGTGACAGGATTAGGGCATATAGAAAAAGAAAATGCAAAGCAATTTACATTGGGACAGAATATTCCCAATCCTGTAATGAACTCTTGTGTGATTCCATTTTCACTTGTAAAAAAATCAAAAGTGGCAATAGAATTGTGGAATGTCGAAGGAAAAAAACTGAAAGAAATCTGCAATCAAAATTTACCTGCGGGAGATCATACAGTTGAGCTAGATTTCGAAAAATTACAACTGCCAAGAGCAAATTATGCTTACCAAATCATCGTGTCAAACGAAGATGGCACATTTATAGATTCTAAACTTTTGACGGTAGCTAATTAGCCTGGAAGCGATTCCAAGATGGTAATGCCAATGAAAATGTATTGTATTAGGCATTGATTATTCAATCAAACAGAAATATCCATTTGGATAAAGGATATAAAAATTTCCAATCGAAAGATCTTTTAAACCTGAAAAATGACTTTAGCTGAATTACTTGAATAGGTGACATTAAGATAACAGATCTAGTTCAAACTAAATCAAATTTAGGTCTCATCTTGATTACAAAATAAGCCACACACAGACATTGACATGTCTGATAAATTAGAATTTGGATAACACATTAAAAAACTGTACCTTAGCAATAGCCAAGATCCTCATCATTTTCATAGTTATATTCTCCAGATCGCTTCACTTTGATTTCAACATCTTGTGAATCGTCTTTAGAAGTTCGGTTTTTGAAAATGCCTTTTTTTTCTTTTGCCTTATCTTCTTCTTTAGAAGATTTAAATTTAAATATGTTTTTCATGGCCTAAACCAGTTTTATAATATGTTCATGGATTACAAACGCAAATATACTAAAAAAATTTAATATATTATATAGACGTTAACAATGCCTTAAAGTCACTTTTGTGCATTATCTTTTCTCGTTTTCCACAAAGAAAAGATCATTCCGCCTCCAATGCACACTACGATCATACTCAGACTCGCCCATTCTGGTATTTTGACGTAATGACTTAGAATTATTTTTATGCCTATCAGTATTAGCAAAATCGCTAATGCATAATTAATATATTCAAATCTTTTTAATATCTTAGATAGAATAGCATATAGCGCCCTTAAATTGGCTACAGCCAAAATATTGGACGACAATACGATAAAGGGATCCGTTGTAATGGCAAAGATAGCAGGAATTGAGTCTAATGCAAATAAAATATCTGTAAATTCTATTGCAATAAGTGTTAAAAAAAGCGGGGTCAAGGCTCTTTTGCCCATTTTCTTAATCACAAAACGAGTTCCATGATAGCCTTTTGTCACTGGAAACCATTTTCGGATCAATTTGATGATAAAACTTTTATTTGGATCTTCTGGATTATCTGGATCAGATCTGAAGATTTTTATCCCTGAAAAAATCAACAATGCCCCAAGGACGAATATCAACCAACTGATAGAATTGATTAGCCATAATCCTGCGACGATTAAAATTCCTCTTAAAATAATTGCAGACCATATCCCTATAGATAATAAACTGCCTTGATTTTGGGCTGGCACTTGGAAATAACTCAATAAAAATGCCATAACAAAAATATTGTCTATACTCAAGGATTGTTCGATCAGATAGCCTGTAAAGAATAAACTGATCGCCTTGGCACCAGTCAGTTCTGTATCTTGTGACATGAACCCTTGAAAAAGATCATTCTCATATCCAAAGTAAATGAATACCATAGTACTCAAGGTGATCAATGCCCAATATGTCATTGATTGGATTGCTTTTCTATTGACATTTCTAGTGCCAACTACAGCAAAAACTTTATAATCTATAAATACCGCAAATCCGAGAAATAAGAGATATCCTATCCAATATATCATAATACCATACCAATGCAAGGAATATGAATTTTGTTTTTGAGAGCTCGATAATTTACAATTTGTTCACTTCCAAAGTTTTAGTGCGTTTTTATCCCTAGAATTAATTTGATATGATCTTATTTTTACTCCTCTAAGTTATTGAACTATAGAGTTTGGTATATTTTTAATTTTCAGATATAATTTTATTTAATATAAAAAATATTTAAGAATAATATATTTATCGTAATTTTGCGGCAAATTTCCTAGAAGGGGTACTTGAATGTCCTCTTGAAGAAACTCAATATTTTGAGCATTTTCATAAATTTGATTTAAATATGGCCAAAAAAGTAACAAAAGCAACCCAAGCAGTAAAGACCAGATATTCTGATGAGGAATTGGAAGAATTCAAAAAACTGATTGATGATAAAATGGTGCAAGCCAAACAAGAGCTGACAGATATTGAACAGCAAATGATGGAAATGCGTGAGAACATGGCAGATGAACAAGGTGGGGATTGGTTTGATGATAGCTCTGTGCATACTGAAATTGAGTTTTTAACAAAAATGGCTGAAAGACAACGTCAATTTGTACAAAGCCTTGAAATGGCTTTAGTAAGAATCAAGAATAAGTCATACGGCATTTGTACTGTTACTGGAGATCTTATAGAAAAGGAAAGATTAAGAATAGTCCCTCATGCGACAAAAAGTGTTAAAGCAAAAGAGAAAGAAAGTCCTTCTGTGAATCATGATAATGATAGACCAGTAGTGAACTATGACGATGGTCCAGATGAGCAGCCATTGGTGGATTAAGAAGTTTTAATTTTCGATTTTATATACCATACCACAATTCCACAGTAAGGTATTAGTTTGCCATTTACTGGGTTCATATAGTTGTCCAAATATTTTTTTAGTTCGGTTTCTTCTACTCTTTTATTCTTAGCCGTCAATATTGTTATAAAGAAAAACAATAGCTTTTTTCGGTTTTCAACATGAAAGTCAAAATTCAATTTTGCTCCATTCAAATTTAATTCATTGTTCAAATCTTGATCTTCAATTTCAGAACGTGATCTTATTCGTCCTGATGCCTTTTCATAATAGATGTTAGCAATTGTTCTGGCAGATGTAGGATTTACACTAAGTTCCTTGCGCTCTGTTCGTGTTGTATCACATGATTTATTGTTGTCTCCACAAACCAAAAAAAGATTACTGTAATCCAACTTTTTATATTCTAGATTATCAAAAGAAAGTGACCTTGGGAACCAATGCTCAATCTTTGAATCACCCTCCTTTATGCGACACATACAATAAATAAGTGCATAAATGATTTTGTTCCTTCAATAAGGATTTTCTAAGCACATTTCTAACTGAAGAATCCGATATTTCCCAATTGCCACCTATTTTAATATATTGAATAAGATTATTTGGTGGGTTTCCCTTTTTAATGTACAGCATTCTCCATCTGAATTAATGTATCAAGTCTGATGACTTCAAAATCATTTTCATCCAAACTCGATTTGAGTATTTCTAATTCTTTAATTGCATCAGAAATCTTTTCGTTGTCTATTAATTCTTCAATTTTTTTGACTTGGTCAAGAATTGCCTTAGGCCTAATCTCAACACCCATAAGATATTTGACTATAAAATTTATATCTCTACCGTAAATATTCACAAGTTTATCAGAAGGTGTATATTTAAAGTTGTCCAAGTAAATGACTTCATCTTGTTTAAGATTATTGATCATATAGGGCGAATGACTAGTCACTATGAATTGGATATTAGGGAATGCTGAAGTAAGGATATCCAATATTATAGCTTGCCACCTTGGATGAAAATGAGAATCAATTTCGTCTATCATGACTATTCCATCTGCTTCAGAGAAAGAATCAGATTTAGGATTAATTTCTGAAATCTGCGAAATTAATATATAAATAATTGAAAACATCCTCTGCTCTCCGCTTGATAAGGATCTGAATTCAATAAAATTATCATTTTTTTTCAAATACAAAACGAGCTTATTCTCTTTATCATCTTGCTTTACCTCCAGAGAAACTTGATTTAATGAATACAATTGTTGCAGAATTTGATTCATTATCTCATTAAATTTTTGAAGTGGCTTATGAATATAATTATTATCTTTTCTTACGAATGCTTCATGCTTTAGTATTCGATCTTGCCTATCATACCATGCAAAGAACTCATTGATATTAAAGCCAGAAATTGAAAGTTGAGTAGTATATTGTTTGTAGGTTGGTATCTTTGAAAAAATTTCAACGTTATCTGACTCGATTAAGTTTGCATTGATAAATATAAAAACAGGAGAATTATCTTTTATATTTAATATTTTATTTCCTAATTGTACATCATCATATGACAATCGTATATAGAAACTGTTTTCATGAAACTTGGATATGATAAAATTCTTTTCAATTTTATCAAATTTAAATTGAATTTTGCTATTTATACTAAATGTCAGAGTTGGATTAACCATACTTAGATCACCTCTGCTTCCACCTTCAAACGAACTTAAAAAAGAAATTAAAATTTTCTCAAGAATCTTTAATAATGTAGTTTTCCCAGATCCATTTTCTCCAATGATGACATTTTTTGATTTACTGAAAGGAATATGTACTTCATCTTTGAATCCATGAATATTTTGAATAGTTACTGATTCTAATCTCATGTTGCAATAATAGGATAAAAATTGGAATATTCCAAATCCTTATCGCAACACTTTCTTAACCGCCGCCACAACATCCTTCACGCCCAAGCCATATTTTTCCATTAACTGCAATGGTGTTCCACTTTCACCAAACGAATCATTTACTGCGACATACTCTTGTCTGCAAGGATGATGTTGAACCAATAATTGAGCTATGCTATCACCTAATCCTCCGTTGCGCTGATGTTCTTCTGCGCTGACTACTTTACCCGTTTTTCTTACGGATTGGAGAATTGCTTTTTCGTCCAATGGCTTTATCGTATGAATATTGATTAATTCACAATCTATGCCTTCTTTTTCTAATTCTCTTACTGCTTCTAATGCATTCCACACGAGATGCCCTGTAGCAAAAATGCTGACATCTTTTCCTTCTTTCAAAGTGATCGCTTTGCCTATTTCAAATTTTTGATCTTGTAAAAATACAGGCCAATCTGGTCTCCCAAATCGCAAATAAACGGGACCATCATATTCTGCGATTGCTGCTGCTGCAGCTCTGGTTTGGGCATAATCAGCGGGATTGATTACTGTCATCCCTGGCAACATTTTCATCAAGCCCAAGTCTTCAAGAATTTGATGAGTGGCACCATCTTCACCTAAAGTCAGACCAGCATGTGAAGCACAGATTTTTACATTTTTATTAGAATATGCCACAGACTGTCTAATCTGATCGAATACCCTTCCAGTTGAAAAATTGGCAAAAGTACCAGTATAGGGCACCATTCCTACTGTAGCGAGTCCTGCCGCCATGCCTATCATATTGGCTTCTGAAATTCCACATTGGATGAATCGCGAAGGGAATTCCTTTTCAAATAAATCCATCTTCAATGAACCTGCGAGATCAGCGCACAATGCCACTATATTTGGATTGCGCCTTGCAGCATCCAACAGTCCATCTCCGAAACCATTTCTAGTTGCTTTTTTTTCTAAACTTGTAAATTTATCCCAGCTCATATCTTAAAATCTCCTAATGTTTCTTCTAATTGATTTAATGCAATTTTACATTGCTCATCATTTGGAGCAACGCCATGCCATTTATGAGAACCCATCATAAAATCGACGCCATAGCCCATTTCAGTCTTCATCAGGATCACTTTCGGTTTGCCATTTCCAACAGCTTTTTTGACGATATCTAAACATGCCACGACATGACTCATATTATTTCCTTCCATATTATAGACGTCCCATCCAAATGATAGCCATTTGGCAGGTAGATCACCTAGAGACATCACTTTATTAGTCGGTCCATCTATTTGTTGTCCATTCCAATCAACAGCAACAATCACATTGTCCAATTTATGATGCGCAGCAGCCAAAGCAGCTTCCCAGATCTGTCCTTCTTGCAATTCACCATCGCCAGTTAAGACGTAAACGATGCCTGGATCTTTTTGAAGTTTCTTCCCATAAGCTGCACCCAAAGCAACTGACAATCCTTGACCCAATGATCCAGAAGCTACTCGTACTCCTGGTAGATGTTCATGAGTAGCAGGATGACCTTGCAATCTAGAATTTAATTTTCTAAAAGTAGCTAATTCATCAACTGGAAAGTAGCCTGATCGAGCTAATACAGAATAAAAAACAGGTGATATATGACCATTGGATAAGAAAAATAAATCTTCGGATTTTCCAGACATTGAGAATCTCGGATTGTGATTCATTTGCCTAAAATAAAGTGCAGTAAGAAAATCCGCACATCCTAATGATCCACCAGGATGGCCACTTTTTGATAGCCACACTTGCCGGACGATATCCCTTCTCACTTGAGAAGCGATGGTTTGAAGTTCTGAGATCGTTTTCATAAACACTGCAAAGGTAGCGCCCTAAAAGCAGAAAAGCCATAAAACACCAAAATAAAAAAGCCTGAATTTTTCATTCAGGCTTTACCACATATAAAAGAAAGTAAACGATACCTTTATCGTATTTATTTAAACAAACAATTTAACCCTAAAAATCAAACCAAATACCCACTTCAGCATTTCTGAAATCTGTATCTTCCCAAGTGCTGGAAAGATCATAGTTTCCAAACAACTTAAAAGGACCTACATCCACTCTTGTGCTCAAACCATAACGATATGGATTGAATCCGAAATCTTCTTCAACTTCAATACTTTTCTTTGAATTAATCGCTTTCGTTTCATGTTCTTGATGAACTAATAATCCACCATATCCTCCAAAACCAATTCCTACCTTGCCCAATCCTTTTATTTTATTGGATTGGAAATACACCATTAATGGGATTTGTAATTGATGGATATCAAATTCACTGCATTTGATATCACTGTCTTTGGCATAGGCCAATGTTTTGTTTGGTTCGAAGCTTAAAGTATTCTTAAATTCATAGCTGCTATATCGCCATCCGAAAGCAGTCATCAACATTGCATTTTTTGAACCTAAATATATTCGTGTGGGCAAAAAATTGAATGTCCAACTCCATGATTCAAAAGGTTTTATTTCAAGATCATTGACTAATATCGTTGGTTTTGGACTTGCAGTGTTGAATAATAAATTAACCCCAAGATCAATTTCTAAAAAGTCAACATCTGCAAATTTTTTTGACTTCGTTTTCTTCTCTGGATTGATATTTTCTTTCTGGACATCTCCATTGTTTTTGTCCAAGTTGATATCATACTCTGGAGCCGTATTTTCTTTTTTGTTATTTTGATTTTTATCAATAATTAGAATTTCTTTTTCTTTCAAATTGATTCTAAAAGTATCTTCTTTAGTGGTTGGTTTTGGATCATCTTGTGCTTGAAGTCCGCAAATAAATAGTGCTAAAATAATGGATTGAAAAAATTTGTTTTTCATATTTTTTTGATTTATTTTTTGATTTAAATTATTGTTCTAAAATTGGGAAGCTTATTGATTTATTAAAATTTAATTTATCAGATTTAAATTGAATCGCAAGATTCGTTTCATCTTCAGATTCTGTAGCTTTTATTTGTAAAGCTTTGTTAGTCCATTTACTTGCTTTTCTTGAAACCATACTGTAAAACTTTGCTCTTAGATATTGTTTAATAGAAAGATTTGAAGAAGTTTGATTCGTTGCATCTGAACTATAATTAGTTGAAATATTTTCAGTAGATTTTGATAATTCTGAATTATCAATATTTGCGATTTCTTTGGTTGGGATTTGACTTTCAAGTTTATTATTAGAATTTGAAATATTGGGCTTATTTTCAATTGGAGTGTTGAAATCTTTTGGTTTATTTAATGATATTGATTCTGTGTTATTAATTGGAGCTGATACTGTCGTTAAAGCAGGAGTCTGCACTATAATATTATGCTCAATTGAAGATAGGCCATAAGGAATTGTTTGTGAACTTGAATTGTACTTGCTTGTATTAAAGGACTTCTTGAATTTTTTTATAAAAGGAACTTGTTTCTCTTGGATGATTGATGGTGTAACAGTAATGGATTCTATATTTACATCATCACGATTGAAAGTGGGCAGTTGCTCGACTACAAAGGTGTTTTTATCTGTTTTATTTTGATCTTTTGTGAGATAAAGAAACACAGCAGAAAACAGGATTAAAGCAATGCTAGCCGCCGCAATCATTTTTTTATAAATAGGAAGAAATATAATTTTTCTAGAATTGTTGTGTGAATTGGCATCCATCTCTGATATGATTTTATCAAAGAGATTTGGATCGGGACGTTTGTCGTCAAACTCCGATTTATGTTGCTGAATAAACGCTTTCAATTGGTCTGACATGACTTTTATTTTTTTTTAAAATTTCAATTAATTTTATTTTTGCCCTTAGATACTGACTTCTTGAAGTCGATGAAACGATGCCTAACATTTTAGAAATTTCTTCATGCGAATATTCCTCGAGTACATGTAAAGTAAATACAATGCGATATCTTTCTGGCAGTATTTTTATAGCTTCTTGAATCTTAGATATCAACAGCTCATGTTCAGTCTCTAAGTCCAATATTGATTCTTCGTTTTGAATTTCGATCTCTGAAATAGAAATAGGATCTATGTTTTCATCAATTTGTAACTTTTTATTTTTTTGTATAGTTTGTAAAGCAGTATTGACTGTTATTTTTTTTATCCAAGCTGGAAGCAATTGTGCATTTTCTAAACTCTTTATGTTTTGAAAAATTTTTACAAAAACGTCTTGAAGTACATCATTTGCTTCATCTGCATTATTTGTAATTCTCAAACAGACATTGTACATCGGAACAGAGAACTTGTGATAGAGCTCTCGATAGGCGCTTTGATCTCCGTTCTTTACCCGATTTACCAATTGGTCCATTTTTTCGCTTTTGTGGTTTTTCTGTTATAAGGATTTTAAATTGTCCGATTCGTTGCAGTCTTTTTAAAATTATTTTTCAATATTTTGTAATAAATTGATAATCAGTAATTAAACCTTAAAAATATTTTTTAGAAAATGATTTTGCACTGATATAACTGCTTTTTTTTCCAAATAAATCTGTAAGGTAAAGATGCAGATTTACCAGAACTTTCCACCCCAATCCTTGGTGTGGCAATCACTTCATTTTTTGGAATTTCGAAGTTATTTACCTCAATTCTGATTTGAGAATTCGGATCATAAAGAGGTATGCCATTGTCTGCCATATTGATCCCCAAAGCCACAGAAAGTGAGCCTGGGCCAGAACTGAGTGCTGGACATAATTTATGTATGTCCCTTCTTTTTAACATGGTATCAATTCCTTGAATTGGCTCAATAGCGCGAATGAGCACAGCATGTGGGATGTCGACATCAGCAGTAATAATATTAAATAAAGTATGTACGCCATAACAAATGTAGGTGTATGAACTACCTGCTTCTGCATACATCATTTCATTTCTTGGAGTACGCGTATAATTTCTTGCATGACTAGCCATGTCATCTGGCGCCCAATATGCCTCTGTTTCTGTAATGATCCCAGAGGTTTGGACAGTTCCTTTATATGTTGTTAATATTTTGCCTATCAATGATTGAGCTATTTCCACAGGATTATGGCTCTTATAAAATTCAATAGGCAAGATTTTATTACTCACCTTCTTAATATGATTTGCATTTTTCTTTCAGCCAGGTTTTTTCAGTTTCATTTAAAAATGGACTGATTTTTTTATAACATTTTTTATGATATTCATTAAGCCATTTTCTGTACTCGGACCAAAGGATTTTTTGTCAATTAGATTAGTATCGATTGGAAATAATGTTACATTTTCAAATGCCAAGAAATTGTCGCCATTCGCCACCGTTAGCACAAGATTCTCCACACGAATTCCATGACTATCTTCCTTATAGAATCCGGGTTCATTTGATGTCAACATGCCTGCTACGAGCTCTGTCATTCCCCTTTGATTCCATGCTGAAACGATACCTTGCGGCGGTTCGTGTACATTCATAAAAAATCCAACACCATGACCGGTTCCGTGACCATAATTAAGCCCCATTTTCCATAAATGCTGTCGAGCGAAAGCATCTATTTGAATTCCTTTGGTTCCTATTGGAAATATTAATCTGCACACATCTATATGTCCTTTCAATACTGCAGTGTAATGTGATTTTATCTCATCACTGATTGGTCCTAGAGCTATAGTTCGAGTGATGTCAGTTGTTCCATCTAGATATTGGCCACCTGAATCGATTAATAAAACACCTTCATTTTTAATTTTTGCTGAAGTTTTTTCTTCTGGACGATAATGGATGATGGCTCCATTTCCTTTATACCCGACGATGGCAAAAAAACTTTCACTCACATAATTAGGCATAGAAGCTCTGGACTTGGATATGGTTTGTGCCAATTCAAATTCAGTTGGGGTCTTATTTGATTTCAACTGATCTTCTAGCCACATGAACGCTTTGGTTAGTGCAGCGCCATCTTTAGCCATTACATTTCTAATATGTTTAATTTCTTTATCATTCTTAATGGCTTTCATACTCATAGCAGCACTTGTCTTGCCAAGTAGCGAATTTTTTGGAATAGATAAGGCCAGTCGAGCATTTATTGTGCTGGTATCAACCCATACTTTTTTATTGTCTGTTTTACTCAAGATCTCAGTGATTTGATCGTAATTCATCAATTCAATACCGTCCTTTTCTAGTTGAAGTTTTAGCTCTGGACTTATTTTTTGAGGATTGATAAATAATCTGGTTTTTTTATTATCAATAAGAAGGTAAGATATAAATACAGGGTTGCAGTCCACATCATTCCCGCGAAGATTTAAGACATGAGCCACTTCATCCAAGGCAGAAATGACGAAATAGTCTGCTCCAGATTCCTTCATTTGCTCTCGTAAGTATTTAATTTTGTCTTTTCGGCTTTTACCTGCGTATTTTATGTCGTGTTCATATATTTTCGAACTGCTTAGGGCAGGCCGATCTTTCCATACTTTTTGGAATAAATCCCCAGAATCTTTTAATAGGATTGATTTTTCACTGAGGGCTTTGTCAAATTGAGTGATTTGACCAAGGGAGAAACAATGAAAATCACAAGCAACCGTTTGACCAGCTTTGAGATTTTGGCAAAGCCAATCAATATATTCAGCTTGTGTCTGCACAATCAGTTTATGTAAAACAAAGCCAGTTTGCTTCAATTCATGTTCGGCTTGAAGGAAATAACGTACATCAGTCCACAGTCCAGCATGATCCTTTGTGATAATCGCCGTTCCGGCAGAACCAGTGAAACCTGTGATCCATGCCCTGGTTTGCCAAAAGCTAGGTGGATATTCGCTTTGATGTGGATCTGCTGTGCCTATGATATAGGCATCTATATGATTCAAGGACATTTGTTGTCTAACAGCCGTTAAATTTGCTTGTAAACTCATTTATTTAAATTTATATATTAAATAATTTTATAATATGAATGTTTTTTATCTATATTTGTACCGAAAAGTAAGGATAAACTATCATATGTAATAGAACTAAATTTTTCAAAATCTTGTTTTCAATATAGTAAGTTAAATATGATCAAACAGAGTTTAAGTCAAAAAATGCTTCAAAAGCTGTCTCCACAGCAGATTCAGTTAATGAAGTTATTGCAAATACCCACCGCTGTCTTAGACCAACGTATTCAAGAGGAGCTTGAGGCGAATCCTGCATTGGAAGAAGGGGAGAATGAGGAAGAATTGTATGATAATTATGAGAAAACCGACGACAGTACCAATGATGCTGAAGTAGACGATGACTATGAGAAAGATGATTTCATGGAGACTGAACCAATCCACATAGATGAAGGCGGTCAAAGTGATTTTGAGGAATATATCAATCAATACATGGATGATGATACTGCTTCTTATCGGTACAAAGCTGATGATTATAATGGAGAGGCAGAACAAAATAAAACGATACCGATTGCAATAGAAAATACATTTCACGATCACCTTGAGAAGCAAATAGGGCTTTTGAATCTTAAGAATGAAGACCAATATAAGATTGCATTACAGATCATAGGTAGTATCGACGATGATGGTTATTTACGTCGAGAACCAAATGCGATCATTGATGACCTTGTTTTTTCTCAAAATTTGGATACCAATGAGAAAGAGATAAATGGCATCTTGACTAAGATCCAGAATTTTGATCCTCCAGGCGTAGGCGCTAGGAATCTAAGGGAGTGCTTGATGATACAAATCAAATTTAAGCAGCGTCCTGAAGTGAAAAAAGCTCAGATGAAAGTCTACAAGCTTGCAGAACTAATTCTAGACAAGTATTTCGAAGAATTTTCTAAAAAGCATTATGTAAGATTACAAAGAGCTTTAGGCTTATCTGAAATGCAGCTTAAAGATGCGATAGATGAAATATTGAAATTGAATCCCAAGCCTTCTTCTGGATATGTTGATTCTAGTCAAGGCAGTTCTATGTCTGGACAATTCATTGTCCCAGATTTTACTGTATTAAATCGCGATGGCGAGTTAGAGCTATCTTTAAATTCTAGGAACGCACCAGATCTACGCATTAATGATCAATATTTAGATATGTTGAGATCCTATAATGATCATAAGAAAAATGGCTCCAATGGAAAAAAAGAAAAGGAAGCTATTCTTTTTATAAAGCAAAAAATTGAAGGCGCAAAATGGTTTATTGATGCTATTAAGCAAAGACAGGATACGCTCTATAGAACGATGTATTCTATAATGCAATACCAACAAGAATACTTTTTTACAGGAGATCAAAAAAAATTGAAACCCATGATCCTCAAAGATATCGCTGAGGTGACGAGTCTCGATATCTCGACGGTGTCTAGGGTGGCGAATAGTAAATATGTTCAAACTGAGTTTGGCACAAAGAGAATTAAAGAGTTTTTTTCTGAATCTTTACAAAATGAAGAAGGGGATGAGGTCTCAACATTGGAAGTGAAAAAAATTCTTTCAGAACTGGTAGGGGGTGAGAGTAAAAAGAAACCACATAGTGATGAAAAGCTGAAAGATCTTTTAATGAAAAAAGGTTATAATATAGCTAGAAGGACGATTGCAAAATATCGCGAACAACTGAACATTCCAGTAGCAAGACTAAGAAAAGAACTGGTCTAAACAAATTAGATTTCTATCGCGATATATTCATATTTCGCGTTGAGCTGAGGGTATTTTTTTATTGAAATATTACATTTTTGTATATTGGAATATTTGCCCATTATTTCATTGCGAATATTTAAAATGAGGGTTTCCATTAAATCTTCAGAATGCTTCATGACTTCTTTTATCATTGAAGTTATTTCAACGTAATCTATACATTGCTCTATGCTAATTTTATCAGTAACATTAATGGCATAAGTGATATAGACATTGATATTAAATTTTTGATTTATTTTTTTTTCTCCATTGTAGAGTCCATGATTGGCGTAAAATTCGAGGTCTTTAATCGTCAATGTAAAAAGCGTTTCTTCCATTATTTTTGTTTTAACTTTTAAGTAAATAATGTTGCTAAAGTAAAACTATTATTGGACATTAATCTTGCTATGGTATTTTTTCATTTTTTCATAAATAATAAAATCGACCATCTAGAAAGGATTGAAAAGCTAATTATTGGCTAAATTCATTATCTTTGAGCTTTAAATATACATGATAAAATGGCGTCTATAAATCAGCGACAAGACAATTACGAAGGACATGATTATTATAATGTTGATGAGCTACTAAGTGAGGATCATTTACTCGCAAGGCAGGCTGTGAGGGAATGGGTGAAGAAAGAAGTGAGCCCTATCATTGAAGCTTATTCTGACAAGCATGAATGTCCAAGGCATTTATTCAAAGGTCTTGCTGAAATCGGTGCTTATGGTCCAAGTCTCCCACCCGAATATGGTGGTGGTGGTATGGATGAGATCGCTTATGGGGTCATCATGCAAGAACTAGAAAGGGGTGACTCTGGGATTCGTTCCATGGCTTCTGTTCAAGGAAGCTTAGTCATGTATCCAATTTATAAATTTGCTAGTGAGGAACAAAAACAAAAATATCTTCCCAAACTTGGATCTGGGGATCTTATAGGCTGTTTCGGTCTGACTGAACCAGATTTTGGCTCTAATCCTGCAGGGATGGTGACCAACGTGAAAGATGATGGAGATGCATATATTCTCAATGGTGCAAAAATGTGGATCACCAATTCACCCGTGGCAGATCTAGCCGTGGTTTGGGCAAAAAATGAACAAGGAGAGATTCTTGGGATGGTCGTCGAGAAAGATGCAAAGGGATTCTCAGCACCAGAAATCCATGGAAAATGGAGTTTAAGAGCCTCCATTACAGGAGAGTTGGTCTTTGAAGACGTAAGGGTCCCAAAATCTCAAGTTTTCCCCAATGTGAAAGGATTAAAAGGCCCATTGACCTGTTTGTCTAAGGCGAGATATGGCATAGCCTGGGGAGCAATCGGTGCAGCTTTAGACTGCTATGATGTTGCACTTAAATACTCTAAACAAAGAATACAATTCGGCAAGCCTTTAGCTGGATTTCAATTGACACAAAAAAAGTTGGCTGAAATGATTACAGAAATCACCAAAGCGCAACTTTTAGCGTGGAGATTAGGACATTGGCAAATCAAGGTAAAGCAACACCAGCTCAAATTTCAATGGCAAAGAGAAATAATGTGAATATGGCTCTTGTCATCGCAAGAGAGGCTAGACAAATATTAGGTGGAATGGGAATCACTAATGAATATCCAATCATGCGTCATATGATGAATCTCGAGACAGTATTGACTTATGAAGGAACTCATGATATTCATTTATTGATCACTGGAATGGATGTCACAGGAGAAAATGCTTTCAACGGTTAATTATTTTTTGTAGTCTTAATTGATTATTGGAAAAATATACAAGCAGAAAAGAAAAATTAAAACAATACATACAAGGTTCATGATGAATCCAATTTTGAGCATGGATCTCATCTCAATCATCCCACTGGAGAATGCAATAGCATTGGGTGGTGTGCCCATAGGCAACATCGATGCACAACTTGCTGCTAAGGTCATCGCTAAGCCTAATTGAATTCCGGAATAATTCATTGACTCAGCAATACCTCCAATGATCGGTGCCAATACAATTACTTGAGCTATATTACTCATCAGCTCACTGAGAAATATTGAAATGAGTATGATCATAATCAGAATACTAGAAAATCCAATCGCTCCAAATGACTGAATATATTCTCCTATTAATTTTAATAATCCAACTTTTTCCAAAGCATTAGCCAAAGCCATCCCACCTCCAAATAGAAGTAGAATACCCCAAGACATTTTTTTGGTATCCTCCCATTCCAACAGGGCTGTACTTTTGTCAATTCTTATAATGAATAATAAAAGCCCACCTGTCAAAGCAATTCTAGTATCATCTAATTTTATTGGAAGAAATCCATTCAGCAAATCTTTGAATATCCAAAGTATTACTGTAAAAAGGAATATAGATATAACACTAATTTCAGCTTTATTCATTTTTCCCAATGACTTAATTTCTTTTTTAATAAATTGGACTATTTCTGGATTTGATTTTATTGTATTGGGATACATGAATTTTACTAAAATAAAATATAAGCAAATCAAGATAACAATGGCAAGAGGAGTACAGATAGCCATCCATTTGAAAAAGGAAATTTCTTGATGGTTTTGGCTTTGTAAATAGCTATTGAATGCAACATTTGGTGGCGTTCCAATGATGGTCGCGATGCCACCAAAATTGGAAGCATAGGCGATCACAATCATCATGCAGAATGAGAAATTTTTTACACTTCTTGAATCAATAGATGGAGTGGTCTCGACCATTTTGATGACGGCGAGAGCTATGGGAAACATCATCATGGTGGTTGCAGTATTGCTCAGCCACATACTTAAAAATCCTGTTGAAATAATAAATCCAAGAATAACTTTATTGCCACTAGTTCCTGTAATATTTATAATATTCAATGCAATTCGCTTGTGCAAATTCCACTTTTCAATCGCAAGGCTAAGAAAAAATCCACCCATAAATAGAAAAATCATTGGATTAGAATAAGCCTTGGAGATGCTGTCCCAGCTCAGTACATCATGATATGGAAAAATTAAAATTGGGAATAATGCTACGACAGGCAATGGCAATAATTCTAAAGTCCAAAATGCAATCATCAGAAGTGCAATGGCACTTACAAAAACTTGTTCTGAAGTAAACGACAATGGATTAACAAACCAATAAACCCAAACTATGAATACTACAGCAATAATTTTAAGAATTTGTTGATCTATTTTCATACTCCCTTATTAGGCGTAAACTGATTTTTAATTCTACAATAATAAATTCTGATAAGTCATTTTTATCTCATCTGGATTAACTTTTTTCATATACATCTTCATGGCTATATAATTTGCATATTGTACTTTAAGCCATGAATTACTAGAATATTTTCGTGCTGAAACTAAAGTGTATTTTGAGATAATGATCCTCTTAGCGACTTGCGCTGCGCGATCCATGAGGTCATATTCTTCCATGATGGAATAGTTTTCGTTAAATCCATTTAATTTTATGAATAATTCTTTTGTTAAAAACATCGATTGATCACCACCTCGGTTCCAAATGAAGTTGAATCGAGTAAAGAAAGAATTCAATAATAATAATGGATTCTTACTTTCGAACTTTTGACGAAAAAATCCCAGTATATTTTTATCGATTACATTAAATATATCATCATAGAAACTGGATGGAGGTATTGTATCTGCATGGACAAAATAGAAGACTTCACCTTTTGCATTTCTTGCGCCAATATTCATTTGTACTGCTCTGCTTTTTATAGAAGAATGAAAAATACGTACTTCGTATTTTTTGCAAATTTCAATTGTTTTATCCGTGCTATTCGCATCGACAATGATGATTTCACTTTTTTTACAGTTTGCTAATAAATGAATAAGCAGTCTTTCAATATTTAATTCTTCATTCCAAGTTGGAATTACTATACTCAGTTTAATCTCCAAAGATGAATAGTTTAGACAGGTTTTTCAATTTCTTTAATGGTGATTTATTTTGTTACTTTATAAAATATAATTGGCCTTGATTATCTTCATCCACTACGAATAGCCAATGTCCTATATCTTGATTTGAATTGAGATCAACTAGGTCGATTTTCTGGCCTAAGATGTTGTACACATTAATATTTTTATTCCTATTTAATAATTCAATGAATTGATTTTTATCGATTTCAATTAATTTATTTTCTCTGCTTTGAATATTTTTATCTATTCCAATGTTGAAAAAGTTTTTACAACTTTTGATATATCTCCCATACCAACTGCATCCATCTTTTTTAACAATGACCGAAAGTTGATCATAGTATGGTCCCATCAAATGCACATAGGCTCCTTTCTGATGATTTGACCATGTGATATCATATTCTTTTTCATCGATTAATTTTCCATTTTTTTCAAAGAGCGCAATGATATAATCACAATTTGGTCCACATATCGATATACAAAGTGGTTCTGGAAATTGGAGTTGATTTAACTTATCATAATCATCATCACAGGATGATAGGATTAGATCAAAGTCATTGCAAGGTCCATTACAGACGATGTTCAAAGAATCTCGATACACACGCTTACAGATATCTGCAAATTCGCGTGTTTTAGGTAGTTTCGGCTTCCATGAATAGATGTTGGATGTACATACATATTTAGTACCCTTAGTGAGTTCTATTGGATTAATATTTTGAATTTGAGTTGGTTTCTTTGCTGTTGGTGGATAAATGTCCCAAAGTATCTCATGGTATTTATTTGGAATAATTGTTTTACCCAAATAGTCCCTTGCTATAACTCTAATCATCCCATTTGGCAAACATTCTGTCTGGAGGCTGATCTCACATGAATCCGTAATACATGGCTTGACTATGACATGGACACTATCTTCAGCTACACAATTTTTATTTGAGAATTTTACAAAATAAGTGGTGTTAGTCTTCGGGAATACTTGTGGGTCAGGACAGATCGTACAACTGATATCCTTGTTTGGAGTCCACTCATAAATGCCATTATTAGAAAATCCTAGATTTAATTTTATGGAGTCTCCAAGGCAAATACTTGTATCTGTTGCGATTAATTTTGGCACAATAGATTCATATTTAATTTTTTTGATCAAGCTATCTATACATCCTTCAATAGAGGTCACAGCAAGTGAAATTTTCACCTCTCCTTTGTCATCTAAGATGATAAAGGGATTCTGCATGCTCGATGTCTGTTTATTGGCATTCCATTCAAAGGTCCAGTTCCATTTTGTAATGCTGGAATAAAGGTCTCTTGATTTATCATTTATTTTGAGTTCAACAGGCTTTTTGCATTCATTTAATTCAATGTCGAAATCTGCTATGGGCAATGTATTGCATATTCTTATATTGATCTGAAATTCGCGATACATCTGAGATAATAATTTTCCTTTGCGATATTCGCGAACACAATAGGATACCAAATACTGTGCTATAATATTTTCAGCAAATCCATGCATCAAACCTGTTTTGGAGTTAATGTTCAGCGCTGGATTTCCTCCTATCATATTATTGGCATTGAAAGGCGCTCTATAGGGTACTAGATCAAATGGAGGAGGTAAGTCTGGATTAGGAGCTGGAGTGACTTGTGTGCCTCCAGAGACGGCATGACAAAGCGAATAAACGATGCTATCTCCTTCGGAGTCTTTTGCTTGTAGATCAAAATTTATTTCATTATTTCCACAAACATAAATTGGAGGAAAAGCTCCTAGTGTTGGACTAGAATTACATGAGTATAAACTTTCTTCTGTAATGTAAATATGCATACTAGTTCCTATAGTCAACGGATCAATGAGATTATTTAATGTAACATTTCTGCAACATCTTTGATATACGATGACATAACCACCAACATTCTTTGGAAGATTCACTACAGTCCTATAAGTCGTCGTGTGTACACAAACATCACCACCGACAAGTCCGCACCTAGTTTCAACCTGTTCGTTCAAAGTATCATCTGGATTAAATTCCATTGGGATAATATTGTAAAGCTTATATTCCCCATTGATCGAATCATAAATCGTGATATTGGCAGGATCGTCGAATTGTGCCTGGCCATTCTGACAATCGCGGCGAAGAGTTAGTGAAATTTCATAATCATTGTTGCCTAAACATTTATAGCTGAAGTTTCCGCCTACGATGTGAGTACCAAAGGCTTGATTAAAAAAGGAAAAAATGATGCTTAAAGTAAATAAGAAGTATCTCATTATTTTATAATTTTAAGTTATAAAAATACTCTTTTTTACATATGCAAAAAATTTTTAATCATTTATTTTCTAAATTAAATGACTAATCTATCCTATCTTATGAAATCTACTGGATTTTGAGGCGTTTTGCCTTGCCAGATTTCAAAGTGTAATTCAAACTGACCATTTGATGAAGGCATGCACTTGCCTAGGTTAGCTCCAGCTTCTATTGATTCTTGATTTCGCACCAAGACACTCTCCAGATTAGAGTAAACAGAATAATATTCGCTATGTCTGATTAATATCATATAACTTTGATTGGGCAGCTGTCTTATTTGGACGACTTCTCCTGCATTGGTCGATTGAACAAAGGCATTAGAAGATTGGATATCGATCCCATTGTTTTTTGTAACTAAATGATCGGAAAGTAGATTCTTTCCAAATTTTGAAATGATCGTTCCACCACGCAATGGTGATGCCCAGTTATAATTTGATTTAGTTCTAGCTTCGAATTTAAATTTTTCAGTGCGCTCTATTTCACTTGAAATGATCCCTGTTAATTTCTGTTTTTCCAGTTCTAGCTTTTGGAGGTTGATTTTTATTTTTTCAATTTCAGAAGCGGATACCAAAAGTAATTTTTTCTTGGCTGCCATATCTTCTTGAATTTTTTCTGCTTCTTTTGCTGCATTTGATTCAAGTTCTGCGATCTTATTATTTTCTACTTTCAATTTATTCAATTGTACAAAATAATCTTTAAGTAGGACTGAATACTCTTGAAGTTGTTGCTTTTTTTTCCTTTCGAACTGTGAACGAATTGCAGAGCTTTGGATTTTACTTGAAAGTGATTTTATAGAAATTAAGTCAAGAATATTATTTTCACGAAATTGATTTTTCCATTTGTTTCTTAAGACTTGAAAATATTTAATTTCTAATTCATTATACTTTTTAAAATTCTCTTCGTGGTATTTTTGTAACTCTTGAAGTCTAAGAACAGATTTCGAATTTTCAATTTTTAATTCCTTGATCAAGTCATTTCTGTTGTTTATTTGAGTCTCCAACAATGCCAAATTTTTTGAAATATCTTGTTTTTCAAAATTTGTTTTCTCTAGAAGTTCTGTTGTTTTTTTTATTTCTAATTTTATTGCCTCTATTTTGTTTTTTTCAGCAGGAGATACAAAGGAAGTTAGACTGATGCCAAGTAAAAATAAAATAAATGTCTTATGATAATTATTTAACATGACTATAGTGTTTTGGAATATCAAATTTGAACTGAGATATTACATTGAAATTAATTTCATCCCATTTTAAATTCACTTGCATTTCATCGTTGGAGCTCGGCAGTATTTTTATATCTAAATTTTTAGAAATTCTTTTATCTGGGATTGGCATAAGCGAATATGGCTTTACCATTGTCTTTACATCATTATTGGCGATCATGAATTCATTTACGCCAAAAGTCAGGGAATCAAGTCCAATACCAAGTTCTAAATTTTCGGATTTGCCGACTAGATAATTATTTTTGTTGTCATCTAGTTTATAGGAAATATTTTTTGGGAGAAAACATGATTTCATGACTAAATCTTGCAAATATTTTAACTCTAAAGTGACTTTGTATTGTTTTGAAAAATCTGCTATCGAATACACAGAAAAACTTTGATTCAATCGATCAAGAAGGTATAAACTGTCTTTATCTATTTTAATGCGAAATCCTTCAATGCCAAATTTTTTCAAACTGATTATGGCTATGCTATCTTTTTTACTTGCGATTTGGATATTGCCACTGATCTGATTGTTTGGCTGAATAAGTGTCACATCGCCCTTTACGGTGAAATATTCACATTCATTATTCGCTTCCAAAAATTTGACAAGATCATTTGCACTATATTGCTTTTTCTCACTTGGGTTGATAGCCTTTTTACTGGTCTTACAAGCAATAAAAAACAATAAACCTGTAAGTATGATTAATTGATTTCTGATAGCCATTTTTTTAACATTGCTTTGTTTTCAGAGAGTGCTATGGCAAGTTCTATATTTTTCTTCGCCTCTATTTTATTGCCCAATTTTAAATAATTCTTTGCCATGAGCGCATAGACGCTGGGTTTTTTAATGTTGGCGTAAGTAATATATTGATTCAATAATTCATTAGATTTTTCGCTTTCATTTTTTAATTGGGCGAGTTCTGCTTTATAATAAATTTGTTTAGATTTATCTAATGTATTAGAGTTTAATGATTTTTCCAACAGGCTTGAATTTTCTTTTTTACCCTGTTTGATTTCATTCAATTGAAATTCTATGATTGAAATATCTGAAGTCGTATTATTTGCCACTTCTGTCCAAGCTTTCTGAGCTTCTTCTGTTTTTTTACTGGCATCACATATTTTTGCTAATAATAATTTAGCATCCATTTTTTTGGCAGAATTATTTCTTAAAATAAGGAGTGCTTGATTGATATTACTATATGCTTCCTCGTACTGTCCTTGATTATATAATGCTTCAGCTAGAGCGTAAAATAAAAAACTTTGATTTGGAAAAATATCTAAGGCCTTATTTGCATATTTCTCTGCGCTCAACCATGCTTCTATTTCTTTACTTGCGATGATTACATTTTCATATACTGGATAGGGGACATTTCCTTTTTGAATTGCGGTTTCATAATGTTCTTTTGCCTTGTTCATTTCATTGGATTGAAAATAAATGTCAGCAACTAAAGCATGAGATTTCGAGTCGTCTGGATATTGTTTTAATATTGATTGTCCGAATTGTTTTAATTCGGTAAGCAATTGAGGGTCTGGACTTGTGCTGTATTTTTGAACTAAGGGGATGAGCAATTTGATTTTAGCGTCGATGCTGTATTCTTCTTTTTCAATCATTGCTTGAATGGGTTCTGATTGGTTTGGAACGGATGACTCCATAGATGCTTTAGACCTTAAGAATGGATGGTCGCTGTCGAGTTTAGTCAAATTATCACTATATTGTTTTACTTTTTGATCCAAACCATTTCTTCCACATAAGATGATCAATTCTGGATAAATTTCACTGTGGTATGGATATTCTTTGAGTGTGGTTTCAAGTGTTTCGATCGCTTTTTTTTCTTTCTTTTGTAGGACAAAAATATTTGATTTTTTTAATGCAATTTTTGGAGAAAGTCCAAATTTTTTTTCAGCATTTTCGAGGGTTGACATCGTTTTCTCCAAGAGATTAGCCTTTAAATAGTATATGGCAGCATTGTCGTAGAATATATAATTATCAGGTTCTAATTTTGATAATGTGGAATAGCAGTTTGCAATTTCTTCATTGTGACCATATTTTTCTAGTAGATTTATTTTCATAATATAATTCCACTTATTGCTAGGATCAGCAACGATGCTCTGGTTTATTGATTCAACGGCGAGTTCATTTTTTCCTATTTTTTCATATAGTCTAGCCAATTGATATTTTGCGGCTGACCTTACTTCAGCTTCGATACTCAATTTTTCTAGAAGCTCAATTGCTTTGTCAGTTTTTCCTATTTGTTCTAGTTTGAATGCTTCAATTAAATCAGATTGGAGCTTTATTTCTTTAGGTATAGCTTCTTCCTGCGCTTTTGCGAAAGCAAACAAGAAAATTGAGATGGCAAATGAAAGCAGTATTTTTTTTTGCAAATTTATTTTATTTAATACTTTAGTAAACGTTCAAAAATTAATTAATTATATATTTCCAATCAAGCAATTATTCTACTTCTGTCACCTTCATCATATTAGTTCTCCCTTTTTTAGAAAGTGGCATCGTACCAGTATTGACTACAAAGTCTCCGGATTTGATTTTTCCTTTTTCTTTTAATATTGTGACAAGGTCATCAATGGTTTCATCTGTTGACCTATTTTCATTATAGTAGAAACAATGCACACCCCAAACTAAATTTAATGTCCCCAGCATATGGTAGGCACTAGAGAAGATATATACGGGACAAGACGGTCGATAACAAGAAGTCTTAAATGCAGTGTATCCAGATACTGTGAGTCCAATAATAGCAGATGCAGAGATATCTTCTGCGGTCTTGGCTGCATTGAAGCATACGACATCGGAAATGAAAGTTGAAGATTTATCTGAAGCCGAAGGTTTTCTTATTTGAAATGAAAAATGTTGTTCCGCTTCAGCGATGATTCTATTCATGGCTTCGACCACTTTAACTGGATGTTTACCTACAGAAGTCTCACCACTCAGCATCACTGCATCCGCACCATCTAATACTGCATTGGCGACATCAGTTACCTCTGCTCTGGTGGGTGAAGGATTGTTGATCATGCTGTCCATCATTTGAGTCGCTACGATAACAGGTCTCGATCTTTGGATGCATTTTGCTACGATCATTTTTTGGATTGTGGGTAATTTTTCTATAGGCATTTCTACCCCGAGGTCTCCTCTTGCGATCATGACTCCATTACTTGCTTTGATGATGGCATCAATATTTTTTATTGCTTCTGGCTTTTCTATTTTGGAAATAACTTTTGCATAGTGACCTGCAGCTTCCACTTTGCTGATGAGATCTTCTACATCTTTTGCTTTTCTCACAAATGAGAGTGCGATCCAATTTACTGGCTGGGTCACGATAAAATCCAAGTCTTCAAGGTCTTTTTCAGTAAGTGATGGCAATTTTACCTCAGTGTCTGGAAGATTCACTCCTTTATTAGATGAAAGTATACCGCCAAACAAGCATTTTAATTTTACGATATCTTTGTCTGGATGAACTTCAACGACTTCAAATTGAAGCTTGCCGTCATCGACCAATACCATTTCACCTACTTTAAGATCATCGGCAAAGGAATCATAGCTCATGTATATTTTTTCCATGGTACCGATGCACTCCTCATTGGTAATGGTGATAATATCGCCTTCTTTAAGCATTAAGGCATTATTCTCAATTTGACCTATTCTAAGCTTTGGACCTTGCAAATCTGCTAAAATGCCAACATGAGTACCTAGTTTTTCGTTTAAGCTCAGGATTCTATCAATAGATGTCTTGTGGTCTGCATGGGTTCCATGGGAGAAATTCAATCGAAAAATGGCGACTCCTTCTTTAATTAACGCCTCTAAAGCCTCTAAACTTGAACTTGCAGGCCCCAAAGTGGCCACAATTTTTGTATTATGTTGTAACATTTGAACTATTTTATAAAAATATCAATTATAAGGAACAGTTAAAGCATATAAAATTGTTTAACTGCATAACAAAATAAAAAAAGGCAAATTATTTCTTTAATTAGTAAATGAATATTTTAAATTTGCCGAAACTTTTAAAATAAAAAAATTAAAATGTCAACAATCGCTGAACGTGTAAAGAAAATTATCGTAGATAAATTGGGCGTAAATGAGTCCGAGGTTACGAATGAAGCAAGTTTTGTGAACGATCTGGGAGCAGATTCACTAGATACTGTAGAGCTTATTATGGAATTCGAAAAAGAATTCGATACATCTATTCCTGATGACCAAGCTGAAAAGATCCAAACAGTAGGTCATGCTATAGATTATTTGGAGGCTAACTGCAAATAAATCAAGCTTTTATAATCATTTTATACAGAGTAGGCAGAAAATAAAATTTATTTTGCTTTACTTTTATAATTTTGTGCTATGAAGCGAGTCGTAGTAACTGGAATTGGAGTCCTTTCACCTATAGGAGCAGATAAAACTTCCTACCTTGAAGGTTTACAACAAGGCAGGAGTGGCGCCAATATTATTACTCGCTTTGATCCCACACTCTTCAAGACTCGATTTGCATGTGAGTTGAAAAACTTTAATGCAGAGGAGTTTCTTGATAAAAAAGAAGCGCGCAAGATTGACCCTTTTGCTCAGTACGCTTTAGTTGTTGCAGAACAGGCTATGAAAGATTCAGGTTTGGATCTTGAAAAAGTCAACAAACTGAAGTTTGGGGTCATTTGGGGATCTGGCATCGGAGGTTTTCATACATTGGAAACCGATTTGTCTGAGGCAGCACTGCATTCAGGGACACCCCGTTACAGTCCATTTCTTATTCCAAAATTGATTTCGGATATCGCACCTGGACATATATCTATTAAATATGGTCTTATGGGGGTCAATTATGGGACAGTTTCTGCTTGTGCCTCAAGTAGTCATGCTATTTCCAATGCTTTCGACTACATTCGATTGGGAAAAGCAGAATTAATGATTACTGGTGGATCAGAAGCAGCAGTGACCAAGGCAGGAATTGGAGGATTTTCTTCCATGAAGGCCTTGTCAGAAAGAAATGATGACATCACTACTGCATCGAGACCTTATGATAAAGATCGTGATGGATTCGTGCTAGGAGAAGGCGCAGGTGCGCTGATTCTGGAGGAATATGAGCATGCTAAACAGAGAGGCGCAAATATTTATGCCGAAATCGTCGGAACAGGATTAACTGCTGATGCTTACCACATCACAGCCCCACATCCCGATGGTCTAGGCGCTATGCAAGCCATGAAACTGGCGCTAGAAGAAGCAAATCTCAATATTTCTGAAATCGATTATATAAACACTCATGGAACGTCCACACCTCTCGGAGATATCGCAGAGGTTAAAGCTATACTAAAAGTTTTTGGCGATCATTCCTACAAACTAAATATCAGTTCAACCAAGTCAATGACAGGTCATCTCCTCGGAGCTGCTGGTGTCATTGAGTCTATTGCAGGGATCATGGCCATGAACCACAATTTTATACCGCCTACCATTAATCACTTTACTGACGATCCAGAGTTGGATCCAAAACTTAATTTTACCTTCAATTCTGCTCAAGAGAGAAAAGTCAAAGCTTTCTTAAGCAATACATTTGGATTTGGAGGGCATAACAGTTCAGTGATATTTAAACAATGCTAGATTTTATTTTTAAGTTTTACAGAAAGACAAATCATAGGTATTTTTCTAAAGACAAGTTTTTTGTCGAAAGATTAAATGAGCTCATTGGTTTTACACCGTCAAGGGTGCATATATTTAAAGTTGCTTTTTTTCATAAGTCGACTTTAAATAATCAAACGATCACCGAGTCTGATGGATTGCTTCAATCCAATGAGAGACTTGAATTCCTAGGCGATGCGCTATTGAGCTTTGTAGTAGGTGAATATTTATTCAAGAAGTATCCCCAAGCCAATGAAGGATTCCTCACCAAAATGAGATCCAAAATCGTAAAAAGAAAAATGCTCAATTATATCGCTGAGCAAATGGGCTTGGATCATCTGATGATGGAATTCAATCAAACAGCTATATCTCAATCTATGCTGGGGAATGCGCTCGAAGCATTAATTGGCGCAATATACATGGAACAGGGTTTTGAGTATACTAAGGAATATATTTTAAAAAATATTATTCGAAAATTTGTAGACATCAACAGACTAGAAATGTATGATGATAATTACAAAAGTCAGTTGTTAGAGTGGTGTCAGAAACATACTAAAGAAATCGACTTCCGCATCATCAATAAATATAAAACGGATAAGAGAGATCGATTCAAAGTCGGTGTCTTTATAGATAATGTTGAAATCGCATCAGCAGAAGATTTTAATAAGAAAAGTGCTGAACAAGTCGCAGCTGAAATCGCACTTTCTATCGTCCTTCAAAAATCGGAATCGCTTGATTGACTATAATTATGGAAGCCCAAAATTCTCCAAATCCATTCCCAAGGATTAATCAAAAAAAACTGGAGTCACTTCAATCAGGAATCGATATTCTTGAATTATGGATAGACAATTTAGTAGTAAATGGAATCGAGCAATTGTCTAGAGATGGATCAAAAATTGAAGAGATAAGCACCAGAATGGTGGACTATGGACTTTCAGGTATCGCAAGGAAGCTGAGGGTTATTCCAGAAAAATTAAAACTAGACAAAGATTGGCAGGAGTATTGTGCCGAACTTTTAGCCGAGTTCATATTATTTATTTCAGCCTTCAGAAATCAATCCAAGATAAAATATCATCCCGAAGATATATTGGCATACGCTGGAATAAGTATAAAAAAAAGTGAAGTCATCAGTTCTAGTGAAGGCATCATAGATCATTGGATTCTACTTGGGACGATGGTAGATAAAGAAGAAAATTTAAGTCTCATACGTAATTGGTTTATTGGCAAAAATACAGGGATTGTTTTTCTAAGTATAGACTTTCAAGTTGGAAGATTTTTTAATTCTAAATTTTTTGAATTTAATAAAACATATTTAGATACAGTTCATTTTTATCCAAGTGCTGTGAAAATGAGAGGCACAGAAGTAAACATTCAAAATGGGATTGCTGCTGGTGAAATCAATTTATCAGGGATTTATTTAGAACAAGCATTAGATAAGATAGCAGAGCGCGTTAAGATTTGTCCATGGATGAATCATCAGTTGTTTATATTAAAGAAGCTAAAATTTTCCATTTTGCATCATAGATTATATTTGGTATCTAAAAATCATGAAGCATTAATTTGTACTAATCCTGATAGCTATTGGCTTACACTCCTCAGTTATTCTACATATCCTGAAGTCAATTATATTGCCGAGTATATGGATAAAAAATTCAGAATTCTCAGTGTCTGTATTCAAGGGAAAATTATTCCATTAAAACAAAAATAAAATGGAAGAATTAAAGCGATGGAGATTAATCCTAGGTGACGATAAAGAGAGTGAGTTTGATTTTGATTTGAATGAGGATGAACAGCAAAAAGATAAATTACTACAACAGATATATCATTCTAAAAGCCAAAATCAAAAACAGAAATCTCAGTCTAAAAAAGATATAAAAAATTGGTTGGAGGGAATCAGAACGCATTTTCCACCAAACATAGTGAGCATCATGCAGCGAGATGCATTGGAGCGGAAAGACATGAAGGAGATGTTGCTAGAGCCAGAGTTGCTCGAGAAGATCGAACCCAATATAAGTCTCGTCGCTACGATACTCCAGATGCAAGATTTGTTGCCAGAAAAAACAAGAGTTGTAGCAAAAGATATTGTGAGAAAACTGGTGAATGAGATTGAAAGAAAATTAAAGACACAAGTGCTTAAATCTTTTTCAAAATACAATAAAGGAATCAGTAAGAAAGGTGATCCTCAAAAAGGCAAAATAGATTGGAATAAAACCATTTCAAAAAATCTCAAAAACTATCAAAGTGATTATCAAACTATCATTCCAGATAATTTTTATATATCTAAGAATAAAAATCAATTAAAAGAAATTTTTTTAATCATCGATACCAGTGAGTCAATGATAGAGAGTGCCATCTATTCTGGAATTATTGGATCGGTATTGGCTTCCTTAAACAGTATTAAGACACATCTTATTTTTTTTAATGATGAAGTCATGGATTTGACTGATCAGTATCAAGATCCGACTGATCTTATTTTTTCGATTCCTATAGGAGGTGGCACAGATATAGCCTCTGCTGTACAGTTTAGTTTGCAAAAAGTCAAACAGTTGTCCTCTGCTTATATGTTTTTAATCAGCGATATGGATGAATATGGCAGCAAGAGTCAATTGCTCAGGAATATTTCTCACATCTTGCAGAACAATGGAAAGATTCTTGGTATCTTTGGTTTAGATCTTGAAGGGAAGCATGTCGTGAATCAAGATATGGCAAAACAATTGGTCGATATTGGATTAAAATGTATTAGTTGCAGTCCAGATCGATTTCCAGATATTTTGATAGAATTTATTTCTGAAAGATAATGAATCATTTCATTTACAATAAAATAATAGCTTGATGAAAATAGTAATAGGAATAGCAGGTAGCAGTGGATCGATATATGCAAAAGACCTGATCAATAAATTGATCTTAAAATCAGAAGTTCAACTAGCAATAGTCATGAGCGATAATGCCATGAAGAATTGGGAGATTGAAATCGGCGACAACAGTTATGAAAAATTCAGTTCGATGTTGTATTCCAAAAATGATTTCATGGCTCCATTTGCTTCTGGATCAGCTCAGTGGGATGCTATGGTGGTGTGCCCATGCAGTGCTGGCTTTTTAGGAAGAGTGGCATCAGGAGTCTCTGATGATCTCATGACGCGTACAGCAGATGTCATGCTTAAGGAAAGAAAAAAATTAATCATGGTCCTGCGTGAGACACCGTTGAATTTAATCCATATAGAGAATATGAAATCTGTCACACTCGCTGGTGGCATCCTTTGTCCCGCGATACCATCATTTTACTCGCAGCCAAAAACAATCGAAGAAGTGATCGGCACAGTGACCAATAGAGTGATTGATTTGCTAGGTGTAGTTAATGAGTCTTATCGATGGGGGAAGTGAATAGGGATGGGAGATTTGAATTATTCGATTAGCGTGATGATGATTATAGAGTAAAAAAATTTAACAGAAATAAATAGAGAACAAATATGTAAATACATAAAGTAAGTTTATTTCTTTTAGTGTTAATCACATATATTTGAGGTGGCAAGAGTTCTTTTTTATAAGAATTGAGATTAATCCTAAGGTGATTACTTCATTTAAAATTTATATAATATGGAAAAAATTGGTTTATTTGATTTTTTAACGATTCTTTTACCTGGATCTTTGATGGCTATATTTATAGCCTACCTCTTTAATATATCATTACCTTCAAGTTTAGATAATTCTAATTATTTATACCTCGTGTTTATTATCCCCATTGGATATTTGCTTGGACATTTCATTAGTTATGGAGGAAATTTAGCAGAAGGGATTATCGACAGGTCACAAAATAAAAAACACCCATTACTAGAAATAAGCAAGGATGGAATTGAAAAAATTGCTATTGATAAGATAAAACAAAAATTTATTGATATTCCTGAAGATAGGAAAAATGATCTTGACTACTTATTTGATATTGGCAAAAATTTAATTTATCAACAATCATGGGGCAAAACATAAGAGTTATTTCTATTTCTGCTACTTTTTACAGAAATCTTGTGGCATGGTTTATTGCTGTATTCCTCATCATCTTACTCAAATTGTTAAGTCAATTTGCTTGCAATCATACAACGCCTGTTGATGCCAATTTTTTATATTGTCATTTATCATCTGGCATAGGTGTTGTGATCAGTAGAATCATTTCACAGCACTTATATAAAAAATGGTTTATAGAAGTTTTAAAAAATTTATACACTTTTCTATCTTAAAATTATAATATGAACAATGAACAAAATTTAGAACAAAGAATTTTTGCCCAAGCAAAAAACATTCGAGATGATAAGTCCTACTTTGGAGCTCACTTTAAATTTAGCAAGGCATAATGCATTTATTATTTTGCATCATATTAATCAACGTCTTGGTTTTATAGATCAGAATGTGCAAGATGATGCACAATTCAAAAAAAAAAATTTAAATTCTTAACAATCTTAAAACAAGTAGCAAACCAGATCTCATTGCAAAAATCTTTGGATCTCATACGTTTTCACTTCCCATTTTTACAAATTCTAACTGATAAATTATCAGATATAAGAAGTTCAAATGGAGAAAGAAAGATACTAACTCCTCAAGAAGAAGGAGAAATTATAGAATCATTACTTACTGACTTGAATGGCTATAGAAATGAATATTGCCATGGTGAAAATAAAAGTCATGTTCCAGATTCATATTTAATAAAAAACCTAAAATCCATTTATGATGCTTCATTGCGAATGGTAAAAGAAAGATTTAAACTAGAACCACATAAAATAAAACATCTAGAGAGAAATAACAAAGATGGGGAAAAACTAAACTTTAAATATGCCTTGAGCAATAATAGTAGCATAAGTGAGAAAGGGTTAGTGTTTTTTATAAATTTGTTTCTTGAAGTAAAAGATTCATACTCATTTATTAAAAAGATAGAAGGGTTTAAAAATGCTGGTACTAATTCATTAAATGCAACGACTTATTGTTTCACAATACAACACGTGCGACTTCCCAATCCTAAGATAACTAGCCAAGAATATACTAAGGAAGAATTATTATTAAGAATGATGAATTACCTGGAAAAAGTACCTGATCAAATATTTAAAACTTTAAGTCCTGCTGATCAAGAAAACTGCAAAAGTAATGTTGACGTTTTTGAAACACCAATTGAAGGGGATCTTATTGAAAAGTCACTTCATAAAGATATAGAGATCAATTTCCAGAGTTTGCTTTAAACTATATTGATTATTAAATTATTTCCAAACATAAGATTCCAAATTAATCTTGGAAAATTTATTTTTAGTGTAAAGGATAAAGAAATATTAAATTGAAACTCGTAAGAGAAGACAAATTCAAATGTTGAGAGGATTTGGCCAAATTCAAGACTATCAGAACAAGAAGAATATTCCTGAAATATGGCAAAGTTTAATAAATAAAAGCCATGAGATTCCAGAAGATTTTCCTGATCCATATATCAATGATATGGAGCCTCATTATCATATTGAAAATAATAACATATATTTTAAATTCATGGAACCAGATACGACTCATTGGCCAAGAATTGATGCTAGAATAGAAAATCAGAATAATATCAATGCTCATCCAAGACCTAGATTGCTGCAAGCAGATGGCATCTTAAGTGTTTATGAATTAGCACCTTTATTATTCTATGAAATGATTCGATCAGATAAAAGTAAAAGTGCTGAAACTATTTTATCTATTCAAAAAGCAACATTGAAAGATTATTGAATGATATTAAATCAGGAGAATTAACTAAAGTAGCCCTTGATAAGATTCCAAATCCATATTCTCCTTCCACTAAAAAATTTAATACTGCAAAACAAGTAATTTTAAAAGAAAAAATCGAGAAAAGAAAAATTGAACTAAATGAAAAACTAAAAAAATATAAATTAGCATTAGATGATCTTCCGAAGATGATATTATACTACCTACTCAATATTGAGCATGAAGATATTTCCCTTAAAGTCATACCAATAATAAAAAGTATGCAGGTAGAAACTAATCATTTATTGAACAAATTGCAACATAACTTAGAAAAGCGAAACAAACCTGGAGAGAAAGGTTCAAAACTTATTCTATCTGGAGAACTGGCATCTTTTTTAGCTCAGGATATGTTGGCTCTCCAAGCCAAGTCAGATAATTCTAGAGACAAAGCCAATAGTCAAGAATATCAACATTTGCAATACAAGTTAGCTTACTATAGTTTATATATAGATGAATTTAAATCTATATTCAAAAAACTGAATTTGATTGATTCTGATAAATTCAGTCACCCCTTTCTTTCGAAGTTGACTAAAATATTTCCAAACATTATTCAATTTTATGAATGGTATCTAAATGAACGAAAAAAATGGTTGATGGATATTGAAACTAAGCCTGAAGAAGCTTTAAAATTTATCAAGCTTAAAAAATCAGTAAACATCACAGGAGAACAATTAGTAGATCAGTTTCTAGTTAAAACGAATGGCAATCAAGCTGGAATTCCATATAATTTTCCTAGAGGAATTTTTGATGATGCGATAAAGTCTGAACTTGAAAAGAATGATAAAATGAAAGCTATTATTTCGAATACTAAAAGGGTTAATTCACACTTTCTAATTAATAGATATATAGAGCATGAGAAAAACAATAAATCGCAATCATTTTATGAATGGAAGAGAAATTATGAAATCTATGACCGACTAGAAGATGATAGAAAAAAAATGTTCGATCCTTTGCCTAAGAAATAAAAAACTAATGATGAGTTACGACATGGATTAAAAAAGCATAGAGAATATATAAAGACATTAGCAGAGAGGATGTAATCAAAAGAAAATTCAAATTTGAGTAAAGAAAAATTGACAACACTATTTAAAAATTATGAAGAAAATGAAAAAGAGATTCGACTTCAAAAAACGCAAGACCAAGTTCTTTATCTTATGATAGTGAAAAGTATCTCAGATAATTTTTCTCCTGGAGAATTCAATAATATTGCTTTGCAAGACTTTGTTCCAAATGCTATCAATTCTCCATTAGCCAAAAGAATTCCATTTGAAATTAAATATGGAGAAAAGAAAATATTTCAAGAAGAAATACAAATAAAAAAAATTGGAGAATTCCATCGTTTTCTCAAAGATAGACGTTTAATAAATTTAATGGCTTATATTAAAAAAGAAAGAATTTCTCGCTCAGAATTAGAATATGAACTTGGTGAATATCAAAAACAAAGAATATTATTTTTGGAAAAAGTATTGGAATTTGAACAAAAATTATATGCTTATGATAAATTCTATTTTGATAATATCATACAGAAAATAATCGTAGAACATTGGCAATATCTTAGATATTTTGAAGAGAAATTTGTACTGACTCCAGAACAAAAAGAACAATCATCAAATTTGCGAAATAAGTTCTCTCACAATGAATATCCAGAAATTATGTACTTTGAAGATGTATGTAGTGGGGAAGAAAAAATTGGAGTAGCCTCGCAATTAGCTCAAATAGGGATAAAATTATATGAAGAATGCTCTACAATTCAAAGTAAGATTCAATTAAAAAAATGATCATAACAAATGAAAATTCTAATAAATTGATTCGATTTTTTAAAACGAAAAATGGACTAAACAAAAGAATATCAATACTTTACAAAAGCTATGCTGGAAAAGCCTTGATTTTGTAAGGTATTCACAGCGCTCAACTGTGACTTTTTTAACTTCAACTAAGCTGGAAAAGCCTTGATTTTGTAAAATTCCAGCCCGTAGTCAAACATTGCAATAATCCCTTTTGCTGGAAAAGCCTTGATTTTGTAAGGTATTCTAGCCCCCCCTTTAGTCAATTGTGCATTCTTTGCAGGCTGAAAAGCCTTGATTTTCTTAAGGTATTCACAGCGTTTGAAATTTGGTCGAAGTTTTTTCATTTGCTGGAAAAGCCTTGATTTTGTAAGGTATTCACAGCATCCGACATTAATAATAGCTTGACTTTCAAGCTGGAAAAGCCTTGATTTTGTAAGGTATTCACAGCCAATATAAATTTCATGCCATTTTTTTAATTGCTGGAAAAGCCTTGATTTTGTAAGGTATTCACAGCTAAAGGTGTAGTTATATTTAAAGCAAATACGCTGGAAAAGCCTTGATTTTGTAAGGTATTCACAGTTCCAAGTCTTATGGTATTTGCAAGTTTCAGCTGGAAAAGCCTTGATTTTGTAAGGTGTTCACAGTTAACCTTGTTAATTACTTCTTCATGTATATGCTGGAAAAGCCTTGATTTGTAAGGTATTCACAGTTATATCAACATCCATACGACCAGCCAAAGCGTGGGAAAAGCCTTGATTAGTAGGTATTCACAGCCCCATAACCTGTTGGTAAGTATACTAAACCAGCTGGAAAAGCCTTGATTTTGTAAGGTATTCACAGCTAGTAGATGGCGGTGTACAAGGCTCATCATGCTGGAAAAGCCTTGATTTTGTAAGGTATTCACAGCTATATTATCAACAAACCATCTATGAATAGCAGCTGGAAAAGCCTTGATTTTGTAAGGT
>JADJVN010000025.1 GCA_016710585.1 Saprospiraceae bacterium
ATGATAGAGATCTTCGATCTAGCATTGAGAAAAACATTGACTACAGCAAGTCCATATACATACGGGCAGACACATCAATATCGCATTGTAGTATTCAATCAAGGAAACGTCACTGCACAAAATATAGTAGTGAATGATTACATACCAGACGGATATTCATTGCAGCAAACAATGGATGGACAGGCGGTCAAGCTTGATCACGACAACGATTGCAGGTCCATTAGCACCGAGATAGTGTAGTGTTGAATTTAGATTTAACCTTCCAAGCACCAAGTTTACCAGCACAAATCACACATGGGTCAACTATGGTGAAATTGCATCTGACAAGATCTTACAGGTGCAACTAGAGACGATGTAGATAGCGATGCAGGAAGCAATGGAATAAATGAAAATGCCATCTATCCAAATCAAACTGGAGATGATAATATAACAAGTATTACAGATACAGGTATCGGAAGTCAAGACGATCACGATCCAGCAGGGCCAAGCATATTTGACTTAGCATTGCGTAAGACAGTAGTCACTGCAGGACCATACACATATGGACAGGAAGTTGACTTCAAGATTACAGTGTTTAATCAAGGAAATGTTCCAGCAGACAATGTGTTGATCACAGATTATATCCCAAGTGGATTTGCATTTGTATCAGCATACGGATGGACATTTGATGGAGTGAACAAAGCAACTCAAACGATCACATCAACAATTAAACCTGGTGATTCTTCAAGCTTGTTGATCAAGTTGCGAGTATTGCCAAATCCTAGCAGCAGCACAGCATATGTGAATGTTGCAGAGATCAGTGGTGCTACAGATACGACGAATACACCAAGAGTAGATATCGATAGCAATCCAGATGGAAATCCTGGAAATGATGGAGATCCAGTGGATGATGCAATCAATGATCCAAATGATGAAGATGATAGTGATCCATCAAGAATAGATGTATATGACTTGGCATTGAGAAAAGTAGTTACTACTCCACCAACATATACATATGGACAGGATCTGAACTTCAGAATCAGAGTGTACAATCAAGGAACATTGCCAGTGACAAATACTGTAGTGGAAGATTATATCCCAGTAGGATATACATACTTGTCAAGCTTGAATCCAATGTGGACAGGAGCTGCACCGACAGTAAGTTATACACATGTACCAGTATTGAATCCAGGAGATAGTTTTGAAATCAACTTGATATTACAATTATCAAGAACAGATGGAGGAGCAACAGATTGGACGAATTACTCAGAGATATCTAGCATGAGAGATGTTACGGGTGCAACAGATGTATCAGCACAGGATGTAGATAGTGATCCGAATGGAGATACAGCTGGAGAAAGAGAAGTGACTCCTGGAAGTAGCAATGATGATAATATAACAGATATTACAAAAGCAGGAGATCAAGACGATCACGATCCAGCAGGAATAGAAATATATGACCTTGCGTTAAGAAAACAATTCAAAGGAACATATCCATTGAGATATGGAGATATCATAGCGTATGAAATCAAGATATTCAATCAAGGAAATGTAAACGCACAGAATATATTTGTATCAGACTATATACCACAAGGATATTCATTCAATCCGATAGAGAATCCAAACTGGGTGTATGATCCGATCACAAGAATAGCAAGTACGACATTCAGTAATGTGGTGATAGCAGGTGATAGTGCAGCAGTGTCGATCAACTTGACATTGGAGCAATTCACAGGCGATAGATCAGCATGGAAGAATATCGCAGAGATAGAAACGTCAGAAGATACAAACGGTAATCCAAAAGAAGATATCGATAGTACACCAGACAAGGTAGTGGACAATGATGGTAATCCAGTGGATGATGCAATCCATGATCCAAATGATGAAGATGATCATGATCCAGCTGAAGTTGAAGTGTTAGATATCGCATTAAGAAAATGGGTACCGAATGAAAAACCATACTATGTTCCCTGGAGAAGAAGTTGATTTGGTAATCAGCTTACACAACCAAGGAAATGTAGTGAGTTCATCCATCGTGGTGAAGGATTACTTGCCGAATGGATTTACATTCGTAGCAGCAACAAATCCAGGTTGGACATTGGTAGGATCTAATTTAGAGTACGATTACAATACAAGATTGTATCCTACAGATAGTGTACAGTTACATTTGAAATTGATCGTAATCATTCCAGCATCCAACGTGACCTTATCGTCATGGGAGAATTATGCAGAGATCTTTAGTGTAAGAGATACAAGTGGAGTATTGAGAAGTACAGATGATGCAGATAGTTTTGCAGGATCAGATACACCATATGAAAGATCAGTACATGACAATGATCCATATGATGAAGTGATCGATGGCACAGGAATCGTATTGTTGCCAAACGAAGACGAAGATGACCACGATCCAGAGGCAGTAGTTGTTACAGCATATCTAGGAGACAAAGTGTGGAAAGATTTGGATGGAGATGGCGTACAAGACGCAGGAGAGATGCCATTACAAGGCGTATTGGTGACGATCTATGACTGTGCGACTGGAGCAGTAGTACAAGAGATACGACAGATATCAATGGAAACTATGGCTTAAGAGATTATTTGGCGACAAAGATTACTTTGTAAGATTCGATGCAAGTCCGTTAGGTATGCCAAATTGTGCATGGACATTTAAAGATCGAGGTGGAAACGATAGAACTGATAGTGATGTGAATGCAAGTGGAATCACAGATTGCACACGTCTAGATTGGGGAGAGCGTGACAGCACAGTTGATGCAGGATTTGTAGAGTTGGCAGCATATGGAGATTATGTATGGCATGATAGAGATGTAGATGGCCAACAAGAATTTGGAGAAGAAGGCATGGAGGTGTTACTGTGACACTATATGATGCGGTGACGAATCAAATCGTGCGCACAGGAATCACAGATAACAATGGATACTACTTCTTTGATAAGTTGATGCCAATGCAATATTATGCGAAATATACTAGACCAGCAGGATATGGCGATACAGACTTCAATATCGGATCAGATGTAACAGACAATGATGTCGATGGATCTAATGGAGCAGGCACGAATGCAACGACCTACTTAAGTCCAGGCGAGACAGATCGCACATGGGATTACGGAGTGTACAAGTGTTCATGTATCAGTGGAGAAGTATGGTATGATTTGAATAAAGATGGAATCTATCAGGGCATAGAAAATGGAATCAATGGATTAAGTGTCTATTTGGTGAATGCAATGACAGGAGCTGTAGTAGCAAGTACTATAACAGGACCTAAACCAGGCACACCATCAGATGATGGATACTATTCATTCTGCAGTTGTTTGAGACCTGGTATGTATTATATCAGATATGATAGACCTGGAGACTTAGCAGCGAGTGCAGCATTCCAAGGCACAGATAGAACTAAGGATAGTCATTTGACTCATGCCTATGGACCTAATACATCAGAGAAGATCACAGTGGTAAGTGGCAGCGATATAAAAGATATCCATGCAGGCTTCCAGGTGAAAGCAGTTGTAGGAAACTATGTATGGTTGGATGGAAATCAGAATGGATTGCAAGATTCAGGAGAGAAGCCAGTACAGGGAGTAAAAGTAGCAGCTTACAACACAGCAGGAGTGATGGTTAGTGAATCAACGACGGGAGTAGATGGAAAATATTTATTGGATGGAATCGCAGCAGGAGACTATTATGTCAAGTTTGTTCCAAGCAGCCAATACGGATTTACATCAGCAAACAGAGGAAATGATGATATCGATAGTGACGTGACTGGTACACAAGGTCTAGGAACGACACAAGTGATGAGATTGAATACAGGAGATGCGATACCACACGTTGATGCGGGATTGATCTTGTCAGTCTTACCATTGGAGTGGTTAGATTTCACAGCAGAGTACAACGGCAGCTTTACAGAGTTGAACTGGAGTACAGGAGCCGAGATCAACAACAGTCATTTTGAAATCGAAAGACGTCACGAAAGTGAAAAAGATTTTGCGAAAATAGGTCAAGAATCAGCATCAACAGATGCATCAGCAGCTTTACATGAGTATAGCCATGATGATTATGATGTGGTGAAGTCAGGCTTATACTATTACAGAATCAAACAAGTAGACAGAGATGGAAAATATAGCTATAGCAAGATAATAGCGATCAAGAAATTGAAGGCTAATGATTTAAGTATCTATATCTATCCAAATCCAGTGAGAGATCTATTGAAAGTAGAGATTGACTTATCTACAGATGAAGATGTCATAGTAGATGTAATAGATGCCAATGGAAAAGTGGTAATGCACCAACCATTCGGCGGAAGAATGAAAGCAGGAAGATCGAATGAATTATTAAATACAGAAATGTTGACAAGTGGAAATTATGTAATAAGAATTAAAACAAGTCAAGCAGTAGTATCTAAGAAATTCACCATTACAAGATAAATTAGTTATTAGAACTATTTATTCCATTCCGATTAAGCCTGTCAAGTTTTTGACAGGCTTTTTTTAAATTGCGATAGACTATTAATTTGAAGAACTAATAGATTATTCTATGAACTTGCAGACCTAACTTTTGGCTTTGTAATAACTAATAAATAAAATAGAAGCAGCGAAAATTATAATAATTTCGTTGAATAAATGTGCTTTCTTCTCTTTTGACTATTTTAATTGAAATTTTTAAAAGTTATCAATTTTAAGGTTATTAATTCAATAATTGGCTAATAAGGTTATATATTTGATGATAATGAACAATGAAACTTTAAACTTTGAATTACTAAATTTTATAATGATATGAATAGATCTATTTTCTATGCTCTTGTACTAGTTTTATTGAACTTAGTCGAGCTATCAGCTTTTAATCAACTTCGTGTATTGGATCCACGCGCACAATGGAGATTTGGGTCAGGTTCAATTGATTCTGCCACAATAGTCACTAAACCTAAAGGAATGTATATAGAATATTCTATCTATATGAATTTATCAGCAAAAAAATTAGGGTTTTCTCAAAGTGATAGTTTAGAAATTGTCTTTGATTTTGATCTGCCAAAAGAAGCAATTGTGACAGAATCATGGTTGTGGCTTAACCCAACAACCATAATAAAAGGTAAACTATTGGATGTGTGGACTGCCTCAACGATATATGAGAATATTGTAAAACGTAGGACAGACCCTTCAATTTTGAAGAAATTGGGCGATACTTATTATCAGCTTAGAGTTTTTCCTATGAATGGCAATTCTTTTAGAAAAGTAAAAATAACTTATTTGATGCCACTAACCATAGGTAATAATAATTTTAGTGAACTTGTGGCACCTGATTTTTTAAAAACATCCTATGTTCCATTAACACAGTTTATGTGGGTTTTTATCCCCAGTCATTCAGATCAAAAAGTAAATTTCATCGATTTAGCTGGCAAGCTTGATCCATTGTTTGAACAGAATGATCCAGTTTTTGGACAAGTATTTTATAAGCCTGTACCATTGAAAGTAATTGATAATAAATTAAGGTTTAGTATTAGTATGGATCAATCGCGGAATAGTTATTATTCCACTTTTAAACATAATAGCGAGAACTATTATCAAATCGCAGTAAAACTAAATGATCTCATTTCTGACCATCAACAAAAAAATATTCTTATTGGCTTTGATTATTTTAGAGATAATGCATTAGTTAAAAATAGCACCTTGGATATTCTAGAATCCACACTATTAAATTCATTGAAATCAGATCAGTATTTCAATATGAGTTATGTACAAAATTTTGACATCAAATTCACTTCCAATGATTGGGAATTGGCGACAGCAGATAATATAAAAAGAGCGATAGCCATTTTAAGAACTGATACAGATATCAATGGTTCGACATTACCTTTAATGGCTAAATCGGCTCAATTTATTATATCTCATGGCAATAGAGGCTCAGTATTATTTGTTTCATCAGGGAGTATGTTTCAAGATGTGAATGTGAGTAATTCAGCTATCGAAGATTTAAAGAAAATTGGAATATCATCTATTCCGATACACATTGCCGATATTAGTGTAAGTAAAAACTGCAATTGGGTTCAGACTAACAGGTATTGTAATAATGAATATTTGTTTACGAATATTTCTCGACTTACTAAAGGTTCTTATGCTATCTTAGATCAGAGTACGACCACTGCTAAAATTATTTCGACAACAACGGATAACAGCTTAGGGACATTATTAAACTTAGATGTATATACCACAGTGACCAACGGATTTAGTTTTGGAAGATTTTTTACTAAACAGCTCAATCAATATACGTTATCAGATTATATTATTCAGGTTGGAAAATACACTGGAGAGCCACCTTTTTCTGTTATCGTTTCAGGGTTTTTAGACAATCAGGTATTCAGTAATAAATACGAGATTCCAAAGGAAAATGTATTGAGCAGCGATTATTCATTGAAGCAAGTCTGGTCAAATTATAGTATCCAAGACCTAGAGAAAAGTTCTAGTTCAAGTATTGCAATTAGCACTATAATAGATCAAAGTATTGAGTCAAGTGTATTGTCTAGATATACTTCATTCCTATGTCTAGAAGATAGCAGTTATTTCTGTCCAACATGCAAAGATGAAACCAAAATCAATACTGATGTCGAAACAGAACAAGACAGTATAATTTTTATAGCATCGCCAAATCCATTTAAAGATTTTATTCAGTTTGAATTAGAGAATTTGAATTTTTCAAATGCAAAGCATGTTGCAATTCGAATCCATAATTTACAGGGTAAATTAGTATACTCAACTGAGAAACCTATTCTTGAAAGCGGTAGTTTGAAATTGCAATGGGAGAATCATGAAAATCTTCCTGCAGGAATTTATATCTGTACCGTACAAATTGGTAATAAGAAATTGCATAAGAAGATTGTTAAGATGTAGGTGAATTGAATTTGCTGTTTTGAAATTGCGAGTTAGAATAATGGGTAAAATTGAAGGATTTTATTTATTATAATTGGTTGATATGTGTAAAATATTAGATTTTAGTTATTTAAGGAAATTTTATAAAATTTCGACAAATTAGAAGTCTTATAATATATTAGAATTCTAAAATAAAATTAGTTTATTTTTTAAAAATTTATTTTATTCATTGTAAAAAGTTTATATTTGTTCAAAACTTTTATTAATCCTTAAATACAAAACACATGAAATTCAAAACTATTTTTATCCTGTCATTGGCATTTATAATGTCTTGTTCAAAAGATGACTCAAGTTCAAGCAGTAATTCCAATATTACTAGTTCATTAACCTGTAAAATCGATGGTGCTGCATTTTCAGCATATAACATTAGTGCAACTAATGTAAGCGGATCTACTTTGATATCTGGAGTAAATTCATCAAGTGGAGTAAAGCTCATTCAATTTACAATCACAGAAGGCTCCAAGGGTGAAGTAAATTTGGGTGATGGAGATCTTGGTCAGTATGGAATTGGTACAGATTTGTTTAATACAAATGTCTCCCAGAATGCAGTTGGTAAAGTAAATATAACTACAAATGATTTAACATCTATACAAGGTAGTTTTAGTTTCGATGCTGTAAATAATACTGGAAAAATAGTAAAAATTACTGATGGAAAGTTTGTAGTCAAAAAGTAAATTAATTTTGGTTATTAGCTTCGAGATTTTGATGTAAGATCAATATAAAATTTTATAATTAGGGTTCAGTCGGTTTTTGATTGAACCTTTTTTTTATGAAATAAAGTTTTAAGAAAATTAAAGCAGTATTTTATGCATTGTCTGATAATACCTAATTCACATATTTTGCTTTGTAATACCCACATTTAAAAAAGGCTAGTTCAGCATATTTTACATGAGGAAAAATGAAGATTGCTCAGCTAATCTAAAATGAAATTCAAATTCCCATGATAGCTCAAGTCTTAGACTTGTGCTGATGCACCTACAATAAGAAATCATGCTGATGCATTTATAACAAGAAGTAAATCAAATCTCATCCCTTCAACCACCCCGTAATACTCATCCGCGCTTTATTTGTCAACAAAACTTCGTGTTCCAATTCATTGCTATGAAAGAAGACGGTCTTGCCGCTATTAGGCAATATATTGATTAGTTGATTCATTCTTAACAAGTCTACTTATCTCACTACCATCATAGATTGCAACGCGGCTTTGGATAAATAATGATTAGGTCTTTTTTGACTAATCCATAGTCTGTAATATATACTATTCTTTTTTGGTAGAAATTAACTTTTTCAGATTAAGATATTAAAATTTTAACTTTTTTTTTGCATTTTTTGAAAAACATAATTATTTTTATGAAAAAATTACAAATGAATCCCCGAATAACAGCCCTTTTTATTTTCCTTTTAGGATATTGCAATATTTTGTATCCTCAAACTTCTGGACCAAGTTCCCCCGAAGTTCAAAATTTCACCCCTGCTTCATCAAATAATCTTGTAAATGTATTTACAGGAGATTTTGAATATAATATCCCATTAATGGATATTGGGGGATATCCTATCAATATTAGCTACACTTCTAATGTAGGAGTTGAAGAGGAGGCTAGCTGTGTTGGGCTTGGTTGGAACCTTAATATTGGTGTAATCAATCGACAAGTAAGAGGACTTCCAGATGATTTTATGGGAGATGAAATTCGAAAAACACTAAACATTAAACCAAAAGTGACAATAGCAGCTGGAGGAGGGTTAAGATTAGAAGGTTTTGGAATTGACCCAGAGCGTTTTGTAAGTATTGGCGCCGGATTATCAGCAAATTTAAGTTTTAACAATTATTCTGGGTTTGGAATCCAACTAGGAAGTAATGGCAAGATAAATTTAGCATTTCCAATGCCTTTGACACTTGGAATGGGGATGAATATTAGCTCTATGGGAGGAAATACATTGTCTGGAGATTTAAGTCTGGGGATGAAACAAAGCTTTTTACAAAAAACTGGTTTGAAAGGCGTTGGTCTGTCATTAAGTTCGAATTCAATTAATGGAATTCAAAATGTGAATTTTAATCTTCAAACTATAAGTGAAAAAGTAAATAAACGTTCAGATTTATTTTTTAGTAGACTATTGGATTTTTCTAATAAATCATATACTCCAAATATTTCTATGCCAATGTTATCATTGAATAGTTCATTTAGTTTTAAAGGAGGAGGAGAATTATTTGGAGCTTTTTTAAGTGCTGATATAACTGTTAGTGGTAGTATAGAAAGTTTATCAGAAACTGAAAAAAGTACTAAATCATATGGTTATTTGTACTCAGAATTCGGAGATGATGTTGATGCTTTGCATGATTTTATTAGGGATAATGATGAATCGGTTGGGCCCGAGACACCAATAATCGCTGTGCCTATACAAACTTATGATACATATTTTGCAAGTGGTCAAGGTTTTAGTGGTTCATTTCGACCTTTTCGAAAAGATATTGGAACTATTTATGATCCTCGACAATTTAGTCTCAATGTAGGTGTAAATATATCTGGTGAAGTCGGTGCAGGGAATGCAATAAAAGCAGGAACAAATCATGATGTGCCAGTATATACAAACGAGTCTCGAAGATGGAGTCAAGACGACTTTATAGATGGTCCAAATGAAGCAGGTTCAATTTTTCCTTTAAAAAGGTAGAGAAAGAGCCTTCTTATTTTTTTAAACAAATAGGAGAAAATAATATTCTAACTAATTCTGAGTTATTGAATCAAAGTGGGGGAATGAAGCCAGCAAAATTTGAATTACAGAATTACAATCCAGCTGCTTTTGTTAATGGGATTAGTGAATTTTTGCCAAGTGATTTTTCATTTCATAAGGCATCAAAACGATTGAATAATTCTTTTAATACTTTCTCCCCAGTTAATAATTTAAAGCAAGAGAAAATTGGTGCCAATACATTCACGATATTAACTGCAAGAGAAAAAGAATTAATAAATGATTCAATTCAATACTATAAATTTAATAACACTAAAAATTCTATGTCTAGAGTAAGCAAGTTCAGACAAGCGCACCATATTTCAGAAATTAGAATAACAAAAGATGATGGAGTCAAATACAATTATGGTATAGCAGCATACAATACTGAAAAGAATGAATATAGTTTTAACCCTAAAACTACTAACACATCGACTGATGGCAAAATACACTATTCTTCAGAAGATGCCTCTGTGGATAATAAAAATGGTATCGATCATTATTTTTCAAAAACGACAACTCCGGCATATGCATACGCATATTTACTAACATCTATATTATCATCAGATTATGTTGATATCAGTGGTGATGGTCCAACAGAAGACGATTTTGGGACATATACTAAATTTAATTATTATTTAATGAATGATAACTTTGGGTGGCGAACTCCGAATGAGTCCAATAAAGCTAATTTTAACAAAGGTTTACTATCTCATGATGCTGATCAGAAAGCATGTTTTATTGATGGAAAAAAGGAAATTTGGTTTATCCATTCTATTGAAACGAGAAATTATATTGCTAGATTTTATTATTCAGAACGCATAGACGGAAAAGGATCAGATGTAGGTTCTGTATTATATAAACTAGATTCGATTATATCTTATACCAAATCCGAGTGGTTAAAACCAGAAAATGAAAGGACTTATATTGAGAAAACAATATTTCAGCATGATTATAGCCTAGCCATAGGTGCTACAAATAGTACACAAGGTAAACTAACTCTGACTAAATTATATTCATTATACCAGAATAGTTTAAAAGGGAAGAATCACCCATATGTTTTTTCATATAAAAAAAATTCGAATTATAAATCGACAAGTCTTGACCGATGGGGTAGATATAAAAAATTATAATTATTTAGACAATGAGCGATTTCCATACAGTGTGCAAGATTCATCTCAGTCAAAAAGTAATAGTTCTGAGTGGCTGGTTTCAAAAATAGTACTACCTTCTGGTAGTGAATTGAGTATAGAATATGAGAGCGATTCATATAGTTATGTTCAGAATAAAAGTGCGATGGAAATGTTGCAGATTATAGGTTTAAGTAATAACTCTACTACTCAAGATGAGACTAAACCGCTTGATCTAAATAATAAACTGTATTCGACTTTAAATTATTCTGATTATTTTATTTATCTTAAATTGAATGTAAAGATTGATTTCAAGGATAAATCTGAATGGATTTCAGAATTTAAAAAATCGTTTGAAAAGATATATTATAATGCGGTAGTAAATATTAATGGACAAGGAACACAAGAAATGATTGAAGGATTCATGGATCCTAATCTAAATGAAGTTTATTTAGTAAAAGAAAATTCAAGCGATGTGTATTATACTTATGCTTGTATTAAAATTATTCCTAATGCAGTGGAGAATCTTCCAAACACTTATGTTCATCCTATAGCGAAAGATGCATGGCAGTATATGAGATTACATAATATGCAGGCAATTTTTGAAGGAAATACTCAAGCTATATTTAATGAATCAGAGATAATTGAACAGGGTCGAATACCTTTAGAAAATTTAGCCTCAAATTTTCTTTCAGAGGCTGGTTCTTGGTGTGAAAATTATTTTCAAATGTTTGTTGGTGGATTTGGGAATTACATGTATTTAAGAGGATATGCTAGTTCTATTGATTTAAATCAATCTTATATTAGGATTCCAGTGATTAGAAAACAAGGTAAGTTTGGAGGAGGCGCAAGAGTAAAAAAAATTCAATTGAATGATAATTGGCCTATTGCAGAACAAAATCAAATATTTTCTACAGAATATTTTTATATTTTAGAGGATGGATCAAGTTCAGGAGTAGCGTCCTATGACCCATTAATTGGTCGTCAAGAAAATCCTTTTTTTCAACCCACATTGTTTACTACTTCTAGAATATTGGGTGAAAATGACCATTTATTTATTACTGAACCTTTTGGCGAATCACTTTATCCAGGTGCTAGTATAGGCTATTCTAGAGTTATTACAAGACAAAAAGGAGCTAAAACAGGTATGATGGTAAGCGAGTTTTATACTGCGAAAGATTTTCCAATCATTGCCGAGAGAACACAATTATCTTTCAAAAAAGTCAAGGTTTTTACTTTGAAACAAATGATATGAACGGGAAACCTAAATCTGAATCTATGTTTGATGAATTTTCCAATTTGATAAAAAGTACAAACTATTATTATAGGGATAATAACGAGGTTTTGCTAGGAGATTCGAATGGTATTGAGAAAGGAATAGTAGGTGTTGAATGGGATATGGTAGTGGATGCTCGTACTTCTAAGCAAGATACATATGTTCCTAGTATAGAGGTAAATATGGATAACTTTTTTGTGCCACCTATGCCAGCTCCCATATTTGTAATTCTACCTTTCCCATCATTTCAAAGGAGTTATGTAAAATACAGTTCAATTGCAACCACCAAAACTGTGCAAAGAAATGGAATTTTGGATAAAGTGATAGTTTATGATAAAGGCTCTACACTCAGTACTAGAAATCTTTTATATGATAAAAATACTGGTTCAGTATTAGTTGCTGCAACCAATAATGAATTTAAAGACACTGTATATACAACAAACATTCCAGCATATTGGAATCACAAACGGATGGGGCTAGCAATGCATAATGAAGGATTCGGTTTTAGCAACCTTGTTGGCGATCAAGTATTGGTAAATAAGGATGGTTATAAATTAGCATGGAATTTAGGAAATAATATCTATAGATCTTCAGGAGGCGAAAAAATTGAAAATCCAGAAATAATAAAGGTTCTTAAATCTGGCTATACTAATCAGCTCTCTCAATCCTCAGGCACTATAATTACCCTGAAGAATCCTATTCAAGAAAATAAATTAAAGTTTGACAAAATCTTAGATGCAAATGCCACTAGTTATAGAGATATGTGGCAACTCTATCAGTACAAGAATCATGAATTTAGAAAAACAAAATGTGAATGTAGTGAAACTAATGTTGAAACTTGGATAGGGCTTATAAATTCAGTTCTTTCTGATATGGCAATGAGAGTCAAAATAATAAATAATTCTACAAGTTATAAAATAAAGAAAGATAAAAAGCTTACTAAATGGAATATTTTCATTGATAAGTATGATTGATATTTTAGCTTTAGTTCGTATGTACTGCCTGATAAAATATCTGCTCTAACACCAATTTTTGACACCATCAATTGCAGTTTTACAGGAAAATTTAATATTATGGTTGGAAATATTTCTATTGAAGCTTATTCCAATTGTACTTTAAATTATAACTGTGGATTTCGCAGCTTGCCTTCTAGCTTTCAATGCTTTATTGGATCTGATAAAATCATCAATCCTTTTTCAACCGGTATAATAAGGTCTTTCATCGAAGAAAAAAAATTGCATTATAACACAAACAGAATTAATAATAATCAAATAAGAGAAAGTGGTCAGTTTGAAAATTTCAATTCATTTTGGGATATTTCCATAGTTAGTAATCCCTTTAGTAAAACTAATTGGATTGCTCCAATATCAAATGAAATAAATGATCCGACTGGTAAGATACTTGAGACCAAAGATGCATTGGGCAATTCCCAATCTGCAATTTATGGCTATGGTCATCATCTTGTTACAGCTGCGGCCAAGAATGCAAGGTATAATGAAATATTGTTTGAATCATTTGAGGATTTGACATACTATAATCATCTTTCTAAAAAAGATGAATGTCAGGATACCGCTCATTGGAATATTAAGAAAATAATTGAAAGTGAACCAAGTATATTTAGCCTCGATAAACAAATTAGTCATTCTGGCTGGCATTCTCTAAATGTAGATGCTGAGATTGCTAAAATTAGTATTCCATTAAATCATAATGTGATAACTAATGAAGCATTAAATTTGTGGAATTTTAAAGCAAGCAAACAACATTTAATTACTAGTTTCAACCCTTCTGCTGGTAAGTATGTCATATCCATTTGGGCACATAGTAAAGAGAATCTAGACTCAGTCTTTGCCATTGATATAAAAGGGACTGGAGATAAATATTCTATGACCCCAAAAAGCCCTGTGATTGATGGATGGCAGCAATGGTCTTGTGAATTTGAAATTAAGAGCAATTCTACTGGAATTATTCTTACAATAGATAAGGCTAGTACCCAAACTTTGAAGATTGATGATTTAAGAATTCAACCTTTTCACGCAAACATGTTATGTTATGTTTATTACCCCAACACATTAAAACTCCATAGTATGTTGGATGATAATAATTTTGCCACTTATTATCCATATGACCAACAAGGGAATCTTCAAAGAATCAATAGAGAGACAGAGCATGGTGTATTGACAGTTAAGGAAATAAAAAGTGGTCAAATAATTAACACTACAAATTGATAATATCATGAGAAGAATAATCCTATTGTCTTTTGTGTTTTGTTTGGTTTTCATCAATGCCCAAATAGTTAAACCAGTGAAACCTTTGATTCAATCGAAGGAAATTCCCGATTTAGCAGAATGGTTTAAACAACCCATACGAATTGATTCCTTATACAAAGAATACGGTAATATTGTAATAAATTGGACTGACCCTGGATTAATGCATAGTCAGTATCAATTGGAATGGACATTTGTTGATAATGTTAGGTTGCAGAGATCATTCACTAATAGTATCAAGATTCCAAATGGTGGAGAGATATTGCTCCCAACAGTTTCTACAATTTTACCATATTCGTTTCGGAATAATGCAACTAGAATATCAACCAATCAGAAATATTATAGGATACCTGATCTTTTTGATGATGGATATTTAATTTTTAGAATTCGAAAAGCATCGAAATGGAATCATAATCAAAATTGGAACTTAGATGAATCAGGAGTTATTAAAGCTGATCAAATAAAGGCAGTCATCAAAGTAAAGCGAAATAACACAAACCTAAATTGGCAAGTACAAAGTACTTTTGCTGAAGAGGGCTTAAGGAAGGATATAGTAGTATATATGGATGGCACATTGAGAGATAGACAAAGTTTGACTCTCGTGAATAGCGATTCAAATATTGTCGCTACAGAAAGCTTTTATGATTCTGCTGGAAGGAAAGCTTTGATTACTATACCAACACCATTGTTTAATAATAATAACAAATACTTGAATTTTGATATTGGATTTAAGGCTGGTCTAGCAAGAAATTCTTCTGGAAATATTTATAGTAGTAAAGATTTTGAAATTTCAAATAAGGCAGCTGGGCCAATGAAAGTAGAGGTTGGACTTGCAAAGTATTTTAGTTCTAGCAATCCTTCAAATCAATCTATAGATTCAATACTTCCCAATGCTAGAGGATATGTTTTTTCTGAAACTGAATTTACAAAAGATGCTACAGGTAGAATTTCAAGACAAGGTGGTGTCGATAGTATTTTTCAAATTGGAAATGGGCATGAGGCTAAATATTTTTATGACAGTCCTCCACAGTTGGAATTAGATAGATTGTTTGGGAATGATATAGGTTACTCTGAACACTATCAACGCCAAATGATGATAGATGGTAATGGTCAAATCCATGTCACTGTTACTAATTTGGCAGGCAAGACAGTCTATAGTGGAATGAAAGGTGAATCACCAAATCAGTTAATTGCTTTAGATTCTACGCATTTTGCGTTAAATGATATTATAGAATCTCAAGTATTAACTAATCGAAATTTTCAGGATGGAAATTTGGTGGAATCTAAAGACATTATCGTAACAAGCCCAAATACTGCTTATCGTTTGTCTTATAAGTTAGATAGCCTTTCATTCATGTTTGCAGGATGTGAATTGTCATGCAACGAATGTGTCTATAATTTGACGATAGATTTAAAAGATGATAGTGGAATTAAATTATGGAGTAAAAAGTGGATTACCAATCGGACTGCAGTTTGCATGAATTTTGGTTTTATTGCAGATACTACCGTAGTGTTAAATGTTGGCAAATATACTTTATCGCGAACTTTAAGTATTAATAGAGATACTGTCAATTCTATAGTTGACAGTTTGGTTAAAAAGCAAATAGTCTGTTTACGTAATTCTGGAGCATTTGAGGAAAAAAATTCTGATGTTAGTACGGATTGTCCTCTTTGTAAGAATGATTGTGAGGCACATTTTCTAAGGAAACAAATCCAGTAGAAGCTGCAATAAATCTCATGTCATTAGACTTGAGTCCAGGAGGGCAATATGCAACATATGATTGGTTAGACATTTCTGAATTATCAGAGCCACAGAACTATGATTGTGCATTATCTATTTTTAGAAGAGATCAATCTACACAGTTTCATGCCTTGTACAAACCTCATTGCCATGCGGTGACAGAGTCTTTGACTATTGATGTAGATTTGGCTGAAAGAGGAGGAATTGTAAATGTTTATAATAAGCCTTTAGATTGGGACTCTCTTTCTGGTAAAATTATTGGAACATCATATTATAAGAACTTAGATGGATCCCCTGCAATGATTCCTATTGCATCCTTAGAAGATGGATCTTATTTGAATTTTGGTGACATTGAGGATAATATGGCCTATAAACAGGAGATTAATCAGATTCGATCCATCAATCCAATGTTTATTACCGATAGACAGACTTTTATTAATGTATGGCAGACTCATTGGGCTTATCAATTATTGCCATATCATCCTGAGTTTTGCTATTTGAGATCAATGATTGAAAATAAATCCTTTTTCAAGGATTTAAAAAAAATGGAGAATAAATTAAATAAGGTACTCACTTTCCAACATGCAATTGATGCAAGCCTATTAGCTCTAAAAGATGGGGTATACATCCTTAATTTACCACAGTCTTTAAATTTTTTGGAAAATAAGTTACTAAATTATAGGAACGACACTTCAGCTTATCAATTGATATATAGCGCGGTAATATGTAGTAATCTTTATGTAACTATCGATGGTCAAAAGCTTTGCTTTAGTTCTTCTCCCAAAAAAGGACTTATAAGACATGACTATGATGAAGCTAATGATAAAATGTGGGCATTATTAAAAGGTTTGTTTTTAGGGGTCGTCAACGATACAATAAAAAACTTACAGATTAATTATTTAATTAAACATGATTGCCCTCAAAATACATGTATCGGAAGCGAGATCCATAAATTATTTGAGAGTACAGGATTTTTCGAGTATGTAGATAACTGGATTCAGGAAATAGATGCAATAGTTCCAAATAGTAATCAATATTGCCACGAAGTCGCTTTCTCTAATAAGACAAAGCGATTCTTGCAAAATAACGATCTTGTAGGATTAGATCCTCTGAATGAAAAGCTATCAGATTTTCTTTTAGCAAAGATGAAAATTGAATGTGGCAAGTGTCCTTTAGTTTCGGGGCTAGAAGCTCTGTTAAATGGTTTGAGTTATAATATTGGACCTGAAAATGTGAAACCGCTTTTCAATATGCCTCAAACCATAAGAAATGAATTTAATATTCAAAATGAATGTAATGGTGATGCAATAGGATTTAATTACTCAATACAAACTCAAAATGACAAACTTAAAATCCTTATTGAGTTCTGCGCTAAGACGATATGCTCGATTGAGTTAAATGGTGAAAAAATCCCTTGGTCAAAAATTAAGTCGTTTTCATGTCTGGAATATTTACCAAGTGCCTCTAGTAATACTTTTGTAATAGCAACAGACCTTGAAAATAAGCGCTATGTTTTTAAACGGCATTTCTTGTTTCGATTTGAAAAATTGTCCTAATCTCAATACTGTGTGTCTTTTAAATCAATCTGGGATTGATCTGGGCAAAATAGTTGAATACGTAATTCAAACAGAAAGTAATAATGAAATATTAATTTACAATAAACAAACTGGTTTTAATCCAATTAACCTAAATCCAAATCATGGATTCTTGCAAAATTTTATTGATGTAGAGACACTTGTGTTTTCTAAAAATAAATTTATAGTTAATGGTGATACTACATGTGGCTTATATTTAGTAGATAATACATTAAAAGATATTAAAGGCTGGAAGTTATTTAAGATTCTTCCTTATTGTTCCAAAGATTTTGATGAGAATAAAATAGTTCTTATATTTCAAGATTCTAAAGGCAAACTTGATACTGTGATAATAACGTCAAATTGCGGTTCGCTCACCGATAGCAATCCATTTACATCAAAAACATGCCCAAATCTTGCTAAAGACTTTGTATTAGATGATGGTAGATTAGGAACTTTGACTGAAGAGCAAAGACAAGATTTAATCGATGCCAAAATAATAAGAGATACAATTGATATCAAAAATGTTCAAGGTATAGTTGCACTAGATCCAGGATTTGGTTTAGGCACTGAACAAAACACACAGCATAGCACTCCTTACGTACTTTGGTCACAAACTTTTCATTCTTCATATAAAGATACTTATACATTCTCGTTTAGATTAGTTCAAGAAGGTATACTAGAACGTCGGAAGAATCCTTTGGATCCAAATTCCGAACTCCTATATTCAAATAGGCAACAGATCGTTGAGAAATTGGATCCAATGAGCTTAATGAAAGAGTCAAAATCCTTGATAAGGATTTGTCTCGAAAATCTTAAAGGGGATACTGTACTGAATAAATATTATCGTGTGCCCTCAGGTTTTCAAGATAAATTTTCATTGCCCATTTCAGTTGACTCTATTTCGTTTTATCGGATCTCCATTGTTTTATTGATTCCTGAAACCTATAATTTTAAAAAATATATTGTTCGAAAAAATAATCACAAATATCCAAGTTATGATAAACTTGCCATAATCAATTGGGCATTGAGTGATATTGTAATTAGCAAATCAGATTGCAATGCTTGCTGTCCTTTTATCCCTGGTGACTATGAGTATCAATTCAATTGTGAGGAACAAGATGCTTCTATTCAAGCTAACAATGAATCTTATTTAATTCAAAATTATTCAAATTATCTGCGCGATAGTTTGACACGTGCCATGATAGCACATTGCAGTAAAGTTAAAGATAAGTTAGATGTAGTCTATCAGGATAAATTATATGCAGTTACCTTGTATTATTATGATCAAGTTGGAAATCTAATTAAAACCATACCACCGAAAGGGGTACATCCACTTAGTAAAACAGAGGCTCTTGCCGTGAATAATGCAAGAATAAATGGAGGGAATAATATAGTCCCTTTCCATAAAATGGCAAGTACCTATCTTTACAATAGTTTAAATCAACTAATAGAATCAAATAGCCCTGATGCAAATAAGCAAATAAATTATTATGATCCATTGGGGAGAGTATGGCTTAGTCAAAAGGCAAAGCAAAGGCAATATGATGAATACAGCTACTTGATTTATGATGCACTGAATCGTGTCTCAGAAACAGGTGTAGTGAAGCTGAGTCCAACTCTTAAGGTGCAATTGATACAAAGTCCACTTGCTGGATTCAATAGTCGAAATGTCAAATTAGCCAATCTTCCTAACAAAAAAGAAGTTGTGACTACCTACTATGATTCTTACCCTTATTTCATTCAAGATAGCTTAAGTCAATATGTAGATCGACATTTGTTGCATTCCAATAGTAGAGGAAGAGTTAGTTCCATAGTTTATAGAGAGACAAATACTTCTCCTCACTATGACAATGCCACTCATTATGTCTATGATATTCATGGATATGTGGCACATCTCATACAAGATCATAGCAGTAGAGGGTCTGCCCACAGATTTAAAACGGTAAGTTATGATTATGACTTGATCAGTGCAAAAGTTAATCAAGTGAGCTATCAAGAAGGGCAATGGGATGCATTCTATCATCGATATCAATATGATGCTGACAACAGATTATCTAAGGTGATGACGTCTTTGGATGGCCGCTCTTGGAAACAGGATGTAGGATAAGTATTATAAACACGGTCCACTAGCGCGAGAAAATATTGGCGATCGCGACAGTATAGTTCAGATGAGAGAATACGCCTATACTCTGCAAGGCTGGCTCAAAGGGATCAACCTCAGAGATACAAGCAATCAACTTCGCACAGTGGGTCAATCAATATCCTACTACTCCCGCGATTATATTCCGATTCGAACTATCACTAATCCACTCCAACTAAATACAGCGCCGTCTGATGCCCTTTATAACGGTAATATTGCAGGAATTACTTATCTAAATAAAGGACTAAGGTTTTTTGATGCTAATCTCAATGCTGTAAGTCGATATCGATATCAATATGATCAACTCCAGAGGCTTAAGACTGCAAGCCTCAATACTATCAAGATGCTGCTTATGCTATGTCCTTATCATACGATCCCAATGGGAATATCTTACAGCTCAATCGCAACGCTGCATTCAAAAATGGAAGTTATGGCATGGACAGCCTCAACTATCATTATGGTGACAATAATAATAAGCTCAATTATGTAAGTGATGCTGTATCTTCTAAGCGCTATTCGATAGATATAGATGATCAGTCACAGAATAATTATCAATACGATCTAGATGGAAATCTCTCAAAAGATATAGCAGAGCAAATCCAATATATTAACTGGTATGCTAATGGCAAGATAAAATCAATTACGAAGACAATGGTGCTACGATTCGTTATCATTATGATGCAATGGGAAGAAGGATCCAGAAATCCTATTACACTGATTCTGACAGCACTAACACCTTCTATGTACTAGATGCCTCAGGCAATCCAATGTCAATATACAGTAAACAAAATAATACATTTACTTGGGACCAAAGCCGATCTATGGCGCACAGAGAATAGGAGTATTTGAAGCAGACGCTGCGAATACACTTTCTCAATTCCAATCGAAGAAAAGTATGAGCTTATAGATCATCTTGGCAATATTCTAGGCATTAGTTTCAGGGTCTAAACCCCATGGCATTGTCGCAGCAACTGACTACTATGCTTTTGGTATGGAAATGACAGGAAGGACATTTTCTGATACTAAATATCGCTACGGGTTTCAAGGAATGGAAATGGATAATGAAATCAAAGGAAAAGGTTACGAATATAATACAGAGTTTAGGCAATATGATCCAAGATTGGGCAGATGGACGGCTGTTGACCCTCTTACAATTAATTTTATAGAAGAAAGCCCTTATGTTTTTGGTGGTGATAATCCATTAATTTTTGTTGATCCAGATGGTTTGAAAGTTACATTAACTCCTGAATTTCTAAAAATTAAGGAATATTCAGATATACATCAAAATCTATTAAATAAAAGTGGTACATATAAAGAACTTTATTCCAACATGAATAATGACAAAAGCATGAATTTGTCAATTAAAGTTGGGAAGATAGATAATAATAAAGATAATAAAGCAGGAGTAACCACTTTTAGTAAGAATAAAGTTACAATTACACTTGAAAAAAGCACACTTGAAAAGAAAACGCTTAAGGGCAATCATACCACATATATAGAAGAACCTTCTGAAATTTTCTTATTAACAAACTTCGTGCATGAATTTATACATGCTAAAACAGGGAAAGGCAATCAAAATGAAAAGGTGAATTTATTGATAAAATGGAAATGTTGTAAATGATCATGAACATTTTATAGCTGAAAGAAATTTATTTAAAAGGATATTAACGGATTACTTAGGTGATGAAATTTCGAAGAAGATATAGATATACTAACTTTTAAGTCATCCAGAAAATACTAAATTATATAAAGAATTTATACATAATAAATCTCACCAAAATGAAAGATCTGAAGATGATCAAAAAATGATATTTAATAAAAGACTTGCAGAATTAGAATCAAAGTTAACTAAAAAAGAAGAACGTAATATTCAATAGTTGACCATATGCTTGGCATAGGATATTCCTACGTCGAAGTGACATTATGGCTTTGCCATGAATGAAGTTTGATAAAAAATAGACATCCAATCTCATCCCTTCAACCACCCCGTAATACTCATTCGCGCTTTATTAGTCAACAAAACTTCGTGTTCCAATTCATTGCTTTGAAAGAAAACGGTCTTGCCACTATTGGGAGATATGTTGATCTTCTTATTGCTGAAATGAATACATAATTCACCACCATCTGCTGCCACCCAATCCAAGTTCAAATAAAAAATCATGGAATATTTTCTAGAATCATTGTGACGAAATTGATCCAGATGTTTTATATAAAAACTTCCTTTTTCATATAGCGTATAATGAAATTCATAACTCTTAATGCCAGTATAATAGTTTGTATTAAGGTATAACACAAAGTCATCCATAAGATCGAAAAATGTATTTTCTGAATATTATTATTCTTTCGATCGAGCCAATGGATTTTATCTCCTCTTGATAAATTGTTTATTTTTAAAACTGTATGTTCACCAGTTCCAGCCGATTTTAGTTGGCTGTCCCGATATAGAAATACCAAATTTTCTTTCAGATGAAGTGCTAGTGATTCACTTAAAAAATGTTGCGCTATGCCTATTTTGTTTTCTATAAAACTATCAATCAGGGTATCAAATATTACATGCATTTCTAGTGTTGTTTTTATAATTTGTTTAAAGATACAACATTATATTTTAATGCGATTGACAATAGAATTGGCACTGTGAATAATCCAGTTTTAACCGCTTGTTTGCCCCATTTTTTGAGAAAATTGGTTAAATTTAGTAATTTAATTTGCCTATTTGGTATTAAATTTAGCTAATTTGGATTAATTATTAATAATTATAGATTTTGTTTAGATGAGATCTTAAATTTTGATCTTTTGAACTCCACAAAAAGATTAGAGTATTTTTAGATAAAACCCTATTTTTTTTCATTTTGTGGCAAAATACCTTTTGGCCTTACAAAGACAGTATGAATTGGTATTTGTATTTATAGTTTAAATCGTAATACACCTCTTTTTCCAGATTTTTTTGAGTGGAATCCTGTGATTATTTTATTTATTTCAAAGGATTGCCAATTTGAATTTGAGTTCAGAATGATCTTGTTTTGAATTTCTAATTCATAAAACAGTAATATTATTTCCATTCAAAAATTTCTATTGTATCGTCAAGTTTAAATATTTATTATATGGAATGGAATGCAAATTTAAATTTTTTTAGAAATCCACATCTGGATTTATGTAAAGGCTATTATCGATTTGCTTTTAAAAAAATTTTGTTTACTATTAATTTTTTGAGTCATTATTTTTTGAAGAAAAAATATGTATTTAAATTTTCTGCTCAAATGATTCAGAGTAATTATCATTTTTCTGACAATTATACAAGAGCTATGTCAAGAACCAAATTCTTGCTAGTCATCATGTTGATTGCTTTTTTTTCTCAAGACAATTTGCAAGCACAAGTTTCTGGATATGTTTTCAGAGATTTTAATGCAAATGGAGTAAAAGATAATACCACATCATACAACGAACCTTTCGTTGCCAATGTCACAATTACTGCGTTTGACTCAACTGGTGCTGCAGTGGGATCTATGCTGACCAATTCTAGTGGGGCCTATAATTTCACAGGATTGAATCTGCCTTTAGAAGATTGAGTTTTCAGCTCATGATTCTACAGATTATCCAGCGGCATTTGGTTCTGGTAATAATTCCAATGTTCAGTTTTATACTGCTGCAACAACAAGTGCAAATTTTGGAATAAATTATCCTGGGAATTATTGTCAAGCATCACCTGATCTGGCAACAAATATTTTTTATAACGGATTGTCTTCAGCGAATGCATCCAATGCAGGTATCCAATTTGATTATGCAAATGTTGGCATTCCAATAGCATTAGGAGGCAGTGCTCCAAATCCAGATCTTGTTGCGCGATTTAGCCAGATTGGTTCAGTCTGGGGGAATACTTATCAGCGATCACAGAAAGAGTATTTTACACTGCGTTTACCAAGCGACATTCAGGTTTTGGACCTTTGAATGAAGGTGGAGTTTATGTTGCAAATATTACTAACCCAGCATCTCCAGTGCTCACATCTTTTAATTTGCAAGGTGTAATACCAACTAATGGTGGACCTGCCATAGATCTTGGAACTGTACAAAGAACTGGAGGACCAAACTATGAGTTAGGAGCAACCAACGCACCAAATATAGATTTTGATGCATTTGACAAAGTAGGTAAAACATCTTTTGGAGATGCAGAAATCAGTGAAGATGGAAAAACTTTATGGATTGCAAATTTATTTCAAACCGCTTTAATTTCAGTTGATGTGAGTGGCGCGACATTGCCTGGTGCAGTGAATCAATACATATTGACAGGATTGCCATCTTGTACTAATGGTGTTTTTAGAATTTTTGGAATAAAAAGTTATAAAGGTGCTTTATATGTAGGCGGAGTTTGTACTGGAGAAAATGGCGGCGTTTTATTTAGTACTGATCAAACAGCTTTTGTGTTGAAATATGATCCGACAAATATTGCTGGAGGTTATACAATAGCTTTGACTTTTCCTTTAAATTATACAAGAGAGTCTGTAGGAGGAAATGGTGGTGCAAGATGGAAGCCATGGTCAAGTGTATGGAATCCAAATTTTCTTTTTCAAAATTTTAAATACCCAGAACCTATTTTAGCTAATATAGAATTCGCTCCAAACGATGATATGATATTAACTTTTCAAGATCGACATGCTCACATGGTAGGTTATCGAAATTATCCCAGAATTTTGGATTATACTGGAACGGATTTAGAAGAAGGTCTAGCAGCTGGAGATATTGTGAAGGCATGTTATGTTTCTGGTTCTTATGTTATTGAAGGTGATGCGACTTGTCCGACTAATGATCCTGCGCCTCTTGCAGGTCAAAGTAATGTGGATGGACCAAGTAATACTGGAGAATTTTTTTGGGGCGATTATTTTACAAATGATGGGACAAGTGTAGGGCACGAGGAAGTGTCTTTAGGTAGTGCTATAGTCTATCCCGGTACAGACCAAGTGATAAATGTCACTTATGATCCTATTGGTCCTAATGGTTTTCAAACACAAGGGAGTACAAAGATATAGTAGTATTTCAGGTTCTCAAATCAATGGATATAGATTGGTTGCAAATAATGGTGTCAACACATTTGGAAAGGCTGCTGGACTTGGTGACCTAGAATTATTGTGTAATCCTGCACCGATTGAAATCGGAAATCGTGTATGGTTCGATAGTGATAAAGATGGAATTCAAGATCCAAATGAAAGTGCTATAGCGGGTGTGACTGTTCAATTAATAAAAGATGGAAATGTCATAGCTACTGCAGTAACTAATTCATCTGGAAATTATTATTTTAGTAATGCAGCTGGAACTTCAACATCTTCAGCTAGGTACAATATCACTCAGCTTACTGAAGGAATGACCTATATTGTCCGAATTCCAAATAGCTCTGGAACTAGTCAACAAACGTCATTGACTGATTTAATATTAACTCAAGTTGATGCTGACAATGGTGTGATAAATACTCTAGCAGATATTAGGGATTCTGATGGTATGAATGCAGGAGTAAATGCAGAAGATACTATAACTACCAATTTGGCAGGTCAGAATAATCACAATATTGATTTTGGTTTCACAAATGCAGATTTTTTTGATCTAGCGCTTAAAAAGACATTGAGTTCTTCGACACCTGGTCCTTTCAATGCAGGAGACCAAGTAAGTTTTGATATCAAAATATATAATCAAGGTACAATTGATGCCACAAATGTGAATGTTACAGATTATGTCCCAACAGGATTGACTTTAGTTAATCCAGGAGTAATCTGGACAGCTGTTTCTGGGGGAAATACCAGCTTGGTCAGTCCTATCGCATCGATTGCAGCAGGAGACAGTGTTGTTCAAACTATAACGTTTACAATTAATTCAAATTTTCAAGATACAGCTATAATTAACTGGTCTGAGATTAGTGCAGCTTCTAATGCTTTAGGTCAGCCAGATGTCGATAGCGATCAGATGGAACCAACTTCAACCAATCTGGAGAGACAAATGATTTGAATGATGATAATGTAATCAATCAAAATGGTATGACTGGTGGAGATGAAGATGATCATGATCCAGCAAAAATTTTGGTCCAACAAACATTTGACTTAGCATTAAAAAAGACATTAAGTACAGCCACTCCTGGTCCATTTGTTCAAGGAGATGTTGTAAGTTTTGATATAAAAATATATAATCAAGGTACGATCGATGCGACCAATATCAACATTACAGATTATGTTCCAGTAGGATTGACATTAAGTAATCCTGGAGTAACATGGACAGTAGTTTCATCAGGTACGACAACATTGGTTTCTCCAATAGCATCACTTGCTTCAGGAGATAGCATGATAAGAACAATTACTTTCACGATCAATTCTAGCTTCCAAGGTTCAAGCATTCGCAACTGGTCTGAGATCAGTAGTGCAACAAATGCAATTGGATTAGCAGATGTAGATAGTAATCCAGATGGAACAAATTTCAATCAATCTGGGGAAACTAATGATCTTTTGGATGATGATGTAATCAATCAAAATGGAATGACAGGAGGTGATGAAGATGATCACGATCTAGCTGAAATTGCAGTAGTCAAATATTTGATTTAGCATTGACAAAAACTTTAGACCCTAGTTCAATAGGTCCATTTAATACAGGAGATCAGTTAAATTTAAAATCGAAATATTTAACAAGGAACACTTGATGCACACAAATGTAAATATTACAGACTATATCCCAAATGGGATGATCTTATTTTCTCCAGGAATAATTTGGACAAATCCGATTTCAAATTCGACACCCCTAGTGACTGCAATTCAACGAATCGCAGAACAAGTGCAATCATCACTATTGATTTAATTGTTAGTGATGCCAAGTTAAATCTAGTTTGCGTAACTGGTCAGAGATAAGTAGTAAACAAACGCACCAGGATTATCAGATGTTGATAGTAATCCTGATGGAACCAATTTCAATCAAACAGGAGAAACAAATGATTTAGTTAGATGACAATGTGATAGATCAAAATGGAATGACAGGAGGGGATGAAGATGATCACGATCCGCAAGAAATTGCAGTAGCGCATATATTTGATTTAGCATTGAAGAAAAAATTAAGTCCTTCATCTGTCGGTCCATTTACTCAAGGCAGTACAGTAAGTTTTGATATTGTAATTTTGAATCTGGTGTCACTGATACGACGAATGTCAATGTTCGCCGTAATTTATGTTCAGAAAAGAAGAATGACATTGGTTAATCCAGGAACAACATTGGACAGCAGTGCCTGAGGCACTACAAGATTAATGAGTCCGATAGCAAGTATTGCAGCTGGAGATAGCGTGTCAAAGAGCATTACATTTACAATCGATGACAATTTCCAAGATACAATTATTCGCAACTGGTCAGAGATAACAGTGGAACAAATGCTTTGAATAATCCTGACATTGACAGTGATGGAGATGCAACGAACTTCAATCAAACAGGAGAGACTGATGATTTATTGGATGATGATGTAATCAATCAGAATGGTATGTCAGGAGGCGATGAAGATGATCACGATCCTGCACAGATTCCAGTAGCGCAAACATTTGATCTTGCATTAAAGAAAACATTGCAAACTACAGGATCATTGAGACCTGGAGGACAAGTTACATTTGCGATGACGATATATAATCAAGGAACAATTGATGCGACGAATATTAATGTTTCAGATTACATTCCAACAGGATTGACATTAAATGATCCAACATGGATAGGCAATCCAGCTACATTAGTGACGCCAATACCATTCCTTGCAAAAGGAGATTCAATGGTAAGAACAATCACATTTACGATCAATTTAGATTATACATTGAGCACAATACGCAACTGGGCAGAGATCAGTGCAGCGACAAACGCATTAGGATTGTCGGATGTAGATAGCAATCCAGATGCTACGAATTTTAATCAATCAGGAGAGACTGATGATTTATTTGATGATGATGTAATCGATCAAAATGGAATGACAGGAGGTGATGAAGATGATCACGATCCAGCTCAAATCAATATAGATCAATTTGATTTTTGGCATTGAAGAAAATAGTTGATGTAGCAGGTCCATACTCTTATGGACAAGAAGTTCCCATTCCGAATTCGAGTGTATAATCAAGGACAAATTCCTGGACAAATATACAGCTTGTAGATTATATCCCAAGTGGTTTACATATGCGGCAAGTAATAATCCAACACGGACATTTGATGGAGTGAACAAAGCGACAACGACATTGAGTGGTATTTACAAGCTGGTGATAGCATCGATGTAGAGATACGATTGATCATCAATGCTAACCAATCATCATCTACAGCATACAAATTATGCAGAGATCACAGGAGCAGTAGATGAAAAAAACAATCCAGTAAATGATATCGATAGTGATCCAGATGCTACCAATGGGAATGATGCAGGAGGAGTTCAAAAATACAAGTACAGATAATCAAATTAATGATAATGGTTTGATCGACGAAGACGATCACGATCCAGCGATGATGGAGATCTAGATCTTGCGTTGAGAAAAACATAACTACAGCAAGTCCAATACACATACGGACAAACACATCAATATCGAATTGTAGTGTTAATCGAGGAAATGTCACTGCACAATATATTGTAGTGAATGATTACATACCAGATGGATATACATTCGCGCCGAACAATGGATGGACAGGCGGTCCTAGCTTGATCACGACAACGATAGCAGGTCCATTAGCAGCAGGAGATAGTGTCGTGTTGAATTTAGATTTAACCTTCCAAGCACCAAGCTTAGCAGCGACAAATCGCACATGGATTAACTATAGTGAGATTGCATCAGCACAAGATCTTACAGGAACGACAAGAGACGATGTGGACAGTGATGCAGGAAGCAATGGAACAAATGAAAATGCGATTTATCCAAATCAAACTGGAGATGATAATATAACAAGCATCACAGATACAGGTATAGGAAGTCAAGACGATCACGATCCAGCAGGGCCGAGCATCTTTGACTTGGCATGCGCAAGACAGTAGCCACTGCGGACCATACACATATGGACAAGAAGTTAATTTTAGAGTTTGACTTTTCAAAAAGAACAGTGTTCAGAGACAATGTATTGATTACAGATTATATCCCGGCGGATTTGAATATGTATCAGCATATGGTTGGACATTTGATGGCGTGAATAAAGCGACGCAAACGATTACAAATGTGGTCATGCCAGGTAAAGGCGCAATACTTACGATCAAATTGAAAGTTTTACCAAATGCGAACAGTGCATCTTATACAAATATTGCAGAAATCACTCAGCAACAGATACGACACAATACACCAAGAGTAGATATCGATAGTACTCCAGATGCAATGGTGGATAATGATGGCACACCAGTAGATGATGCGATCAATAATCCCGCTGATCAAGACGATCACGATCCAGCGACAATCGAGATCTTCGATCTTGCATTGAGAAAACATTGACTACAGCAAGTCCTTATACACGGACAAACACACTCAATATCGAATCGTAGTGTTCAATCAAGGAAAATCAACGCACAAAATATTGTAGTGAATTATTACATCCCAGACGGATATGCATTCGCACCGAACAATGGATGGAGCAGGCGGTCCCTGGCTGATCACAACTTAAATTGTGGTCCATTAGTAGCAAGGAGACAGTGTAGTGTTGAATTTAGATTTAACCTTCCAAGCAGCCAGGATTTACCAGCAACGAATCGCACATGGATCGCGCTACAGGCAAAATTGCATCAGCACAAGATCTTACAGGAAAGGAGCAAGAGATGATGTAGATAGTGATGCAGGAAGCAATGGAACAAATGAAAATGCGATTTATCCAAATCAAACGAGTGATGATAATATAACAAGCATCACAGATACAGGCAGGGAAGTCAAGATGATCACGATCCAGCAGGCGAGCATTTTGACTGAGCACTTGCGCAAGACAGTTGCGACTGCGGGACCATACACACATATGGACAAGAAGTTGATTTTAGAATTGCAGTTTTCAATCAAATCATTCCAGCAGACAATGTAGTGATTACAGATTATATCCCAAGTGGATTTTTATGTATATCGGCATATGGATGGACATTTGATGGTATAAATAAAGCTGACGCAAACGATTACGAATGTAGTCATGCCGGGCGATAGCGCAATAACACAATCCAGGAGTTAGAGAAGTATTGGCAAATGCAAGGAACAAGTGCATCATATCCAAATATTGCGAAATCGCCAGCAACAGATACGACAAATACCAGAGTAGATATCGATAGTACTCCAGATGCAGTAGTGGATAATGATGGCACACCAGTAGATGATGCGATCAACGTGCAGATCAAGATGATCACGATCCAGCGA
>JADJVN010000026.1 GCA_016710585.1 Saprospiraceae bacterium
TTCAATAAAGTCTAATTCAAGAAAACCACTTCATACTTGGTCGTACAAATGGATCCATCCCATAATTATCGTCGATATGTAAAAATCCACCTGAGAGAAGTTACAGCCTGAGATTTTGTGCTTCAGAAGTTCTGAAAACGACATTGCCATGTCCAGTCCAGCATGAACAAATGGAAAATTAAATATATCTGCACTACCTACCTCAACCCAATTGTGGCACCCGGATCCACCCTTATATTCATTTTTCTTTGTTGACGAATCAGATAGGATTGGTCAATGAAATGGCAAATTCATATACCAATCTCCCACCTCCGCCATATTTGAGCAATGCAATCTTAAGAGGAGCGTGCCAGCAGTACTGAAAGCATTAAAACTAATGCAAGTAGATATTAGAGCACTAAAACTAGCATTCCTTTTCCGATAATGGTCTTTTTTTGTTACGAAGTATCAGAAGAAGCAACGATTCCAGCTGTTTCAGTTCGCAGTCGAAAGTTGCCAAGATCAACACTTAGAAATGATTTTCCTTCGATAAGTTTATTTCATTTTTGTAAAATCTCCTGCTGAGCCGAATTAAAACGAGCACATCTTCATTTGGATTGTATGTGACACCCCAGAAATTCCCAACATAATTATTTTCACATTAACAAATAAACCTTTGAGAAATATCAGACTGATTGATGAGTTTTTGAAATGGCATCAAATCATGGCATATCGTTGGTTGCCTGGCGATTATTGCTTTCACTTTCAATATAATTTTCTCCAATCGCTCTTTTTTTTTAATTCTCACGTGTTTTTCCATTCTTCGCATTGGATTGGAATGATTTCACTCACCCCACATTCCACAGCCCTTTTCTACAAACCACTCAAATCTATCCATCTGTTGTGTTGGGCTTATCGCAATGCTTATTTTGGACTTTTCCTTCAGTTGAATGGAATTGATTCTACATTTTAGGAATGTAGAATCAGCGCCCAATTCTTGTATATTAGCAATGTACGTCCTTTCCCATCAAAGTCACTTACTAAAATTTGATCAGCGATTTTATGTCTTGTGGCACAACTACAATGGTGATGGTCTGGGCCATTGAGGACCGAATTTGGTATCATTAATTTTAACTCCCTGAAATGAATCTTTTTGGCATAGATAGGATATATAACAATGAGTGAAATATATGGGTTTATTATATTTTAAGGACTCTTGGTCTATCTTTGTGCACTATTTTCAGGAGTATTGAACTAATTTTGGGTTAATCGTTAAAAGACCGTAGATTTTATTAGCATGGAAATTCTTTTATAATGATTAGTCAATTTATATCCTAAGCAAAATATATTTAGTAGTATTGCATGAATTTGGGCATTTTGCCTGCTCGTTTTGGTTTCAGACTAGAGTTGAAAATTTTATTTGTTTTTAATCCTTGGTTTCCTTATTTGAAAAGAAAATTGGGGACACAGAATGGGGAATAGGCTGGCTACCACTAGGAGGCTATGTGAAAATTTCTGGAATGGTAGACTTAGGGTTTGACACCGAACAGTTGAATTCTGAACCTAAGCCCTATGAATTCAGATCAAAGCCAGCTTGGCGAGATTGATAATTATGTTAGGAGGCGTGACGGTAAGAATTTCCCCACATTAGAAGTTTTTTTATTGTTCCGCACTCACATGCACATGAGTATTGGCGAGAATACACATTCCTACTGAGTTAAAAATATGGCATCGTTACTGATAGTCTTGCCAAGTAAGTGGGATTTCAAGACGGAGAATAAGATTGTAAACTTGGGAGTACCAATTTTGATAGATTCGATCGAGGTAAATTGGTCAAAACAATGGTTTTGGATAATGTAGATACAGTTACAGTAGATGAAGTAATGGTCAAATGCAGGGGAACTGTCATAGATCAAAGCCATATCAAGCCCTGACCAAACCAGAGAATAAAGAATGTAAGTTATGGAAATTCCCGGTTCCTGCAAGTAGCTAGTGTTGAACCGGAAATGGTGCGGACAAAGCGGGATTGAAAGCAGGAGACAAGCTTCCTAAGTATCGATGGATCATCAGCTAAATTTATGCATGAAGTTTTAGCAAATTTGCAAAATAAAAGAGCACCTATAAATTTAAGTATTCTAAGGGGCATCGATACATTGAATACTAAGTCCACCACCTAACGAAAAAGGGCAAATAGGTTTTAAATACGAAACCATTTTACAGATTATTATAAAGTACAGTCAATTAAATATGGGTTTTTGAATCTTTTCCATTAGGGATTGCACAAGGATAGGACGTGCTGACGATTATGTCAAAAGTATTAGACAGATGTTTTCCAGGAAAAGTGAAGGCTAAGATTCGCTGGGAGGTTTTGCTTATAGGCTAATATGTTTGAAAAAGTTTGGGACTAAGGAATCATTCTGGAGGAATGACGGCGTGTTATCTAATCTTGGGTTTGATGCAGAGTTGTGCCTGTTCCTACTCTTGATGGTGGTTATGTGATGTTTCTCATTGCAAGAAGTTGTTTCAGGTAAGAAAATTGACTGATAAAATAATAGAAAAGGCAACCTTTGGTGGGGTTCTTTACTTATAGCGTTAATGTTATGTGCAGATGGGATGGACATCTGAAGAAACCTGGTTTTAATTAATTCGATCCATTGATGCTGAGTTATTACAATTATTACAATATTCCATGTCAATACAAGCTGGATCAATCTGAATTAAGAAAGTTATTCTATAGTAAAAGCAAGGACTTGCATCCAGATCAATCTAATCAAATAGACGCAATTGATCAAACAAGTGTAAATAATGAAGCCTACAGAAGTTCTGTCAGACCCACACTTAAGACTGAAACAATTCTTGAAATTTTTAATGGTCCAATGGACAGTCTAAAATGCAGCTTCCCAAGCATTTTCATGGACATGATGGATATCAATGAAGAGAAATAAGGGAATTTGTATCTGTTGAAAATAGAGAGCATCCTTATATGAAAAAATTAAATCATTAATTCAATCAGAGAAGATCATTATAACATCATTATTCAAAATTTTTGATAAGCAGATCACTCTGAGAAGTCTTGGGAAACTGGAAAGTTTTATTTTAAGCAAAGTATTATTACAGGATAACACAAAATATGAATCGAGAAGAGGTGGAGATGTAAGTGGATTAGATTTTCTCATTTTATCCTGCTTTGAAATTGTGTGTGTCTGAACATACAAGATAATGAATGTAATTTAGTAAATCACGGATAAATATTTCTTACTTGTTCAAAGTTTTACTTTATCATGCACGGTGCTAATACCTAAAAAAAAACAACCTCGCTTCCATTTATTAAGCAATAGAATACATATTAAAATTAAATTATATATGTAAATTCTTTGATTTTCCTTAACTTTGCAACTCAAATTCAGAATATGAAGATTAAAATCACTTTTCCTGATGGGCGTGTTGCAGAGTATGATAAGGGAACTACTTCTATGCAAATAGCCAGTTCAATCAGTGAAGGCTTGGCGCGCAATGTGTTGGGAGCTAAAGTAAATGGTATAGTCGTGGATGCTTCTAGACCTATTCAAGAAGATTCTACGGTGCAGTTGCTCACATGGAATGACAAAGAAGGAAAAAGTACATTTTGGCATTCATCGGCGCATCTTATGGCGGAGGCATTGGAAGCACTTCATCCTGGAACAAAGTTTGGTATTGGACCAGCTATTGAGAATGGATTTTATTACGACATCGATACAGGTGATAAAATATTGTCTGCAAATGATTTTCAAAAAATCGAACAAAAGATCATTGAATTGGCGAGACAATCCAATGAGTACAAGCGCACCGAAGTATCAAAAGCTGATGCGATAAAATATTTTACAGAAAAAAATGATGAATATAAGATCGAATTGCTACAAGATCTTCAAGATGGTCAGATCACATTTTACAATCAAGGGAATTTTACTGATTTATGTCGTGGCCCACACATTCCAAACACTGGATTTATCAAAGCTGTAAAATTGCTCAATGTAGCAGGAGCATATTGGAGAGGTGATGAGTCGAGAAAACAAATGACTAGAATTTATGCCATCACATTTCCAAAAGCAAAAGAGCTTGAAGAGTATTTGGTATTATTGGAAGAAGCAAAGAAGCGAGATCATAGAAAGCTTGGACAAGAGTTGGAGTTGTTCATGTTTTCAGAAAAAGTAGGAGCAGGACTTCCTATTTGGTTGCCAAAGGGAACTGCTTTGAGACAGCGTCTTGAAGATTTTTTGAAAGCAGAACAAATAGCTCGCGGATATACACCGGTGATTACACCACATATTGGACATAAAAATCTTTATGTCACCAGCGGACATTGGGAGAAATATGGTGCTGATTCATTTCAATCTATCAAGACTCCAAGAGAAGGGGAGGAGTTCATGTTCAAGCCAATGAACTGTCCTCACCATTGTGAGATATTTGGACACAAGCCGCGATCCTATAAAGAACTTCCATTGCGCATCGCAGAGTTTGGTACAGTGTATCGATATGAGCAAAGTGGAGAATTGCATGGATTGACGCGAGTGCGATGTTTTACACAAGATGATGCGCATCTCTTCTGTACACCAGATCAAGTGAAAGCAGAATTTTTGGGAGTATTAGATCTAACTATGAACGTGATCAAAAAATTAGGCTTTGACAATTTTACAGCTCAAATTAGTCTCCGAGATCCAGAGAATAAATCTAAATATATCGGTTCGGATGAGAACTGGGAAAAGGCAGAAAGAGCCATCATTGAAGCGACGGAGGAAGTAGGATTGGCGACTACTACTGAGTTGGGCGAAGCTGCATTCTATGGACCGAAATTGGACTTCATGGTGAAAGATGCATTAGGCAGATCTTGGCAATTGGGTACGATTCAGGTAGATTATAATTTGCCAGAGAGATTTGAATTGGAATACATCGGTTCTGACAATCAAAAACATAGACCTGTGATGATCCATCGCGCTCCGTTTGGATCTATGGAGCGATTCATAGGTGTGTTGACTGAGCATTGTGCAGGGAAATTTCCGCTATGGCTCACACCAGAGCAATTTGCAATATTGCCTCTGAGCGATAAATATCTTGACTATGCTCATGAAGTTAATAGACAATTGCATTCAGCTGGTTTGCGAGGTAGCATTGATTCTAGAGTAGAATCTATAGGAAAAAAGATCCGCGATACAGAGTTGAAGAAAATACCATACATGCTTATTGTCGGTGAAAAAGAAGCAGCAGAAGGAAACATCTCGGTAAGACGACAGGGCTCTGGTGATCAAGGTGCAGAATCTATTGAAGATTTTATCAAAGATTTGAAAGAGCAGATCGGATAAGTATTTCGTCAATAGGTATGGCATGAATTTTGCATGTGATCATGTGCAGAACATTACACATCTATCTTTATAATTCTATAAAACAATTTAAATTTATTATATGAATACTTTCTCAAAATCTATTTTAAAATTCGCCTTTTTAGGTCTATTAATTTTTGCTTTTTCTTGTAGTAAATCTGATTCAAATGATACAAATGAAACAAAAGATTGCGATAATTTTGGACCAACTACCGGCAGCGCTACAATAAATGGTGCAACCCACAATCTTACTATTTCTCAATATTTGCTAACAGAAGATTTTGGAGTTTATACCCACCTTTTTCAATTGGCTGGAGTAAGTCCTGACTGCAATGAATTAAAGACAATTGCATTTACTCTTCAGAATTCTAGTTCATCACCAGCTGGAACTTACCCAATAAAGAGTTTTTTTGGTTCAACCAATAATTCTGCTTATGGTGATTATATTATCCAAAAAATATCTCCAGTATCTCAAACTGCTATAGATATGGAATCAGGTGAATTGATCATCAAAGTTGTTGGCACAAAAAAATTCGAAATCAATTTGAATTCAGTATTGACTGATCAAAGCAATGTTAGTGCTAAAGCTACTCATCAGTTTTAAACTGTTTGTAAAAAATATATGAAATCTGAGTTGATCTGATGATTGACTCAGATTTTTTATTTTAGCTTAGATCATATTATTTTATTGAATAGAACATTAAGTTTTAAGTATAATAACATACTTATTTAATTTTGGCAATCACAAAACTTAGAGTTAACATTTATTGTTGGTATTCAAAACGAGATCATTAGATTTAGTGAATATTTTCATGGCTATAATAAAAACAAATCTTCCTCTTCAATCAATATTAAACTACAAGGAGAAAAGCTATGATTATATCGATAGTTTTCAAGATTCCTTTCACGACAAAAATCTGTCAATAGGCCCAAAAGAAATATGCAAACTGTTTTTTGGAACTGGTCCCCAATGGGTGGACAAATTATTCCAATTGAGAAATCGCATCGTCAAAATTTTTGGTTTAAAAGTTTCTGGTGAAATCAAGGATAGGCAATCTTTATTGGAAAATGTAAAGTTCCTGCCAGGAGAGCAAATTGGCTTCTTTAAGTTTTATAATATTACAGACAATGAGATCGTCATGGGTGAGGATGACAAGCATCTAAATTTTCGTGTATCATTATTTTTAGAACAAGATGATATAACTGATCCTCATTTAAAAAAATTGACCATATCTACAGTGGTCAATTATAATAATTGGTTTGGACGCCTATATTTCTTGCCAGTCAGACCTTTTCATCAATTGATTGTGCCATCTATGATGAGGGGAATCATTCGAGGGTGTAATGGGGAAATTTAGTAATTATTTTTTCATTTGATTAAAGTTTTTGGTGATGAAACAACTATTTTTTCATTTACAATATCAACAATTTTAACTTGGAAGCCATTCCACTTTTTGATGACAAATAGGAAACAGTGATCATTGAGCATTTCTATAGAATATACCTTGCCTTCATACGTTGCTCCACCATTTCTTATCAATGCAATTGGCACATCAACTTCATGTATACTTTTTTTCTCTTGATTATACTTAAATAAATATAAATAAATCGAACCTTCTTCAATTTTTACACTATGTGCTGTAGAGATTCCAAATACTAAGTCTTTATCAATTTGAATAAATTTTGAAGATTGTGAATTATTATCATCTAAAACAATCATCCAATTCTTATCTAGAAATAAATTACTATCTTGCAAAAAAGCCTGTTCTTTGTCTTTTATATTTGGAAGCAGATTTAGAAACTTAAAATTGCCAACAAATAAATCATTGAAAGCTTGCCCAAACAAAGGCTCTATAGGTAAATATAAAATACAGAATAATAATATTTTTTTCATTACGCAAATCACTTTTTTCTTTTGTCAATAAAGTTGTCACAACAAGATTTTTGAGATTTTTTTATATTATTAATAAAGTGGACTGTCCAAACACAAAGATAGTCGAAATTAGTATAATGAAAAAGTAAAATCCCAAGCAATTTAATGTTATGTCCATTCTTCATTAACCACTCTCTATTATTCTAAAAATTTGTCAGAACAGGATTTTTGGATTTTTATGATTATCAGGATTTCAATTTTTGATTTATAAGTCAGCACTAATCAAGCACGAACATACGAAGAATTAGTGAAAGGTGTTTACCGAAGTATGGTCTTAAATTACTCTAAAAACCCCCATATAGAGTTTTAAAAAAACTCCAGTAGAATTTAATATCGATTATCTTTGTAACAGAATAATAACTCAAGTGAGCTTAAAAAGTCAAGGCTATTCATGCATCAACAACTTTTTACTTTCTACTTTCCACTTTCCACTTTTTACTTACAACTTTCCACTTCTATCTCAAATACCGTAGCTGAGTAAAGAATCTTTTATTTGCAATACTTAGATCTTTTGCGACTTCACCTGCAATGACGACCTCGCAATTTTTTGGATAGTGTCTAGGGATTCTTCCTACCACTTTTGCGTATACTTTTCGCTCACGGATAGGGTTGGTGATTTCGATGATCGAATTGATTTTTGCAGTGCGATGGAGTGCGTAGTATTTTCCATCATCTTGATATGATTTTTCCCAGATTCCTAGACCTCGTGTGCTAGAATTAAATCTATAGTTTTCTTCTTCAATAAATTTGCTTACTAGTAAGGATTTTTCTGGTGCTGTGGCTTGAATACTATCTATTGATGTGAGTTCTGAATCTTGATCTTTGTTCAGCCATCCTACAAGAATCACTTTATTTTCAGTTGACTTATTTTGATTGAGGTGGGGATTTAATTTTTTTAATTGTTCCCAGTTTAGATTTAATTTTCCGATCAAGAGAGAAAAACTGGTTTCTTTTGCATTGGGTCTGTAATATATTTTTTTGCGTTGTAAAGGTTTTGGATCAATTTGACTTATGATTTCTTTTTGAATTTCAAGTTTGATTAATTTATTTTTTACCAGTCCTTTTTGATGATCTGGATTGATGGAGATAATCTTGTCTATGTCCATTCTGAATTCTCTGCTGAGAGAAAATAGGGTTTGTTTTGGATTCACCTCTTGGATGAAGAATATCTCACCCTTTTCATTCTTTTCTATGAAAATACTATCATTTTGCCCAAAAATGCTGTTAATTTGGCAAATAAATAGCAAACTGCAATATTTGAATAAGCTATAATATGATCGCATTGTACTCAAATTTAGCTACAAATATATAATAAAAATATTTAATATGTGTAAAAATGACTAATTCTTCTAAAAAAATCGCCATCATACCAGCTCGATTAAATTCCACACGACTAGAGCGAAAGCTATTGCAGGACTTGGATGGAAAATGTGTATTGCAAAGGACCTATGAGAGCGTATTGAGCTCAGGATTGTTTGATGAAGTCATTTGCGCCACAGACAGTGATGAGATCGTACAGCATGCTCACATTTTTAATGCCTCAGTGCAGATGACAAGTTTAGCTCATCAAAGTGGAACAGATAGAATCGCTGAAGTAGCTCAGAATTTTTCGGAAAATGATATAATAATTAATATTCAAGGGGATGAACCCTTTATCTCAACTGAGCATCTTAGTAAAATCCTATCCTTGTTCGATAGCGAAATCCAAATAGGCAGTCTTTGTGTAAAAATAAATTCTGTTGAAGATTTACATCATCATGCTGTAGTAAAAGTATGTCGAGATAAGCATGGGCGAGCCATTTATTTCAGCAGACATCCTATTCCGTTTATGAGAAATATTCCTTCACGTGAATGGCTCCAACATGGCAATTATTATCGACATATAGGCATTTATGGATTTAAGAATAAGACATTGCAAGAGTTGGCAAAGTTGGAAGTCTCTCCATTGGAGAAAGCGGAGTCATTAGAGCAGCTGCGATGGATAGAGAATGCTTATACTATACACATGGCTGAAGTGTCAACTATGAGTATTGGCATAGACACTGAATTGGATTTGATGAATGCTAGAGAATATTTAAAAAAGTTAAAAACTTAATGTTGTAAAAAATCAGGATTGAAAGAAAATGGAAGAATCGAATTGCAAGAATCAAACACAAATGTAATTCTATCTGGATGGCCCAGAATTAACTCTATGGCAGCTTGATTCTGTATCTCGAATTCATTCATTACTTGTCGACAAATTCCACAAGGGGAAGGTGGATAAGAATGGTCTGTGTCTTCATTTAAAATGCTTACTGCAAGTTTTAATATTTTTGTATTGGGGTATTGTCCATTGACACTATAGAGCGCAGTGCGTTCTGCACAGATGCCACAGGGATAAGAAGCATTTTCTTGATTATTGCCTGTAATTATTTTTCCATTTTCCATAAGAATAGCGGCGCCAACATAAAAGTTAGAATAGGGCGCATAAGCATTTTTTGCTGCTTGAACTGCTGCTTGTAAAAGAAGGAACTGATCTTGTTTGAGATCAGTTCCTTTTTCATGCGATTCGTAAGATATTATTTTTTTTTCTTGCTTCATTTTTTTTTAATTATTTCTATTGATTGAAAATTTTTGTCGGAAACTTTCATTAGTACTGATGATATTTAGATAATAGAAACCATCCTTAAGAGAAGACACGTCATAATTTATAAAATTTTTACCAACTATTAATGTTTTTATCTCGCTTTTTATTGTGTTGCCATTGACATCTATGGCTTGTATATTTACCGAAGAAGCTGCACTACTATTATACTCTAAGGTGAGTTCATTAGTTGGTGTCGGATTAGGATAGATATTAAGTCTATTGGTAGAAGTGTAAGAGTTCAATGATGAGATGACTACAGAATACTGACTCATTCCATTTTGATCTACCATGCGAAGTCTGTAAAAGATATTTTTAGAACTCGTCGAATTATAGTTATTGATTGAGTATGACTTCAAAGATGTAGAGTTCACAGCTGCTTTTACATTGCCGATGGAATCAAATTTTATTCCGTCTAAAGATTTTTCTACAACAAAGTATTTAGAATTTTTTTCAAGACTGGTTTGCCATTCTATGATTCTATAGATTCCAAATTGCCTAGATTTGAAGTATGTTAAGTTAAACTCCGCACTTGAAGTTGTATTGGAATTACTAAATATTCCAAGGCCCAAACCATTTAGTTTTATTGTTGAGAATTCAACCGTATTTGTTCCATTTGGTTCTTTTGTATAGGTATATTTATTTGGAGCTAGAGTGCTGCTATATTGAAAAGCATTAAATGAAGCATACGTGCTTCTCTCGTGATTACTTTCAGGATTTGGATTGGCAGGAGCTGCTAGTGAATACATTAAGAGATTTGTTGTGTTGGCATCGCTATATTTTGATCTGATATCAGCTAGATCACTATCGCTGTAGGAATATTTTACTTGCACTTCCTTGGCTGGTTGTTTTGTGGAGATGATCTCCCAATATTTATTAGCAGATATAAAATTTTGCCCAATAGGCACATAAGCAGCAGTAATCAATTGTGCTTGATTGGTTCCATATTTAGACGTTGTATGTTGAATGATAGTAAGACTTCCATCAAGTATATTTCCAATATCTTGTGCCTTTCTGTTGATGGACAATAGAAGGATATCATCGCTCTGCGAGATTGTATTGTTATCGTAGTAATAGTGAGTATAGACACCATCATGACATTCTACATTAGCTCGAATATGTTGATTCGCAGCAGTGACTAATTTTTGTGTAGGGATATAACTGCTTAAACAAGATGAAGAATTTATTTTTGCTCTAATTAAATTTCCCGGTTCAAGACCAAGTCCTAAAGTAAGGTCTACACCTGGTTTGCCAGTATTATAACAATAACTCATTAATGTCCCTTTGATTGGTGTGGGACCAGCGGCACAGCTACCCTCTTGTTTTGCACAGTTATCTATGGCTTGATTTTTGTTTGGCCCCCATACACAGGCATGGGTATGTCTTGATCCCAATATATGTCCCAATTCATGAGCACAAACGAATACATCCCATGAAAAAGTGGGGAATGTGCTAAATGATCCCTGAACATTTGTAAAAGCATAAGAATAGTTTTTCATGCAAAGACTATTGACATACGCGAGTCCACCTAAAGCTGGATTGCCGTTGCGTGAGAATCCTGAAACTAAGATCATCGCATTGCCAGAATAACTTGGGTAAGAAGTCCTAAAGAATTCAAGATCTTCCAGTGCAGAAGTATGTGGCATTTTATCATCCGAAGCATGAATGACGAGTTCTGCGATTGCGATTTGAATATCCTCTTTGCGATATATTGCTTGTACATTATTAAACACACTCATGATGTAATTGCTCACTTTATCCTTGCTTAGTTCCATCTTTTGATACAGTGCATAATCTGTATGAAGACTTAATTTAACTATTTTACAATTGTCTTTTGATCTTGTAGAGCTGATTGTTTTGTCATCAATAAAATGTCTATAATCATCTGTTTGACATCCCTCAAAATTTTCAGCTGTTTTGGCTTCAGTTTCATTAGTCAAGATGGTATGTATGAATTTATTGTCTTTTGAAATCGTACGTATAGAATAATTCACCCCATCTTCCATAAGTATCGTGCCAAATACCTCGTCGAGATAGATACTCATACAAACTATTGAATTGGATTGTCCCTCGACAATGCCTTTGAAATGAACAGACTTCTGCAAAGTGAATGGCGTCAGTTTACCATCTTGTAATGTAGATAGTTTAAACTGCTCATCCAGAATATTTGATTTGGTAAGTAATAAGTTTAGTTTTGTTTTTCCATTGATTTTTATGCTAGTCTTAAGCACACCATCTTCAAAATGTAACCAATTTTGGATGTTGGCTAAAGAAATTTTTGTTGGAATTGATGTAGTATTTGATTTGTTTACTTCAACATTGGTATTCGAAAGAGGCATATTTATCACATCATTTGATTCCATTTTTGAATAAATCAAGAAAGGATCATAACTTTGCGCCTGTGTTTCCACTAACATTAAGCAAAATAGCGAATACAAACTTAATAAAAAACGGTTTTGGTACAGATTTAAATTATACATGGTTACTTGGTTTTATTGTGACTTTCAGGTTTCAACAGCAATCAACATATTATAATTTTATTTAATATGTTGAAGAAAATACAAGAACTATGCCAATTTTGGGAAAGTGCGTTTGAACCTCTATGTACTCAGCATGATTTTTACTATATTCAGAATAATATTTTAAAAAAATATAGAACACCAACTTTAAATGTGGATGGATTTCAGCTTGAAAATGTAGAAGATGAATTTTTAAGGGTAAGGCAATGTCTGGAGCAGAAGATGCCGATTCAATATATTTTTAATGAGGCATTTTTTATGGATCTGGTCTTATACGTTGATGAGAATGTGCTTATACCAAGACCTGAAACAGAAGAATTGGTGTTTTTGATTGAAAAAAAACTTGGCCATATCAAGAATCTGAAGGTATTAGATATTGGCACTGGATCAGGTTGCATTGGTATATATTTGAAGAGAAAATTTCCATCATGGCGTGTTGAGGCGCTGGATTTTTCTATTTCCGCTTTGGAAGTTGCCAAGAAAAATGCTAAACTTTATGATCTTGATATTCAATTCACTCAAGCAGATTTTTTAGATTGGGAATCAGAAAGGAAATATGATATTATTGTTTCCAATCCGCCTTATATAGATACAGAAGAGATCAGAAAAATGGATGAATCTGTTTTGAAATATGAACCACATTTGGCATTGTTTGCTGAAGGAGATGCATTGAAATTTTATAAAAAAATTGCTGGTTTTGGAATTCAGCATTTGGAATCGAATGGATTCATTTTTTGTGAGTTAAATGAGCATCTTGTGGAGGAAACAATGAAAATATTTGATATTAGGTCGGAATACAAAAAAGTTGAAATTCACAAGGATATGCAAGGCAAAAATCGAATGTTGGAAGTTGAAATTGGCGATCAAAAGTCAGTGAAATTTTAGATTTATTAATTATTGTAATCAATGAAAATCATGAAATATTATTTCCTCTATTTTGTAATTATTTTATTTTCTTGTAAGACAAAAACTGATATAGGCAAGCCTAGTTTGGTGGATGACAAAGCGCAAAAAACAGGAAATAATTTGGATCTAGAAACAGTCCAAAGTCCAATTATAAAAGTGAGATTGGAAAAACTGTATTCAAGGGAGAAAATCTCGTTGTTGCAAGTTAGGGATGGTATGGATTCTTATTGGATGCTTAGTCCTGCTAAGGAATTGCATGAGGGTAAAAATTATTTGTATAAAGGTCGATTACTCAAGCTAGACTATTTTGACAAGGAACTCAATAGAAAGTTTGATACAGTTTATTTAGTACACAATTTAGTCGAGACACTAGAATAAAACTTGTTTAAGTTTTGCGCTCTTTCTTCTTAGCAGCAGGGAATAAGATATTATTTAAAATCAAGCGATATCCTGGAGAATTGGGATGTAGATTTAAATCAGTAGGAGGATCTCCAACTTGATGTTGATAGTCTTCAGGATCATGACCTGCATAGAATGTCCAAGTTCCGAATCCTTGTGTTCCATGGATATAGCGCACTTCATCTAAAGCAGCAGTTTCACCTAGGATCAGGACATCAGATTTGATCAATGCTTTTTTGAACGCTGTAGTTTGTCCCATGAAGCCTTTTTACGGTTCTAGTATGATTTTGTGTGAGCATGGTTGGGATTGGATCCCACTTGGCTGAAAAGTCAAAGAGTGTGAAATAATCATTTTCTGGATTAATATTTCGCTCTCTTGGATTTTGATCTATGCTAGAGAATTCGTAAACCATTGGATTATTTTCAAGTTTGAAATTCTTGAATGCAAAAGATTTATTAAAATCTAATCTGCTATCAGGATTTTGGTCGGCTGCATCGCCATCAAAATAGTGTGCACAGATATCAGTTCCTTCAGCACATAATGCGATATCATAGGAGTCTGTGGCACTACACATGGCAAACATGAATCCACCACCGCCTACATATTCTTTTATTTTTTTAGAAACTGCTAATTTAAGCATCGATACTTTTGAGAAACCCAATTCATTTGCTAGGTTTTCTTGACGTTTTTGATTTTCGATATACCAACTTTGGTTGTGATATCCAGAATAAAATTTTCCAAACTGTCCTGTAAAATCTTCATGATGAAGGTGTAGCCAATCATATTTGGCCAACATGCCTCCAATTATTTCTCGATCATATATCTTATCGAATGGTATTTCAGCATAAGTCAATGCTAAAGTCACTGCATCGTCCCAAGGTTGGAGTCTTTCACCTCTTTCATTGAATTCTGGTGTGTAGACTGCAATTCTAGGTGGTTTTTCCAGCTTCATGACTTCTTGATTAATTTCAGGATGACTGATTTCAGCTCTAATTCTTTCAAATTCACTATCAGTGATGACTTCAAAGCTTATATCGCGTGTGATACATTCTTTTTCAAAGGTTTTAGTGTGTGGAAATGCAAAGCTTCCACCTCTATAATTTAACAACCAAAAAGCCTCAACACCATTTGAAAGAACCCAATACGTCACACCATATGCCTTGAGGTGGTTTTTTTGTTTTAAATCCATTGGAATAAAAACATAAGAGGCTTTCAACTGGAACGCGATGGATAGAAATAGTATCGCACTTAAATATATTTTTAAGAATCTCAATTTTATTGATTTATAATTTATTTGATTTCACAAAACAATTAACAGCAAAACCGCATTTCTATTGCTTAGTAAACATGGTTTTAAATTATATTTGTTTGAACATTGTAACGTAAAATGGGCGAATTTAGTTTCCAATATCCTGCATCCTTTATTGTTTTCTGCCTTCTTTGTGGGCTTGGGTTAAGTTTATTACTCTACTATAAGTCAAAAACTTGGAATGACAGACCGAGGTGGCATCTCTTTTTATTGGGATTTTTACGATTTCTCAGCGGAAGCTTAATTGCTTTTTTGTTATTGAATCCTTTGTTTAAAAATTTTAAAAAGGAAATTCGTAAACCAGTATTGGTTTATCTTGAAGACAATTCTAGGAGTTTGATCGCTAAAGATTCTTCTTGGAAAGAGAATTATATTGACCAACGAACTTCTATTTTAAAAGACCTTGAGGAGAAATATGATATTAAGAAATTTGAGTTTGGAAACCAATGCAGCTCCGATTTTACAAATACCTATAATCAAAATAAATCCAATCCATATGCAGCATTTGATCATGTATCCGATGTTGTCGATATTCAGAATGTTAAAGCCGTATTATTGCATTCAGATGGGATATACAATTCTGGGAGAAATCCATTATACCATCCATTGTTAAAATTAAGCCCAATACACACTATTTTACAGGGTGATACGATTCCAGAAAAAGACCTTGCAATCCAACGGGTGTATCACAATGAAATCATTTATAGTGGCGATAAATTCTCAGTTCAATTGGATATTCAAGCATTTCATTCTAATGGAGAAAAATTTAATTTTCAGGTATTGCAATATGATGGAAATGGAACGAAAAAGATATACGAAAGCTCAGAAAATATAAAATCCAATTCTTTTTTTACTACGAAAGAAATTTTGATCGACGCGAATCAAGTAGGTTTGCAGCGCTATAAAGTAATTGTCTCTAATTTGTCAGGAGAACGCAATACGAGAAATAATCAGCGCGATATTTTCATTGAAGTTTTGGATTCTAAAAAGAAAGTGTTGATTTACGCTTTATCGCCGCATCCAGATTTATCTGCAATGAAAGATGCTTTGTTAAGCAATAAAAATTATGATGTTGTCATAAAATATTATCCAGAAGCGGTGGGCAATGTGGATCAATTCACATTGGCTATATTACACCAGATTCCTGGTTTGAATTCATCTTCTAGTAGTACAATATCTTTACTCCAGAATCAAAAAATTCCACTTATATATGTGCTAGGAAATTTAAGTGATTTGGGGGCTTTTAATGCGATTCAAAACGCTGTAAGTATCAATGGGAATACTAAAAATCAAAATGAATCTCAAGCTGTCGTAAATACTGCTTTCACTTTGTTTACCATGTCTGAACCACTTCAATCGGCGGTGCCAAAATTTCCTCCATTGAGTGTTCCATTTGGAAATTTTAAAATGGATCCTTCGTCTTCGACATTTTTGTTTCAAAAGGTTGGAAAAGTTGAGACAAACTATCCACTATGGATTTTTCAAAATCAGAATGGGAATAAATCAAGTATGATAATGGGAGAAGGTTTGTGGAAATGGCGAATGAATGATTATATTAATACAAATAGTTTTGCAAACTTTAATGAGTTAATGAGCAAGATGGTCTTGTTTGTGGCTTCGAAAGACGATAAAAGAAAATTTAAAGTAACGCAATCCAAAAAATTATTTGAAGAGGTAGAACCGATTATTTTTAATGCAGAACTTTATAACGATAGTTATGAAAAAGTAAATGAGCCTGAGGTAAAATTGGACATTTTGAGCAAAGACAAAAAATCGTATACTTATTCTTTGGGCAAAAAAGAAAATTATTATGAATTGAATATTGGATCCTTACCAGCAGGACAATATAGTTATAAAGCCTCAACTTCATGGAATAATAAAAGCCAAATTGCTGAAGGGATATTTGGTGTGGAGGCTATTGATGTCGAGACAAATTCTCTGTTGGCTGATCATAATTTATTGAGAAATATAAGTGAGCAGTCTACCGGAAAAAGCTTCAGTGCTGCACACCTTGAAGATCTAAAAAATCTTTTGTTGGAGGATCAATCTAGCAAGTCTATTATCTATCAACATCTTGATATTAAGCCATTGTTGAATGAAAAGTGGATATTCTTTATCATTGCATTTTTATTAGCATTGGAGTGGTTTTTAAGAAGATTTTGGGGTAGTTATTGATCTAGATATTATAAATAAAGCAATCCTATATTTCTTATTTCATTCATGAATTCAAGATCATCGAGTGAAGAATTAAACTCTTTAAAAAAGTCTTCACGCACTTGCTGATAAGTTTTCTCTTTGTTTAGATAAATATTACATTCGTTTAATATTTTTTCTATCCAAGGAGCATATTTCAGTGGTGGATAAAGTTGGATGGTTTCGTTTGGAAGATAAATCGTAAGGATATAAAATGAAGTAGATTTTTTCTTGATAAAATTTAGTTCGAATGGGTGACCTAGCCAAACCACTTTGTGATGGGATTTGATATTTGTTTTTTTGTCATCGATAAGAATGGAATAAATTAAATTTTCGTCGACGGTGCTTTCTGGTATCTCATGTTCAAACCATTCTTGAAGATCCAACTCAAAGCAATTGCCTTGCATGAAATTAAATAATGATTTTTCTAGTCCAAAACTAAATTTATTAGGATCACATCCGATCGTATCCTCAAATTCAATATCATTATTTGCAAATGAAATAGCTTTGTATTTTGGGATGAGACCAAAATGTTGTGGGTTTTTTCCAACAGGACTATGAGCTGTCATTGCAAATTGATGCCAAAAACCAGATTGAATAATTCCTGCCTGAAACATTTGTCTCACGACTTCAAGTGAATCTATCGTCTCTTGCTCTGTTTGTGATGGGAAGCCATACATGAGATAGGCATGCACCATGATATTATTTTCAGTAAGATGCTGACATACTTTACTCACTTGTGCTATAGTCACACCTTTGTCGATTAAAGCCAATAGTCTATCAGAGGCTACCTCAAGACCTCCAGAGACGGCTATGCAACCAGATTGTGCGAGGAGTTTGCAGAGATCTTTTGTGAAGCTTTTTTCAAATCGAATGTTTGCCCACCATGTAATATTTATTTTCCGACGGATAATTTCTAATGCAAATTCTTTCATCAATGCTGGTGGCGCAGCTTCATCTACAAAATGGAAACCAGTATTCTGATTAGATTGAATCAACTGTTCGACGCGGTCAACAAGCAAGGTCGCAGAATTTGCTTCATAGCGTTTGATATAATCTAAACTTAAATCGCAGAAAGTACATTTTCCCCAGTAGCAGCCATGAGCCATAGTGAGTTTATTCCATCTGCCATCACTCCATAATCGATGCATTGGATTCAATACATCAAGGATAGATAAATATTGATCTAAAGGCAGATCACTATAATCGGGAGTTCCCACTTTTTCTTGTGGAATATCATTCAATAGACTGCCATTGTGATATTGAATTTGTCCATTGTTAAAAGTAAAAGTTCTTTTTAATAATTCAATGGGGATTTCAGCTTTGATATATTTATATAATTCAATTAAAGGTCTCTCACCATCATCAAGGCAAATGAAATCTGTCATTTCAAATAGTCTCACATCTTTTATCTCTCTTAGTTCTGTATTGACAAATCCACCGCCTAAAACAATTTTTAATTTAGGATAATTTGATTTTATAAATTGTCCGCATCGTAAAGCACTATATAAGTTGCCAGGAAATGGGATCGAAATACCTATTAAAGTTGGATTGTTTTTTTTTATATAATCATCTACTATTTGAAAACTAAAATGGTCGACCAAGCTAGGTTTTTTTTGCAATTCAAGATATAATTCATCCATAGAATTGGCACTGCGCCCCAATCTTTCAGCATACCTAGAGAATCCAAAAAATGGGTCTATTTCATCTACAATAAAATCAGATAAATCTTCTAGCATTAAACTTGACAGATGCCTTGCTTTGTCGATGATGCCCATTGATCCAAAGATTTCATCAAGATGTTGTATATGATCAAATCGTGATGCTTCGGGTAGGAAATTTCCTGAACAAATGGAATGGGATAGACTTGGATTTTTGTTTTGTAGAAAATTGATAATTGAATCAATTATAGAAATATATTTTTGTCGAAGTGAATAAATTCTTTTTGAGTTTTCAGATTTAAATTTATTCGGATTGGCTTGGTCAAATATAGTGGTAAGTCCATTCTTAGAAAATAATGTCAGTGTCACTTCAATGCCTATGTCAGCATGATAACAAGGGATTCCTTCAGTATTTAAAAATCCCTTTAAATATGCTGTCGCAGGATACGGCGTATTTAGTTGAGTGAATGGAGGAGTAAATAAAAATATGCTCAATACAAAAATTTGCTCAAAGATAGTTTAATTTTAAATAAACTGTGAATGCCTATAAATGGATCAACTTATCAAAGGTGTTGATGTTGGCTATCCATGAATTCTCATAAAGTTGATTTGGTTTCTTGGATATTGTTAATAGTATTGACGATTATTTGGGGATTTAGCTATTATTTTATAAAGCATAGTTTGACCAGCTTTAACCCAACACAAATTACTGTGTTGAGGATGGTATTTAGTGCTGTTGCATTATTGCCTTTACTTCCGTTTGCGCTTAAATCTATTCCATTCAATAAGTATAATTTTATTTTTATTTGTGGTTTGATAGGAAGTTTTTTACCTGCATTTTTATATCCTTTTGCACAACAAAAAATATCAAGTTCTGTAGCTGGAATTATAAATGCATTTACACCGATATGTACCTATGGCATAGGAATGTTATTCTATGCTGTACCTAAAGAGAAATCTAAAATACTAGGATCCATAATCGCATTCATCGGAGCAGTTGCGCTTATTGTTTTTAAGCCTAATGCTACATTGAAAGCAGATTTTTTATATTTATTGGTTGCATTTACAGTTCCATTTTTATATGGCTTCAATGGCAATACATTAAAGACTAACCTTAAAGATGTCTCGGGCTTGCATGTGACTGTATTGATGTATCTCTTCATGGCTATAATCTGTATTCCTATTGGATTATACTCCAACGCTTTTCGTCAAATTCCCATAGCCATGAAAGAAGGAAATTCATTATACCATCTTTTAGCTCTTAGTGTATTGGGAAGCGCCATAGCGATGGCACTGTTTAATATACTTGTGAAACGAGTCCATATATTATTCGCGGCATCTGTTACATTTTTAATGCCAATTGTCTCGGTGATAGTCGGCGTATTTGATGGTGAGCGAATTCGGTGGAATGATTTGCTAGGATTGGCTTTGATTCTTGTTGGTGTCTTGCTAATCAATAATTTGATTGGTAAGAAGATGCTTCAACTTTGAGTGGATGGGATTCTAGTGTGAGATTACAATTTCGAATACATTATTTTTATATATAAAAATTTTATATATTTGCCTTTAGAATTAATAGACCAATATGCGTATTTTGATTTTCTCCTTGACCTTTGTATTGATTATTGCTTGTAATAGTGATCAAAAATCATATAAAAGTTTATCCACAATGGATGCACAATTGCCTTTTACCACAGAGAATTTCCAAGGGGCATGGGCCTCTGTAAATGATAAAACCAATGCAGCATTTAAAATAGATGGATCTAATTTTCTTTTTAATGAGAATGGGACATTTAAGTCATTCCCATGTGAAATTAAAGGGGACTCTTTTATTGTCACTTACCCAAATTTGCGTTTTGGATACAAGGTTATATTGTGGAAAGCAGATTCTGTTCATTTGATGGATGAATATCAGACGAATACTTTTATTCGTTTAAAGAATTAAATATTCATATTAAGTTTGTTTAAAGTAAAGCAAAAAGTCGATCCTTCATTGACTTTTGATTCAACCCATATTTTTCCATTATAAAGTTCGACTACTTTTTTGCAGATGCGCAAACCGATTCCACTGCCAGACTCATTTTTTGAAAGCCTCACGAATGGTTCAAAAATTTTATCATAATACTCTTCAGGAATACCGATACCATTGTCTTGAATTTTAATGATTTTTTGATGTCTGTATTTTTACTTTCATTGAATATTTTAATATGAATTGGTCGATCAGGTGATTTAAATTTTATTGCATTAATGATGAGATTCTGAAATAAGCTTCTTAGTAAAGTTGGGTGAGCATTGATTGTACCGAGTTTTCCAATTTGAAAATCTACTGTAGCGGCAGTTTGATTGAGATAAAGTATTTGAATAACTTCATTGACGATATCATTCATATTAACCTTTGTGGGTTTTGGTAAATGTTGATTCAAAGTGGATAATTGGAGCAAATCTTCTATCATATGGTTTAATCGATCTGCTTCTTTAAATAGAAAATTGAGATTATCAGTGATGACTTCTTGAACTGGAGCATTCTCCGAGTTCATTTTTTTTCGCATAGATTCGATCATTGAAAAGATAGTATATAGTGGTGCTTTGATATCATGGGCTGCTGTAAATGCAAAATTTTTTAGATTGATATTGGATTCATTAAGTTCTCTGTTTTTATTCTCTATGATTTCATTAGTGAGATAAAGTTTTTCGTTATTGAGATTTAAATCTTGATTTGCTTGTAAGAGTTGGATATTTAAATTTTTATTTTTTATTGAGCCTCTATAAATCAGCAAACTCATTATTGACAAAGCCAAAATGGTCAATAAGGCATATATAAAATTTCTATTTCTGTTTTTGAGTTTTAGTGTATTGATTTCATTTTTAGTCTCTAGGTTTTCAATCTCTAGTTCATTCATTTTATTCAACTTAATATTTTCTATCTTAGCAGTTGTCTTACCTATGTTGATAAATTTCTCTTGGTTGATCATACTGTCTGTATTGGATGTATTCAGATCAAACATTTTTATTGCAAAGTTCGAATTATTGGTTTTGATGTATGCGGGGACCAACCTGTCAGTTGTTTTGTCAATAAGTGTGAAGTGTTTGTTCTTTAGACCATATTCTAATACTTTAGTCCATTCTTTAATGGCAAGTTTTGTGTTCCCCTCCATCTCTGCAATGTCTCCTTTTTTGATTGTTATATTATTTAGATGGGCAGTGTCATTAATTTTGATCGCATCGTCTTCAGCATCAGACAGGTACATTTTTGCTTTCTCAAGTTGATTTGTTTTGCTATAAATTGTACCTATTGAATAATTGATGTAAGACATATGGTTCGAATAGCTGGGCTTTGATTTGTCCAACAGTTGAATACAATTTTGATATTTTTCTAATGCATTCTCCAAATGATCTTGCTCTAGTTCTATATTGGCTAAGGAAAATTCTAGTTCAAGTTTTGGAATTTTAAAGCTGCTATTTTTACTGAGTTCGACACTTTTTAGAAAGCAGGATTTCGCTTCCTCAAATTTACTGAGATCTAAATAGACATTGCCTAGATTAAAATTGAGAATGGCGATCTCATGCTGCAGATCCAACTCTGTTGCTATATCTATAGCTTTTTGATAATAATTTAAACTGATGTCAGATAATCCTTTGTCAGTGTTTATTTGAGCAAGGATTCTATTCGTTTTTATTGTTTGATATTTATTTTTAATCTTCTCAAATAATTGTTGTGATTTGAGCACTTGATTTTCTGCTTCTCCAACATTACCTTGGATGTTATTGGAAAGTGCATGCATGAATAATGTGTTTGCTATCGCGAAAGTATCTTGTGTTCGCTGAGCAATTCTATCAGCAATGGTTAGTACAGAATCTAATTTTGCAAATTCTTTTAATTTGAGAAAATTTGAAGATTGTGCATTGAGAATTTTAAGATATTTTTGACTGTCATTTTTTTCAATAAATTGGATAGCTGAAGCTAAATTATTATTCGATGTTTTAAAGTCTCCTTTTTGAGCATTTACTTTTCCTAAGACGAAATAATAATTTTCTTTTATTTCATTGTATGGTGTTTGAATTAAGCTATCGATAAGAAATGCTTCTTGTATTGAGCTAATTGATTTTGGTGTCTCACGCATGAATTGATAATAATCGGCAAGGGCGATTTTGGATATTAGGATTGATATTGAGTCATTGGAAGTGAGGGCTTTTTCTGAATATTCCCTAAGAAATTGAGGGTAGTCTTTATTGTAATTTTGTAATTTGGATTCGAGGATATTATATTGATCTGCATAGTATTTGTGCTGATCAACATTGTTAATTTGACATTTGATAAAGAAGCAAAACAATACTGCAAAGCCATAAACCCATTGTATTTTTGGTAGAGGATCCATAAAAACAAATTAATAAAGTAACGAAAGTTTCTTATTAAAGGTGACTAGTTAAATAGGCTATAAAGTTAGTAAATTTTTTACAAATTGCTGATTTTTTTATTTTTATTCCAATTATTTGAGTCTTAAATGAAGATTTAAGGTACTAGAAGCCAGTTTATAAAACCTATATTTTCCATAGTATACAATTAAATATTTAGAATTGATCTACATTTTTAAACACATTAGTTAGGTATTTTTGCTATTTTTGGAATGATTGATTTTTTGGGGAATAAATCCTTTTTGTAAAATACTTAATTGTAATATTAAAAAATATTTAAATATTGAATTAAGGATAAAAAATTGTTTTGCATTGACATCTCGGATCATTAAATCTAATTTCTTTACCTTCATGATATTCTTTTAATTTTTGTTTTGATGAATCATTAAACAAGGGAATCATTAATCCTACCAGAATTAAAACAGCTCCAATGACTCCAAAGGAAAATGAAACTATACCGAAAACGATGTCACTAATTAAACCTACAGATCCTGAACTTGCAGCCAAACCCAATATACCTAAAACAAGCCCACTAATAAGAAATCCATTGATTGGAAATTTTGATTTAGAGTCCTTAATTTTATTATCCAGAATTTGTATTCCAGCGATCTCTGATTTGCATATTTGATATGTGTTTTTTGAATTAGAAACTAAAATACTATCATTTGAAATATTGAGAATTTTTAATCCTTTGCTTTGATTTATATACTTGTTTTTAGATTTGGATTTTGGATCAAAATTTAGAATTGCAATATCATTCTGATAAATATTTTGTTTTGTTGAATCTTCATATGTGCATTGCATTAGCACTTTGGAAGTTGCATTTTCTTGCGAGTTGAGGTTTAAGCTTATGAAACAGATGGTAATGATTATTAAGTTTAATTTCTTCATGATATGATATTTTTGATATCACAAATGTGAGCGCTATTAAGTGCTGAAAATGAAAAATCTTTATTTTTATTATCGTTTTATGATAAAATTCTAATTAAAATTTTAGTATATTATACATTTTAGATAATTTTATTGAATTTTTAGCAATAATATATGAATTTTGACTTCTGTAGATTCTGACCATTGGTAATGAAATTCAGAATTTTACAAAAGAAGTTGACTAGTATTAAAAGGGAATAAATAGTTTGCTTGATATCTATTATTGATTCCAGCAAAATTTATTTTTAGATTTAAAGAATTTTAATACTTCAGCAGAGATTCAATTTCTAATTTCACCTTCTCAGCATTTAGCACCATCTCTTGTTCTAAAATAGAATTTAATGGTATCGCAGGGAGATTTTTTGATCCAATAGTTCGCACAGGTGCATCCAAATATTCAAAACAATTTTCTTGTATTCTTCCAGCCAATGTTTGTGCAAAACTATTATTGATGGTTTCTTCGGTGACGACGAGACATCTACCGTTTTTCTTCACTGATGCATATATCGCATTGGTATCTAATGGTTCTAAAGTTCGTAAGTCAATGATCTCAATTTTATTAGGAAATGATTTTGCAGCATTCAGTGACCAATGGACACCCATGCCATAAGTTATGATGCTCAAGGTATTTTCTTTCTTTGCAATTTCTTCGTTGGTTTCCAATACAATGTTAGCCTTTCCCAAAGGCAAGATATAGTCTTCATCTGGCATGATCCCTTTGGCAGCATCAGTACCAGGTACTTTCGACCAATACAATCCTTTGTGTTCAAATATCACAACAGGATTCGGATCATAATATGCGGCTTTCATTAATCCTTTTAAGTCAGCACCATTGCTTGGGTAAACAACTTTTACACCTTTAATATTGAGTACGACGGACTCTACGCTAGATGAATGATATGGACCGCCACTACCATATGCGCCTATAGGAACTCTGAGGATCATGGAGACAGGATATTTTCCATTAGTGAGGTAACATGATCTAGCAACTTCTGTAAACAATTGATTCAATCCTGGCCAGATATAATCTGCGAATTGTACTTCAACAATAGGCTTCAATCCAACTGCGCTCATCCCAACAGTGCTTCCTACAATGAAAGCTTCTTGTATTGGAGTATTGAATACGCGATCATCTCCAAACTTTTGAGCAAGTGTTGCTGCTTCGCGAAATACACCTCCCAATCTTTTTCCTACATCTTGTCCATACAATAAGCATTCAGGATGTTTTCGCATCAATTCTTCTACCGCAAACAAAGCACAGTCCACCATTACTTTTTCTTCACCTTGAATAGGTGAGCGATCTCCTGATTCTTCTTTGATAGAAGTTGGGGCATAATCATGAGTGTAGAGATCTTGAGGTCTAGGATCTTCTTCTTCTTTGGCTAGAAGAAAATCATCTTCAACTTTTTTAAATGCAGCTTGGCTAATTTCATTGATTTGATCATTACTGAATCCATTTAACTTCAATAGATCTTGAAGTTTAGGGAAAGGATCTTTTTTACTTTCTTTTTCTAAATCATCTCTATACCATTCTTTCCTTACACCAGAAGTGTGATGATTGAGCAATGGAACTTTGGCATGAAGTAAAAATGGTTTTCGATTTTTACGAATATAATTAATCGCCATTTCAGCTGCGTGGGCACATTGTTCGTACTCTGTTCCGTCTATACTGATATATTCTATTCCTGGAAATCCCTTGATATAATCGATTGCATCTCCTCTTCTTATTTCTGAAGCGTGAGCAGAGATATCCCATTGGTTATCTTGTATCAAATACAGAATCGGAAGCTGCTTCAAGGACGCCATGTGGAATGCTTCTGCGACTTCACCCTCTGTGATTGAAGCATCTCCCAATGAACATACAACTATTGGCTTTTGAGAATCTTCATTTTGATCTAGATTAATTTTTTCTTTATATTGAATACCCATCGCTATCCCTGTGCTTGGTATAGCTTGCATTCCAGTAGCTGAAGATTGATGTGGTATTTTTGGTTTGTCAAGGTCTTTTAAACTTGGGTGAGAATAGTAGGAGCGGCCACCTGAGAAAGGATCATTTTTTTTTGCCATCAATTGTAGCATGAGATCAAATGGTCTCATTCCAATGGCAAGTAAAAGCGCATCATCGCGGTAATATGCAGACAGAAAATCTTGCGGTAATAATCGAGTGCCGATCGCAATTTGTATCGCTTCATGACCTCTTGATGTTGCATGGACATATTTTGAGACAAATTTGAAATTTGCTTCATATATTTCAGTCATTGCTTTTGCTGTGGAAAGCAATTTGAAAGCGCGAATAAGTTCTTCTTTATGATTCAAGGCTTAGGCTTTTACTTTAAATGATTGAATAGCAGATTTGGCATAATCGCTGAGGATTAATTCACCACTGATATTTGCTCTTTCGATGAGTAATGAATCCCAATGGTCTGTTCCTTGCCAAAATACTTTTTTTAATTCGGCTAATGCCATTGGACTATAACTTAACAAATTATCAATAAAAATTTTTAGATAATTGTCCAATTGTTCCACTGTTTCAAATGATTCTTGATAGAGACCTATATTTTTTGCCCATTCTGCAGTTTGCCATTCCGCAGGTGTTAGAGACAGTTTAGCAAAATTGGCAAGCCCTATTTTTCTTTCGACTGCTGGTCCAATGACGAAAGGTCCAATACCAACAGCAAGCTCTGACAATCGAAAAGTAGCCCACTTCGTAGCCATAGAATAATCTGCTGCTGCGGCAATGCCGACTCCTCCTCCGATTGCTTTGCCATGAACTCTTGCTATGACTATTTTTTTACAAGTGCGTATCGCATTAATCACATTGGCAAATCCTGAAAAAAAGTGAAGCCCTTCTGTTTTGTTGGTAATCGATAATAATTCATCAAAACTAGCACCTGCACAGAAGGTCTTTTCGCCTTCTGATCGCAATAAAATGAGTTTGACTTCTGGATTCAATCCCGCCAATAATATTTCACTGCTCATTGCAGAGAGTAATTCACTTGGTAAGCTATTGTGAGCTGGATGGTGAAAAGCAATGGTGCAAAGCCCATTTTCAATATTTCTAGTTACAAATGCTTGATTAGCCATATTTCAAAATTGTCTTTGGCAAAGGTATAGGATTCTTCTCAATAGTTAATGAAGCAATTAGGAAAAGTAATTGCAAATATTAAGTATGCCTATTATTATAAAAATAGCTTTCTAATTACTAGAAGTTTGTGAATTTTTAATGACCAAAAGAGAGATTCCTTCTCGAATTTCAGATTTGATTTGCTCTGCAAGTTCTGGATTCATTTGATTTAATTTAAATTGCAACTTATATCGGATTTCATTTTGTAAAATATTAATAACCTTAAGTTTTTCAGAATCGATGACTACAGCATCATTATATTTTAGAAGTATCCTATGGATCATGACTTGTAAGGAACTGAGTGGAATATTTAAGTTTGAATTAATGGAAAAGTCAACATTGAATTTTCTAATTTCTTTTTGAGTATAATTGATGATTTCTTCATAATAAGCTTTTGAATTTGGAATATAAATAATATCATCATCATCATGGTGTAATACGATTTTATGTAAGTTGATATCGACCACACGTCCTTTATATTCACCAATTTTAACATAGTCACCAATGGACAGTTCTTTAGAAAATGTTATACTAATTCCCGCTATAATGTCAGATACAAATTCTTTTGAAATGATCGCAATTGCTGCGGCTACGATACTTATTGCAGTCAACAGTTTTGAGAATTCAATTCCAAAAAATCCTATAATCATGACAATAACGGCCATGACCATAAGCAGATAGTAGATATTTTGTAAACCAATAATCACGTTATCTGAATATTTATCTCCTTGGTGCTTTCGCTTCCTGTAAATCATTTGCGCAAAGCGAATGATAATATTCACTGACAGAAAAAATATTAGGAAGTGGATTATTGATATTGCAACAGGTGTGTAAAATATTGGTGGTAACTTTTGATGATCTAAGAATCCTTCCTTCAAAAAAATAAGGTAAAAGAGAAGGATTATTTTGACTATAAATTTTATTATTTTTAACATGGACTCTTTAAATAAGGTCTGAATTCTTTGAAAGTTGATGCTAAAGCTACAAATAAAACGTTAATTTCAGTTTATTTATATGAATTGATGTATTTTAAAAGAGAAAATTGGCTAAATTTTGATCGATAAGACCTAAGAATTAGACAAAATGAAGAATTCAATAAAAACTTAATCATTTCTTAATATTGGAAAATGATTCTCCCTTTAACTTTGCGCGGAAATTTTTGGAATAATTATGTTCGGATTAGAGGAGTTAGGTCTTACAGGTGGCTTATTTGCTGCATTTATTCTATGTGTACTGGCTGTTTGTATATTTGAGTTCGTGAATGGATTTCATGATACCGCCAATGCAGTAGCCACAGTGATATACACTAAATCGCTTGATCCTTTGCCAGCTGTCATTTGGTCTGGATTAATGAATTTTGTTGGATTGATGCTTAGTTCATACCTTTTTGGAATGGGTGTTGCCGGGAAAATTGCAAGTTTGTTACCACTTGAGGCAGTGATGTCAAATAGTACAAATGAGGCTATTGCTTTGGTACTAGCTGCTATTTTAGCAGCAATTATTTGGAATCTAGGTACCTGGTATTTTGGTATACCTTGTTCTAGCTCACATACCCTTATTGGGGCTTTATTAGGGGTAGGAATGGCCTATTCATATTTGCCACATGCTAGTGTTTCTGGAGTTAACTGGAATGAAGCAATTAAAATTGGATATTCTTTACTGTTCTCACCATTATTTGGTTTTTCAATGGCGATTGCACTGATGTTTTTATTGAAGAGTTTTATCAAAAACAAGGCAATTTTCAAAGAACCCGAAGAAGGAGCCAGGCCTCCACTTTGGATTCGCGCCATATTGTTTTGCACATGTACGCTAGTTAGTTTTTTTCATGGATATAACGATGGTCAAAAAGGAATTGGATTAATGCTTATTGTTTTATTTGCATTTCTACCTGCTCAACATGCATTATCTCCAGATTTTGATAAGAATAAATTTCAACAAGAAGTTCATACAATTTATACCATTTTGGATAAGGAATCTCAAAATAATTATTTAATGGAAAGAACACTTTGTTTAGAAGCAGATAAATTGAGAGAATTCTCAAAATTTTTAATGTCTGCAGATCTAAAACAAAGTAAGCAAATTCTATCTGTGAGAAAGCAAATTGGAACTACGGTTAAAGGTTTGAAAAAATTATTGGAGGAGCCAAATCTTTTTGAAGATCCTAAAAGTAAAAAACAAATTTCAAGTAGTTTGAAAGTTATTGGAAATTATACAGCCTATATCCCAACATGGGTGATTTTGATGGTTGCGCTTTGTCTTGGTTTGGGAACTATGGTTGGTTGGAAGCGGATTGTTGTAACGATTGGTGAGAAGATAGGAAAGCGCCACATGACTTACGCGGAAGGGGCTTCAGCCGAATTGATTGCTTCGATTACTATCGGGCTGGCTTCAAAATTCAGTCTGCCTGTTTCTACAACGCACGTATTATCATCTGGTGTAGCGGGTGCTATGGTCGCAAGTAAAGGAACAAAAAATTTACAGAAAGGAACGGTTAAAAATATAGTTTTAGCATGGGTACTTACACTTCCCGCTACTATTATTTTAAGTGCTGTTTTGTATTATATATTTAGAATGTTTATATAATCAATTTAAATTTTGATTTTTTTCCATTTCCCAGTTTTGAAATAAAAATAGGCAACTATTGCAATGAGTGTTTCAGCAACAGGTATTGCAATCATAGCCCCTTTATAGCCTAGCGAGGTAAATTTGATTAAATAATATGCCAGTGGAATTTGGAAAATCCAAAATCCAAATAAATTAATCAAGGTTGGAGTCGTGGTATCACCAGCACCATTCAATGATTGTAATATTACCATGCCGATCCCATAAAAAATATAACCAAGTCCGATGATCTGCAACGCCATGACACCTGGTTCAATGACACTTGGATCAGAGCTAAAAATAGAAATGATATTTCTCGACAGAAAGGTGAAAATCAAAGTTACGAAACACATAAAAATGATATTGTATTTCATTGTAATTAATACACTTTTTTCGGCCCTTTCAAAATTTCCAGCTCCCATATTTTGACCTATTAATGTCGCTGCTGCATTGCTGAGACCCCAAGCAGGAAGAATGAAGAATACTACATTTCTTATTGCGATTTGATAGCCTGCAGATACATTGGTGCCACCTTCTTCTGATATAAGTTTTGCTAAAATTATCCAAGAACCTGAGGCAATAATGAATTGAAAAGTGGCAGGCCAAGCGAGTTGAATTAGTTTTTTAATTTCTGAAAAATCTGGATAAAATTTTCTGATATCTAAAGAAATAATACTTGAGCTAGAGAATAAATAATAAAGTTGGTAAATAACTCCTGCGCTTCTTCCTATATTGGTAGCAATAGCAGCTCCCATCAATCCTAAGCCATTCCAAGGACCGATACCATAGACAAGAGTAGGGACGAGAATGATATTGATTATACTTGAAATCCATAAACTTTTCATAGCGATCGCTGCATTACCAGCTCCCCTAAAAATGCCATTGATTAAGAATAGCAATAAGATGCTCAGATTACCTCCAAACATTATTTTTGTAAAAATACTCCCTTGTAATATGACTTCATTCGAAGCCCCCATGAATTTCAATAAATGAGATGAATAGACTACCCCCAGTATTGAAATAAAGATTGAAATAACTATAGAAAAAATGAGAGATTGAGTGGCAGTATATTTTGCATCATTTATATTTTTTTCTCCGACACGTCTGGCGATTATTGCTGAAGCAGCTGTGCTCAATCCGATGGCTACAGAATAAATCAATGTCAAAATTGATTCTGTAAACCCCACTGCGGCAATGGCATTTGGTCCTAGTTTGCCTACAAAAAAGATATCTACAACTGCAAAAATACTTTCTAGACTTAATTCCAAAATCATGGGAATTGCAAGTAGAAAAATAGCTTTATTCAATGATCCTTGTGTGTAATCATAGGTCTTCCCATCGAGAGCTGCTTTAAATAAATTCCAAATTTTTTTTACCATATTATTTGCAGATGTAAAGGTATATGAAAAATTTAAAGAGGGTATTTTTATTTTGTGTTCATTATCAGGATGTAATGTATGTCAAATTAGTTAATTTGATTTTTTATATTTAATTTAGCAGTTTTGTGCAACTTTAGTGCTTAAGTTTAACCTAACATGTTATGAAATGGAAATATTGCTTGTTGTCGATGTCTGTGTTATTTTTCCTGTCTTGTGTGAAAGAAGAAGGCGGAGGTGGGCTGGCAAAAATTAGAGGCAAGGTTTTTGCCTATAATTTGAGTTCAGATGGAAGTATTGCAGACTCTGCATACGTAGGAGAACAGAAGATGTATATCTCATACGGTGATCACAGTTTTGTAGACGATGAAGTGAGAACTTCTTTTGATGGTTCTTACCAATTCAATAATCTGAATAAAGGTAACTACACTATTTTTACATATTCATATTGTGATAAGTGTCCACTTAATCAAAAGGCTATTAAAATGAATGTGCTCATTTCAGAGAAGAAGCAAACGCTTGAATTGTCAGATTTTAAAATATTTCTAGACTAGTATACAATGGATACAAGCATCATTATTGATTCATTTCTGAATAGCAATTCAGTCATTAACTTTACACCTGGAAATATTTCAGATTTTTTGTTTCGGTTTTTGATCGACATCATATCCATCACCATATTAGTTCGATTGATCTATTACCCAAGACATAAGAATCAAGATTATGTCTTTACTTATTTCATTTTTAATTGTTTGATATTTATTGTTTGTTACTTATTGAACAATGCTAAAATGATGTTTGGAGTTGCATTTGGATTATTTGCTATTTTTTCAATCATTCGATATCGCACGGTAAGTATTCCAATACGTGAAATGGGTTATTTTTTTACTTGTGATACCTTAGGCATTATTAACTCAATGACAAATTACCAAGAGCATTTTTATGAGATATTATTATCGAATTTTATCGCAATAGGATTGGTGATTTTGTTGGAAATCTTTTTTAAAAATGAACAACAAGTATTTAGAAGTATAAATTACGATAAATTAGAATTGCTTCGGCCCGAAAATAGACTTATATTAATGGAAGATCTTCGCAAAAGAACAGGTCTCCAAGTCACTGATGTAAAGGTTGATAGGATTGATTTGGTCAAAAATATTTGTAGACTCAGAGTTTATTTTCTTTCAGATGTGGATTCGGACAACTATTCTGTATCAGATCAAAATGAAGACGATGATGATTAGGATTATTACCCCGATTATCTTTTGCTCTTTGATGTACAACAATTTGATTGCACAGGATTATAACATTAGAGATCAGGAACTTTGGACCAGCTACAATGTAAAAATAGACTTAAGGAAAAAATTAGCTTTAAGTATCAATCCTGAAATAAGGTGGAATGAAGGGATGTCACAATTTAAAAATTTTAATATTTTAATAGAACCTTCATATAGGATAAATAATAATTTGAGTCTTGAATTGTCTTATCGAAATTATCAAACACCAACTTCAGTGAATCATCGCATTCATTCTTCAGTTAGTTTAAGATTAAAAAAGAAGAAATGGAGATTCAATACGAAGATGGCTCACTTTGTAGATCTTAGGACATTTGACCATGATTTTTGGTCGTCAAATAGACCTGAACATTACCTTAGGTCAAAAAATACAATTGGGTATTCGATCAAGCGATTTTCAATTACTGCAATTTCTGACTTGAGATTTAATTTCGATGATATAAAGTTTGATTTGAGCACAAACCGCTATGGTATGGCTTTCTCTTATGATCTCAATAAATCAAATTCGGTTCAAATAACTCAATTTATCAACGAGAGTCATGGTCTGAAGATAATTAGAAATTACATCCTGAGTATCAGTCTTGAGTCAGATATAAATTTAAAAAAGTTTTTAAAAACTAAAAAATCTTAAAATTTAGTCCTTCTGCATTAAATTTTTCACTTTTTTTATCAGTATTAAATAATTTTTATTGATATTTACATTGCTTTTAAAAGTAATTGGATTTTATTTTGAATTCAATTTAGATATTTTTTATAATTTATTGATTTAATTAAAGACAAATGAAAAAAGTAATTTTTAGTGGACTCATATTTTTATTTTTTGCTTTTCAAATTTTGTCTGCACAGCCGGAATTTTATCACAGTGGATGTCATCATTTGCAAGCCATTGGCCCCACTCATGAACCCACTATTAATGAATTAATTTTAATGGAGAATTCGAATCGCAGAAGTGATTCGATAGATATTCTAAATTATACAATAACACTGGATATATCAGATGTGGCTGGAAAAAAAATTGATGGATTTACAGAAGTGAATTTTAGAACTAGAATGGAAGGAATTAATTCAATTACCTTGGATCTGAGAAAGCTTAACATCAGTAAAGTATTGTATAAAGATGAAGAAATAAGTCATATATATAATGATTCAATATTGATCATTCCATTTAAGGAAAACCTACCCATCAATTCTACTTCAAAAGTAGTGGTATATTATAATGGTGTCCCATCGAAAGATCCAGTTTGGGGAGGTTTTTATTTTGAAGGTGGCTATGTATATAATTTAGGAATTGGATTATCATCGACGCCGCCTAATTTTGGTAAAGTTTGGTTTCCTTGTTTTGACAATTTTGTGGAGCGCAGTACTTATGATTATGTTATTACCACAAAATCCGATATGAAAGCATATTGTGTAGGTAGTTTTATCAGTGAAGAAGTATTGCCATCGGGTAAGATTAAGAGACACTATTCTATGCTGGATCAAATTCCAACGTATTTATCAAATATAGCCGCATCAGATTATGTGAGTTCAAAGTTTATTCATGCAGGTCGCTATGGAAATATCCCAGTTGAATATCTCTCTAAACCTGCCAATATAACTCAAATGAATTCCCAGTTCTCCAACATGCCAAGTGCAATCGATGCATTAGAGTTTTGGTTTGGTCCATATCGTTTCGAGCGCGTGGGATATGTTGCTACTACTGTTGGGGCGATGGAACATCCGACCAATACTGCATTTCCAATTAGCAGTATTACTCAAGATATCCAAGCTAATGTGGAGCGCACCATGGCTCATGAATTGGGACATCATTGGTGGGGAGATTTAACCACTTTGGATGATGCTCGTGATATGTGGATCAAAGAAGGTACAGCAGAATATAGTAGTCATCTTTTTCATGAGTATACCTATGGCAAAAGTCATTTTATAAAAACAGTGAAAAATAATTTAAGTGATATCATGAAGAATGCGCATCGAAATGATGGCAATTTTTTACCACTTTCTCCTATGCCTTATACAAATACTTATGGAACTCATACTTATAAAAAAGGGGCAGCAATGATTCATAATATGAGAGCCTATTTGGGTGATTCTGCTTTTAGAAAAACCTGTATGATGGTTTTTGATAGTTTATCTGGAAAATCAATGAATGCCTATGAGTTCAGAGATTTTCTCAATAAATATTCTGGCGTGGATATGACAAATTATTTTGAAGATTTTATTTTCAATCCTGGATATATAGGAGTATACATCGATTCTTTTTATGTAAAAAATAATAATGAACTATTAGTTCAAATTCAACAGAAAGGGTATTTTACAAATCATATTGGAAATGGTATTCCGGTTTTCATTTCAGTCTATGATGAAAATTGGCAAAGATTGGATTTTAAAACAGAAATTTCTGGTGCTGTAAGCATTTCTTCCTTTCAGATACCAACTGGATTTAAACCAAAAATAGTTCTGGTAAATGAAAATCAAAATATGAATCTTGCAGCTTTACAAGGAAGTATTGTAGTTAATAAAATTGGTACTTTCTCCATTCCTTCAGTTGATTTTTTAGCTTTGAATTGTTCAGCAATCACAGATTCAGTTTTTTTGAATATAGTTCATAATTATGTTGGACCATCAGGAACCGAAAATAAAGCAAGCAATATTGATAGAATTTCAGATACGCATTTTTGGCAGGTGAGTACACTCGGAAATAGTAATGCGACTTTTACTGGCACAATTGATTATAATGGTGTCGATAAATTTAATTTAGATTATAAATTAATTCCTGCAAGAGAGGATAGTATCATGTTGGTGTATCGACCTGATTCTAAATCACCTTGGATACAGCATCCATCTTATAGCAAATTGGGAACTTCAGCAACAGATAAAAAAGGATTTATGCGAATTCAGAATCTCATTCCTGGTGAGTATGCTTTTGCATTTGGGGTGGTGAATACTGTTGCAGTAGAGGATGAAAATAGTAAACCAATCATTATTTTACCCAATCCTAACAATGGAAAATTTTCATTGAATATTGAAGATAATGGGTCAGCATATGATGTAAAAGTATTTTCATTAAATGGCCACCAAATTTATGAAGATAAAAACATTATAGCAAATATGGAAATCGATATTTCCAGTTGTTCCACTGGATTCTATGAAGTCGTTTTGGAAGACGTTCATAGCAATAAAATTCATTGCTTCATGATTGAGAAAGTTGAATAATTAAAAACTTATGAAGCATATATTTTTTGGATTATTTATACTGATTTTTTGCAATCATATGAGTGCTTCCGATACGATAAAGTATGAGCACAAATATCAACAAAAATTCAAAAGATTTTATTTCTATTGGGGTTATAATAGAGCTGTATTTGCAAAGAGTGATTTGCATATCAAAGGACCAGATTATGATTTTACCTTATATGATGTAAGCGCTGCAGATAGACCATCTGCAGTATCATCTGTTTATATTAAGCCTAGTACTATAACTATTCCTCAATATAATTATCGGATCGGCTATAATGTAAATCGACGTTTTTGTATTTCATTGGGGATGGATCATATGAAGTATGTCATACGCAATCATCAAAATCTGAAAATTTCAGGATTTATTAATGAGAATAGTTCAACGAAATTTGCAGGTCAATATAACAATGATACGATTACAGTGAATAATGATTTCTTGCAGTTCGAACATACTGATGGATTGAATAATTTATCCATTGATTTTGAATATGCATTCTGGAATATTCCCTTGTTGCAAAATAGAATGCGTGTAAAAATGATTTCCTCCATTGGTGGATTGGGTGTCATTCCAAGAACTGATGTGACATTATTTGGAAATAGAGTAAATAATAAATTTCACTTTGCAGGATTTTCTGTCAATGCAAAATTGGCAGCAAGAATAGAATATAAATCCTATTTATTTTTAGAGTCAAATTTGCGCACTGGATATATGAGTCTCGATGATATCTTAATTAATGGTGCGGAACCAAGAGCTTCTCAAAATATCAAATTTCTAGAATATTATGTTGTTATAGGATCATATTTTTAGTTTGGACTACAAATCATTTTTTAAGAATGAATTGATATCTGTAGAAAAACCAAAATGATGTGTGCCACCTGCAAGATGATATCGTGAGTAGCCGTAATCAAATTTGAATTTATATACTTTGATTCCAAAACCAGCACAGATTCCGCTAAAAGCTCTATAATCTACCAATGCCAGATCTTTTGACCTCAATGGATTGTAACCTCCTCGAAGAACTAGATTTTCTTTTTTACTTAGGAACAGTTCGAATCCAAATCCAATATGACGGAATGTATTTCCCAATAATTTATCAAACGCATTGGTTGATTTAGATTCAGTGAATAGACTTGTACTTTGATTGTCATCTATATTATCATATCTCAGGTTCCATTTTTCCAAATGTTTCAATCCCAAATGATAAACCAATGGAAGGTGTTTTAATCTTTTTGAAAGACCCATTTCAATGGTTAAAGGAGCTGTATTTTCTTTTAAATTTGCATAAGAATTAATTTGGTAGCTCAGATTTCTGATATTAAAAGCGAGACCTAAATTTTTTTCTGGTATAAAATAATGAACTCCTGTATTTAATGATAGACCCGATGCTCCATAGTTGTCAAGCGAGGAAGAGATATAATTAAGAGTGGCACCAAATGTTATTCTTTCATTTATTTTTTGACGCAGCCAGATAAAATGCACTTTCTATTCCATAAAAGCTTCCCTTGTTTTCACCATAAACATCAGTTCGAATTATATCTCCTGTCTGATAATAATGCACCCCAGCTTGAGCAGTTAGGCATAATTTTCTCAAATAATGAGTATATGCAAAATGTCCTGATTTGATGCCATCGAAATAATTTTGATGATTTGCAGTAATTACTGTATTTAATTTTTCAGACAGCAAACTAGGATTCTGCCATGCAGCTCCAGCATCATTCCCTTGCCATGCTATACCATTTCCACCTGTTGAACTTAGCCTTGCACTGGGAGTCAATTCAAGAAACTGAAAGATATATTGTCCTCCGATCTGAGCATATGTGATCTGATTACTTAAAAAAATAATAATAGCGATTATAAGCTGTCTCTTTTCCATATTGTTTTACATATTCCTTCTTTACAATCCATTTTTTTTTCCAAAATTCCAGCAGTGTCATATAGAAGTAATTCATCTTGTTCGTTTGGACCATGAAGGTAATTTCCTTTGGCTTTTACCTTTCCATTTTCATGGTATTCTATAAATGGACCATTCTCTTCATTTTCTGCCATTTGTACTTCTTCTTTAAGTTGGCCATTATTATAATAAGATTTCCAGATCCCAGTGGTAATGTTATTGGTGTATTGCCCTTCGGTTTTTATATTTCCAGATGGATAATATAGCCTATATGACCCTTCAAAAATATCCATATTGAGCATTTCAGTGCTATACAGAACACCATTTTCATATAGCTTTCGCTCTCCATTTTACTTACCATTTACATAGTCAGTGACTTCTTTAAGGTTCCCATCCTCGTTATAAATTTCAATACGGCCATTCTTTCCCTTACTAGTATCACCATTTATAGTATAGCGTTCTATAACAATTCCTTTTTCATTTTTATGCTCAATGATCTGGTTTTTTTTGCATGAAAACCAAAAAATAGCTATCAAAATGAACCAAAAGCTCCGTTTCTCTAACATGATGGCAATATAACGCTGAATTTTGATTTGAATTTCATTATCAAATTGATTTTGAAATATTTTTTAAAGCTTTCCTGATTTTGCTTCAGAAATTACATAAAAAAAGACTCAGGGCAAAGCACTGAGTCTTTTATCAAACTTATTAGATAAACCTTATTAAATTTCTATATTTTAATTTAGAAAGCTTTTTAACTTTTTTTCGAGCTCATATTCATCACCAGGATTGCTTATCCACTATGGGAATAGATAATATTTCCTGCTTGATTGACTACAAATGTCTGAGGGATGGTCTGAAAACCTAAATTTCTCAAACTTTCACTATTGACATCAGAAATAACCTGATAAGGCCATTTTTTTTGTTGCAATAGAGGTTTTACTTTATTTAATTGCTGCGCATTATCGATAGTAACCGCTACCATACCTATTCCATCTTTTTGCCAGTTCGGGTAGAGTTCTTTGATTGCATCAAGTTCCTTTTTACAAGGGGAACACCAAGTCGCCCAATAACTAACCACAGTAAGTTTGTTTTTGCAAATTCTTTACTGAAATCAAAACTCTTACCATCAAGAGATTTTACATTAAGGCTAGGAAATTTTTTCTCTCCATCCTTGAAAGAAACTAAGAATAAACATAAAATAAGGGCTAAAAAACTTGTATTTTTCATTTCTGATAAAACTTTAATTAGATAACGTAAAATTGGTGCTAAAAATCCGTTACTTTGGGGCAACGAAACGCATTTAACGAATGATTAACCACTTTCTAAAAATTCTCTTAATTGTTGGCTGTTTTTATAGCTCACAATTGCTTCTTGCCCAAGATAATTTGGTTCTTGGCGGCGGATTTCAACTCAATGGAAATGTTTTTTTAAGAGATAGTGCCATTGGAGCGGCAAATATCCCACAATATGATCATCAGATCTATGGTGGCGAATCTTGGTTTGAACTCAATGCCAGTTATTTAGGATTTAATGGCGGTCTGCGATATGACGCCTTCAATAATTCAAATCTATTGAATCCTCAGGGATCATATACCGCGCATGGCATAGGTAAATGGTATCTCAATAAATCGATAGATAAATTGGACCTCAGTGTCGGTTATATCTATGATCAAATTGGATCAGGAATCATTTATCGCGCTTATGAAGAGCGAGCACAGTTGATCGACAATGCTTTAATTGGTGCGGCTGCAAAATGGAATTTTAATCCAAATTGGTCTGTGCGTGGATTTGTTGGTAAGCAGAGAAATCTTTTTTCATCTTATAATTCCAATTTAAAAGGCTTTGCGGTAAATGGATTCTACCAAATGAGTGACACTGCTTCTTGGAGTATTTCACCTGGATTTGGTTTTGTCAATCGTACTTTGGATGAATCAATCGTGTCTGAGCTAGCAGCAATCATAGGATCATATGAACCAGTGGATCAATTTAAACCATTCTACAATTCAAATGCTTTTTCAGTATTCAATACACTGTCTTGGAAGGATATCACATGGTATGCTGAATATGCGCTCAAACCGAATGATTTATTTTATGACCCCAATGCGCAGAGAGCGCTTCCAAAAGGGCAAACCAGTTTAGGAAAATTGGTAAAAGAAAGTGGATCTGTAGCTTATAGTTCAATTTCATATGCTGCTCATGGATTTGGTATTACCCTAGAAGCTAAGCGGACAGAAGGGATGGATTTTAGAGCTGAACCTTTGCTCAGTTTAAATAAAGGATTAATTAATTTTATTCCTCCTATGGCAAAAATTAATACTTATCGATTACTTGCCCTTTATTATCCAGCAACACAGTTTTTGGATGAGTTGGCTTATCAAGCCGATATAAGATATGGTTGGAAGAAATGGAACGTTTCATTGAACTACTCGGACATTCGTGATCTCACTTTCAAACGCCAGTTTTATAATGAAATTTATTCTGAAATAAGTTATAAAGAACCTGAAAAATACACTGCAACAGTTGGTGTCCAAAGACAGATTTTTGATGTTGAAAAATATTATGGAAAGGGTGGTGCAAAAGTTGTCAAAACAATAACCCCATTTGTTGAGTTTTTATATAAAATCAGTCGCAGTAAATCTATTCGAACAGAAATGCAATATATGCACAATCCTACAGACATTGGTTCATATGTAAATGCTTTGCTTGAAGTTGGAATTGCACCAAGATGGTTATTTGAAGTCGCAGATATGTATAATATTAAGCCAGTAAAAGGTTCAAAGTTAAATTATCCATCAGCAGGAATAAGCTATTCTCAAGGGGCCAATAGATTTGGATTGAGATATGTTAAACAATTGGCTGGAATCGTATGTAGTGGAGGTATATGCAGATTGGAGCCAGCATTTAGTGGTTTTAGAGCAAGTATTAATTCAAATTTTTAATGTACAAACTATGACAAAGTCAATTCAAATATTAAGCCTTTTCATTTTTGTTGGACTATTTATGTTTTCTTGCAATGAATGGGAAGAATGTGTAGCGCTACCTATTTCTGAGAAGCCTACATCCGGACGTGTCATTTTGATTGAAGAGTTTACAGGGGCGAAATGTCCAAATTGTCCAGCTGGAACTCAAGCATTGGAAGCCATTTTGGATAAGTATCCAGATAATGTTGTGGTGGTAGGCGTCCATTCCAATTTTTTGGCTAATCCAGCTGTAACGGGAGATCCAAAACTATCCTATCCTGAGGCACAGGCCATAGAAAATTTTCTGGGACTTTGGGTGGGAAAACCTGAAGCAGCATTCAATAGAAGAAAATTTTCCAATCAAGCAAATATAAGAATAGGCAAACCAGATTCTTGGAATGTATTTGTTGATGAAGAATTGAAATTGAGTCCAGCAGCAGATTTGTTTATTTCAAGAACTTATGATACTCTGACTAGAGAAGTGACTGTGTCACTTAGAGCTGTGGGAAAAGAAAATGTATCAAAAGCAATGCATATGCATGTCATGATTACTGAATCAAATATATTTACTACCCAAGAAAGTTCTACTGGAAATATTCCAAATTACAATCAAAAACATGTATTGCGAAAAGTGATTACACCAATTCCAGGAGAGAAAATAGCAGATCAAATCGAGAAGGGAAAAGAGTATAAAAAAGAATATAAATATACACTACCAACAGATGCCGTATTGTGGAAAGATTCAAATTGTAGCATTGTTGCTTATTTGTCATTTGATGAGACTGACAAGTATGTGATACAAGCAACAGAAATAAAAGTAAAATAATTAAATTTTTTTGCCATGAGTAAGGATTGGCCTTTATACGAGGTGTTTATAAGAACTAAGAATGGATTAGATCACAGACATGTGGGCAGCTTGCATGCTGCGGATGAAACGATGGCTATAGAGAATGCTAGAGACGTTTATACAAGAAGAATGGAGGGTATAAGTATTTGGGTTGTGGAATCAAAATATATCACTGCATCAGATCCCTATTCACAAGACTCTTTTTTTAATCCTGCAGAAGATAAGATATATAGACATCCGACATTTTATGAATTGCCCGATGAGGTAAAACACATGTGATTTATGGGTATAGATAAAAATTTGATTTCTTCGCTTTTCGTACATGCTGATACAGCATTAATACATGGTCAAAGACTTGGTGAACTTTGTGGCCATGGACCTGTACTTGAGCAAGATATCGCATTGACAAATATTTCGCTTGATTATATTGGTAGAGCTAGACTCTATTATGATTTGATCTCAAAGCTTGAAGGCAATAATAAAACAGAAGATGACTATGCATTTCATCGAATAGAAAGTGAGTTCAAGAATTTATTATTGGTGGAGTATCCAAATAAGGACTTTGCCTATACTGTCGCTAAACAATTTTTTATTGATGTCTTTTATTATCATTTTTTTCTTCAATGCGTAGAATCAAAAAATCAAGAGATCATATCTATCTCTCAAAAGTCTTTAAAGGAAACTGCTTATCATAAAAAATGGAGTAGTGAATGGATCATCAGATTGGGTGATGGCACAGATATCTCACATCAGAAAATGCAGAATGCTGTTGCTGATTTGTGGATGTATGTAGGAGAAATGTTTGTTCCTACTGAATTTGAACAAGCAGTCATTAAAGAAAATTTAATGGCAGATTTATTGCCGATTAAATCTTTGTGGGAAGCAGAAGTAAAAGATATCTTCAGCATAGCAGGAATCAAGCAAGCTGAAAATAACTGGGCACAATCAGGAGGCAAAGAAGGGAATCATACAGAATACATGGGGTATATCTTGTCTGAAATGCAATACATACCTCGAACATATCCAAACATGATTTGGTAAATTGTTGTGGAATAATTCCAATAAAAAAGATGATTCAGAATAGTGATATCCAAGCAGAAGTTCAAAGTATTTTTTCTTTATTAGAAGAAGTAAAAGATCCTGAGATTCCAGTCTTATCTGTAATCGATCTTGGCATCGTTAGAGACGTGATCATTACAAATGAGGATATTGTGATACACATTACACCAACCTATATAGGCTGTCCTGCAATGGGCGTCATCGAGATGGATATTCTGTCATTATTGTGGAGTAAAGGCTACAAGAATGTCAAAATAGAAACAGTGATTTCTCCAGCATGGACCACTGATTGGATGACAGAGTCTGGGAAGCAAAAACTAAAAGAATATGGAATTGCTGCTCCAAATAAAAATTCAAAATTAGTTCGAAATATTTTTGAATTGGAAGAGAATATTGTTTGTCCAAGATGCAATTCTGAACATACACTAAAAATAAGTGAATTTGGATCCACAGCGTGTAAAGCCTTATATCAATGCCAAGAATGTAAGGAACCATTTGATTATTTTTTAAATGTCATTAATTAATTAAAATTATACAATGAAGCATATTGGAGTGATTGGTTGTGGAACGATGGGATTGGGAATAGCTCAAGTTGCTGCATCCAATAATCATTCTGTTTTTATTTACGATAGTTTTCCATCCGCCATAGACAAAGCAAGAATCAATTTGAATAAGACCTTGCAAACACTTTTCGATAAGGAGAAAATATCTAAAGAAAAGTGGGATCAAATAATTGCAAATATCACTTGGTGTATAGACTTAAATGAATTCAAGAACTGCGAATTTGTGATTGAAGCAATCGTGGAAAATTATTCAATAAAAAAAACTGTTTTTGAAAACTTAAGTCAGATTGTTTCTGATACATGCATCATAGCAAGTAATACTTCATCGCTTTCTATTACATCATTAGCTTCTTGTGTAAAGAATCCAAAGCGATTTATTGGAGTCCATTTTTTTAATCCTGCACCAGTGATGCCATTGGTGGAGATAATTCCTGGTATCCAAACTGAAGAAAATAGCTTGACATTGAGTAAACAACTCATAGCTTCATGGAAAAAGGAAATCGTAGTCGCGAAAGATACTCCAGGTTTTATTGTGAATCGAATTGCAAGACCATACTATGGTGAGGCTATAAGGATTTATGAAGAGAATCTTGCCTCTAAAGAGTATATTGACCAGACGATGAAAAAACTTGGTGGATTCAAAATGGGCCCATTTGAATTAATGGATTTTATTGGTCATGATGTTAATTATGCTGTGACTGAAAGTGTGTGGACAGCATTTTATTTTGAACCAAAATATAAGCCTTCATTGTCGCAGAAAAGATTGGTTGAAGCAGCTTACCTAGGTAGGAAATCGGGTAGAGGTTTTTATAATTATGAAGATGTGAGTCATGAATCAAAAGACATTGAATTGGATTTAGAAAAATCTACAATGATATTTGAAAGGATCATCTGTATGTTGATTCATGAGGCGGCAGATGCGCTATATCTTGAGATTGCAAGTAAAGAAGATATTGAAACTGCAATGTGCAAAGGTGTTAATTATCCTAAAGGATTATTGCATTGGGCTGATGAGATTGGAATAGAAAAATGTGTATCTATTCTGAATTACTATTATAATCTATATCATGAAGAGCGCTATCGATGTTCAGCTATTTTGCAAATGATGGCAAAATCAAAAATTACATTTTTTAACCATAATGTGTCAGTATGTCTCTAGCGGAAAAAGTATTTGACAAGATGTATCGCAAAGATGGTTTTAGTCAATGGCTGGGCATTGAAAAAATTTTGACTGAAGAAGGTCATTGCATACTAAAGATGGAAGTGCGTGATGAAATGCTTAATGGATTTGACGTTGCCCATGGTGGCATCGTGTATTCTTTTTGTGACAGTGCTTTCGCATTTTCATGTAATAGTTATAATAATATTTCTGTATCCATTGAAACTTCTGTAACCCATACCAAGGCTATATCAAAAGGTGATGTATTGACCGCAGAATCCAAGCTGATTACACAATCGAAAAAAATAGGAACTTATCAAGTGATTGCAAAAAATCAACATGATGAAATTGTTGCCGTATTTAAAGGGATTTGTTATCGCACTGGAAAAGCAATGATTGAAGATTTATAAATTAATAAAATAGGCAAAATGAAATCAACATATATTATAGCTGGATTGCGCAGTCCAATAGGATCATTTGGAGGAAGTCTAGCAAGTGTTAGACCTGATGATTTGATGGCGACTATACTGAAAGAATTACTTAAAAAGAATCCAACTATTGATCCTAATCTGATCACTGATATTTTCATAGGATGTGCCAATCAAGCTGGTGAAGACAATCGCAATGTAGCGCGTATGGCTTCATTATTAGCAGGGATTCCATATCGAGTTCCAGCAGAAACGATTAATCGACTTTGTGCATCGGGGATGTCTGCAATAGTACATGCACATCATGGGATTCAGTCGAACAATGGCGATTTATTCATTGCTGGAGGCGTCGAGAATATGACCAGAGGACCATGGGTAATCTCAAAGACAAGTTCAGCTTATGGTCGTGATGCTAAAATGTATGATAGTTCATTTGGTTGGAGATTTATTAATCCAGCTCTAGAAGCATTATATGGTGTAGATAGTATGGGAGAGACGGCTGAGAATCTTGCAGAGAAATATAATATTTCAAGAGAAGATCAAGATCAATTTGCACTGTGGTCCCAGATGAAAACAAAACAGGCACTAGATAAAAAAATATTTGATGAAGAAATATTTCCAATTCAAGTTGAAATAAATAAAAAGGAAACTAAGATTGTTAGTCAAGATGAGTTTCCCAAAACGAATACAACTATTGAAGCACTTCAAAAACTGAGACCAGCTTTTCGCAGCAATGGAACGGTGAGCGCGGGAAATGCATCTGGATTGAATGATGGTGCTGCAGCAGTATTAATTGGTTCGGAAAAGATAGTAGAAAAGTATGATCTAAGTCCATTGTCAAAAGTAATATCATCTGCTGTAGTTGGAGTTGAGCCAAGGATAATGGGCATTGGTCCAGTTGAAGCAAGTAAGTTAGCTTTGACTAAAGCAAATTTGACCATAGATGACATGGATATCATAGAGATAAATGAGGCTTTTGCAGCCCAGGTTTTAGCATGTACACGATCACTAGGCTTGAATGATAATGATCCTCGCATCAATCCCAATGGCGGTGCAATAGCCTTGGGACATCCTCTTGGAATGAGTGGAACCAGATTGATTCACACTGCTAGTTTAGAATTACAAAGAAGATGGGGAAATAAAGGCGGAAATCCAAAATATGCATTGTGTACAATGTGTATCGGCGTTGGGATGGGATATGCTTGTGTGATAGCTACGCCATGAGTAGTTAGTAGTTAGTTTTTAGTAATAAGTTGTAAGTAATAAGTTGTAAGTCTATGTTGTAAGTTGTAAGTCATAAGTCTAAGTGTTAATTTCTCTTTCTACTTACAACTTTTTACTTTCTACTTTCCACTTTTTACTTTCTACTTCCCACTTTTTCCATTATCTATTCACTACCACCTTACCGCTCTGCATAAATTTATTTCTTCCATCAATAATCCGATAATAATACATCCCGGCAGATAATGAACTCAAATCCACTTGTGTCACTCGACCCTGTACCACATGATGCTGAACAATGCGTCCCTGCTGATCGTAGAGATTAAGATAATACTTGCGATCATAAAACTCTACATCATTCATGTAGACATTCACATAGTCCTGTGCAGGATTAGGAGAGAGAAGAAATAGATCCTTATGTGGCTCTTTCTCAGTGATAAAATCTGTGGTGCAGCCAGGGACGATGCAGCCGTTGCTATCAGTCTTTGCAATCCAACATTTTGAACTGTGATTTCCTTCAAGCCAATTTACTCCTGTAAGATAAAATCCTCCATCAGAGGATTTACTTATATTCTCGAATCGTGCGGATGTTCCAGCCCTGTTACTTTCGAATCTTTGCTCCCATAGACTATCACCTGAGGAAGAGAACTTAATGAGCCATCCTTTAGTCCCTTTGCTGGAGAAGGTTTCTTTGATCTGTCCAGCACAGATCAAATTCTCTGCTTCATCTTGTATGCAGTTTATAGTTTCACAAGTGTATCCATTGAATGCTATTTTTTTATCGAGGACTTTTCCTGAAGTATCTATAATTTGAATATACTGGCGCCAGTCTTCTCCTGAAAAATTTTTGAAATGGGTCCCTGTAAAAATTAAATTCCCATTTTTTAAAAGCTTACCATCAACCAAGCCTTCTCCATAAATAGGATCTTCATAGTTCTTCCTCCAAATAAAATTTCCCTTATGATCATATTTTACAATGAATGAAATATTTTTATTAGAGATAAAAAAACCACAAGCATAAAGAAATCCATTTTGATCCTCTACCACACCATGATATCCTTCTATTCCATTGGAAAAATCCTTCGGTAAATGATGTGAGTTGATAAAATTACCCATGCTATCTACCAATAGCATCCATGAATTATTCCGATTTCGATCAGTAGCTGGATCATTATGATTATCCACTCCTACTGCGCAGAGATTTCCTGTTTTTGTTCTAATCATATCTTCAAATGCAGGAAGATTTCGATCATTTATACTGGGATACTCTCTTGTCCAGATCGTATCAAAATTTGAATCTAGTTTAGCGAGATATGCATAATGAACTGTGTCTTTGCTGATGAACTTTGTGCCACACATCCATACTGCAGAATCCTCATAGATCGCTTGATAACATAATATTCGATTTATAGAATCCAGATAAGATCGACTAATCACAACCTTTCCTTTTGAATTCAGTTCATTATAAAAGGCTGTTAAACCAATATAAGTTCTATAATTCGAAGCAGAGACTGCGACAATTTTATTCTTGTTTAGTTCAATTGCTGGCATAGCAATAACTTCAACATATTCTTCAGGTCGAGGAATAATGGTACTGAAGCCAGATTGTGCTGATACAATGCTATTCATAATATAAAAGAAAAGAGATAAATATTTCATCAGTTCGAATTAAAAAAGAGGGCAGTATTGCTACTGCCCCTGCAAATATTTAATTATTGTTTTAAAATTATTGCTTTTGAGATTAATTTTTGACCTTCTTTCAATATTGCAATATAGTTTCCAGGATTCAATTGCGAAATTGAAACTTGCATTTGTTTTTTCCCTTTTTCTAGATCTAAAGACCTCACTAATTTTCCATCAAAATTAATGATCTGTAAATTTAATGCTTTATCTGATATTTCTTCATTTAATTCAATCTGAATTCGGTCCCTTTGAGAAGTAATGGTACCCAAATTATTAAATTTATTTGATTCTTTTTGCTTCAAAGATTGGCTACTTTGTGATTGTTGATTCGTACTTGTTTCAATGATTGGAGTATAGTCTATACCATAATAAAATGATAAAATAGCTTGAGCTGCGTATGCCCCTAGGGTGCGATTTTCTGCTATAGACTGCAGACTTATTACAGCAGATGAATCTAGATTCCATAATGCTGTTTCAGCGAGTTTGGCAGATTTAAGGACATTATAATATACAGTAAAATCCTGTTTCTACATTGCTTGAAGGCATAGAATTTACGATTATATCCGCAGTCAGAACAGATCCATAATTCAATTGTACTAAAGCTCTAGTCATGGAATAATGTATTCCTACTTGTGATGACGATAAATTATCTGCGGCTTCAATATTATTATTACTTAAATAATATTGTATTAATTGATCCACAATAGCTGTCTTCTGCTGTCCATCCCCCATATTGTTTACTTGAGTTTGAAATCCATCTACATTGCCCCCAGTAATCTTTGGAATTAAAAAATCACAACCATCTGTTGCTCCCAAATTAGGACAATTATTTAAATCAACATTCAGATTACACATTGGTGGATTTTGATCACTTGTTTTAGTATAATATTTAAAAATATTTGAAGAATTTTCATTATCAATATGATTGTTTTGGCTTGGTTGACAGATAATTTGGAATTTTTCATTTGGAGTTATAGGAGCTTGTGACCCACAATTTCCTTGATCTCCTATGAGTCCATAAATCTTCCATGCATTATCTCTTATCGTGTGAGTATTGCAATACATTTGTAATCCAGTATTATCTTTTTGAACTTGCTCACCTGCAGTGAGATATGTAAAAGTATTTTTTTGATGAAAACTGGATGAAGTTGTATTTTCTGATACTATACCTAAAGAAAGGAAATTACTAGGTACATTATTTGGCTGAATAAATGCATTTTCATCTTCATAAACATTTCTTAAGCTACCAAAGTTAGAAACACCTATACTCATAGGAACAAATGCTAATTGATTAACATATCCACTTAAATTAAACTGGTTTCCATTTCTAATAGCATTACCTTCTCCTGATCCAAATAGGATACCAACTATATTGTCAGAAAAATACGTTATTATCCAATACTGAAATAGTAGCTTTCGGATCTGCTCCACCAAATGCCTTAATTCCATATTGTAAGCCAGTCATTGTACTATTAGAATTTACACTATATTTTGAGCCAAAACTATTGGTACCAATACCTTTTAGTTCATGAGGAATAGCTAAAGTATTTAACCAAGTAGATCCTGTAAATGTCATCCCTTTAGCTTGGTTGGCAGAAACAAAAATTGGAGTGCCAATACCCATATAAACACATGGCTGACCAATATTTATTATTGAACATTGATAGTAGGAATAATCTTTTAAGAATGCATCACATAAGAAGTGGGAGTTGGAAATATTGCTAGTATTGCCAATACATGGACAAAATGTATCCCTTTATAGCAATTAAGAATTATACTACCATTTATCATGTTTAAAGTCCCACCTCCATCTGATTCAGATGGGATTATTCTTCCTGCACTACTATATTTGGCTTTATCGACTAATACACCGATTTTTGCATCTTGAATGGTAGAACCATTAATGATTACAGTAGAACCATTATGAGCTTCGATTCCATCCCACATCCAGTCTTGATTACAAGCATTTAAGCCTTTTAAAATACTACCATTCAAAATAAGTGTGCCACCATTTTTTACTACTATTTTTGGTATCATGTCAAAAGTTGGATCATTTTGAGATAAGATATCATAATCAACCAACTCCCAACTGGCGCCAAATTGCAATGTACTATTATTTACTGTAAGAGTAGCACCAGATTCAACAGTTACTGTAGCTTTTATCTTGCGACTGGTATTCCAATCTGTGGCTATGGATATATTTGCTGGTGTAATGATATCATCACCACTATATGTTATCTTGTTTTGACAATTTTTTGAGAATGTATAGAAATAATAATCATCATGATTTAGTTCGTTATCGCCACTTATGATTATGTTACCTTCACAATCAAAACCTATGTCGAAAGAACAGTTAATGTTCCAATTGTCAACCTCAAATGTGCGTTCTGATCGATTTTGTAGATTTAAATCAAAAGTAGCAAAATAACCATCAGCTTTTAGAATATTAGGAAAAAAACCTTCTTGATAAAATCTACTTTTAGCGCCTAGCATATAAATTTCTCCATCCTTCAGTTCAAGTTTTGCATAATAATCTGGAGCTTCACATGCTCCTACATTTATGGCTTTTTCCACTTCACCATTTGAAATTTCCACTTTCAATATTGCTAAGTCATCATATCTGAGTGAAATATCTCCTAATTCCGGGCAAGGAGAATATTTATCTATCGAGATTTTATCAAAATAACAACCAAGATAAACATAATCACCGTTTTGAAGTATATCCCATCCGCTTTCATTATGAGTTTCTATATCTACACTAGCGCAAGCGATGCATCATTTATTTGGACATCTATATATTTTCCTTGAGTCATAAGTTCATCCTCACTATATTTTTCACTCCAAAGTTTTGCCCCTGATTGACTAAGGACCGAAGCATAAACATCCTCTATACCATCATGATGCCCAACTTCAATCCATCCTGTAAATGCATATTTATCTACCCCATCGTGTTTAAACTTGATAACACCTCTTGCTACTGTACCTTCTTCACCTATATAATAGCCTCCATTCCCAAAACTAGGATCTGGATTTCCATCCTTATCCATGACAATAATTACTGCTTTAGTTTTGCCACCAACATTACCCGCACCAGAGCCTATCATCCCTGTGATTTTGTCCATTTTCAATAATTGGAAAAAATTAATTCCGTAATAACTAACTCCAAATAATGAAAGACCTAATGCTTGATTACTATAATTCATTAATTTGGGATATCCAGGCAATGGTTCTCCTGTTTCTGCATTAGCTTTTAATATTATACTCCATTTATCGCCACAGTGTAATTTATTTTGTTTGCCAGTTGCAACGATGATATTTCCATCTTCCCAAACATTGTCAAATTGTCCGAGACCATCTGCGGCGTCAATTGCTAAATACTCTTTTTCCCAAATCAATTTATTGGTTTTAATATTAATTTTACCTACGATAGGGTGTTGAAATATCATATTATTCCCATCAGGACAACCATTTTGATCATCAAAAATAGTCCATCCCGCAAAGTAATTATGAGTACAATCTGAACTCATAAACATAGATACAGGCCAATCTTCAGAATTAGAACGCAAAGTTGATTCTAAAGTAACTGCACCAGTTTTTGTAGGTTGAGCTTGTAGTAAAAAACTTATAAAGAGAAATAATATGCTAGATATTAATTTAAATTTAAAGCCATTTTTTGAAAGTTTGAAAGTTTGAAATAATCTATGCAAACTTTCTGAGGACGTGAAATTTTTCATGTTAAATGTTTTATAAAATTATTAAAAAAGGTTTAAGGATAGCTGTATAATTCTGCTACCAAATCAGTACAATATAAATGGCCATTTCTATTGTGTATTTCATCATAGAGTCTCTTCAATATACGTAGGTAATGAAATACTTTTTCAAATCTATGACAATGATCCTTTTACCCAAAATAAAATGTGAATTATTTTCAAACTTTAACATATATGCCAAGTTGTATAAGTGTATTATCATAGTTTTCTACATTTTATAAAAATGGGATCTTTGTATATAAGTAATTTCTATAAAATTAGTAGCTAGTGATTTGTAATTAGTGGTTAGTGATTTGTAGTTAGTGGCAAGTGGTTAGTAAATAGTTATTGAAAGTGAGTTAAAAAAGTCAAGGCTATTCAGACATTAAGAATTAGCAACTTTCAGCTTTCCACTTTTATCATTTATTCATAATCTATTCACTGATTTGAATTAATTGTAAAACCAAATCTATAATTTAACAAACTTAAAGATCTGGGATAAATTATTTTCATTTTGAACCTGTAGAAAATAAAGACCTGTTGACAAGTCTGACACATCGATGGAATGTGCTTGAGCATTAATTTTATTGGCAAGAATAATTTGTCCAGTTGAATTCAGAATGAGATATGTAATTGTAGAATTTTCAAAATTATGTGTAGAGAAACTTAAGTTCTGATTTACAACAGTTGAAAGCAATCGAACAGAAGCAAATTCACTTGGATCTTTAATTGAAATTTTAATTTTATTTGGTCTGATAGAATCGCAAGGAATGGAGTCAAAATTGAAGAGACCATATTTCGGATCATCATAACATCGCAGTTTGAATTGAGAATTGCGATCTGTAATGCAATGAAATTCTGCAAAGAAAAAATACTCATTCACCATTCCAAATCTTTCATATAAAATAGGTTCGCCATTAGGCAAATCACAAACAGCTTTCATTTTCAATTTTTTTTGAAGAAAATTATAACTGCTATCTATGTCTCTCTCTAATATTTCAAATTCCACGAATCTTCCGTCTCCAATAAATTGTGCGGTTTCGCCGGTAAATAAATCAAAGTCATAGAGTAAATAAAATGAATCTTGAGCAAAGAGAAAAATTTTTCCTCCATTTTGGTAAATGAACTTATCAGGATTTGACACAGTGAACACCGTGCCATTAGTAAGCTTTGAATAGTAATTTACTTTTAGTTTTTTGCAAAGCTTATTTTGGATAAGACTGTCTTTTTCTACAAATAGCTCTCGATGGCTATAGTAAGTGTCTCCCCACCATGTAGTATTTATTAGCTGATAAGTCCATTTTGCTCCAATGGGGAGCAAACTCTAGCTGAGCTTGCAATGACATGCAAACAAAAAAGAAGGCAATTGTAAAGTGATTTTTCATAATTTTTAAGCTTGTGTATAACACTATATAACGATTAATTTTCCGATTTGTGTAGTCTTATCCCTTACTTTTATTCTATAATAATAAATTCCTTTGGGATAGTTTTCTAAGTGGATTTTTTCTTCTCTGCTGTATATCGGTCGATTGGTCACAAATTTTCCTGATGAATTGTACAAAACCAGTTCAGTGTATTGAGGAATATCCTCTTTTGATAAAACATAAAAGTAATCCTTTGCAGGATTGGGATAGATGTTATAAACTTTTTCTTTATAAGCATTTTCTTCTATTTCTTTCAGTCCACTGATGACAGTAAAAGTATTCACTATTCAAATTATCAGAACAAGATTATTGGGATAATAGTGGCTAGTAGCTAGTAATTAGTAGTTAGTAATTAGTAAATAGTAATTAGTTGTTAGTAATTAGTTGTTAGTAATTAGTTGTTAGTAATTAGTAGATAGTAATTAGTGATTAGTCGAAAGTTGGGATTATCGATTTAACTTACAACTTTCTACTTACAACTTTCTACTTACAACTTTCTACTTTCTACTTCCCATATTATCCATACACTATTTTCAATTCTCCACTCGTTTGCTTTCGGATTCGATTCCTGTATTTCTTTTTCTTGACTTAACGCTTTTATTGCCGAGATCGTAGCTTAAACTTATTGTAGCTTTTCGGCTGTCATAGTTTCCATAACCCACACCATACAATCCTCCAAAATCAGAATAGCCGCTCCAACCTGATTGATAGCTGAGGTCATCTGCAGTCAATCTTACATTAAGTTTGTCATTGAAGAATTTTCTTTGTACACCGACATTGATACTATGAGTTGGCTCATAGAGAAATACACCTCCCCATACACCAGGCCCCGAGTACCAACCTGATAATTCTGCTTTCCATTTTTTGCCTAAATTGAATGTGTGTTGTTGGTAGATGATATAATTAAATGCTTGAATATCAACTTTGCCATAAGTGCCATAATCTGCGCGATTGTCTGTATAGCTACAACTTAAATTACTGTACATATTCCACCACTTGGTTATATCAATGGGACATGATGCATTTGCATTAAAAAGATTTTGTGTGGCGAGATTATCCCAATTAATAAAACTCGCTTTTGGATTGTTTGGATCAGCACCAATTAATCTAGTGATTTGATCTGTGGTAAGGCTATAGCCGAGACTAAAGGAATACATATATTTTAATGTATAGTTTAGTTCTACATTATTTACGATTTCTGGTTTCAAGAATTTATTTCCTTGAATAAAAGAGAGTTCACTCAATTGCTCTTTGAATGGGTTCAAGACATTGTAGTTAGGTCTATTTATCCTGCGGCTGTAATTCAATCCAAAAGCATGCTCTGGTTTATAATTGAAACTCAAACCAACAGAGGGAAAGAATTTCAGATAGTTGAAATGAACTGGTTCTTCTTCTAATTCTGGTTTATAAGCGGTAAGATCACCAGTTGCATCTGTTTGCTCTGCTCTCAGTCCAGAGTTAAGATTCCACTTATTCGTGAGTGCTCTAGAATAATTGACATAAGCAGCGTATACGTTTTCTGTGTAATCAAAAATATTGGATCGATTATTATTTTGAATTGGTGCTTGGTTGATGATATTATAAAACAAAAAGTCATTATCTGTATTCACTTGACTTAATTTTAGTCCAGCACCAATTTTGCCAATTTTTGATGGAAACTCTGAATCAAGTTTTATTGAACTGATGTCAATATTGTTTTTAGTGTGATATAAATTCAGATTACTGCTTGGAAGAAGGACAGAATTTTTATCATAATAATTATTAGGTTGGTTATAATCACCACGATTATCGAAACTTCCATAATCAAGATCTACACTCAAACTTCTTTCTTTAGATTTCCAAGCATAATTTAGATTGTAACTGGATTGATTTCGGTTGATATCTGATCTATTTGGCGCTAATAAAAAACTATCGACAATATCAGCTGTAGAAATATTAGATATGAATGTTTTGTTTTCATTACACTGATCACTCGTATTTTGATTAAAATTCGCTAAAAATCCAATTGTATGTTTTGCGTTAATAAAATAATCTAAACCAATTTTTTCATTGACATTTTGAAAATCGGAAACAGAATTATTCGATTCATTTAATAAAAATGAATTTTGATAATTTTTAAATACCAACTCATTCCATCTCTTACCAGCTCTGTATCCTAAGCTTCCAAATAGATTATATTTTTTTTGTCTATAATTAAAAATTCCTGAAGCATTTCCTATTCCATATCTCCCTTGACTGAATGTGGAGGATAAAGTCGAATTGAATCCTAGATTTTTATCTTTCTTAAGACGGATATCGATAATACCTGCATTACCCTGTGCTTCATATTTTGCACCAGGACTCGTGATGATTTCTATGCGATCTATTTGCTCTGCGCTTAAATTTTGGAGATAATTACTCAATTCATCTCCAGCCAATGGGACTCTTTTGCCATCGACATAAACCAATACACCAGATCTGCCCATGACTGAGATGTTGTTATTGTTATCTAAAGTCACTCGAGGTGCTTTGCGCAATAAGTTCAATCCATTCTCTCCAACAGAATTTATCGTACCCTGAACATTAAAGATAGTGCGATCTGATTTAACTTCCAGAATAGTCCTTTTTGCAGTGACTTGAATTTCATCGAGATTCTGACTGGACTCAATGAGCGTAATTGAAGGCAGTTTAGTTTCAGCGTCTTTGACTTCAATGACATCTGATTTATAAGTTTTCATTCCTGAAAAATAGGCTTCGATAAAATAAGAAGATTTTGGAAGCAGTCTAAAATTAAAGTTTCCGTTTTCATCTGTCATTTCTACTTTGACCAAGCTGCTGTCTTTAAATGCTTTTAAGACTATCGTTGCTGATGGAATGCTTTGATTCTGCTGATCTTTAACATTGCCATTAATACTAAAACTGTTTTGCCCTATTAATGAAGCCGCAAGTAAAAGTGATATGGTTAGAAAAAAGTATCTTATCATGTCGTCGTATTTTCAAATAATATATCAAAAAAAAAGAGCTACAAATTGTAGCTCCTTTTTGTCGGGGCGGAGGGATTCGAACTCTCGACCCCCTGCTCCCAAAGCAGGTGCGCTAACCGGACTGCGCTACGCCCCGAATGGTTCCTCCATTAATTTTCATTAAAGGAACGCAAAGGTATTGAATAATCCCATTTTTACAAATACAAATCAATTTTTTATCTAAAAAATATTTGGACAAGCTTAATGATGTTATTGGTAAGGCTATGAAGTATGATCCTGAAAACATATTAAAGTAAGATTTATAAGTATTTCCACTATATATAAGGTTTAAAATATCAGGGCTTACCCTAGTTTTTTAAAAAAATAAGCATATTTATTTTGCCCGTATTAGAATCTGTAGTACATTTGTAGCAATTCTTTCCTTTGTTCTTTAAATCGTTCAGATTTAAGGCCTCAATCACATTGTCTAATGCAAATTAGACTTTTTTGTGAAAAATTTTTAACCAATATAAAATTTTAGTCATGAGGCAGAGAAAGTTTATTTTAAAAAGTATTTTTACTTGGTGCATAGTTTTAGCACTATTCGCATCTTGTACCAAAAGCACTGATCCCCAAATCAGCCAGCTCTCTCAGGACGAATCGAATGAATTAGTGACGGATTGGATGAACTTGAGTTTGATCATGACTCAAGAAGCCCCAGGATTTACAGCACCGATTTCAGCAAGAGCGTATTCTTATATATGCTTAGGTCTGCATGAAAGTACAGTACAAGCCTTCCCAGGTCATTCATCTGTAATGTCTAAAATTAATGAAGGGCATAAAGCAAATTTGCCAAGATTTAATGGAGACATCAACTGGAATATACTCGTGAATGAGTATATGTACCATATCATGGGTAGCTTTTACAAAAATGGCAAACCATCTATGAAACGCAATTTAGATGAGTTTTACTCAGAAAATCTAGCTTCATTGGAAGTTAATCAAAATCCAGCAGTTGTAAAAAGATCAAAAGACTTTGGAGCAAAGATGGCTAAAGCAATCTTTGAATTCAGCAAAACTGATGGACAAGAGTATGGTCACATGAATAATTATCCAGATAATTATAGAGGACCAATCGGTGAAGGATTGTGGAATGCTGCAAAAATTACTGAACTCAAACCACTTCAGCCATTTTGGGGAAATGTAAGGACCTATTTCAAAGAAAATGTGAACTTACATTTGACTTCAACACCGCCTGTTTTTTCTGATGCAAAGAGTTCTGTATTTTACTCTTATGCATTGGAGGTAAAGAACAAAGCGCAGAACATGAATTATAATGAAGAAATGATGGTGAGATATTGGAATGATGAAGCTCCTGGTACTTTTACTCCTGCGGGTCATCACATGTCTATATTGACTCAATTATTGAAAATCGAAAAGAAAAATTTAGCTGAAAGTGCTGAAGCTTATATGAAATTAGGATTATGTATGCATGATGTAACTGTAGCAATATGGAAAACAAAATATACTTTCAATACCATTGGAGCTGACGAATATATTCGCACTTACATCGATAAGAACTTTCTTACTTTGATGAAGAGCCCAGCTACCCCAGAGTTTTCTTCTGGCCAATCTGCATTGCTAGTGCAGCAGCTGAAGTTTTAGGTGAAGTATTTGGATTTGATTATGCATTTACTGACAAAACATATGACCACAGAAAAGATGTCATTGGAGCGCCTAGATCATTCCAGAATTTTCAACAAATGGCTGAAGAGGCTAGTTTAGCAAATTTATATGGTGGAATCCATTATCGATTTAGTATTGAAGAAGGTATCAAACAAGGAATTCAAATTGGTGAAAATATTAATAAGCTCTAATAATAAGATCTGAGTCATTTTTTTCTAACAATAATCAGGATAAATCCTGAAAAGTCCTCGACCAAAAGTCGGGGATTTTTTTTTGATAAAATTTAATCATAATTCATTTTATGATTTTAGGTTTCCGTCAGATTGAATATTTTAGCAGTGAATTAAAATATATTTTTGAATTATAAATTAGCATTATATTTGGTCTCCTTAAATGGATAAAAAATATTTTAATTTTATCAAACGACTGAATCCAATGCAAAAATCTAACTTTTATTTCTTGCTGGTAATTGTTTTGTTTTTTTCTTGTAAGGAAAAACATCATTCAAATACTGTAGAAACTCCACTAAAACCTGCGGAAGAATACTTTAAAGAAAAATATGGAGATTTGGGTGAAGATTATTTTGCATCAAAGCATAAGATAATTAAGGAAGAAATCATTAATCGAAAATACCAAAAAGATGGTTCACCGCGATTTGATGGAAACTATATCAATCAAGGGCCCTCAAATATAGGATGTCGAATCAATTGTATAGCCATTCACCCAACATCGAAACAAAAAATATTTGTTGGTTTGTCGCAAGGCGGAATTTTTACTGCTGACAGTTGGGGATCGGATTTTAAAGCTATTTTTGATGAACAAGAGAATCTTACAATAAGTGATATCGAATTCAATCCCAAAAATCCATCAACGATGTATGCTGCCACTGGAGATTTGAATGGCGGATTTTATTTAGGACTTGGCAATGGAATGTATAAGTCGACAGATGATGGCAATACTTGGAAGCAGATCGGATTGGCTGAGACCAGGATACTGTCAAAAATAATTATCGATCCAGACTCACCAAATATTTTGTATGTATCTGCTTTGGGGAATTTGTACACGAAGAATGAACATAGAGGGATATATAAATCTCTTGATGGTGGCGATACATGGGAGAAAATATTTTATATTTCAGATTCAGTTGGCGTGATAGACATGGTAATGAATCCTTCCAATCCTTCTAAAATATTTGCTGTGACTTGGAATAGAGTGGGGACTAATGTGGGTTCTGTGATTCAAGGGACAGATTCACATATTTATGTTACAGAAGATGCTGGGCTGAAATGGAGTAAAGTGCAAGGCGGACTACCCATAGATTCGTCTAATGGAAGAATCGCATTGGCAATGCATAAGGCAAATCCAAATATCATGTATGCATTGTATAATAGAAATATTAATTGCGGAAATGGACTAGGCCAAAATGCTGCTCAATTGTTTTATACTGAAGATCAAGGTTTGAGCTGGAAGGACATTCCATTTAAAGCTAGTAATTCTGGGTTTCCATGTGAGCTATTAGGTAGTTTTGGATGGTATTTTGGAAAACTATTTATTCATCCTAATGATCCAAAAGATATAATGGTACTTGGTGTTGATTTATTTCGTTCCAAAGATGGAGGATATAGTTGGAATCAGGAAGATGATAATGGAATTCATGCTGATAAACATGATCTCGTTTTTACTGATGATGGATCGTATTTTTTAGCAACTGATGGAGGATTATATTTGAACAATAAAGATCAAAGAGATTGGCAGGATTTTGAGAATATTTCAGGTACCCAATTGTATCGTGTAGCATACAATCCGAACTATCCAGATTATTATTATGGTGGAGCTCAAGATAATGGCTCTTTTTATGGTAATAAAGCTAATACCAAAGAGTGGGAGAGATTATATGGAGGTGATGGATTTCAAATGGCTTTTCATCCGACAGATCCATTAATTATGTACGCCGAATCACAGAATGGAGCCTTGGGTCAGAGTAGAGATGGTGGCTTTACTTTTAATAGATTTACAAGGGGATTCCAAGGGTCTAAAAATTGGGATATGCCATATATGTTGAGTTGGCATGATCCAAGGAAACTAATTGCAGGATCGAATAGGGTGTATGTCAATAGAAATGATTCATCTGCAAATTTTAGAGCCATCAGCCCGAATTTAATCCTTGGTAATATTTACGCTGCAAGATCAAATCCTACGATTAGCAGTCTACATTAATCGAGACTTGATAGCAATATTATTATCGCAGGAACATCAAATGGAAATGTTTGGGTAACTTATGATGCTGGTATACAATGGGATTCAATAAATCTAGGTCTTCCAGCAGGATATATAAGCTGTGTTAAGACTTCAAATGTCGATAGAAATAGCCTGTATGTGACAGTCTCAGCTCAAAGAAGTTTTGATAATCAAGCAAAAGCATTCAAGAGTAACGATAGGGGAAAAACTTGGAGAAGTATCGCTGGTAACTTGCCGCAGATACCCATTTTCGACCTATATGTATTGCCAGGGTATGGAGATAGTATATTATTTATTGGAAATGATATTGGCGTTTATGCAACAATTGATGGAGGAACGAGCTGGGAAAGATTAGGAAATAATTTGCCTTACATTCCAGTATATGATATTGAATATAGTGAAGCAAATCATGAATTGATCGTTGGGACATTTGCTAGGTCTATTCAAACATTTAATTTAAATAAGTTAACGAATGATGTGGTCGCGAATAAAAAGCATGTCATCTCTTCTGTAAAGATTTACCCTAATCCAACCAGTGACATAATTAATGTTGAAAATACAGAACATAAAATCAATCAATTTAAAATTTTCAATGTCAATGGAGAAATTCAGAAGCAAGGAATAATTGTTGGTTCAAAATTTCAAATCTGTGTTGAAAATTTAATTTCAGGAAATTATTTCATTGTATTTGACAATGGAATGCGGAAGAAATTTCAAGTGATGAAGTAAAAGTTTTTATTTCTTTTTTACTTCCTCATCTTCTTTTTTGATATGGACTTTTGATCCTTGTTTCAGCTCTTTTGAGATAGCGGAATAAGGGCCAATGATGACTTCGTCTCCTTCATTGAGACCCGATTTGATTTCGATATAATTTTCGTCTTGGATTCCAGAAATGACATCAATTCTAGAAACTGTGTCGCCTTGTTTGACGAAAACAGCTTCAACAAAATCATTTTTATCTAATGTAACTTTCTCTTCTTCGACATTCAGTTTGTTATCTTTTTTTGCAAGAGACATTTTCTTTTTTAATTCTTCATTTGGGTCATAAGCTGTGACACTTTGGATAGGAATGGTGAGAATATTGTCTACTTGATTCGTTTTAATTTCTACTGTCGCAGACATGCCTGGTTTAAAAGTAGAAGCTCGTGCACCAGATATTAAGTCATTATAAGATTCTTTGTTTATTCTTACTTTAACTACAAATTTTGTCACTTGATCATTGGACAATGAACTGATGCCATTTGTACTAATGTTACTAGCGCTGTTGGCTACTTCTGTGACGATACCTTTGAATTTTCTATTTTGATATGCATCGACTTCAATATCAGCCGTATTTCCCATATGAACTGTGATGATATCATTTTCACTGACTTCGACTTGAACTTCCATTGCTCCTAAGTCCGCTATTCTCATCAATTCGGTTCCTGACATCTGCATGGTTCCGACTACTCTTTCGCCTTTTTCAATATTAAGTTTTGATATGACTCCTGAAGCAGGAGCTTTTATTGTAGTTCTACCTAGATTTGTTCTTTGTTCTTTGAGTAAGGCTTCAGCATCTTTTACTTGAAATCCTGAGGCTTCTGCACTTTTCATGGCTGTCGATATAGCATTCTCAGCAGCAGCTAAACTGGCTGTAAGATTTTTATATGTAGCTTCACTTGCATCCAATTCAGCTTGAGAGATGATGCCATCTTGGAGAAGAGATTTATTTCTTTCATAATTTTTTTTCGCATTCGTATAGTTGGATTTGATTTGATCGCGCTGCGCTTTTGCGGATTCTATATTTAGATTTGTAGCTCCTGCCTGAGATCTTGCGGCATTCACTCCTGCTGCCGTTCTTTCCACTGCAGATTGGTATGTGTCTGGATTTACTTTGGCGAGAATCTGCCCCACTTTTACACTATCACCTTCTTTGACATATAATTCTACAACTTCACCTGATACGTCTGAAGATATTTTTATTTCCTTTTCTGGGTAAATCTTGCCACTGGCAGATACAGTTTCTATAACTGTTCTTTTTTGAACTTTTTCAGTAAAGACACCCACACCTTTTGGTTTGGTCTTGCTCTTAATTATAGCAGCTGTTATGAGCAAAGCTAAGATAATGAGTGCAGACCAAATCCATATTTTATTATTGTTCTTTTTTTTATTTGTTGATTGTAGCATATGGTGATTAATTTTTATAGTTTGATTTGTTTACCTGCGTAATAGTCTAATATTTTATATTTAAATATGAGATCATATTTTGCGATGATTTTGTTTAGCTCAGCGTTCTGGAAATTATTTTGAGCTTGGTTCATTTCAAAGGAAGAGGCAGATCCAATTTCAAAACGTTTTTTGGTTTTATCTAAGGAAGTAGATGCAGCATTCAGACTTTTCTGACTTGCCTCTAATTCTTTCTTTGCTGCTCTGACATTAATCAATGCTTGAGTAATGTCTTGACTTAGGCTTTCTTTTCGTAGGTCCAATTGAATGGCATTACTTTTTGTTTGAATTTTAGCTCTTGCAATATTAGCTCTAGTTGCATTATTATTGTAAATCGGAATATTCAAGGATAGGCCGAGACCGTAGCCTAGAAACTGATCAAATTGATCAGAAAAGGAAGTTACTTTTGATGTCGCAATACTTGGAACTGTTTGTTCAAACACAGTGGATTTACCATCAATATAAATTCCTGGAACGCTCTGTTTTTTTAATGAATATGAAGTAGGAGTTATCGCAGCATCTGAGTATCGAGAGCCGTAATTTGCATTTAAACTGATAGAAGGATAATAACTAGAACGAGCTATTTTTTCAGAAATTTTTGATGATTCCAATCTAACTTTAGCTGCTTTGACGGCAGCTTGATTTTGTTCAGCATGTGAATATAATTGTTCATAGCTATAATTCTCGATGATGACTTTTTCTAATTGTTCATTTGATATTTTTTCAATTTCGAATTTTTTTTCTGAGTTCATTCTCATGCTTTGTCTCAGTTGGAACCAAGATAATTCTGAAGCATTTTCTGCACCAATCAAGGCTTGTTCAGCTCTTGCCAGTTGAGATTCTATTTCTATTGCATCTGATTCTGCCCTTCCTCCTGCTTGGATCAATTTTCTCATCTGACTGAGTTGAAGATTGATATTATTGATATTTGTTTTTGCGATTTGTTTCCGCTCATCAGAAAGCAAAACTTGCAAATAAGCATTGGCTACTATAAGAGAGACATCATTGATGTTTTGTTGGTGATCAAGAATTGTTGCTTCTTTGATTTTTGCATTTTGCTTTATTGTATTGCTTATTGCACCTCCTTGAAATAAATTTACATTTGATCCAAGACCATAGTTGGAATAGAGAATATTTTCAGTAATGAAGTCATTTGAAGTGGGATCAATGTTTCGTCCAAAGTTGATTCCGCTATTGACGCTTCCATTTAAATTGGGCAGTCGTCTTGCTTTGCTTTCTTTTACATTAATATCTGCACTTGCTATGTTTAGCTCACTTAATTTTAGATTAGAATTATTATCTATAGCATATCTTATACATGATTCAAGCGTCCATTTTTCTTGACTTTGTGCAAGGACTGGGAAAAGAAAAATACTTAAAACTAGTCTCCAATTCATGGGTTTTAAAATTTGGTCACAATATTACAGAAACTGTATTTCATTTTATTAAAATTTAGAAGAAAGCTGAATTTTTTCAGACTAAAGTGCTTTAATTGTGGTCTTGGAGAGGAGCTAAGTTTTAAATGACTATTTGTTGGAATTGATAATCGTGGCTAGAACTAATTGGTCATATCTTCCGCCTAATGGCTTATAATAGCACAGTATTAAATAATCATTTTCAGTCTCATACCAGTTTCCTTCAGTCTCCGAAATATTTATTTTACCATTTTTATCTTGAAGGACATACATATAATTATAGAAACCATTTTTCAATAAAACCTGACAGATATATGCTTTTTTGGTTTCGTCATAGGTCATTTTAAATTCTTCTTTACATTGGAAATCACTTAATGCGCCATAGATATAAACAGGATCATCAAATTCAATGTTGGATAATAATGTAAAATGTACCATCACATATTCTGCCCTGATGTTGTCTTCTAAAACATCATTGCTGGTGCAGATAAATTTTCCATTGATATCTGTATCTGAATAAAAGGGTCTGTATGCTCTTATTTTATCGTGCTCTAACCAACAATGATAATACCCACCTCTTTCATCCCAGTAATCAATATCTCTTGTAAGATGAATGACTGTTCTGATATCTTTCCTGCGATACTCTTTCATGCCTTGAAATAAAATTCCATCTATCTTATTATAGCTAAACTCAGTCGTCATGTTTAGCGCTGGGTCTGTTAGTGTTTTAATACTATTATAGTCATCATTTTGGATCACTTGCAGACTCAGTTCCTCATCTAAATTAATTATTTTTTTATTATTTGTTTTTAATGTTAATTCTAATCCAACATGGGTTCGGAATTTAGATGCATCGACCGGACCGACGAATTTGGAAACCAAACCAAATGTATTTGATGTGACAAATATCCTTCGAGAAAAAAGGAGTTCTCCACTTTGATCAAAAACAACAAGTAAATAATTTCCAGTGTAGTTAAATTTAAAATTTCTATTGGGTAAAGAGATAGTATAATTTACATAAGGAATCAAAGTTTGTTTTGAAGCTTTATATCGCTCTATTTCTAGATCTTCGAAACCAGTAACTGCCTCGTTATGATCGATTTCACTCAATTGCCAATTTCTATCATAGTGATAAAAAGTATACTGGAGATTGCGAGGTGACCCTTCTAGTAAATCAAAACTTAATTCAAAATTTTTTTCTCTGTCGACAAAAAAAATTGGATGAAAAACGAATTCATTATTTTGATAAAAAAAAATTGACTTAACCGCTTTATTATAAACAGTATCTATAGGCTTTAAATCTTGCCCAAACATTGAATGAAATGCTGCATTTATCAGGAGAAATATTAATAGAAATTTATTCATTTGCCGAGCTAATTATGTCATTAACGGGATATGGATTATTTTAGTTTCAAAAATTGTTAAAAAACAATTAAAAGAAGATTTAATGTGTATTGCGCTTAGTTCATTGACTAAGAAAGGCATCACATAAAAGGCTGTAGCGCTTAGATTTATGCAAAGAATAGATCCAAAGAAATCGGTTCAGAATGTATGGGATAATTCATAAATGGCAGCTAAGATATATTAGATATTATCCTAATATTTTCAATAATTTAATGTAACTTTGCGCTTTATTTTTAACTACAAATGAACTCAAATTTAACTCAAGATAATGCAAATCAAGATCATATCATCACTGTAGATGGAATGTATCAAGATTATTTTTTGGATTATGCTTCTTATGTCATATTGGAGCGTGCTGTTCCTGCTGTAGAAGACGGACTTAAGCCTGTGCAGCGACGAATATTGCATTGCATGTATGAACAAGAGGATGGTCGATATCATAAAGTGGCCAATCTTATAGGGCAAACGATGCAATACCATCCACATGGAGATGCTGCTATAGGTGAGGCATTGGTGAACTTAGGACAGAAAGATCTTCTTATCGATACACAAGGTAACTGGGGTGATTATCGTACAGGAGATTCGGCTGCAGCGCCTCGTTATATTGAAGCCAGATTAACAAAATTTGCACTTGAAGTTGCCTTCAATCCTGATCTAAATGAATGGCAGCTTTCGTATGACGGAAGGAAGAAAGAGCCTGTGGTATTGCCTATGAAGTTCCCTTTGCTTTTAGCGCAGGGTGTAGAGGGTATTGCTGTAGGTTTGTCGACTAAAATATTACCCCATAATTTTAATGAATTAATCAAAGGCAGTATTCAAATATTAAAGGGTAAAAAAGTAGACATCTATCCAGACTTCGAGACTGGAGGTATGATCAATGTGTCAGAATACAATCAAGGATTGAGAGGTGGTCGTGTTAAAGTAAGAGCGAAAATTGAAGTTGAAGATAAAAAATATTTGGTTATCAAAGAATTACCTTTTGGTGTCACGACTACTTCATTGATTGACTCAATAGTGAAGGCTGCTGAGAAAGGAAAGATTAAAATAAAGCATGTCAATGATAATACAGCCAAAGATGTAGAGATAAAAATTGAACTCCAACCTGGAGTATCACCAGAAGTAACGATAGATGCATTGTATGCCTTTTCAAACTGTGAGGTTTCTATTTCACCCAATGCATGTGTCATCATTAATGATAAACCAATTTTCCTTAAGGTAAATGAATTGTTGAAGATTTCGACTGAGCAAACCAAATCTTTCCTGTTGAGAGAATTGGAGATAAAGAAAAAGGATATTCTAGAGAAATGGCATTTGATTAGTTTAGAAAAAATATTTATTGAAAATCGAATTTATCGCGATATAGAAGAATGTCCAGATTTTGAAAGTGTCATTGTTGCCATAGATAATGGACTAAAAAAATATGTAAAGACACCTTCTATGCCAAAGCAAAGTGGGGACAAAAGAATGTCTTTAAATAGAGATATTACTCATGAAGATATCATTCATTTGACAGAGATACGCATCAAAAGAATTTCAAAATATAATAAATTCCAAACTGATGAAACACTCAAGACATTAGAAGACGATTTGAAGCAAGTCAATCATGATATTGAAAATATCACAGACTTTGCTATAGCCTATTTCGAAAGATTATTGGCAAAATTTGGCAAAGGAAAAGATAGAAAAACAAAGATATTGGACTTTGAGGCGGTACAAGCAGTACAAGTGGTTGCAAATAATTCGAAACTTTATGTCAATAAAGCAGATGGATTTATTGGACATGGGCTGAAAAAAGATGAATTCATTAAAGAATGTTCTGATATCGATGATATAATCGTATTCAGAGGAGATGCTAAAATGGTGGTATCTCGCATTGCAGAAAAAACATTTGTAGGTAAAGATATCTTACATGTAGATGTCTGGAAGAAGGCAGATGAAAGGACTACATACAATATGATTTATCTCGATGGTGAGACTGGTCGTGCCATGGCAAAGCGATTCAATGTCACGGGAATCACTCGCGATAAAGAATATGATTTATCCAAAGGTCATCCCAAATCGAAGACCCTTTATTTCTCATGTAATCCAGAAGGTGAAGCAGAAATCGTAACGGTGAATTTAACATCAGGTTGCACTGCAAAAATTAAACAGTTTGAGTTTAATTTTGCTGAGATTGAAATTAAAGGAAGATCTTCGGGTGGAAATATTGTGACTAAATATCCAGTGAGGAAAATTACCTTAAAGGAAAAAGGAATGTCTACACTAGGTTCACAGCAAGTGTGGTATGATGCTCACACTGGAAGATTAAATGTGGAAGAAAGAGGGGTATCACTTGGTGGACTCAATAAAGGCGATCAGATATTAGCAATATATAAAAACGGAAGCTATGAAATCACTGATTATGATCTGAACAACAGATATGCGTTTGCTGATATTTTATTATTGGAAAAATATAATCCTGAAAAAATTATTAATGCAATCTATTTTGATGGTGATAAGAAATGGTCAATGGCAAAACGATTTGTAATAGAGACCTCTACAACGAACCAAAAATTCAGTTTTATCTCCGATCATAAAGATTCTAGATTATATTGGGCTTCTACAAAAGCAAATCCAGAAGTCTTGTTTTCTTATAAAAAGAAGAATGTCAAAAGTGAAGAAATACTCACTGTAAAAGATTTTGTAGATGTGAAAGGATGGAAGGCATTGGGCAACAAAATAGAAGACGTTGCACTATTAAAAGTAGATGATTACCTTGCGGCTGAAAATACTCAGAAAGATGGTAAACTAAATTTTAATGTCGGTGATACATTGGAGTTTGATTGATCGAATCCACATCTATTGTAAAGAATAAGTCCATTGATTTGGAATATCGCTTTTGTTTTTTTTGTATTCAATGTAAACGCAAGTATTGCGAATGATTGGGGTATGCTCACTGTGCTTAAACTTAATTCTTTGAATTAAACCAAGAATTGTTTCATCAACTTTAGCGCCAAAACCACATATGATATCTATAGATTCAATATCGAGATTGAAATTCAAATTTACCTGATACACGCCATATTCTCCAATGGCATCTGTTTTGTTTAATGTCATTCTACTTATTCTGTCTAAATAATCGAAATCATAATCAACTCTTGCAGATGGATATTTGACATTACTTGACAGTTTGAATTTCTGCATTAATGTTAGAATGGAGTTGAAATATTCTTGAGAATTATCTGTTGTCTTCATTGATCTCGTGCATGGACCTATTTCAATTCTATCTTTATTTTTATTTCCAAAAATTAGTACTGTATCGCCAACACTGTAATATATTTCGGTTGACATATTCTCCCCATCAAAAATATTTCCAAAAACATAAAGTGATTTTGTAGGAATACCTTTGAGGTTTTCAATAATATCAATATCAACTTTATAGTAATAATCATTTGGCATATTGCGATGAAGCCCTTTGATTTTAATAACAGCTACAAAATCACTGAAGAAATAATTACTAGCATAATTTCCTTGGATACAACATGCAAATCCAAAATGTGAAATAAATAAAAAGACTATAACGAAATATTTTTTCATTATTGAGTTCATTTTAAATATGACGAATTAGAACTATTATTGTGTTACAAAAAAACGCTAAATAAAAGTTAAATTTTGCTCAGGCAAAATATTGTAGGTGCATTGATATATTTATTAATATCTTGAAGTTTCCATTTCTGAATGCTCATACAAATATTAACTTCATTAGCGGTGTGAAGATTATTTGAAAGAGATAATAGAAAATGTTGAGGCACATTATTGATCAGCATTTCTAAAACTTGTTTATTGCGATAAGGAGTCTCCATGAAAATATTAGTATAGTCTGATTTAGCCATATTTTTGATTATGGAAATCAATTTTTCTCTCAATTCTTCTTTTTTAGCGGGAAGGTATCCATGGAATGTAAATCGCTGACCATTCATTCCAGATGCCATGAGTGCCATAATCATTGAATTTGGCCCCGAATGAGTCACTACTTTGTAGCCATCGAAGTGTGCAGATTTGATGATCTCAGAGCCAGGATCTGCGACTGCGGGTAGGCCAGCCTCGGAGAGGATGCCCACATTCAATCCCAGCTTTGCCTTTTCTTTTACCCAAAGCCAATTTTGTTTATTATTTTCTGAAATGGTCTCGACTTCAATTTGCTGAAGCGGAATGGGATGATTGATTGATTTTAGAAAATTTCGAGCAGATTTGGCATTTTCAACCATAAAATGATTGATATTTTGAGCTACTTCAATAGCTTCCTTCGCTAGATAGCCTGTGTCTGATCCACTTAAAGGAACAGGGATTAAATGGATGCTTCCTCTATTTGATTCCATTCCCGAAGGTATTAAAATATTACAAATTGGATTCAATTTCTTAAGAATCCCTATCTTCGCAGTCCGTTATGGAAAATAATTCAAATTATACCATAAAATTAAGCCAGTTTGAAGGCCCATTTGACCTGCTTCTATTTTTTATAGAGCGTGATGAGTTGGATATTTATGACATTCCTATTGCTAAGATAACTGAAGATTTTCTCGCTTATGTAAGGGAAATGGAGTCTTTGAATTTGGATCTAGCCAGTGAATTTATACTCGTTGCTGCTACTTTGATTCGGATTAAAGCTAAAATGCTACTTCCAAGGAAAGAATTAGATGAAAACAATGAAGAAATAGATCCTCGAAAGGAATTAGTCCAAAAATTATTAGAATATAAAGCAGTAAAGGAGGCTATTACAGAATTGAGTTCGATGGAGGATGACCAGTATTTTAGAATTCCTCGTGGCAATATCCATAATGAGTTTCAAGCACTTTCTCAAAAGGCATTGGTAGATGCTGAATGGGAGACATTGACTTTATTCAATCTATTGAAGGTATTCCAAAAAGTGGTTACCCGTTTAGATCAAAGTAAATTTGTAGTTCATAAAATATATAATTATGAATATACAATAGGAGAACAGCAAGAAAAAATACGTTATACTTTAAAGATTTCAGGCAAAGCTGATTTTGAAAAATTGTTTGAAGAGTGTGAAAATAGAATTCACGCTATCATCACCTTCCTCGCATTACTAGAAATGGTCAATCTTCAACAGTTAAAAATCACGAAAGGAGAAAATCTCAATCAATTCTGGGTTGAAGAAAAACCAGAAGAAGAACAGGATCTTGATCCTCAAAATAATAATCTTGAAGAAGAATAAGTTCTATAAAAATCTGCTTGCAATTAGATTAAAAGTCCAGCTATGGCTGCAGTAAATAAACACGCAACTGTTCCACCAATCAATGCATAGATTCCAAGAGATGCCAATGTACTTCTTTGGTCAGGAGCAATAGTACTGATACCTCCAATTTGGATTCCGATAGAAGCGAAGTTTGAAAATCCACAAAGTGCATAGGTTGCGATAATAAGAGCTCTTTCTGACATCATTTGATCGGTCTTGAATTTTGCCAAAGTGGTATAGGCGTAGAATTCATTCAATATCGTTTTTTCACCAAGAAGCTGACCACCAAGCATGATATCAGCATTTGGGATTCCAATAAGCCATGCTATGGGTGAGCAAACCATTCCAAGAATATATTGTAAGGAAAACGATTCAAATCTGCCGTTGGTAGACATCCTAACCCAATCATTTAATCCAAACCATGAGCCAATTGAATTCTGTACAAGGTAATTTAGCATATAGATCATTGCGGTAAATACTAATAACATTGCACCAACATTTACGGCTAGTTTTAGTCCATCAGTTGTTCCAATAGAAATTGCATCCAAAACATTGGAACCTAGTTTTTCTTTTGAAACGACTAGATCTTTTTTTATTTTGTCTGGTTCGGATTCAGGGAATAACATCTTTGATGCTACGATTGCAGCAGGGGCACTCATGATTGAAGCCGATAATAGATGGGTTGCATATAATTGTTGTTGAACAGGATCGGTCCCGCCTAAAAACCCTACATATGCAGCTAACACACCTCCTGCAATGGTAGCCATGCCACCAACCATGACACAAAGTATTTCAGATTTGGTCATGTCATTGATATATGGCTTGATAAGCAATGGGGCCTCAGTTTGTCCTAAGAAAATATTCCCCGCAGCAGATAAACTTTCAGCTCCTGACAATTGCATTGTTTTATTCATAACATAAGCAATGCCATATACTATTTTTTGAAGTATGCCAAGATAATACAATAGGGAAGTAAAGGCAGAAAAAAAGATTACAGTAGGCAATACCTGTATGGCAAATATGAAGCCGTGTGCAGGAATGTTTTCCATTAATTCTTTTCCAAATAAAAACTTTGAACCTTCTTTGGTGAAATCAAGAAACACAACGAATACACTGGCTACGACTTCAAATATTTTTTTAACAAAAGGGACTTTCAATACAAGCAATGCAAAAATTAATTGTAATCCCATGCCAGCTCCCACAATCCTCCAATTAATAGCTTTTCGATCCTTACTGAGTAGATAACAAATACCGATCAAAAAGACTATTCCCAATATACCTTTGTATGATTCTATCATCAAATTTTAAATTAAGCGTGAAAATTAGATAAAATTATTGATCTTAGCCGAAATTTTAATAAAATTATATGCTAATAGGCGTAACAGGAGGTTCAGGGGCGGGCAAAACAGAGTTTATCAAGCAGTTACGCACTAGATTTAAAGAAAGTGAACTTGCTTTGATTTCTGCTGACAATTATTATTTGCCTAGGGAGACCCTGGCAAAGGATGAAAGAGGTGTGATCAATTTTGATTTACCAGAGACAATAGACCATATCGCGTTTGTAGAAGATTTGAAATTATTAAAGCAGAATAAAACAGTTCGAAGAAAAGAATATACATTTAATAATGAAAAGGCCACTGCAAAAGAAATCGTTTTGTCCTCCGCTACAGTATATATCGTGGAAGGTTTATTTATACTACACGAAGAAAAGGTGAGAGAATTACTAGATCTCATAATATTGATTGATGCAGATGATGTAAAGAAAATATCAAGAAGAATCATCAGGGATCAAACTGAACGAAATTATCCTTTGGAAGATGTATTGTACAGATATAATAATCATGTTGCTCCTGCATATCAAAAATTTATATTGCCGTATCTTGAAAATATAGACATCATTATTAATAATAATCACCATTTTGGTAAAGCATTAGAAGTTATTTCAGCTTATATCAAAAACCTTGTGGATAATAAATCAATGTTGTTCAATTAATAAACTCAAGCAAAGGTGTAAATGATCTTTCTCGGATAATTTTATTTGCAATAAAATCCAATGTAGGATTTGATGAGCAAAAGGAAATCCCAATTCCACAATCTTTTATAAGGCAAATATCATTATCTCCATCACCGACTGCAATAATATTTTGGTAGTCGATATTATATCTTTTTGCGACTTCACGCATGGCATTTGATTTACAAAAATCATGATTGCAATTGCTTTCTTTTGTTCTAATAAATACTGATGGAACTTTGACCTCTCCAGTACAAATACTGTTTGAAAATTCTAATTCATTAGCTATAGAAAAATCAAGTCCAAATTTATTAACAAGATGATTGGTGATGCAATCATAACTATCACTGATGATACCGCAGATATACCCATTACTTTTAAATTCTTTGACGATCAGCTCAAAATCATTTGTAATCGGTATACTATCCAGAGTTTCCAATAATTGATTTATCTTAAGTCCTTTAATTTGTTTGGCTATTAATTTTGTTCTAGTATAGTGATTACTGTTTTCTGATACTATTTCGATAAGTTTATCATTGAAACCATATTGCAACGCAGTAGTGGCAATAAAACTGCTTTGCAGAATCGTGTTATCCATATCAAAAATCAACATCTTTTTAAGACCGAATAGACTTTCTTTTATTGCAAAATCCATTTGATCTCTGATAAGCGAAATATTCTCAAGGATTGCAAGATTCGATTGTTTGATGAGTTCTGCTCTTTTTAGTATTGCTCTAGAAACTTCTTTTGACATTTTTCCCAATTGCTCCCAGGATTGCATACGATTCTCTATATAGCCAATATTTATTTCAACCATCCTCGCTTTATTTTGAAACATATCTAGAAGCAAGCCAATGTCTACACCATAATCATTCTCAAATGTAACCTGTTCAAATAAACTTTTTTTTCCTGCAATCATGCCACTCAATGGCTGTGTGATATGAGCCAATTCAGGAAATAAAAGACTCAACAATGGTTTCGCAACCAATTCAGTTACTCTGCCAGCTTGTCGCTCAAAATATGATTTAACAAAATCAGCTTGATCTTGGATTATTGGTGTAGTAAGTAGGTCAATGATATTCTCAGGATAGCTTACGATGTCTGCATCCAGATACACTATTATTTCATTGCTTGAGAGTAACATGCCATCGCGCATTGAAGCCCCTTTTCCAAGTTTTGTGCTGGTGTAAATTTTTACATTTTCACATTTTGCATTTTTTATAGTATTGTCCAAAGATTTGTCGTCTATCACTAAAATTTCTGATACCAGAGGAGATTTTTTTACCAGCTGGATTACTTGTGCAATCGTATTCTGTTCATTTAAAGTTGGAATAATTACTGTAACCATTTTGATTGATTTAGTTTTAAAATATAATTATTTTTTTCTGAGAGCTCTTAGAGCTGAAAGTATATTGAGGTAGAAATAGTCTAACTTTGATTTCAATCTTTCAGTAATAAATTCTAATTTTATTGATTGAGAATCGCGATCTTATCAATATAAGTATGTTAATCTACTATCTACGAACGAAATCGTAGATGATTATATTGAGGGATGGCTATTGATTTATTTAAATAAACATTTCATTGCTTCACCTCTACCTCAATAACTGATAATTATAAGTCAATTTATATGATAGGCTTAATCTGAAATATTGGATTTAAAATTGCTTGTATTGCAATAAAGGTTAGTATCGACGAAAGGAGTCATTAGCCTCGCTTTAGTCGATATCATGTTATCATCTGATTGATTTAAAATTTCGGACATTCTAGTCTATTAATTGGATTAAAATTAATTTTCGGCATTTTAAATAAATACCCAAAGAAAAGGCCCAAGGAACTTATTGGTTTAAAATACAAATTTTCAACCTCTTGTTAAATGTACCCACTATGATATTTCAACGATATTGTAAATTGATTAATTTTATATTCCAAACTAAAATTAATTTGTGAAAATTAGAATAAAATTTTCACATTTGAATTCTTAAGTAATGAATTTTACTATTTGTAAACAAATTAATTCGAACCCAAATCTATTTTTAATCCACTTATATTAAACCTAGTAATTGTTTAGCTGCAATAATCAAACTAAGCATTTAAGAACAATCCTGAAGATGTCGCTTCTACATTCATCTTAGTATAATCGACTGATATATTTAGGAAAAAATTATTATTGAATTTATATTCAAACTGCATTCCTGCAAATAAGCTGTTTGTCTTAAACTTATTATTAATTGAATGTGCAATATTAAAATTCTGATTGAATCTGGATCTATTAATCGTGAAGTATAAATTCCTAAATTTGGTCCAATATAATTGAGAAAAAATTCATTTTAAAATTTAGAATAATTAAAATGAATATAATGTTTATATGCCTTGTCATAAATTTGAATTGTAGAAAATGAGAAAAGCCAAAATATTATAAAGTCAAGATTTGACTTCTCTCATGTGTTTCAGGTTTTACAATAACATCAATAGACAAAAATAAAACAAAAACAATCAAGCTCCAAGCAATTAAAAATAAACTAAAAAAATATATCTTAAATTAATTAAATTCATAATATGAAAATGGAAACTTTATAACTTCAGTCCTAGCTTCCAAATATATATTTGGAGGGATGATGTGCTGGATGTTGTGGAGTGTTCTGAATTGGTATTGATAGTTGTTCAGATAATAAGTATCACGAGATAGCTGCATTTAAATTCTGCCCAATTTGATGATAAGAAGCTTTATTTAAATTTTTTAATTTCTAATTTGAAATTTTTTCTCCTAAAGCAACTATCTTTGTGGATTCCTTGTTATCAAATGTTTACTCAGATTTTAGGACACTCTATATCACTTTTTTTAAGATTAAATTTTAGTTTATTTATTTTTAATGTGTAGCCAATATCTAAGCTGATTGATTTGAGGGGTTTGAAGTAATAAGAAGAGACCTCATTGTCTGAAAATTTGATGCCATTATGATAATTTAATGAAATCTGCACTTTCCAAATCTGATAGCTCAATCTATATAATACATCAAGTTCATTTACATCCTTAGTAAGTTTATTAGCAAATTCGTCTCCTCTATATTTATTGATTTGCTTTAATTGATTGGATTCACAAGCAATACTTAATTCAACTCTTCTTAAATACAAACCTAGCCCTAAGCCATATTGAAAATAATTAAATGTAAATCTATCAGTAGGAGCTATACCCAAACACGAAGCATCCACATCCTTTTTAGTGTAGGAAGCCAATAAAATACAAAAATATTCCTTTTAAATTTATACCTAAGATTGACTCCAACTGTTCCACTTAAATTATCTGTATAATAATTTTCAGAAGATAAAAAAAAAACTGGTTTATCAGGTTTAGCACTGACGATTTTTAAAGCATGAATTCCAGCATTTGCACTTATATAAAGCTGTCCAAAGTTACTATCAATAAGTAAAATTTGTAATAATCCAGCAAGAAAATAAATTATATTACTTTTCATAAGAATAATTTAAAATTTGGAGAGAATTCTACTTGCCAAAACTGGAATGAATGAATTCCTCTCCATTTACTACTTTCCACATGCAATTTAATATTTAAAAAGGTCACTATCGCAATGAATACTTTGGTTATCAAACCAAGTTTACTTTTTTACAATCAATTTTTGCGTTCCGACTAATTCTAAATTTTTATTATATCCGCTGATAAAATAGACACCTGATAATAAATTACTGATATCAATTTTTTCATCAATTTGATCTCCCAATATTTCCTTTAATACTTTCCCTTCGGTATTTGTGATGATAAATTTAGTAATCAAGTTCTCTTCGAACTTTACATTTAAAGTATTGGAAGCTGGATTGGGATATACGGCGAACATCTTTTTTGTTTGAGGAAAAGTCTTGGTAAAAGTAATCATTCCATTTTTATCAAATTTTATCATAAATGGATCACGATTAAAATTTCCCTTTGTGGTATCTTGTCTTGTACCATATGCTATTCCACCGCCATCTGATGTCGCAATGATTCCTGTCATAAAGTAATATGCATCTCCTCCATATTCCTTCGTCCATTCAAGATTCAATGCTGAATCAGTCTTCATAATCATGAACCATGATCGCTCAAACCCATAAGGATATTCCCAGATCTTAAAATTTGATGTGCCACCAAAATAAAACCCACCATTTGTACTTGCAATACTTTGCGTTCTCGCTGGAATATCTATAGTATCTCCTGTTCTACCAAGAATAATATTTTTTAAAATATTAAAATCCTTATCCAAAATATTTAGTCCAAAATCTACATTATAAAAATTCCGTAAGTCTTGACTTTGTCCTCCAAAGTTAATATATTTTTCTTTGTTCTTTAAAGGATATAAGTCACCTGAAAAAGTGCCAAATTTTAAGTTTTCAATTCTTATTAATTTATTATTAAAATTTAAATCTATTAGACCTAAAAAGGATAGACCCTTTAATACAACTGATTGTAAATCTATACTTAATTTTAAATCTCCTGGGAAACCATCAAGTGCTGAACTATAAATAATTTTTTTTGAATTTAGATTAACTTTAACTATAACAGTTTTATGTGAGTCAATATTATACAACCCAAAAAAATAAAGTGAATCTGCAATTTTTAAAATATCATTAAAAGTGGTATTAAATTCACTTTCTAAAGAGTATATTTCTGAAGATCTGGTTTCAATATTCGTTTCGATAAATTCAGCAACATATTGATTCCTATCAAGTCCTATTTGAGTCAAGTAATCAGAATTTGCTCTTGATATAAAAAACTCTGATCTGGAAAAGCTTTTACTGTTTTGAATCAATTCACTTTTAATCAAATCCCCTTTTTTGGAAATGTAAGTTAAATTGCAAAAACTACTATCTTTTATAAAATTATAATCACTTGAAGTGAATAGGTAATAATCACTCCCCTCAAGCACATCAATAATACCCCAGCTATCTTCAATAGCTGGGGTAGAATATATAAAATTTTGCGCATCTATATTTTTCGAAAAGATAATTGCATATATCAATAACAATATATATCTAAATTTTCTCATTACAAACAATTGACTTGATCAAATTTTGTTAGAGTATCTCATACGAATCTTGTTTTTAAGTTAAAATATATATCTACGAACATTCACAAGTTTGTCAATCTCTTATTATCGTTTCGATTTGTAGAACTCATGTGGACTTAAATATGGTTTTTCTGGGTAAAACGGGGTAAGAAATAGTAATTTATTCATGTGTTTCAGGTTTTTCAATAACATTACTAAACAAATATAAAACAAAAATAATCAAGCTACAAACAATTAAATATAAATTACAAATACATAGCTCATATTAAATAAATTCATAATATGAAAATTGAAGTTTTATAACTTCACCAATGCCTTTCAAACCAATATATTGTTGAGGGATGATGTGTTGGATGCTATAGAGTTCTTTGAACTGGTATGGATAGTATGCTTTCCGAAGACAGCACGACAGGGTAGCTATTATTGAAAGATACTAGTATTAAAAGGTTTAATTTTTTAATACCCAAAAGATTCAATATTTACTTTTTTTAATATCTGTTCTTCATTAAACTGGAATGAAAGTATGCTACATTTTCTTTCTTTTCCTGAGTTTGCATCATCGTGAGAATAACAATTTGGGTTTAGAGAATTATTAAAAACATAAAATAATGTATGTATTTGTCCATTTTTTGTTCCCTTATCAAATTCAACTCCATAATATTTTCTAATATCTGAAATTTTTACTTGACATTTTAATTTAGATAAGTTCTCTAATCGGATACAATATAAAAAATGTTTTACCTGATTCTCATTATGCGGTAAATAGCTTGCAAATAGAAGAGAATCACTCAATTTCCTAAATTCATTTTGACTTAATGGTGGTAATTTTAAATAATTCAATGTATATACTTTTGTGCTTTTATCAATGGTTATAGCTTTAGAAAGTATTTTTAATTCCTCTTTAATCCTTTTGTCACATAAGGAATTGTTATTTAGTTTTCTATTGCACCCTATGTTAAGAATCATTGGTAAAAAAATCATTACAATTTTAATTCGCATTGCTTATAATTTTTCAAATATGCAATAAAGAAACATAACATAGTCATGTGAAGACATGCCAAAACTAAAGAGAAATTGTAAAATTTCACCAAAAAATGAATCGTAATTTACAGCAAATTATTTAGCTGTCGGAAGAATTATTTTTTTCTTCATTCAACTCATAGTCCATCTGACATACTGGACATTTTCCCGGTTGGTCCTTCCACTGCCTTTGCAATGCATAGGACAAATATAAGCTGAAGTAAATTCTGGTCCTGAGGTGTCATGTTTTTCCATTTTGTGTTTTGAGCCTTCTTGTTTACAAGAATAGCAAATCATGGATCCAAGTAATAAAGTAACAATAATAATCTTTTTCATCTAACTAGTTTTAATAAGCTTTTGCAAATAATACCCTACGATTTGATGGATTTCCAGTCAATATGCATTTTCCATTTCTCTTCTGGAGCATCAAGAGGAATACAACGAATGGTTGCTTTGGTTTTTCTTTGATTGCTTTTCTGTCTCACTTGTTCCATCCCAGTGTGCATAGATGAATCCTGGATTCTCTTCCAAGATTTTTACAAATAAATCCCAGTCATCAACAATATGGGTATTGCGTTCGCGCAATTCTTTTGCTCTTTAGAATAAATTGTTTTGGATGTCATCTAAAAAAAAGTTGGATCGTATGTTCGACAGTATTTTCAATTTAATACTAGACTTTTCTTTTGTATCTCTTCTCGCTATTTCTACTACTCCATTTTCAATATCTCTTGCTCCAATACCGATTCTTACAGGGACACCCTTTAATTCATATTCTGCAAATTTGAATCCAGGTCTATTTTTT
>JADJVN010000027.1 GCA_016710585.1 Saprospiraceae bacterium
ACTAAAGCACATTACAAAAACAAATCCAAATAAAAGAACTATCCTATTAATGTATAATGGTAACATCACCAGATTGAATTTTTTGAATAGTTCTTGAATTAATATTATACTCATATTTTATCCGCCATACATATACTCCAGATGGCAGTAGTCTTTGTTTAAACTTCCCATTCCATTGAATCATACTAGGGTCACCTTCATTAATGTTGTAAAGCATTTCACCCCATCTATCAAATACTTCAAAACTTAATATTTTTAATTGCAAACTACAGTTTGGTAATAATCGAAAATAATCATTCAAGTTGTCACCATTTGGTGAAAATACATTTGGAGCATAAAATTCACAATCACATTCAAGAAATTCAAAGGAATAATTTATCACAAAAACCCCACATGGATGAACTATTTCACAAGAATAAACACCTGCTTTACTAATTTCAATTATCCTTGTTACTTCACCTGTTGACCATCTATATTGACCCAATAATGGTATCTCCAAATAAAAGCGCTCACCTTTACACAGTGTATATTTCATGATTTGTTTTTCAATTATTTCTTCAGGATCGAGTACATGTACTGTATCTGATAAAACACAGGTCTCCATTTGCACATTGATGATGTATGTTCCAACACCATTTATTTCAATTACGCTATCTCTGTCTCCAGTATTCCATAAATAGCTTCCATCTAAAAACTTTGCTCCAATTCTTGTCGATTCCCCTTTGCATAAGTATAGAGTATCTGGCAAAGGGTCAAATTCATATACGCCTACATCATCAATATAGTAATAAGCGGCATTTGGAACGCTTGTATAACATAATGGATCAATAAGAGTTTGATTTAATGATTTAAAATTACCTATTAGAATATACTTCCGAATTTCCTGAATAACAGCCTGTCATTTTTTGCCAGTTTACTGAATCTCGAATAATCTTACCATCTTGACTTATAGCTGATTGTAGTACTATATGTTCTCCACCTTTCAAGTTGAAAATTGTATCCTTTTGCAATAATACCATTCCTAAGCCTTCCATATAACAAGGGATGTCAAAAGGATCATTATTTATTCTAGGAGAAATATAAAACTCAAGGTAATATTGCTTTTGTTTTTTAAGTTTATCCATCAATCTAACTATTAGATATTCAACAGGAGCAATTTCGAGTTTATAAAAATAAGAAAAAATTCCAGCATAAGAATTTCCAGTTCTAGGATTTTGAAAATTTTGTGAATAATGTTTGGGGACACTTACATTATAGTCTGTTGCACATTTACTAAACAAATCAGGAGTCCCAGTTTTTGAAGGCGAATACCATGGGGTCTGCTAATTCAATTTGACTGCGTGAATCTGGACAATGTGTAAGTTCTTCAAAAGATCCATTTGGCACTAAATTTACTTGGCTACTTACCTTGAATACTATAAAATAGTAAAAAAAAATAAATAAAATAATTGTGTTTTTCATATTAGAATATAGTACTGAAATTTCAGTCCTTTATTTGAAACTTTCTTATTTGAAAATTGATAATTTAGAATAAATCATTTTTATAACAAAATGACAATCATTTTGAATTAACGCAAGATAGTTTGTTGTTATTATCTGAAATTCTTATAAGCTGATATTAATCGACAGACTGCATTGATTAAATATCATGCCTTTTATGTCTCTGTTTGCGGAATGATACTAATAATTTTACTCTTTCATCAAGTCAGGTCTCTTCATCTTCGTAAGATTCAAACTTGATTCATATCTCCATTGATTGATCTTCTCTTCGTGTCCTGAAAGCAAAATATCAGGAACTTTAATTCCTCTGAATTCTGCTGGTCTAGAATACACAGGAGGCGCCAACAGATCATCTTGGAATGAATCTGTCAATGCAGATGTCTCATCATTTAATACGCCAGGTAATAATCTTCCGATGCTATCAACCAAAATTGCAGCGGCGAGTTCTCCTCCACTCAATACGTAATCTCCAATAGAAATTTCCATTGTAATCCAATGATCTCTCACTCTTTGATCGATGCCTTTATAGTGACCGCAGATGACGAGTAAGTTTTCTTTTAGAGATAGCATATTACACATTTTCTGATTTAGTGTAGATCCATCTGGTGTGAGATATATTATTTCATCGTATTGGGTATTTTGAGTCAAAGATTCGATACAATTCACCAAAGGTTCGATCATCATGACCATCCCTGCACCACCACCGAACTGGTAATCATCGACCTGTCTATAATTTCCAATTCCAAAATTTTTTAGATCAATGACATTGACCTCAAGCAAATTTTTTTCTCTAGCTCGTTTCATAATGGAATGCTGAAAAGGACTAGTCAATAAATCAGGAATAACAGAAATGATATCAATTTTCAACACACTAAATTTAACGATTACTTAAAACGATAAAAAGCAAATCCAAGAAGAATACTATTCTAAACTCAGCTATACGACAACTTCCTCTTCCACCATTTCTAACATTTCTTCTTCATCCTCTGGTCTCAGCTGATCTATATCTACACGAAGATTCTCGATGATGAAGTCTTGTCTATCAGATGTATTCTTACCCATATAATATTCCAATATTTTTTCGATATGGCTATCTTCTGTCATGATTACGGGTTCAAGTCTTATATCTTTTCCAATAAATTTCCCAAACTCATCAGGTGAAATTTCTCCCAATCCTTTAAATCGAGTGATCTCTGCTTTGCCTCTTAACTTATGAACAGCATCTTGTTTTTCTTTTTCAGAATAACAATAAAATGTTTGTTTTTTATCTCTTACTCTAAAGAGTGGCGTATCTAAAATATACAAATGACCACCTCGCACTAATTCCGGAAAAAACTGTAGAAAAAAAGTCAATAACAAAAGTCTAATATGCATCCCATCCACATCTGCATCGGTGGCTATCACGACTTTGTTAAATCTCAAATTCTCGATACCATCTTCGATGTCTAATGCATGCTGGAGGAGATTTAGCTCTTCATTTTCATACACAATCTTCTTGGACATACCATAACAGTTCAATGGCTTACCTCGCAAACTAAATACTGCTTGTGACTCTACATCTCTAGATTTAGTTATTGATCCACTAGCAGAATCTCCTTCTGTGATGAATAGTGTAGAAGCTTCCCTAAGTTCAATTTTAGCTTTTGTATCTGTGAGATGCGCTCTGCAATCGCGCAATTTTTTATTGTGTAGATTGGCTTTTTTTGCTCTTTGGTTTGCTAGTTTTTTTATACCAGCAATTTCCTTGCGCTCTCTCTCGGACTGCAAAATTTTAGATAAAACTTCTTTTGCTGTTTCTGGATTTTTATGGAGATAATTATCGAGTTCTTTAGTCACAAAATCCATGATAAATGTGCGCAGTGAACTTCCTTCAGGTGCTATGGTAGCTGAGCCAAGTTTTGTTTTTGTTTGAGATTCAAATACAGGTTCTTCTATTCTAACAGATACAGCCCCAATGATACTTGTGTGAATATCTTTAACATCAAAGTCTTTCTTATAAAAATCTCTGAACGTTTTGACAATAGCCTCTCTAAAAAAATTGAGATGTGTTCCTCCTTGAGATGTGTATTGTCCATTTACAAAGCTATAATATTGCTCACCATACTGTGATCCATGAGTAAGCACGGTTTCGATATCTTCTCCCTTGAGATGTATTATAGGATAATTGATAGTCTCTCCATCTGTACGCCTTTCGAGCATATCTTTCAATCCATTTTTGGACATGAAAGTTTTACCATTAAAATGGATGCGAAGACCGGCATTGAGGTAGGCGTAATTCCAAATTCTGCTTTCTATGAATTCTGAAACATATCGATACTTTGGAAATATTTTTTCATCAGCTCTGAATTCAATTAATGTACCATTGACATCATTTGTATTTTGAAGTTTGTGATCTTTGGAAATATTGCCATATTCAAATTCGGCAGTTTTCATTTTGCCTTCTCGAATTGCACTCACTTTAAAGTAGGACGACAATGCATTAACTGCCTTGGTACCCACACCATTGAGTCCAACTGATTTCTTGAAAGCTTTAGAATCGTATTTTCCACCAGTATTGATTTGAGATACGCAATCGATTACTTTACCTAGAGGAATCCCTCGACCATAATCTCTCACTGTGACTGTTCTGTCATTGATCTCAATATCAATCTCTTTACCGAAGCCCATGACATACTCATCAATACAGTTATCCACAACTTCTTTGAGTAAAATATAAATCCCATCATCGACACTCGTCCCATCGCCTAATTTACCGATATACATACCAGGTCTGAGTCTGATATGTTCTTTCCAATCGAGTGAACGTATATTTTCTTCTGTATAATTATTTACCAAAGCCATATTGCATATTTATGGCAAATATAAGGACATATTATGATTAGTTTATATTTGAATTTATTTAATAATAGGACTATCACTTAAAATGGCAGCGATACCGGGCAAAACTTTGCCTTCTAGTAATTCCAACATTGCTCCGCCGCCAGTTGAAATAAAACTCACCGAATCTGCTAAATTGTATTTATTAATGGCTGCGACGGAATCCCCACCGCCTATCAAAGTAAAACAACCATGAGCTGTCGCTTCTGCTACAGCCTGAGCGATGGATTTTGTTCCGCTTGAAAAATTTTCCATTTCAAACACACCCATTGGTCCATTCCAAACAATCGATTTAGATTCAGCAATAATTTTTTTATATCGCGCTATTGTTTCTGGCCCTATATCTAATCCCATATAATCGGGGTGAATATTTGCATCAGGTGTAATATAATATTTTGCATCATTTGCAAAGGCATTGGCGGCAATTGAATCCACAGGAAGATGAAGTTGAACATTTTTATTCTTTGCTTTTTCCAATAAAGATTTTGCCAATTCCAATTTATCTAATTCGCAAAGTGATTTCCCTACTTGAATATTTTGTGCTGCAAAAAAAGTGTAAGCCATCCCACCTCCTATGAGGATATGATCACACTGATCCATCAGATTAGATATTAAATCAATTTTATCTGAGACTTTTGCACCACCAATGATTGCAGTAAAAGGTCTTGCAGGATTTTTTAAGATTTTCTCTGCATTCTTTACTTCTGCATCCATCAATATTCCGAATGATTTATGATCATTGTCGAAAAACCTTGCAATGGTCGCAGTGCTACAATGCTCTCTGTGCGCAGCGCCAAAAGCATCATTGATATAGTATTCACCCAATGAAGCCAATGACTTCGCCCACTCTAGATCTCCTTTTTCTTCTTGTTTGTAAAATCGAGTATTCTCCATAAGTAGAATATCACCATCTTGCAATGCTTGAATTTTTTGCAATGAATCTTCTCCACCACAATCGGTAGAAAATGAAACTTTAGCTGTAAGAATTTCACCCAAACGCTGCGCTATTGGCTCTAATGAAAATTTAGACTTATTGATGGTACCATCTTCATTTAATTCTTTCAATGGTCTACCCAAATGGGACATGATGATGATTCTAGCTCCAGATTGAATCAGTTGATGAATTGTGTCCAATGATTTTACGATTCTTGTATCATCTGTTATTTTACCATCTTTTATAGGTACATTAAAATCAACCCTTAGCAGTACTTTTTTTCCTTTTAAATCCCATTGTTTCATCTGAATATTTTTTATTTGCCAAATAATATCATCTAGAAAATTATTACATTCAAATAGCTTTTTACTCAGCTAAATTATCCTTTCAGAAAGTTTAAATATAGCTAAAAAAATGCAACTATTTTTCAAGCTTTGATTCATTTCACTAAACTAAATTAGCTACTTTCACACACATATCACAAAGTCTTGCAGAATATCCGCTTTCATTATCATACCATGCGACGACTTTAAGTTTATTGCCTTTTGCAGCGGTCAATGGTGCGTCAAAAATAGCGCTATATTTATTGCCAATAATATCTGTTGACACGATTTCATCAAGATTGTATTGAACTAATCCTTTGAAATTATTCTCACTTGCAGATTTAAAAATAGCATTCACTTCTTCAACAGCAATCTCTTTATTCATAACACAAACCATCTCTATCATTGAGCCTGTGATAAGTGGAACTCTATATGAAGAAGCCATTAATTTTCCTTTGATATGTGGATATACTACTTCAACTGCTTTTGCGGCTCCTGTGCTGGTAGGAACCAAATTCACCGATGCTGCCCTAGCACGTCTTAGATCAGCATGTGGCGCATCTTGTAATCTTTGGTCTTGTGTAAAGGCATGGATCGTATTCATAGAAGCAAATTCAATCCCTATCGAATCATCTAATATTTTAACCACTGGAGCTAGACAATTTGTAGTACACGAAGCATTGGATAAAATATCGATACTTGCATTGATCTCATCATCATTGACTCCCAAAACAAATGTAGGAATCGTTGCATCTTTTGGAGGCGCTGAAAGTACGACTTTTTTTGCTCCAGCTTCGATATGTCCGATTGTTTTTTCTCTAGTGAGAAATACGCCTGTACATTCCAACACGACATCAATTTGGAGCTCTTTCCAAGGCAATTGGTTAACCTCCTTTATGGAGCTGGAGCGGATCTTATTGCCGTCTATTATAATATGTTGATCATCATAACTCACATCACCTGCGTATGCTCTATGGGCGCTATCATATTTAAATAGATGAGCTAATGTTTTATTGTCTGTCAGGTCATTTATTCCAACCAATTCCAAATTTGGATTTTTCAAAATATTCCTTGCAGTCAACCTTCCTATTCTCCCAAAACCATTAATTGCTATTCTTTTTTTCATTTTATACGTATTTCAGTAAAATAAATAATAAAAGTACGAAAAAAGTTTAGCTAAAACAGAAAACCGTAATATATTTGCGTTCCCAAACGGGAAATGCCTCGTTCGTCTATCGGTTAGGACTCAAGATTTTCATTCTTGCAAGAGGGGTTCGACTCCCCTACGGGGTACTAAAATGAAGTCTTAAGAAAAAGAGTTTTTGGTTTACCAAGGACTCTTTTCTTTTTTAGGCCGATTCCTTAAATGTCATTACTTCTTAAGAAAATAATTTTTAAGTAATTGATATTCCTTATATTGAGACAATTTTCTTTCAGATATCCACAAAAAAAATGCACAAATAAAATAATCTATTTGTGCATTTAAATTAAACTTTGAAATTTACTAATTGCCAGAATTTAATTTATTTCTCAATACACTATTTTTCTTGCTATATCCAAAATAGATCATGAAGCCTAATAATAACCATACTATAAGTCTCGCCCAATTCGTCCAACCCAAGCCATAAATCATTGCACCACAAACGATGACCCCAAGGATAGGCACTACAGGGACCCAAGGTGTCTTGAATTCACGCTTGATATCTGGATCCGTTTTTCGCAAAATAATCACAGCAATACAAACCAAAATAAAAGCAAACAAGGTACCTATACTTGTCATGTCTCCCACAATATCGCCAGGAACAAATGCCGCAAAAACACCTACGATAACGAATATGATCAAATTGGCTTTATATGGCGTTCTGAATTTTGGATGCAGATCAGAGAATACTTTTGGCAAAAGACCATCTCTACTCATTGAATAAAATACTCTCGATTGTCCTAGTAACATAACCAATATTACACTTGAAAATCCAGCCAATATGGCTACTGTAACAAGCTTCCCAAGCCAACCATAGCCGACCATATACTTGTTTATAGCAAAAGAGACAGAGGCTTCCCTTCCTGTCGTTCTGAAATCTTCAACTGTAGCGACACCTGTCAATACGTGAGCAAATAAAATATATAAGACCGTACAAATCGCTAAGGAACCCAATATCCCAATGGGCATATCGCGCTTTGGGTTTTTGGCTTCCTGTGCCGCGGTACTGACAGCATCAAATCCTATAAAAGCAAAAAAGACTACACCAGCAGCCCCAAGAATCCCCATAATACCTCCATAATTGTGAGCTATCCCTTGCGGATCAACATATTGGCTTGCTTCTGGAATATAAATCGCATGGTTTGCAGGATTGATGAATCCCCATCCTATGACGATAATTAAAATAACTATAGCCACTTTTGTGATGACGATAAGATTATTGACCAATGCTGACTCTTGAGTTCCTTTAATCAACAATAAACTCAACAATAATATGATGAACAATGCGGGAATATTGATGATCCCAGTTACTCCAGCATCTGATGTTTGAAATGGGGAATGACACCACTGATATGGTATCGCGGGAAGTCCTAGTACATTGGTAAGCAAATTATTCAAGTATTCACTCCAAGCTATGCCTACTGTGGCAGCTCCTACTGCATATTCTAAAACTAAGTCCCAGCCTATAATCCAAGCAAAAAACTCGCCCATGGTAGCATAAGAGTAAGTGTATGCACTTCCTGCAATCGGAATCGAGGATGATAATTCAGCATAACACAATCCAGCCAACGCACAACCTATGGCCGCCACAATAAATCCAAGCGTAACAGAAGGTCCAGCATTCTGTGCAGCAGCTGCAGCTGTTCTCACAAACAAGCCAGCTCCAATAATAGCACCAATACCAAGAGAGATTAGTGCCCATGAATTGAGGGTTTTCTTAAGTCCGTTTTCTGCATGTAGTTCAGCATCAGCTATCAAATCACTGATCGGTTTCTTAAACCATGTATTTGCCATATGAATTTTGTGTTTTAATTTGTTAATTTCGTTTCGTACAAGCGCTAAAGATAAGCATTTATCCGAAATGCAATAATTCCTTTGTAAAAATTGACAAAATGGGGAATATTGCTGAAGTCTGGGCAAAGTTTGTACTGCCTTTATTAAAACAAGGACTAGAGGATAGTGAAATTTTCAAGTTAAAAACAGAGTCTGGCATGACTTAACGATATACTAGGGATAAAATGTTTCCTGAAATTGTCAGTACTTTTTTGGGGCAGATATCTTGAGAACAATTAGTTATCAGTTAAATAAAATTTAATTCTTTAGTCCTTCAACAAAGTAAAATTTATGGTAGATTGATATTTTCTTTTATATTCTATCTTTCCGTACTTTTTTGTCTTAATACAAAAAAGAACCAAAAAAAATCAAGGCTGTTTTCATTTCTTAACGCAGAAAAGCAATTTAAAAAAACTAAACGGAAAAAACTCGCCTGAATTTTGCTCCTTTAATAAACTTTTCGATTTTAGATAATCTTTATTTCCACGATGTGTTCACTTTGGGCTCAAACAGTTTTCCGTTCTTAACGCTTTTTAAACCACTTTTCTACTAAAATGAAAAATGCCGATCCTTTAAAATATTGTCCTGATTTTGAAGTTCAACTAAATCGCCATTTATTTAATTCTTCACAAAAGGAAGCACCTGCTTTTTAGAATTGTTAAAAATTACTTCTAATAAATAATAGCCTTCTATCAAAGATGAGATATCAACTCTATTTCTATCACTACTTTCAATATTCCTCACGAGTTGACCCAATGAATTTAATATCCTATAGGACTCAACATCTGCTGTATTTCCTAAAAGGCTAAGATAAAATTTACTAGGATTCGTTTCCAGAACTAATTTCTTGTCACTCAAGCTTTCATTGTTTGAAGTAATTGTTTTAAACTCTAAATTATCTAACAGAATTACATCATAATTTAATGCTTGAGGCTTGTTTAAAGTAGCCAAGCCTTGTCTTGTATAAAAATTCAAATCTAAAAGACCTTGAAAGTTATCTGGTAGAGAGAAAGTATAGCTCTTCTTCTGACCTTCTGCTTGATCATAAATTAATTTTTGAAATTCATTCATATTATCATCAGACCAGTGAAGCTGAAATATTGACGTTTTTTCATTGAATTCTTTGAATTTTGAACTATCAGTTCGATATTGGATGAGATCAAATGAAATACTAGTCCTCCCAAGTTTACTTGCATCTAAACATGTAGCAAGAAATCCAGATTCTTCAAGATTAAAATTGCGCTCTAATTCAGGACATGGAGGCAATAAAAATTTTGAAGATGATGAAAGTCCTGTGGAAGCAAAATAATTTTCATTTGCAGCTTTATAAATGGGATCAACAAAATTAAAATCAACAAAATAATTTTCATGATCCAAATCATTAAAGGCAAATTTCTTAGGAACATCGAGTAAATTATAATGCAAATCGCTCACCACATTATTGGTGTTATCCAAATCCTTTGAAAAGATTAAACTGGCTGTTACTTCAAGATTTCTATTTGGATAATCAAAACCACTTTGTATAAATATAGCTTGTCCAGGAATAAAGCTACTTGGTACTGTTCGAGTTTCTTTATGGATCACTCCTGTAGCATCTTTAAACTGAACTGTATAATTGTCACCTGGTGCAATATCAGAACAAGAAAGATTTTTAATTCTGTAATTGGTTATGACTTCTTTGGTATTACAATCAAAAATGCCAAAATCAACTAACTCGAGACTAAGATCATTCTTTTGTGGATTAAAATTTCGAGTAAATCCGAAATCAAAAGCAACAGCATTTTCAGGATTTCCAAAACTCAAAACCGCAACTAAACTAACAGCCCCATAAAAATCTAAGACCAAATTTCCAGTTAAATCAATATTCAATTCATCTCCAGGCAACAAATCTTCTTTTAAAATGACCTCGCTATATAGATCCTGAATCACTTTTGTATCTGATTCATAATAAATCGCATATCCTATCGCTGTATTTTTTGGAATGAGATCTAAGCCTAGGTTCATAATCGATATAGAGTATTTTGGAACCGAGATCTTGCTGCAGTATTGAGTTGAATCTAAATTTAATAGAAGGCCGACATTATAATTACCATTAGAATTTGAACCATCCACGTTGACCGCTTTCCATGCTTCTTCCATAGATTTATAAATCTGTCCTTGCCCGAACAATTGATCACAAGCTTCTAGTGACAATTCCTTTAGCTCTGCATAATCAGAAGTTGGTGTTAAAAATGAAGTTTGACATAAAAATAAAACTTCGAGTATATTTCTAAAAGGAACTTTTGTGATTGAATAGGAATTGCCAAACTCGTTTACTGAAGTACCGCCTGTAACAAGTAAATAATACCAATGATTCAATACACTGCTATTCACATGAACATCAGCTCCTGCCAACCAATATTTTCCACCATAAGCCTTTGGCATTTCTAATCTATTGGGATCAGAAAATGAGCGAAAATCTCCTGAATAATTTACCTTGTTAAATGTAGGATCAAGCTCCCATGAAAAATGTAGTGAATCATAAATGTACTCACAAGCTTTTCCGAAAATATCAGAATACGATTCATTTATCGCACCTGATTCACCTTCATAATCGAGATTTGAATTCGCTTCCGTTATTCCATGTGTGAATTCATGTGCTACTACAGAAAGTGTCGTCAACGGACCATGCAGACAATCCCCATTTCCAAAATAGGCATTTGCTCCATCCCAATAAGCATTTACTAATTCCTCAGCACCATCAGCATGAACTACTGGATCCATTACACTACCATCGCCATCAATCCCTTTGTAGTCAAACAGCTCAAGCATCATGTCATAAAATCTGGAAGTGCAATAATGTGCGTCTAAAGCAACTTCATCCAAGTCCGCATTGAACTGATCCCAGAATCCATCTTCATCAACAAACTCTTCTAGACCTAAATTTTTACTTGTATATGTTTGAATATTTCTACCATTGTCTCGAAGTATAAATTCGTCAGGAGCAATAGAATCTGAAATGATGGTTTGAGTTCCATAATATTTAGTCCGTGCTTTAGAAGGTCTATCATCATAATGAATTTTTGACTGAGAAAATATGATTCTTCCTGTATTTGCATCTATCAAATATTCAACTTTGCGCAAAGGATTCCTGCTTTCCAAGACTTGAAGGTAAGCCATGGTATAACGTCCCGAAAAATTTGGGTAGATCCGATCTGTAACCACTAGTTCAGAAGAAATCAATTTTGCTGTTTGTTTCTTTATAGATTTATCAAATGCATCTTTTTTTGATTGAATAAAATGCTTGGCAATAGCCTTTTGAAATACATCTTCCTGTCCTAGCAGAACCTGTGTGGAAATATCAATATTGGGATATAAACTTCCATTTGCTAAGAAAACATTTCCTACTTTCTCATGTAATATATAGATGTTGTTAAATACAGGAAATTGATTATAATATTGCTGATATTTGTAATGTGAAGTATTATTCTTCGACGGCACTTGCTTTATAAATCTCATCTCACTTTTACCAAGACCTAATACTTCAGACTTTACACTGAAAAAAACTTGGAGCTATAGGCTCATCAGCCAATTTTAAGAGCTTATTAGCTTTATAAGTCTTAGTCAAGGATGGCTGGTCTGTTTTTTGTCCAAATAAACAGAAAGGGATAAGAAGGATACATAGGTAAATTTTTGGACTCATTAGATTAAGGTTTTAGATGTTTTATAATTTTCAAGAAATATCGACCAAATATAATGAATTGATGGAAATAGAGTGTAAATATTATTTTTGGGATTAATTTTATTATACGTGCTTTTAGAGAAAATTATGAACTGATTGTTCCCAAAACTAAATTGAGTACTGAATCAATCTTATAAAGTATCAATTGAATCTTTGGGGGAAATCGACCAAACATAATTTTCGGGTAGTTCAATGAAATTCACCATTAGGTTAATATTAATTTCCTGACAATATTTTGATGCATTGCATTGATTGGTTACAGTCAAACAAACTTTGTATATTCCAGATTTTTTGTAGATATATTTTGGATTTTTTAAGAATGATAATTGCTGATCACCGAAGTCCCATACACTTTGATTTTCATTGGTTGAATTATTAGAAAACAAAGCTGTATCCCCTTTATCGAATATGTAAAAGCTGCAGTACATTTTGGAATTTCATTAATCATGATTTCTTGAGAATTTATACAATAATTCGCATCTCCAACATTGGCTATATATTTACCAACACTTGCGTTGGTCAAAATTCTAGAATTTAATCCATGACTCCAGTAATAAAAATATGGCGGTTTGCCATTACTTGCATTTATAATAGCAGTACCAGTCGAATTTCCAAGACAAGTGTGTGAAATGCTGTCTACAAAATACTTGGAGTTTCTAATTCTGGAATTAATATCGTTGTAACACTACTGCATTCAACATTTTTTGATACTGTAACCATATAAGTTCCAGAAGCAACATTCTTTAGATTCTGACCTGTTTGATTATTGCTCCAAACATAATTGAGAGGCTCTGGTAAGTCCTGTGATCCAAGCAGAGCCATTTGTTTGGTTCATACATGATGGATTGATATAAACTACAGATATGGTTGGATTCGGAAGTTTAGTTATAGACGCATATAAAACCTTCGATTGATAACAAGAACCAACTAATGCACTTATATAGTGCAAGAATATTGTCCAGGAGATAAATTATTTACGGTTTTGTTGTATCGTTGTTGCTCCATTTATACCTAAAATTCAAGACACTACCAGTGGCTATAACGGTCAAACTACCACTATTACAGGAATGTTGTGTTTTAGCAATATATGCCTCGATTGGCGAAGGATTTTTCAAATTATATAATCCCTCCATATCATTTTGGCCAAGCAATTTTCCATAAACATGAAATTCATCGAGCCATCCTTCAAAAAAAGATTGACCTTTACTCCAAATTTTTTCACCTTGTGTATCAGCACCAATATAGGTTTTGTAAAACTTATCATGAAGATTAGGAACACCCAATGCTTCAATAGGAAAAGAAAATGGCTGTTGGTCAAATTTTAACCAATTTTCAATTGTATCTCTACCATCATAAATAAATCCAACTGGAAATTGACCATCTATCATTATACGAAAATTATTAGAATGTGAAAATCTCAACTTACCGCAACGAAATGCCATCCTTCTTTGATTTTATCAAATGGAACTGCAATCCCTAAACTTCCATATCAAAATACAAACCATAAGTAGTATCAAAATTTGTCATTTGTCCCAAGCCTTCTGGTTTATATATGCCCACATTCCAATTTTTTATAACTTTTACCTCCTGAACCACCATCATAAATGACCATCTGTTCTTGCTTTGACAATTTAAACCAAAAACTAATCGCCCTTTCATTAATACTCTTTAATTTCCAAATAATTACCGTTCAATAATTCAATTGCATAATTACAATTTCCAAATCGATCCTCTCCATAAACTACATTTCCATTTTTTTCAATAGGTGAATTATCTGACCTAGAAAAGTCATATAAAGTCTCGTTAAAACTTAAATACAAAAATTCAGAACAAGTACGATACAAAGGAGTCTGTTTAACTTTAAATTCTATTATCTCCATCAAATATTCTACCCCATTAGAGGCTATTTGATAAATTTTCCATTTGTAGTTTCCAGTAACCAAACCTAGCCTAAATCGATTTAATCTTATCCACTTTTTATTAATTGAATCAACCCCGAATTCTCTATTAGATTCTTTCTCTACAATTCCATTTGGATATATTAACTCTGTTCTAAATTTCAATTCAAAATTTGGAACTACTTGATTAAAGCTTAAATAAAACCAAACTGGCTCGCATTCAAAAAATTCGGCTTTATCAACAAATTCATAAAAATCACTATTTCGGAAACCCTCATCTGCAACTTTTGCAAATTCGAAATGACCTTGTGTACAAGGAAATAAAACATTTGTTATATATCAATTCTTGAATATAAGGATTTATCTCATCCTTAGATTTTTGACTCCATTTGCTTGAATGAGTGGCCGATGGGATCATTATACCTTCATCATCATGATTTGCTCCAAAATTATGACCTAACTCATGTGACACAGTGCATCGTTGATAATCCAAGTCGGTAGTATAATCGCGTATTACTTGAACAGCATTCGGAACACAAATGGAACGAATCATTGTCCAGCCAACATAATAATCAACTCTCTATCCGACCAAAGTTGCCCTACATCGTGATTAATATTGCTAAAATTATCATCTTGAAAAGTCCAATCACGAAATTGTCCTGTGAGATCTATGACATGAGTAGCATTCCAAGGATCACAGCTCACATGCAGACAACCATACTCCTGAAATTCTCAGAAAAATTTGAGACAGAAACGAATTTTCAAAATGGCTTGAGACAAGCCTACAATAGCAGCCATATGATCAATAACACCTTGATTACCACCATATTTTCTCCACATACTATAATCAGCTGCTTGTGCAATATCAAGTTCATAACATCCTGAATTAGTGCCCAATGCCCTTTATAATTCTGCAATGAGCTTTTGTCATCAACTAAACATTTATAGGAATTTGTTTTATTTACATCAGATGTGCGGTAGAAAACTAATTTTGAAGGATTTACTATACAATCTTCGATAACTGGTTCTGCAATATAAGACTCGTTATCATCAATTTTCACAATACAAACAAAGTAATCCTTTGAATTCATTAAAAAAATATTGGATTGGAAATAACCCTCAATTTTGCCTGTATAAATCGGAGAAACTTCTAACTCTTTTACCAAAACTTTACAAGCTGATTGTATAATACATTTACTGCCTTCTGCAGTAATCTTTAATCTTTTTAAATCGGATTTAAAAGTTCTTCCGTCTGGTAGTTGAAATGTAAAATCTAAAGTTGTTATCTCTGGATTCTTCAGTGAAATTTTATTCCTATTTATCAAAGAATAGTTCTTGAATTTCTTATCCATTGTAGCGGAATTGCTAGACTTCAATTGTAACTGCTTAATTGAAAAAAAAAGCTTATCGTCACTACTAAAATCAATCTTTAACCCGTGTGATAATGGCTTTTCAATGGTTTCAGTTATTGAAACAAAAAATAAAATAAATAGGACAATTACTTTCTTCATAATAATAATCTCGATGCTACTAATCAAATCAAAACCTCCACATCCTCTAAAAAAACAAAAAACACATTCCCAACTCTATGACCTACCAAACCCGTCTTTAAGCTAACAATGAATTCAATATTCAATTTGTCATCCCACCGAATTCCAACACAAACTAACAAAAATTAAACAATTCTCACTTATTTATTTCGCACATTTTCTAAAATACTAAATATAAAAGATTTTTAAAATCATATAAATAACCGGCTCAAAACAATATTAAAAACAAACAAACAATTGTAAAACGAACCAACATTCAAAATCCATTAAAATTTCAAGCAAATCCAAACATTTCCCTATCTTTATACAGGGGAAAAGACAATTTCAATTGTCTTATTATTGAATGAAAAGAATTAATTAAAACTAATATGGGGTTTATGGGCAAACTAAATCATTATTTTATAATAGTGCTATTGGCGGGAATCGTATTTAGCAACTGCAATAAGGAAGAAAAAACCAGTCCAAATGATTTTGACAAATGCAATACGATAACTGGTTTTGGAATAAAACTAGATAGCATAAAAACTGTGGTAACAGAATGTGGCAAATCTAATGGGCAAATCCATTTTTTCAATCTAAAAGCAAAGGCACCTGTAAAATTAATTTTAAAAATTGACAATATAGAAATCTACAACGCTGACTATCAAAGCAGTATTTCAGATTTAAATGCTGGGTTTTACTCTATTAAAATATCAGATTCAAATGGCTGCACTTATTATAAAACCATCGAATTAAAAAATGATTGTCCCTGCGATGTAAAACTAAAGATCATAGCGCCTTCTGTGTTATGTGAAGGGTCTTCAATGAGCTCAGCTGTACTATCTGCTGAAGCAAATAATGGTTTATCTCCTTATGTGTATTCATGGAGCAGTGGACTTGGTACTGGACAATCAAAAGCAGTTAGACCAAGTATAAGTTCAACATATTGTGTAACTGTAGTAGATGCCAATAAATGTTCTGCTAAAGCCTGTCATTTAATTAATCTAGAAAAAAATCCAAACTTAATTTATAAAACAGACTGCATCTATAAAGGTATCAAAATCTTTACTGAAGATCCAAGGGAAGCGGACTACACTGTCCAATTCTTTTATGGCAGAAAGAATTTACCAACCAAGACTATTTCATTGCTAGATATCGTTCTTGAAGACAAAAAAAATATCGATGTATCGATCAGCACAATGAATTGTAATTGGAACAGTAGTGTTGCATTATGCTATTATTCAAATGCTGATTTTCTTATAGAAACGAACAACACATCTTGTACTTCTTGTAAGGATGGTTTTTTTGAGATACAGAGATTAAAAACCAATCCTTGTGATACAGCCTCAACAAACTATCAATTCGAAATATACAAAGAAAACGATTTCATAAACTTGATACAACAAAATACAATAAAACAATTGGAAAAAGGAATTTACGAAATATACTATGTCAATGGAGATGGCTGTTACTTATTTGGTACAAAGAAAGAAATATTGTAAGAACAGAATCAATAATTAGGGTCTACTCAAAAACTATATTCCCACCATATATGAGTCTTTTATGTTAAATTCTTAATTTTTACATTCAAGATTTCTAATAATATAAATTTAAAACCGTGCACTTCTTTTGATTAATGGCTATTCAAAGATTTGCAAGAGTAGTTTTATTCACTGTTTTTTCTTTCTTGAAAGAAGGTTTTCAGGCATTTTTGCTTGCAAAACCGTAATATAAATTCTAAATTGGCTCCAGTTTGCAATTCTTCAATTTATATTACTATGCTGTGAAAAAATCTACTTATTATTGAAGACCATAGTTAATTCAACCATTAAATTGGTTATTTTCTAAACAAAACAAAAAATTATAATGAAGCCAAACTAAATACCTACAAAAAACTTTACAAAATCTAAATATATCTATTCACTTACATGCACATTCTTAGCATCCGCTGTACCAAATTCATCAACATAGATCTTGACTAAGAGTAAAAAAATAGAAAGTAACAAGGGCCCAAAGATAATTCCAAAAAATCCAAATATGTTCAATCCCATAATAGCACCAAATAAAGTGATCATCGGTGGAACATCAGCAAGCTTTTTTTGCAATAATAAACGAACAATATTATCCACTGAACCTATCACTATAAAACCCCATAAGCCCACACCAATTCCTTGATATAAATGCCCAGTGGCCATCATAAAAATCATTAAAGGAACAAAAATAATCATCGTCCCAACCAAAGGAACTACAGATGCAATTCCAGTCAATATACCCATTAATAAAAACTCTTCCACACCAAAGATCCAATATCCTATCATTGCCACAACGCCTTGTACCATAGCAACAAATGGAATGCCTATAGCATTGCTAAAGATCATATTCCTTAATTCATGGACTACTGCATTTGAATTCTTTGAGGTAAAAGGCAAAACTTGCTTAAACCAATGTTCCACTTTGAAACAGTCGTAAAGCAAAAAATATAAAATAATAAACATAAAGAAAAAAGTACTCACAGTACTTACCGAACTCTCCAATAAATTCTTTACCATTCCAGCACCCATAGTCCCAATTTTGGACATAAAATCCATGCTTTGTAAATCCAAATTTACATATTGATTAATGTAATTATTGATTTGAACAAAATAAACTTGGACTTTCGATGTATCTTCCAAAAATGGTGCAAGTTTAGTTACTATCACAGTACTCATCCAAGAAAAAGGGATCAAGATACCTATCATACAACACGCTACAATCGTTAATGAAGAAGCCCATTTTTTCCATTTATAGTTGATCAATAATTTCATCATGAAACTTCTCGAAACCACATACAAAGTTATTGCCCCTAGAAATGCACTTAAAAAGACTTTTGTCTCCTTCAAGATCACGTAACCAAGGATTAGAATAAAAGCGAGGAAAAGGACTTGCCTAATTTTATTAGGATGAATTTGATTTTGCATTGAAACTTCAATTTAAAAACAAATATAAACAATTTCTTAAATAACTAGGACCATGCAATTGGTGTCCCAAAAATACCTACAGCCAATTCAGCCCAAACTAGAAAAACTGCAATGATTATAATACCACAGATAAATAAACGACTATATCCATTGGTGACGCTTCGCAAAACGTATTCAATGATAAATCCAGTTCCATATAGTAATATTCCCATGATAGCAAAATCAGCTAAAGTCCATTTAACTTCATCACTAAATTGCATCGCAATCAAAGGAATAGCAAGAATACTAGTGGCAATGAGAAGAATAATTTTAAGTCTATTATCTTTCATAATTTAATTCTATATTTGATCAATTATCTACCAAGTCCTTTCTTAAATGTAGATTTTTGCTTTTTATTGTTTGATAGTTTGTTTAATTCGGGCTTGTGTCATATAAATACCAACCAAGCCAACTAATATTAAAATCAATGGTATTGCTCCAGGCTCATCCTCATACTTAATCATAAATATCAACAATACTATTCCTATTAATGTGCTGCCAATTGAAATAAATCTTAACAATTTCAATTTTTTCAAATCCATAAACAAGATATTCCTTTGAATGCAAATATACAAATTTCATCATAAATTTTTAAAAGAAAGAAGCTATAGAAAAATTGGAAAAAATATCCGACAACTATATATACACAATTCTCGTTAAAGATTTGATTTCTCAAATTGGCAGAAATCACCTAATCAAATTTGCGTAAAAATCAGCATAAAAATTATGAAATCAGAAATTAAACTATTCATCATAGCTGCATCATTTTTTGGGGCGATCATCTTTTCACAGCCATTGCAATCACAGCCATTATATAAAAAACATATGCTTGATTTGAATATAAACTATTATCAAGTCTGCGAAGAAGCTGAAAATTATTTTTCTACAATTGACAGACATAAAAAAGGCTCAGGCTGGAAGAATTTTTTGCGATGGCAATATGAAAACAAATCAAGATACTACCCTTCAGGAAATAGGATGCTGGTTAATCACTTTGTTGGTGTTGAAAGTTTTCAAAAATTGCAAAGAGAAAATCAAAATAGATCTATAATGCCAAAATGGTCTAATATGGGGCCATATAAAGTTGACTCCATTACCTTTGGCTATAACTCTGGAATTGGTCGCGTTGAATGTTTTGAAATAGATCCTAATAATAAAAACCTGATTTATATTGGATCAAAAGGTGGCGGATTTTGGAAAAGTACAGATTGCGGTCAAAGATGAAAAAAAACGACAGATCAATTGCCTGTAAGTGGTGTATTTTGTATGGACAAAAACCCATTTAATCCCGATGAAATACTAATCAATTCAAATCAAGCATCAACAACACTTTCTCACGGTATCTATAGATCAATCGATGCGGGAGACACATGGCAATTAACTAATCTTAATCCAAATAATGGATTTGGAGGCTTAGATAAAAATTTATTTGTACGTTTTATTGCTTATCATCCTTTTGTAAAAGACTTAGTTTTCATTGGAACGAGCGAGGGACTGTATCGCTCTAGTGATAATCTAAAAAGCTATTCAAAAATAATTCCTGATGGACTATTCACAGAAATTGAGTTTCATCCCAAAGATACGCAGACCATTTATACAATCGACGTATTAACTCATGATCAAAATACAATAAAAATATCTAACGATATTGGCCGAAATTTTTATTCTTCAGCGGAAATTCCTGGAATCAATGGAATCTCTGGTGCACTAACTGTTACGCCATTAGAACCAGATGCCGTTTATCTTGGATATTTTTCAGATTTATACAAGTCGGTAAATAAAGGTAAAAGTTTTGAACTAATAGGAAACCTAAATAAAAATACTATTGGTGATTTTGCAATATCAGATTTAGATAATAAAATTATCATTGGAGGCTATGTTAATGCTGAACTATCAGAAGATGGAGGCAAAACATTTGAAGAAATATCTGATTGGGCATCTATTAGACCAGACTCAAGCTACATTCATGCAGATATCACCGTTGCAGCATGTCACAATGGTATTTTCTATCTGGCAACTGATGGATACTTGTGCAAAAGTTCAAACAATGGAAGGACATGGGAAAAATTAATTATTGGAACCTGCATTAGAGAATTTTATCGTATTGGGAATAGTCAATCCAATCGAAATATTATCATTGGAGGATCACAAGATATGGGTACCAGTATTTTGAATGATCAACTTTGGATTGAATGGAATGGAGGAGATGGAACTGAAGGAATCATCCATCCTTTAAATCCAAAACTTATTGTAGGAAGTTATCAAAATGGCTTTCTAAACCGTACCATAGATGGTGGACTTACCAGAGATCAAACGGAGAATCCATTAAAAGAATATCCGAACACTTATTGGGCTACACCATTGGTAATAGATCCGTCTGACCATATGAATATTTTTCATTTTGCGGATACCATTTACAACAATCCAAATTTTGGAGAAATCAATTTTTGGAATAAAATAGGATCGCCAAAAATTGGTGCTTTAAACGCAGCAGCAATAGCAGAAAACAACAGCAACATTATAGTAGTCTCCCATGACGAGATTATCATGCTAAGTATTGATAAAGGAAAGACTTGGAGATCAATATCATCAGGACTACCAAATGCTTTAATTGAAAATATTTGCTTCGATCCTAAGAATGATTCGACCATTGCAATATGCTATGGAAATATTCAAAATCCAAATAATAAAGTCTTCATTTCATATAACTTAGGAAGAACTTGGAATAATATTAATTTCAACATAGGAAACATGCAAATCTACGATATTATCATTGATCACAGTCACGAAAAAAATATTTACTTAGCTGCCGAGATAGGCGTATTCGTGAAACCAATGAATGCAGTCAAATGGGAATTATATAATGAGGCACTTCCAAATGTCACTGTCAGAGACCTAGAAATCCATTATGCATCCAATACATTATTTGCAGCTACTTGGGGACGAGGACTTTGGTCTGGCCCTTTGAAAAACCGTGAGAATTATCCAAAAATAAATGCAATTCAAACAAGTTCAGATCTTTCACCTGAAGGAAAAATAGCTCAAAACGAAAAAAACTTCATTCTTGCAGAACTAGACAATACAGCAGACAGTGTATCTGCCTATCTACTTTGGTCACATAAAACTAAATCACTCAAAAATAAAATTGAAATGAATCATGAAAATGGTAGATGGAAATCTTCACAAGCAATCCCATCTGCCAATATCAATGATGCAGTTTATTTTAAGATTATAGCAATCGGAAGAAATCAAGATACTACTGAATCCTATACATTTATGTATAGACAAGGTTCATGTGAAAACAAAAATTATATTCAAACTTTAACTGAATGTAATAGAGCAATAATTGGTCTAGATACTTTTTATACTTCAACTAATGTTCAAAAAACGTATCAGGATATTTATCGCTGCGACAGCATTGTCCAATACATTATCACGATTAATCCATCACCAGACACTTCAGTATTAAAAATTAACAACCGATTGATAGCAAATGAAATGAATGCGAATTCTTATCAATGGTTGGATTGCAATGATAATTTCTCAAAAATACAAGGAGATACACTGAGGGAACTTATGCCAAATATTTCAGGATCTTATGCTGTAGAATTGATTAAAAATAATTGCTACTCTAGATCAAATTGCCATGCTTTAACGATTACAGAAAATCAACATATAGACAAAGTTAACTTTAAAATAATACCAAATCCAAGTAACGGAGATTTTGACATCACATTTGATCATGAACCCAAATTTGATCAAATTCAAATTTTTCAAATCGATGGAAAAGAAATTTATAAAAATAAAATCAGCTCAAAAGTGAACAAATTCCATATCCATAATTCAGGCATTTATTTAATTAAAATCACAATCGGAAACAAAACTTTTATTGAAAAATTGATTGTAAATCAATATTAAAAAAAATTAAGTCAAATAATAAATAGTTAATAAAATTAATTTATTACAAATTTTTTAACCTGTTTTGAAGTTGATGTTTCAATTCTTAAAGTATAAGTTCCTTTGCTTAAATGCCCTATATTTATACTTTGGTTTTGATTATATTCAATATTAATTTTTTGGCCTAAGTCATTATAGAGAGCTATTGATTTTATAGGTAATTTTGATTTCAATGTAATAATGCTTTTTGAAGGATTGGGCGAAAGATCAATTTCTGAATGATCACCTTCATCAGTGATAGAAACTGTATTACATAACTCTATCAACTTCTCTGCTTCTCTTAGTCCACTTAGATAAGCGCCATGTGCAGTAGAAAAATAATCGATATTCGTATGCTCTCCAGCAAAAAATAATTTATTATTTACAGCTTCAGCTAAGTCATCAAAATGTTGCATTTCAGATCCAACAGCTGTATAAGAATATGAACCGAAAGAGTTTTCATTAGACTGCCATTTGGTTCGTAGAATATTTTTAGGATATGGAATATTATTACCGTACATATCTTTAAGATGAGACATGATCTCTTCTATAATCTGCGCATCAGTCATAGACTCTGTAAGTCTTGCATAATCTGCATAAGCAAAAGTCATCAAGGCATTTATAGTTGGATGATATTTTTTAATATTGACAAAATAATTAAATTTATCACGCTGTTCTGGAGTATAGGTAATATAATGTTCATCATCCCAAAATGCAGTGTCCCAAGTCAATAAAAATTTGTTCACACAATTCATTCCTAGTTTGTCTATCGCATTTTGCTTGACTTGAGGCAAGGAAGGAATAAACTGTATCGCATTTGCCTTTAGCACCCCAAGAGGCACAGTAAGCAATACATAATCTGACTGAGATATTATGCCATTATGACTCACAGATATTTTATCTCCAGAATAATCGATTCTTGAAACCCGCTGATTCAATTTAATATTTAATCCAGTAGCCAAGAATGATGGAATAGCATCGTAGCCGCTTGTGGATATGTGCTCAACTCCCCCAAATTCTTCCCCTTCATTATACAACAAGGATGATAGTTTATCCAAATCTCCAGTGTCAAAAGTCAAATAACTTGATAAAAAAAACTTCCACAACCGATCCATGGATTTATTCGGATACAAGGCATTAAAAACTGACTCAAAACTTTGATCTGCCTTACCTTTATTCTTCAGTGTTTCCAATACAAAATAAAATTCTTCTTCTGCATCAGCATACTCTGTATCACTTCTTAATACTTGATTCAAATCATAAGAGAGGATGCTTTCATCATCAGAAAATGCAGTCTTCATGCCTGCTTGCTCAGCCAAAGCAGTGATAGGATTTCCATCAATTCCATGAATCCAACTAGCTCCCTCATCAAAAGCCACTCCAAGACTCCTATTAGTCCGCAGCCTACCTCCTACTCTATCCTGTGCCTCAAGGACTGTGACAGAAAATCCACTTTCGTTCAATTTCTTCGCAGCTGCCAAGCCAGAAATCCCTGCTCCAATAACTATTACAGATTTATCACAAGCTAAACTGTTTTTAGAACAGTTTGCAATGTCTGTTAACACTGTAGGTGCTAATAAAATAATTGGTAAGCCTGTTATTGAATCAATTAAAAACTTTCTCCGCTTCATTACTTTTCTCGTTAATAACTAATATTTTAATTTCACTAAATTAATAGCGGCAAAGGTATATCGTATTATTAATATTTGGTATCTAATTTTATAAAAAATAAATTTAACCTAAAATCCGAATAAGAAATGAACTACATAAAAATCTAAATCATATTTGTCAAATGTTCATTCGAATAAAGTCTATTGCGGAATTTGTGTTAAAAAATTAGAAGGCAAATTTTATCTCATTCTTAGATTTAAAATAAAATTCTGTCCACCAATTTCAGTTCTTAATGACTATAATGCCTCTTTTTCCAGAACTGCCACCATTTTGGTTTCTTTGCAACACATAATAAACCTGTAATCGTGACTTCATCCATATTAATGGATCTGATCAAACTAAATTGTATGGTTTTATTAAAGTCAAGCCGGTGAATACTAGTATCGAGAGGGAAATATCCAACATATGAAATCTTTAAATGAATTGAATCAAGATTAAAATCGCTTGGGATATTTAAGCTAAATTCACCATTAATATCTGTAATAGTATTTAATTTATCATTTATGAAAACAGAGACTTGTATTATGGGCTCTTTTGAACTTGCATCGATAACATTTCCTTGAATAGTTTGAATCTGTTTGTCGAACTTATTTTTTTGAATTTCTGATTCCTTTTTGCAAGTATCAATCGCAATGAAATTTTCCTCATATGAGGGTAAATCTTTAGCAGACAAATTACTTATTGACATACCTAAAAATAAACTTGCAAAGACCTTGTGAAGAAAAGAACTATCATCTTTTACATTGATCTTCAATTCTCGTTCTACTTGGTTATTCTTCAACCTGCCACAAATAGCGCCATTATTTTTATCGAGATATCTAATGATTTCTGCATCTGAAAATTTGCTAAAATCAATTACTGTCTTAGAACAATGAGAGCAATATTTACCTTGATTAACCTTTGACATTGAGGGCCAGTCTTGATGACAAGGGTTTTCTATTTTCAGAGAATATATTTGATTTTTCATAAAAGGATTCAAATTTTAATTCTAACGAATAATCATGCAAGATAGTTGCTTTACATAAGAGTAATTAGTTTTTAGTTGTTAGTAGTTAGTAGTTAGTAGTTAGTAGTTAGTGGTTAGTGGTTAGTGGTTAGTGGTTAGTGGATAGTTTTAAGTGATAAGTTGTAAGTAAATTCCGTTTTCTACTTACTACTTTCTTTTTACTTTCAACTTTTATCTTTTCACTATTATCTTATATCTATTAACCATTATCTTTTATCTATTACTATCTTTTGACTTACTTTTTCTTTTCCGGATTCAAGCGTAATAATATAGTTGCCATTTGTGTTTGGGTCAATTACTTTACTTCGATAATAATTTAATCCAACTTGTAAATGATCTAAATATTTCTCTTCCAAAATATTTCCATTAATATCAGAAATTAAAACTTTGGTTGGACTTATTTTATTTAAATGGAATCTTATGGTGAATTCACCATTGTTTGGATTTGGATAAAGTTGCATTTTTAAACTGCCAATGCTTTGTTCATTCAAATCATGTGTCCCTACAATTGAATTCTTTATTAAATGAACTTTAAAAATCTGATTACTAGCGTTGCTCTCGAGTCCACTGTTGCTAAAAAAAATATTTTTGTCTGTGCTCTGAATACCGCCAAAAATATAACCCACCATAGTAGTATCTCCTAATAACTCATCAAGCTTAATTACCTCGTTGTCATAATGCGCAAGTTTTTTATTTGGAATAAACTCAGAGCTAGATCCTAAGTAATTTGGCATTTCTAATGGAAGTTTATATTCTGCCATGCGTCCAGCTGAATCTCGAGTTACTCTTGCTATAGTCTTCACAAATGGTACGTTATTATCTTGAACCATGATATTGTTACTATAATAATATTGTGCAATCCCACCAAAAAAAACATTGTGCATCTCTTTATTTAAATCTGAATAAAGTGGCAACACAGCACAGTGGTAATGATTGAAATATTGTTGGAAATTATTGTTGACAGTATAACTACTGCTTGAAATATCTACACTATTTAAAAATGGTAAATCTGCATTGACCTGAAAAACGCCAGAGAATGCTGTGATCCCTTCTTCTCCGTTTGGCATAATTTGAGATACTGCATTATAATCTCTTCGATGCAAGTTTGTCTCATCTACAATCGTACCAGTATGAAGAATATTAATCGTCACACGATCATCAGTGATTTTGAATTTTCGAATCGCATTAGTATAAGTTTGAACATAAGTGGCATGTCCCATTGGATTGTAATCTCCATCAAATTTATGTCCACCGATCAAAAAATAACTGTCATTTATTTTCTTGAGATGGCCTCCCGTTACGGCAAATAAGGGATCTGTAATTTGGCGTATTTCATTGCTCAAATTTTTAGCTGAAATCACTGCTTGAATCGCGGCTGGAACATCTATTGCAGTCAAATGATTGAAAGTAATTTTCTCTCCAGAAGCTGCATGATATCCATAGCCTCCAATGACATAGAGAAAATCGCCTTCTTGATGAAATTGCATATTTGTAGAACTCAGATGTTCTCTAATAGATTCTGAAAGTGAAGTCAATGGTGCTGTCCATTTTTGCTTTGCCACGGGGTCAACGACAATCAATTGATTATTGTTTCCTGCGATATCGAATGCAGCAAAAGGCTGTCTGCGATGCAACCCATCAAGTCTTCCACCAACGAGCAACCATACACCATTATGCTGACCAAAAGCATAAGCTTGTAATCCAGCTATACCAGAAATACTGATTGGTTCTAGAAAAATGTCAAATGGTTTTGTTTGTGGGAAAGCAGTTTGACACCATGTAAGCACAAATAAAAAGAAAATTTTAAATTTCATATAATTAATAATTATTCAATTTTTGAAATTCATGATCACTTCAATTTCAAATATTTGAGTACGATTGCCTTTAACAGTCATTATTCCCTGACATTAAATAATTCATTAGGTTTAAGTCATCTTCTAGCTTAAATGCTGTGTAATAACTTGTTGCAATGCATGTGCAGAAACGACACCAGATTGTCTCCATTTAATCTCCCCATTTTTAAAAAGAATCAGTGTGGGTACGCCTTGGATTTTGTAAGTATGCATCACTTGTGGATTTTTATCTACATCTATTTTAAGAATCTTGGCTTGATCACCTATTTTTGATTTTAGATCACTTAAGATGGGTTTCATCATTTTACATGGGCCGCACCATTCAGCAAAAAAATCAACTAATGTAGGCGTGTCACTTTTTATTATTTCTGAAAATTTTTCTGCCATTTTATTTACGTTTTACTTCTTCAAATTCTATATCATGGGCATCAATATTCTCGATTTGCTGCATTTCGGTATTTTGATTTGTACCAAAACAATTTCCTGCCGCACAGCCAAATGCAAATAAGCCCATTGAGGCAAAATAAGCTCCTAATAGAGCTCCAACCCATTGATGCAACATTACAGACTGGACAATAACAAATACGCCCAAAATCAAATATAGTGCTCTAGTAAAAGTCCAATCGTTCAATACTCTTTTTATCATTTATGCAATATTTATTGTTGGTGACATCGTAACCTTAGATTTAACAGAATTGGAAATCAAACAAGCCGCTTCTGACTTATGTAAAATGCGCTCTGCCTTTTCTCTATCTTTTTCGTCTGATATCGTAACTGTTGGTTCAAGGATCACTTCACTCATCATAAATTTTCCTTCAATTTGTTCAAGTATCCCTTTCGATTTACAAGAAAAATGAGTAAAACTTAATTTTGAATTTTCGGCTATTGCCAAAAATGTCGTCATTAAACAACTGCTTACTGCTGCAGTAAAAAGATGTTCGGGAGACCATATACCTGGAATCCCTTTTGGGAATTCAGGTGGTGTCGCGACATCAACACATGGACCTCCATGGGCCGTTAATTCTGGTGAGCATATTGAGCCTTTGCGATCGGCAATCCAACTGACATCTACTTGATATGAATGTGCTTCCATCTTATCAAATTTTGTTTTGTAAGCTTATCCAACTGCCGCCATTGTGCACTTCATTGAAGCCATTCGATTTTAAAATATTTTTAGCTGCTGCACTTCGCATACCACTTGCACAGCATGTGATGATTGTTTTATCTTTCTTTAGTTTACTCAAATTGTTATTTAATGTATCTACAGATATATTGATTGATCCTTTGATATGACCACTCTGATATTCACCCTTGCTGCGCACATCAAGTATGACAGCGCCTTGCTGAACAAGTTCTGCATAGTTAACTTTTGGGCCAAAGCCAAATAATTTTTTTAAACTTTCTAACATAATTTTATACTGTTTGAGATTTATAAAAATTTACATCCATCCATGATCCACCATTGTAACATTCCATTCCCATCTGTGATAGAAACTGAGTGGCTTGTCCACTTCTATTGCCACTTGCACAGCATAGCACTAAGGGTTGCTTTAAGTCTTTGAGTTCGTCTATTCGTTGCTGAATTTCTTGCAATGGGATGTTAATCGATCCTACGACATTGCCGCCCATAAATTCTCCTTGTGTACGCACGTCAACGATGGTGCCTTGATTTTCTTCAATGATTTTTTTTACTCTCATTTTTTATTTGATTTTGATATTTTTATTTTAATTATATTTAGATTATGACTCTTTTGATTTGACCTTTTCGAAGCTATTGAACAATAGCGCTCCCATGACTGCACCATAAAGGGTGCTGTTGATTGGTTTCGAAGTGATGATACATGTTCCACTAGCACATCCCACATAATAATAATAGAGGTAACCTCCTATTGATCCTACGATAACACCTAGGATGCTTAATTTATGTTTTAGTATAAAATCCATTTAAAATATTTCGTCAAAACAAAGCGATCTAACAAATAGACTTAGCCTCATCAATTTCAGTGCAAATTTGCGACAGGAAATTTTAGAATATGGTAACCTTTGTCACATAAGCCAAAATATTTTATTTTTTTGCTAAAAATCTCAATACATTAGCTTTACCAATGTGAAATTTACCTTCATTCAATTGAATCTCTTCATTTTGATTTTGGAGAATTAACAATTCATTAAAATCACTTTTTAGTCTATCCATCGCGTACAACATAGAAATATCTTTTGGACCACCACTTGTATTGAGGATTTGGTCTTGATTAAAAGCTTCAAGAATGATTAATCCATTTGGTTTTAGCCATCGTTGCATTTTCCTATGGATTGTCGTCCTGATGGAGTCAGGAAAGTGTGCGTAAATTGCTGCAATCACGTCAAATGAATTTTCTGGATAGTCTATTTCTAAGGCGTCTTGCACTTGGTAATTTAGAGTTACATTGTTTTCATGTGCCAACTGTAGGGCTTTTCTCATTCCCTGTTCACTAGAATCAAATGCTTCTACTTTCCATCCATTTTTTGCAGCATAGACAGCATTCCTACCTTCGCCTTCACATACCAATAGGATACTTCCTGGATTCAGTTTGTCCAATTGATTTTTAAAAAAATCATTGGGTAATACTCCATAAGCAAACTCTGGTTCTGCATAGCGTTCATTCCAAAATTCTTTCATTTGCTAAATTATTTTTTGTTGAATACATATACCGTGCAACAAGTCCAAGAAGAACAATGCAATGCTACGGTAAGTGGATTTTTTTTAATTATCCTTGCTGTGATGTTTGAAAAAGTTAATCTCTATTTTGGTTCGAAGCTTTCACCTTTTTCATAAATGACATTTGATCTTCCTACGATCAATGAATCAACCCTGCCTACCATATTTGGATCTTTATTCGTGTAAGGAAATTTATGCAATATATAACGCATGGCATTCAATCTAGCCCGCTTCTTACAATTTGATTTGACGACAGTCCATGGTGCGTCAGATGTATCTGTGTGAAAAAACATTTTCTCTTTTGCTTCAGTGTACTCTGCCCATTTATCCAGTGAAGCTTTATCTATAGGGGAGAGTTTCCACTGTTTCAAAGGATGAGATTCTCTATCTTTAAACCGTCGACGTTGTTCATCCTGACTTACAGAGAACCAAAATTTAAATAAAATAATATTACTTCTCACCAAGTTTCTTTCAAATTCTGGCACTTGACGCATGAATTCGAGATATTCTGAATCAGTACAAAATCCCATCACTCGCTCTACTCCCGCCCGATTGTACCAAGAGCGATCAAATAATACGATCTCACCATTAGTAGGAAGATGCTTCACATAGCGTTGAAAATACCATTGTCCCTTTTCTTCTTCTGTGGGCTTCTCTAGAGCTACTACACGAGCTCCACGTGGATTTAAATGCTCCATAACACGTTTTATAGTTCCTCCCTTACCTGCTGCATCTCTGCCCTCAAATAAGATAACTACACGTGCTCCAGTTTCTTTTATCCAGGCCTGCATTTTCAATAATTCAACTTGGAGATTATATTTCTGGAATTCATAGTTCTTCCGAGACATGAGATTCTTATAAGGATACTCCCCATCGCGCCAATTTTCATTTAGTTCATCATCTGGATGACGCTTTTTTGAAATCAAATCTCCATTCTCCTTCATCAGTATTTCAAGAATCGTTTTTCTTTCTTCCTCAGGAAAATTTTTAAGGTAATTCTCAGCTTGCTCTCGCTTCAATTGCTTTGGCTTTACAATTTTATCCTGTAAAGCTGCTGCTTCACTATTCAATTTTGCTTTTATTTTCTGATTGACTGTATTTTGGCGTTTTTCCTCTGGATTTTTGCCATCGATGATGTCACCTTCGGCTACCCTACGCACTTTTTGCTGCTGCACTTTTTGACCATTAGAACTCACCTTCCTCTTTACCATATATTCTGATTTTTAATTAACTCTAAATCTATAAGTTATACATTTCAACTATCTTAAATCTTCACAAGAATAGAATAAAAACTTTCTATTGCTGTTATTAGAAACAGTTAAATAAAAATTACTTTTGACAGTCTAATCTAATCTTATGTAAACAAAACAAATCTAAGCAAATAATTACAAATATTATACACTTATTATTATTTTTTTTGAGATTTTTTTAGTCAATAATATATTTACAAGTTCTGGCTAGTTTTGCATGTACAGTTCTTCAAATAAGTTTACTTATTATGCCTACTATTGTATTTATTGTGCTTCCATTTATTTGTCTCTAAAGCGCTATCCGCAATCAGCTCATTAAGCCTTTTTAAACGAGTGGTTTCGAGCTTAGCACTCATCACCCAGTTCAATGAAGATTTCCTGTAACTTGGAGTAAGAGACTGAAAATACTCCCATGCTTTTTTATCTTTTCTAAAAAGCTTCTCATATTCAGAACTTAACTTCTGCTCCTCATTCTCGAATGAATAAACACGTGATTTTGCTTCTGTCCTAAGATCATAAATATTCAATCCTGAAGAATGCATTAGCCCGTCAGCTTTCAGCTTCTCTACTTTTGCAATATTCACTGCACTCCAGATACTCGATTTTTTGCGTGGCGTGAAACGAATTTGATAACTTTCATGATCAATAGTGTTTTTTACACTGTCTATCCATCCAAAACATAATGCCTGATCAACGGATTCTGACCAAGTCATTGTAGCTTTACCAGAATTCAGCTTGTAATATCCAACATAAATCTCCAATTTTTTATCATGGTTCTTCTCTAACCACTTTCTAAACTCATTCTGATTCTTAAAAAAAATAGCGCTCATTAAACGGTGAAATTTAAGCCCTCAAAGCTAAGAAAAAATATTTTGCAATGATTGATATTTTTTAAGTTCACAAAATGCTTTAATAAACTAAAAATTTAAATTATCGAAAAAACTCAAATATCTCATACTGCCTCAACAGTGATATGTTCAGGGCAATCCACCCTCAACTCTTTATCTGCTAGTTTCGTCTTTAGCAATTTACAATAATGCTTTTTACCTCTGTAATCTGAGCTATAAAAATTACAACTATAACACATACGTTGTATTGAAATCACGCCTGAAGTATTTAGGTGTTTTATAATATTCAATAAGCTCAACAATAAATTTTCCTTATCATCGCTCGTCATTAGATCTATTGGTGTCTGAATCTGTTGAGAGAAAAAAGAAATTTTTTCTGTCAACTGCTTACCCTTTTTACTGAGATGAATGATATAACTCCTCGTATCCTCTTGTTCAAACTCTTTTTTAATCAAAAGTTTCTGTTCTAAGGTCTTTATGGTATCACTAATAGTCGATTTCGTCATATTAAACTCTTCCGCTAAATAACTCACTTTTCGCTTTTCAGGTGAATGGGTGTACAAAAATATCATGACTTGAATCTGGATAGGACTGAGTGAAAACGCTTTGCTTTCATTCCACAAAAGCACCCTAAAAGCCTGTGACAAGCGCTCCAATGATACCACTATTTTACTCTCTATATTTGAATTCTGGTGATCCAAATTAAAGACAGAATTCTTCATGTAATATGATTTTACAAATTCAATTTTTAGAAAACTAAAGATCCTTTCTGGCAAAAATTTACTATAATTTTCAAAAGCAAATCAAATATATAACCAATTTCTGGATTTTATTGATGTGTCCTAAAAATAATTCACAAGACATAAGAAAAGAGCTCTAATAATCTAGCTTCTAAGTACAATTTTCCATTTCAAAAATATAATATCCTTGCTGCAAAATATCGCTTACCCACAATTCTTTGCTATTTTGAAAATGACAAAACTGACATTCCTTCGAAGTGATTGGTTGCCCTTCCTGTGATTTTGATTTAAGATATGCCTTACCATACCCATATATCGTGTCCACAGATGTTATTTGTTCTGGTACAATAATATCAAAGTGCATCACACTGCCATCTTTCTTAGTGACATAAGTATCCCAAACCCCTACATTCATTTTAATTAATTATTTTAAATCAAATAAAAGCTTTCATAAAGCCAGATTTTCCAACAAGAAAATCAAACTTAACTCGTTGAAAAATCTGGACAAGAATCATAATCCTCAGCTTTATGAAACTAAATTCATTAACCTTTCACATCCGCCATTGAAGCGCCAAAGTTAATATGCAAAACATTCCCATTAGGCGTAAGGAGTGCTGGGACTGATTTTACTCCTGCTTTTTCTGCTTCCGAAATTCTAGACCTATCGCTACCAATATGCACGATATCCACTTTTTCTGGTCCCAATAGTTTGACGATATCCTGTTCAGCACTTACACATACAGGACAACCAGCGTGATAAAAAATTGATTTACTCATTTTAATTAATTTTAATGGTTATGACAATATTGTCGCAAATTCGATATTGTTAGGATAACGAACTATTTTAAATAAAGTTTATAAATTTCTTTCTTTTATATGAAACTCCAAAAAAAACTAAACCTGATGAAATACTAAAAATTTTAAGCAAAGTGCTCAATAAAAAGAGGCTTCATAACCGATAATCGTCAATTTCAACAAAACTTTATCCAATAATAAATAATATAAAATACCTAGATCTCACCAACTGTCCTTGCAATCAACTATTTAATTATTCCAATTCGTAGAAATAATGGAAACCTGACCAGCTTCTCCTCGTCTTCAGCCCAATATTGCTTTAATTCTAAGCTTAGCTCTTCAACCGGGTTTGACTGGCTCAATCTAATACAATGCTTTACCGCTGACCATGTGTTTATATAGCCTATGAAATGTGCCAATGTCCAGCTATGTTTTATCTCAAAATTTGGAGCTTCAATTTCTTCAAATGGAAACGGAATTGTACGATACATTTCATCAATATACCTCCGTTCAGTATCCCAATAACGAGCTAATTTATTTTGATAAAAATTAGTAATGATTTTATCAATATCAATTGAAATCTCAATCCGTCCATAACCAACTAATATTAATCTAGAATTTGGTCTTCCAGTTCTGTTGACTTCTGAATAAAATTTACTAAATTCAAACCAATGAACTGCTTGTGCTACAATGATCAAATCAAAAAAATCATTTTCAAAATTACTCTTTTCAGCTGCTTGAATAGAATAAAAAATATTCTCGTTTCGAGGTGCTTGCTCTATCTGCTGCTGGCTAATATCTGTTGCGAATACCCTCTCAAAAGTCTTCGATAATTCGATTGCAATCTGCCCATTACCAGTGCCACAATCCCAAACATTTGACCTGATTTCAACTAAGGAATTAATGTAATCAAATAAATCTTGAGGGTACTTTGGACGAAACTGGGCATAATGGTCTGATTGATGAGAAAAATTATCTTTCATGTTTGCCGAAACTAATTAATACGCTAATCTATAAGCCAATACGTAAAACTAATACTAATTTGTAAACTGTGGACAATCTGAGTAAAATTTCATTCTCGGATGACAAATTCAATTAATAAAATTGCTAAAATTAACAATTTGGTAATATTGAGCTATTAAAATAATACTCTACTTTTGCAGCAAATAATTTTGTTCGATGTTTTACTTTGTCCGTATTCTATTCACTATAATTCTATTTACACCATTTTTTTCATTCTCTCAGACGGAGACTTCTGTCGTAAATCCGCCACAAGAAGTAAAAAAAGCTAATGCATGGTTTGACAAAATGCATATCAGAGGTTATACCCAAGTTCGCTACAATAGGCTATTGGAAACAAATGAGAATCTAGGTTGTGAACAATGTGATAAATCTTGGGGAAAAGGAGGCGGCTTTTTCATTAGGAGAATGAGACTTGTGTTTTACGGTCAATTGAATGACCGAATATCCTATTATTTCCAGCCTGACTTAGCCAGTAGTGCAGCTTCTGATAAATTGCATTTTGCACAAATCAGAGATGCGTACTTTGATATAGGAATAGATCGGAAAAATGAATTTCGATTTAGAATAGGCCAAAGTAAAGTCCCTTTTGGTTTTGAGAATATGCAATCAAGTCAAAATCGATTGCCCTTGGATCGAAATGATGCACTCAACAGTGCTATTGCCAATGAGCGTGACCTCGGTGTATTCTTTTACTGGGCACCTCAATCTAAACGAAAAATATTCTCTTCACTTGTAAAAGATGGATTTAAAGGAAGTGGTGATTATGGTGTATTTGCCTTTGGTGCCTACAATGGACAGACTGCAAATAATCCTGAATTAAATGACGAACCTCATTTAGTTAGTCGATTCAGTTATCCTTTTGCAGTTAAAAATCAAATCGTGGAATTAGGAGTTCAAGCATACACTGGTAAGTTTGTTATCCCTAAATCAAATTTGAGTACAGGAGTTAAATATTTAAAAGATTTAAATTATAAAGACCAACGTGTAGCTGCATCGTTTGTACTCTACCCTAAACCATTTGGTATTCTTGCCGAATATAATGTGGGCGAAGGACCTGAATACAATAAATTGACAGACTCGATAGAAACGCAAACCTTGCATGGTGGATATGCAACACTGAGCTATATGACTCATTACAAAAATCAAATTCTGATCCCATTCGTGCGTTATACAAATTATTCAGGAGGTAAAAAATTCGAAAAAGATGCAAGAAGTTATGACGTCGAAGATCTTGAAATTGGTGTGGAGTGGCAAGCCAACAAATATCTAGAATTTGTTGCACAATATACCATTTCAAAAAGAAGGTATGAAGATTATAGTTTAAAAAATAATGAACAAAAAGGAAATTTACTGCGACTTCAGGCCCAAATTAATTTTTAAGAAAAAAAGAAAATTAAGTACTTTCCAAATGTAATTTTAAATTAGAATTAAAATATTATTTGTCCTAATTTATTCAATACCATTATCGCAACCTTCTTTGTATTGAATTTTATGTAGCTAATCCCATTGGTCAGCTAAACAAAACAGGCATGTAATTTTGACAAATTCTTGGAATTCTATTTTTTAAAAATAGATCAATATTATTCCTTTCCAGATCGTGAATTCTGCAATTCAAGTTTTTTGAATTCCTTCATCAGGTCTTCTAAGTAATCAGTTTGTAACTCTTGTATTTCCAATAATTTTTTACTTTGGTGGACTAAAAGATGATCCATTTTTTCACTCAATAACTTTATCTCTAACTCAGCTTTTAAGTTGATCTTGTAATCATGTTCTGCCCTAATTCGATCTTTTTGCTCCTGCCTATTCTGGCTCATCATAATTATTGGGGCTTGAATTGCGGCTAGACAAGAGAGTATAAGATTAAGCAAAATAAAGGGGTATGGATCAAATGGTTTCGACATCAAAAACCAAATATTAATCACTATCCAAATAAGAATGAAAAGAAAAAAAGTGATTATAAAAGTCCAACTTCCTCCAAATGATGCGACCAGATCTGCCACCTTTTGTCCAAAACTAAGTTGAGTTTCTATTTCATCTTGAATATTCTCTGAGAGTATTGAATTATTTTTAATCGCATTCACCACATCGGTATCAATTACGGCCAATTCGCCTTTTTCCTGTGTAATTAATGCACTGAGGTAAAGTCGTCTATAATGATTTAACTCTTCTAAACTTATAAAACAATCGCGATTAAAATTTGGAAAATCAGACTTTATTAGCTGAAAAACACCTTTTCTGATATCGAATGCAGCTAAAGCTTCCCCCTTCTCAATTTCTCGATTACTAATGTGACTAACTTTCATTTTACATTTTTCTATCAATATCTAAAAACCAAAATTAGAGTTTCCCTCTTTAATATAACTTACTTTATAAACTATAAAATAACCAAATTTTTTGATCACAATTTTACAATTCTTTTTAATACAATTTGATTAGGTAAATACAATTTCAATACAAAGAGACCAGGCTTTTCAAGACTTATTTTACTCATTTTTGTTCTATCTCTTACTAATAAATTCCCCTGTAAATCTATCAAGTCATATAGAATATCATAATCTAATCCATCTATATAAACTTGATCATATGTAGGATTAGGATGTACAATGAGTTCATCTTTTCCAATCTCTGAAGTACTGGTCACATACCAAGTACTATCGCAATGATAGGACTGAAAATTAATCGTTTTATTCTCTGTTTTAAAACATCTTAAATCTGAGACAATATCTCGCAGTTCAATAAGCCCATATCCTAAGTGAAGTTTAATTTCAGATCTTGATGCCCCAATATATTTGTAAACAATAAAAGGTTCCTCATCAGGATATGATCCATTATTCTCGATTTTCAGAATCTGAGTTGGTATAGTATCAGAATTGACAATGGTATTATAGACAGAATCCACTTTTACTTTCGCTAAATGGAACTTTCCCAAAAAAGAATATTTAATTTCATAATCAGCGATCGGAGGCAAAGTCATAGTGCATTTCATATGATTTCAATCTATCGTCCCAAAAGAACATTTTATCATCTTCAAGGTAAAAAGAATCCCTATCACCTAAACAATAGATTAATCTTCCATTTGAATGCACCGTATCTATGATTTGATAGTTCTTAAACTTTACAAAATACTCTCCAGGCTTCGGTGATTCAGGAATATACTCAAAAGTCCAAGTAGTTCCAATCTGGTAGATTGGCATCTGTTGACTGATTATCAGATTAAGACAAAAGAAGCTAAAAAATGTAAGTAGGAAATTTTTCATATGGTTGCTTTTTATTCATAATTATTATCACAACGAAATTACAAAGGTGATTGTATAGCAAATATAATACTTTTTTAAGAAATAGAAGATTTTTTTCATTCCATATTGTTCTGATCTATGAACTCGTCTTCTTATAGTTGAGAATAGCCCAGACATTGAAAATTACCGCCATTCCTGACATAACGATAAAGTGTTTTTTAATATCTTCGAATCCACTTGCTTTTAACACCACCATACGCATGACTTCAATGAAATAAGTTACAGGATTACAACGTGCAATCCATTTTGCCCATTCAGGCATACTGTCAATAGAAGTAAAAAGTCCACTCATCAGAATAAAAATCATCATTGCAAAAAATGCTAAAGACATCGATTGTTGTTGTGTCTCAGAGTAAGTCGAAATGATCAAACCGACACCAAGCAATGCAACGAGGTAAACTGAGAGAAAAGCATACATCAACAGTAATGAACCCACTGGTACAATACCGTAAACTAGCCTCGCTACCACCAAAAAGTCCTAACGTAAAAACAATAATACCAATCACCCAAAAAGGTATGAGTTTTCCTAAAATAAAATGAAACTTCTTAATGGGTGTAACATTGATTTGTTCTATTGTTCCTATTTCTTTTTCTTTCACAATATTCAATGCACACATGTACGCACCTACCATAGTAACCAAGACTACTAAGATTCCTGGCACCATAAAAAACGGATAATTTAAAAACGGATTATACCAATTGCGTGTGGCTATTTCTATCGTTGGAGTAACATTGGACTTTTGAGGTGGCAACCAATCTAAACGGATATCTGTATTAAAGTTGGAAATAATGCGAGAAAGATAAGTACTTCCAACTGCTGCTTTAGTCCCATTGATTGCATTTACTGCTATAAATAGATTTCCACTATTCTCACGTATTAGATCCCTTTCAAAATGCTGTGGTATTTCTAATACTAAATCTGAATTATCTTTTTGAAATTCTTGGAATGATTGATTGAATGAATTACTGTAATCGTTCAGTTTAAAATATCCAGATACTACAATTTTCTCAATAAGTTTTCGTGAATAGGTTGAATGATCGTGATCAACAACTGAAATATTGATATTCTTAATCTCAAAATCCGCAGCCAACGGCATGATTAAAAGCTGCATAATCGGCATGGCAATAATCATTCGCAAAATCATGGTATTGCGAAATATTTGTCTGAACTCCTTTTGAAGTAAAAATTTTAAAGTCCTCATGCTAATCTTATTTTAAATTTTTTAATGCTTACAGCCAATAGAAACAAAGTCATCCCGGCAAGGATAAGTGTTTCCTTCCATATTGCAGAAATTCCCAAACCTTTGATCATGATCGATTTTACGGTGATGTAATACCATTTAGACGGAATTGCATTGGCAATAATTTGCAATGGCATTGGCATATTTTCTAAAGGAAACATAAAACCAGTAAACATCATTGTAGGCAATAACATTCCCATTAAAGAAATCAGCATAGCAGCTTGCTGGCTATCGGTGATATTGGAAATGAGTAAACCTAATGACAAAGCGCAAAGAATCAATAACGAACTTTCAAAATACAAAAGTGGAATACTGCCATTGATCGGCATACCCATCAAGGTCGTACTAAGAATAAGTATAATCGTAAGATTCACTAATGAAAGAAAAAAATAAGGAACTGCTTTGCTAAGTATAACTAAAATTGGATTGAACGGGGATACCAATAATATTTCCATTGTCCCCATTTCTTTTTCTCTTACAATAGAAACTGAAGTCATTAAAACACAAACGAGCAACAATACCAAAGCCATTACTCCAGGTACAAAATTATAAACACCTTTGAGTTCAGGATTGTAAATCATACGAACATCGGTCTTGATCTGAAGTGGTATCGAATTAATATTAAGTAATTCACGTTGATAATCCATTATAATATTACTTGCATACGCTGTAAGTGTACTTGCCGTATTGGGGTCTGAAGCATCGGCAATTATTTGGACCTGTGCTTTATTCAAATGGTGTAGATCATCGTTAAAATTATTTGGGAATACAATAGCCAATTTTATTGTTCCGGTCTTGAATGCATCTTCAATTTCTCGATGACTTAAAATTTTCTTTTGTATGTCAAAATTTTTGCTAAATTTCAACTTGTCAATTATTCGATGTGTTGCGATGTCATTTGAATAATCACAAACCACAATAGTAGAGTTTTTTATTTCATTGGTAAGGGCAAATCCAAACAAAATAATTTGCGCTATCGGCATTCCAAAGAGCAACAACATGGTCTTCGGATCGCGAAAAACATGGTAAAATTCTTTTCTTACAAAAGTTAGAAATTGTCTCATATTAATCTGCTTTTCGGTTTGCTCCTCTTGCCAGTTCAAAAAACACTTCATCCATTGTAGTGGCAGAGAATTGATGCTTAAGATTCGTAGGTGTATCCAATGCTTTTATAAAGCCATCAACCATCATCGTAATACGATTGCAATATTCAGCTTCATCCATATAATGAGTCGTGACAAATATAGTAATACCACTGTCTGATGCTGCATAAATCAAATCCCAAAATTGTCTTCTGGTAACAGGATCTACACCTCCTGTTGGCTCATCTAGAAATACGATCTTGGGTTCATGCAAGACTGCTACAGAAAAGGCTAACTTCTGCTTCCAACCTAAAGGTAAAGACCCAACCAACTTCTTTGCCTCTTTCTGCATACTTAAAGTTTCAATTAGCTTGTCTTTTTTCAACTTCAAATTTTGATCACTCATTCCATATATTCCTCCAAAAAAATTAATGTTTTCGATTACAGTTAAATCCTCATAAAGTGAAAACTTCTGACTCATGTAACCTATATTTTTTTTAATATTCTCCGTTTGTGAGTAAATATCAAAACCTGCAATCGTAGCATCACCTGAAGATGGCGTAGAAAGCCCACAAAGCATTTTCATTGCTGTAGTTTTACCAGCACCATTTGCGCCTAAGAAACCAAAAATTTCACCAGAATATACTTCGAAAGTAATTTCGTTCGCTGCGATGAAATCACCATATCGCTTCGTGAGCTTGTCTGTTTTTATTACTACTTCAGTTGTCATATTAATTCATCAAATTTATAAAGCAATCTTCTATGGTAGGATTGATATGCTTCAATGTGATTTCCTTATGGTTTTGTAAGTGCAAATCTTGTATGAGTTGGTTCGATTCTGTTTCAGAATTATTTTCAAAAGTGATATGATGATATTCCCCAAAAGCAAAACAGCTTTTTACATGTCGATTGTTTCGCAAATCATGTAATAGTCTGCTCATACTATTTGATTTAATAGCAAATAGTTTTTCGGGAAATTGCTTAACAATATTTTGTGGTGTATCGATAGACATAATCTTTCCATTTTGTATCAATGCAATGCGCTCACATAATGTAGCTTCATCCATGTACGGTGTAGAAACCAATATCGTGATTCCCTGTTGCTTCAATCGTTTGAGCATCTCCCAAAATTCTTTTCGAGACACGGTGTCTACACCTGTAGTTGGTTCATCTAAAAACAAAACTTTTGGTCGGTGAATTAAAGCACAACACAGCGCCAATTTTTGTTTCATTCCACCAGATAATTTACCTGCACGACGATCTTTAAATGGTTCTATTTGCACATAAATATCTCTAATTAAATCATAATTCTCCTTTATGGTTGTATCAAAAACGGTAGCAAAAAAATTCAAATTTTCTTCAACAGTCAGATCTTGATAAAGTGAAAATTTACCAGGCATATAACCTACTTTTTTTCGAATACTTTTATATTCTTTTACGATGTCAAATCCATTTACAGTAGCTGTTCCACTGTCAGGAAGGAGCAATGTGGTAAGTATTCGAAAGATGCTGGTCTTACCTGCACCATCAGGACCAATCAAGCCAAACAATTCTCCATCTTTAACAGAAAAACTTACATCATCGACTGCTTTAATTTCACCTTTATTATAGGTCTTTACAATATTATTTAGTACAACGTCTGGCATAGTTTATTGCAATTTAATTTCGCCATACATCCCTATCTTAAATGTGCCTTCATTCTTTACTTTAACTTTCATAGCGTATACCATATTTGCTCTTTCATCCTTAGTCTGAATTGTCTTAGGAGTGAACTCAGCCTTATCATTGATCCAAGTGATAATCCCTTCAGTTTCATTAAAATTGCCATTGCCATCATCAGTATACACTTTAACCATCTGGTTAAGTTTAATCTTTGGTAGTTGATTGCCTGTGATATAAACACGGAGGATTATATTCGATAAGTCTGCTATTTTATAAAGTGCCTTCCCGGTTGCAGCCATTTCATTTACTTCGGAATATTTTGTAAGCACAGTTCCTTCTTTTGGATTTATGATTTTACATTTTGCCAATTGATCATTGAGTTGTTCTATCTGAACAAGCATTGATGACGCATCTTTACCCAATCCTTCGATAGCAATATTTAATGAGGACTTTTGTGCCTCAATTTGCTTTTTAATAACATCGATACTCGCATTAATGTCATCTAATTGCTTTGGCGTTGCGGCATCCCCTTTTATCAAATTTGAAATTCTTATTTTTTCATTTTCTGCTGTAGCTAGTTGGGATTGCATTGCAGAGATTTGAACAGAAAGATTTGGCTTTTTACTCAACATAGCTTTAATCTGACTCTCCAATTGTTTCTTTTTTAAGTACAACTGAGTGCTGTCAATATAGCCGATAAATTCTCCTTTCTTTAACACTTGTCCTTCTTCTATATCAAACTGTTTTATAGTTCCAATTGCTTCTGAAGATATAATTGTTTCTTCTGCTTCAAATGAGCCTGAAGCATCAAAGTTAGATTTATTCTTATTGCAGGATGTCAAGGCTATAAGCCACATTGCTGCGATTGTTATTGTTGTGAATTTATACATTACGATTTGATTTTAAAATTTACTATTTATTTCCTGAAGTAATTTGATAATTATATTGAGTCATTAAAAATTGAATTTGATGCAATATCAAATTTTGTGCTGCCTGATCTTGAGCATTTACGTCTATGAGATAATCAGTGCTTGTGGCTGTACCATTCTCCAACTGAACTTTTGTTTTATTCTTGATACTTTCACGTAAAGTGATAATACTATTGTCTGTCTCAATGAGCTCTTGCATTTTGCTTACTTCTGAATTCTGTTGATGCAAAATAACATTAGTATTAAACAAAAAGATTTCTTTCTGAATATCCAAACCTTTTTGATTTAGAGAAAGAATTTGCTTTTCATTCTTATAAGTATATAAGCCTGCCAAATTCCAATTCAGACGAAGTCCAGCTAAGTAATACAGATTTACATCATTGCTCAACATATTCAAAGCTGGCCTTCCCAATCCACCTTGTAAAAACAAATTAAGTCGCGGAAGATTCTTCGCTTTTATTAAATTATTCTGAACTTCAAATGTTCTTTTCTGCAAATCAAAGAGTTTCAACTCAGGTCTAATAATAGTACTTGAAATTATTTGAGGACTTGGCTTGATCAAGAATGTAGTTTCATCTACCGTTTGATCAATAAAATAGGAAAGCATTGCAGCATATCCACTTCTATTTGATTTTAACTCTATCGTACGTTGATTCGCTTTCAAGAGTTCTGCCTTCAAATTGTCAGCACTGCTTTTTAATGCTGTGCCATAAGCAATAGCAACATTTACTTTGTCTATTCCGCTTTGAATATCTTTTTTCAATAATTCAGTTTGCTGAATTTGAGCATCTATCAATAAGATTCCAAAAAATAAATTACTGATCCGTTCTTTTAATTTGTACAACTCTACTTCAATTTTTTGTCCTTCCATTTCTGCATTAGCACTTATCAATTCTCGATAATCCTTTGTGGTGAACAAATCAGTAACAGCCTGAGATACTTCACCATATAGCTTGTATTGATCCTTACTCAATTCTGAAACTTTTACATTGGGCAAAGAAATAGGAATGTGAGTGACTTCAGATTGATAAGTAGCTTGACCTCCAATATTGAATTGTGGCAAATAACTTTTATTTGCATTATCAATGGAGTATGACTTTGACTTCTCAATTAGAGCATATTGCTTCACCAATGGAAAATTGCGCTTCGCCAATTCAAAACAGCTGTCAATTGTAAGAGAAGTGACATGTTGTGAGTAGGCTATTACTGTTATTGAACAATAGAGGGCTATTAATTTTATTCGCTTATTAATCATCTGTATTGTTGTTTTGTTTTAATCATTTGTTTAATTTTATTCAAAAAAAAATCACTACGATTTCATTATCGCTTTTATCCATTTAGGAATGAGCTTTTTCCTTTCCACCATCATTTTATTAAATTGTTCTTGCTTTAGATCACCTACCATTTTAATTATAGGACAAGCGACAAAAGGGAACATGATTAAACTCATAAGGCTAATCATAAACTGTAGCGGAGGAATTTGATTCTTATTATTCTTTGTTGCTTCTTGCCATTGCTTAAAAAAAACTGAATGCATAATAATTTGCTTCATTTTGAATTTTTCTCCAATTTCACTAGGATGAGTGCGTAATTCATTGAGCAAAAAGATAGGAATATCAGGTTGAGCTAGAAGTAAATCGATGTAACTTTCTGTAACTACTTCTACTTTCTTTTCTAAACTAGTACTGGTATCATTAAACACCACAGACAGTGATTGAAAGAATCCTTCCATGGTTTCCAACATGATGATGTCAAATAGCTTTTCCTTACTTCTGAAATAGTAGTTGAGCAAAGCTAAATTGATCCCTGCTTCTTCGGCAATGTCTCTTGTACGCGTAGCGGCGTATCCTTTTTTATGAAATATAGTTCTTGCTGCTTCTAATATTTTTGCTTCTGTATTTATGTCCAAATTTCGATCCGCTTTTTTTACTGCCATGACGCTATTGAAATAATTGGAACAAAGTTAAACATTTTTTTTGATTTAAACAACTATTTTAATCAAACGATTAAATATTTATCAAAAAACACTTACCCCATTTCAAATCATACAACTTTGCTAATCCAATCATCTTAACCGCGGCATTTATGGCATAGAAATAACGAATTCCTCCATTGCAGTTCTTACTTTTTTCAATTTTAACAACTAATCATTTTCTTCATCACGATAGCCAAGTGCTAAAGGAACTGCACTCTTCAAACCCAATTTTTCCAAACCCAAAAGCTCATCTATCTGATCATTATTAAAACCCTCCATCGGAGTTGCATCTATCTTCTGATCTGCGGCAGCTACCAAAGCAAAACCAAGAGATATATAGGCTTGCTTTTCTGCATGGGCTTGATGCCAAGCGAGGCCAAGTGGCTCATATCTTTACCAAAGCGTTTGATGAATTTTTTTCATGGCAATTGTAATTTGGTTTTTTGATATACATTGCTATTTATAGGAACTGTATTTTTGGATTAGATTAGAAAGCTATTCAATCTTTTAGCTGGTCATTTATTTCTTCTTCAAGTGCATTTATTTTTGCCTTTAAAGTTTCAGTAATTTTACTAGGAAAATCCTTTAACTTTTTAAGATTAAAGGCTAATACGATTGAAGCAACCCCAACAAAAATAAATGTAATTGCTGTGATAGAAACAATGGATATCCCTGTAAACAATGGATTAGCCAATAGCATAAATGATAGCACTATTCCCAACACACTAGAAATGGCTACATTGCCCCAGCTTAATACTTGCATTTCCTTCAAATCGAATGAAAAACCCAATAGATGAAATGAACGAAATAGTAGTGTAAATCCCACATAGAATGGTAAAAAAACTATTGAAACAGCAGGATACATCAACAAGTAAATTCCCATTGCAAGGGTTAATATTCCTCCTGTTAAATACCAGCCCCATCCCTTTAATATTTTTCTGTTTTCAATTGAAAAATATATTTCCATGATGCCAGAAATAATAAAAGAAATACTAAAAATAAAAGTAAGTGAAACATAAGTTTCTAAAGGTGTGGTAAAAATATACATTCCCATGATGATGAAAATGATACCAATGAATAATGAAACATACCAATGTTTAACTGAATTTGTGAAATGAGTTAATAAACTTTTCATTTTTTTAAACTATAATTATGCCTACTTTGTAAAACGGTTTTCAGCAAGTCCGTCTATTTTTTTTGCAATAAGATAAATATCATATACTAGCTGTAAATGAATACAACTTTAAGTAGAAACATATTATACTAAATCGGTATTTGAATAGGCCTCCAATACATACACTACTTCCTCATTACACTTTGTGTATTCGAACTATTCTTTAAAATATTTCAAAGGCCTTCCTGATTATTTCATTTCACGAATTAATTCACATTAAATCATAAGTAAATATACAAAAAATGTATTTCGATAGGTAATAAAAATTAAAAAATTATTTTAAAAAACAATAAATCTAAAAAAAACTTTTTATATTTGAAAACTAACTTCTTGTTTTAGAATTGAATACATAAATAAACTGCAACATTTTTTAGAAATTAATTTTGGACTCAGTAAAAAAAAATACAAAATATTTAAGCTACTTTTTTTAGTTAAAGAATTCCCACTATCATATCTTCTCTTCTTTTACAGCATTGATGCCTATCAACTTAAATAACTCCACCACGACTATTGGAGTCAAGGATAATAAAATAACTAATTGCCATTGATCGCTATTGAGTTCTACAAGTTGGAAAATTTCTCTAACGAATGGAATTACCAACACAGCAAGAGCCATTAGCAGCGAAATTAAAATAGCCCATATTAGCATTTTGTTTTTTAGAGGATTATGTAAAAATGTTGATTTCAAGATAGAATGAACATTTGTCACTTGTGTTAATTGTGCTAAGCACAAGGTAGCAAATGCCATGGTCTGACCCAAGGCTAATCCGCCATGGTGTTTACCATATATAAATGCGATTAATGGCAGTGTTCCTATCATAATGCCTTGATATAAAATCCTCCACACGACGCCTTTTGTAAGGAAACCGTCTGAAGTATTATTTGGCTTACGTTTCATAATATTAGCCTCAGCGGGATCCATTGTTAATGCCAATGCTGGTAAACTGTCTGTCACCAAATTAATCCACAATATATGGATAGACAATAATGGCACACCCAAATTAAATATTGAAGTAACTAAAAGAAGAAATATCTCCCCAACATTGGTCGACAATAAAAATTGAATTGCCTTCATGATATTGTCATTGATACGACGTCCTTCTTTCACTGCTGTAACTATGGTAGCAAAATTATCATCTGTCAATACCATGTCTGCTGCTCCCTTTGCTACATCAGTGCCTACGATACCCATAGCTGCCCCTATATCAGCTTGCTTTAATGCTGGTGCATCATTTACACCATCACCAGTCATGGCTACGATTTGATTATTGTATTGCCAAGCTTTTACAATGCGAACTTTATGTTCTGGTGCCACACGTGCGTAAACTGAATATAAATGAACATTCTGCTTTAAATCCGCTTCGGATAATTTTTCCAATTCATTTCCAGTAATGGCTACATCACCTTCTTGAAAGATTCCAATTTGCTTTGCTATTGCTACTGCAGTAATTTTATGATCGCCTGTAATCATGACAGGTTTTATCCCTGCAGTACGACATTGCTCTACTGCTTTGATCGCTTCAGGACGCGCAGGATCAATCATTCCGATTAAGCCTAAGAATATTAAATGACTTTCGATTTGATCTACAAATACATCGGATGGGAAAATAGAAATTGGCTTATATGCCACCGCTAAAACACGCAATGCGGATTGTGCCATTTGCTCATTCGCAGATTCAATTTTTTTAATATCTTCTTCGCTAAGAGATTCTATTTTTCCATGAAGCATGATTTGATTGCAGCCACTCAAGACTTCATCTACACCACCTTTTACATGGACTTGAAAACGATCTTCCCATTGATTTATGGTGCTCATTCTTTTACGTTCCGAATCAAAAGGCACTTCTCCCAAACGCGGATATTGATGATCAAGTTCACTTTTCTTTAGCTGATAAATTATTCCAAAATCTAGCAATGCAGTCTCAGTGGGATCACCTGTATAAGAAATGATTCCATCAGCTGAAACAGTCATTTCTGCATCGGCACATAACATGGCAGCGACTACCAAAGATTTTTCTTGATCATTTAATTCAGAAGATAAATTCTCTCTATTAATTCCATCCAATTTATGATCTACATATGCCTCTACTACAGTCATTTTATTTTGAGTCAAGGTCCCGGTTTTGTCTGAACAAATAATACTTGCACTACCTAGCGTCTCTACAGAGGGCAAGGTGCGTATAATCGCATTTTTTAACCAAGCGCTGAACACCCAAAGCAAGAGCCACTGTAGACACAGCAGGTAATCCTTCTGGGATTGCAGCTACTGCAAGACTTACCGACAACATAAACATACTCAATACAGAATTGCCATATAAGATACCAACGACAAAAATTAGAATGCAAATTAGTAATGCAGCGATGCCTAGCACTTTGCCAAGTTTTTCAAGTCGTATGCTCATCGGTGTTTTTGTCTCTTCCGTATTCTGCAACATATTTGCAATCTGACCAACTTGAGTCTGCATACCAGTCGCAGCGACGATTCCTTTGCCTCGACCATAGGTCACCATGCCACTTGAAAAAGCCATATTTAATTGATCACCCAAAGCAATGTTGTCACCCACAATAATTTCATTCGTTTTGTCTACAGCGACTGATTCACCTGTGAGAGATGATTCTTGAATTTTTAAATTGGCCGATTCGCAAAGCCGAATATCTGCTGGAACGATGGAGCCTGTTTCTAAAATTATCAAATCGCCAGGCACTAGTTCTTTACTTGGAATGAGTGCAGTATTTCCATTGCGAACAACTTTAGTCTCAGGTGCAGCCAATTTTTTTAGTGCCTCGAGTGAGGACTCAGCCTTTATTTCTTGATAGGCGCCAATGAATGCATTAACAATCAATATCCCTAGGATGATATAAGTCTCCAACAAACCTTCTCCTTCCATTACTCCAACCACTCCTGAAATGATAGCAGCAATAATCAAAACAATGATCATAAAACTTTTAAATTGATTAAAGAACACAATCCAGAACGATTTATGCTTTTTTCCTGTGAGTTCGTTGAATCCATATTTTCCTATTCGAAACTTCACTTCCTCCTCGGAGAGTCCATTTGATAAATGAGTATTCAGAATAGCGGAAGATTGTTCTATGGTTCGATTATACAGAGTCTCTATATTCATCTCTAGATCATTTATGATGTTAAAAAATTCAATTCGCTTAGAATTCTAGAGGCTAATTTACAAATTAATAGTGAAGATTATTCATTTACCAAGGAAATACTTTTTGTATACCAATTCGGAATCCAATAAAATCTCAAGGTAAAGGAATTTTAAAAAATGAAATACTTTTAAAATATTTTCATTTTTAAAACTGGAAAGAAAATCAATTGGATGATGAATATTGACGAACCACAGCCGCAATAGTTATTCATTAGATCGCTTTGCATATTCTTCGTGTGTGATGCAAAACCAATTGCATTCTATATCATCGTAGTAATATGTATAGATCAAACTCATTCCAATTTTTTGAAGTACTTTGTTCGAAGCATGATTATCAATAGCAGCAGATGCATAAACTTTGTCAGTCTTTATCTGATTAAATGCATAATCCAAAGAGGCTATAGCAGTCTCTGTTGCGATTCCTTTGCCCCAATGTTTTCTGATCAATCTATATCCAAGATCATAAAATTTTGAATGATGGTTTGTCACATCAGTTACAAACTTCAGTCCTGACCATCCTACAAATTGATTGCTCTCTTTATCAATAACTGCCCAACGACCGATACCATGATCCACATATTGCTGTCTTATGAAATTGATGACTTCAACTAGTTGCGCTTTGTCAGTAACTGGTTTGTTGCCGAGATATCGATGTACCTCTGGATCAGAATCCAATTCATAAAGTGCATCAACATCTGTTGCTTCAAATTCACGCAGTAGGAATCTTTTTGTTTCGGTTAATACTTTCATGATTTTGATTACTTATCTTTAATTCTCAAATATATCCAAGATTTCGGGATTTGCAATATTACTAGGATTTCCTTGAATAAAATTCATTACATTTTCAAATGCTTTCTTAAAATATAATTCGTATGAATTTTTCTCTACATAACCCAAGTGTGGTGTGCAGATCACATTATCATATTTGAGAAATTCAAAATCTGGATCATAAATTGGCTCACTTTCAAAAACATCGAGGCCAATAAAAATATTCTTACCACTTTTCAAAACATTGGATAATGCTCCCCTTTCGATTAACTCAGCTCTTGCAGTATTAATCAAAATAGAATTCTCTTTCATACTCATGATATCGGCTTCTTTTATGATACCTAATGTTTGTTGGTTGAGTCGAAGATGCAAAGTTATAATATCCGAATATTGAAAAAAATATTCACGATTATTTGCTTTTTGGAAGCCATCTTCGACGGCTTTGTTTCTTGATACTTCACTGCCCCAAACCAAAACATTGGCTCCAAATACCTTGGCGTATTGTGCTATCTTTTGTCCAATCTTTCCATAGCCCCATATCCCAATTGTCTTACCATGTATCGATGTACCAATATTAATTTGCCATTTTCCTCTTTTCATGCCATCAATAGCCTGGGGAATTTGACGCGCTACATTAAGCAGTAAAGCCCATGTCAACTCAGCAGGAGCTATGGGCGAACCCACACCTTCAGCCACCACCACATTATACTTAGTGCAATGGGCTAGATTCAAATGATTTGAGATTTTTCCAGTTTGACTTATAAGTTTAAGTTTTGGTAATCGGCACAATAAATCTTCAGTAATTTCAGTTCGTTCTCTGGTGAGAACTAAAATATCTGTATCAAACAATAGTTTAGAAAGTCCTTCTACATCCTTTTCTGAATGATGGATTATTTCTACTTCTTGGCCTGCTAAAATATCAAAACAACTAAGCTTCTCAACAACAAACTGATAGTCGTCCAAAATCGTTATTTTCATATCATTGAAATTATTGACAACAAGGCTCTAAATTAAACAATTCAGTGACTTCAAGTGCTGATAATTCTCTATTATATATTAAGATATCATCTATCCTTCCTGTATAAGCAGTTCCAATAAACATGTCACCTATATCTTGTGCTAAATGTAAATTAGAACAAGCACCATTGCCCGACTTAGACCTATTCAAAATACCATTAAAATAGATCTTATATATAGTATCATTTTTTGTAGCAACTACATGATGCCATTTATTTGTTAAAGCGACATACTCTTCTGCGCAATCGTTTGAGCTAGTTATAGGCTTTGCCCAAACTGAACTATTATGTCCAAAAACAGCAAGTCTGCAATCATACAATCCAACAGACCATTCTCCCATTCTATCTGGGCATCTTTTTTCATCATTACCCCTTCCCAATAATACTTCAATGTTCTTTTCGAAAATTACTCTTTCCAAAGGTTGATACCAAATTGATATAGAAAACTTATCTAAATTATTAAGAAAACTTGAATTTGACGTCGTTAGAAATTCAGTTCTAAAACGCAACGAGTTTTCAAAGCGGAATGCACAATTCATATTTCCACTCCGATCATTAGTAGGAAGTGCTGAAGTTGGATTATTGAGATGATTTGAATTAGCTGATTTATCTTCAAGACTTCCATTACTAAAAGGATAAAAAGCTATTAATCCATTTTGTAAGTTTGATGGTAAACAATTAGACCTAATACTTGCTTCTTTACCACAACTTAAAAAACTAGCCAAAAAAATAAAAAGGAGTAGATTTTGCAATTTCATTTTTTCATTATTTCAAAAATTAAAACATCATTCATACTAGACACTTAGCATTTTCTTAATGTTTATTCAACCGATGTATAATTTGATAAAACGAAATAAATAAGAAGATATTATTTGGTTAATTTTTTACTTAAAAATTTAACTAAATCCTTCTCAATTCTCTCCATAGATTGATTTGATGCCAAATGAAACTTAATTCTGTTTAATTCTGTTTTTGAATTTGCCATTCTATTGTACCACTTACTATGATTTGACTCACCAAAATACGTTCTCCACTTAGATTCATTTTCTTTTAATATTTCATTACTTTTTATTGAATTGAAAGTGTTATCAACATTTGCTTGAAAGTACTTGAATAATCCATTTGATAATTTAAACGGTATTATTATTTCAGACCAACTATGGTTTCCTTCTGAGACAACTTTAGCTTCAAAATCTAACAATGTAATCAATGCAACAAATGCCATTTCCCGTTCACTACACCATCCAAAAGTTGAAAATGTATCGCAGAATTCTGAATAATACTTTAAGTCAGAATCCACAAGATCACTTAGAAACAAATAAGGCGTTCTGTCTATATCAGCAAAAGATTGATATTTTACAAAATCTTCTGACGGCTTTGTATCTTTTAAAAGTTTATTTGTGTTTGTAAAATATATTTCATATCTTGGATTAGGATCTACCCAATGCCATTGATAAGGAATATTTATTATCTCACCTCTTGAACAGTTTGATGCTGTTTGGCTCGTAAATAATTTATGTAATATTTCGATCGAAAAATAGTTTAGAAGGTTTGTAGAATCCAAACTCAATAAATTGGATTCTTGGCAGAAGATATTATAACTACTACTATCTATTATGTAAAAATCATTAATGTGGTTTTGAATTAATGACTTAAAAAATTCTGGTATTGTTAAAGAATCATAATTATGTTTCTTAATATCGAATTTTACTCTAGAATCTGCTTCTTTAGCTAAATTCTTTTTAGTCTCTGATAAACTGCAGGAAATTAAAATAAACAACAGAAATAAAAAAGTAATTTTATTCTTCATCCGCATCAAAATCTTTTGTCTAATTTCCTATTGTACTTCTTCATTTTGAAAATTCCATACAAATATACTAAAAATAAAATATCAAAGCCTCACCACCCTCGCGTGAAGGATATGGAGGGCAGCGCAACGCGCTGGTGCGAAGCACGGAACCCCGCAATAGCCTGACCCGAAGGGGCACGCCCAAATCTTCATTTTATATTTAATGAATGGCATAAAAAAAGCCCATCAGAAATGTCTGACGGGCTCTATTAATATGGAATAGTCTGAAAACTATTTTACTTAATAATCACAAATTTGTGATTGGCGATGGCGTGATCGCTCTTGACTCTGAGTGTATAGTTTGACTGTGGCAGAGCGGCTGTATTCACTTCGAATTTATGCTTTCCTGCTTTGACAATCTTATCTATAGTCTGTGTCATGATCGTGCGTCCTGCTTCATCTATGATCTCTATTTCAATCTGAGCATCTGCTCCTGTCTGTATCTCTATGTTCAATAATTCATTGGCTGGATTTGGATACAACTGTACATTGAGTCCATTGTCTTTTGACTTGCGCAATGCAATGACTTTACTGTATGTGAATGATCCATCGCGATCTACTTGCTTAATCCTGTAGTAGTAAACGCCATTGGCTACTACATCAAAATCATCATAAGTATAATCATGTCTTGCTGCTGATAGATTCGTTGAAGCTGCTTCTTTGCCTATTGCTACAAAGTTCTTCTCTGATTCATGTCTTCTCTCTATTACATATTCAAAATTGTTGATTTCTTTTCCTGTAATCCAATTCAATTCTGTATATGATCCATTGAAATTAGCATTGAAATCAATCCACTCTATAGGCAATACTGACAAGATCAATCCCGCATCAACATTGGCTAATCTATCTCCTGTATTTACTCGCATTACTTGTGTCGTTCCTGTACCTTGTGATCCATTCACATCACTATCAATATCATCATTTCCAACATTCGGTGTAGTATAACCATACTGACTTTGTGCTTGGAATTTTACATAGTAATCTCCAGCTGCTATACCATCAAGATTGTATATACCATCGACACCTGTCGTACTTTCACTTACCACAACACCATTCAGATTCATCGCCATAACCTTCACTCCTTGAACTGGTTTTTCTCCTCCATCTTGAATACCATTTTGGTTTGCATCAAGCCATACAAAATTTCCAACTAAAGCTTTTACTTGGAATCCTGCATTGAAGTTCGTTACCATCGTTCCACTAGTCAAGTTTACTTGCTCTGATGTATTCGGTCCAAATGCGTGTGTCAAATGACTATCTTTATTTCTATCCGTTCCTTGGAATGCTGCACTTGCTGCAAGATCTCCAGGTCTGTCATAACTTACATAATATCTTCCTGGCTTCACGCACTGGAATTTGTAATATCCATCATCTGACGGTGTGCCTGGTTTAGGTCCTGAAACTGCAGACGCAACTTTCAATCCTGTATTTGCATCAATCAAGAATACACTTAATCCATTGATACCATTCTCAAGATCTTGATATACACCATCTTTATTCAAGTCGTACCAAACATCTCCACTGATCATCGAACATCTGTATGCTCCTGCATCCCATGTTCTATCATCTTCTGATGGACTTAAGAAAATAGTTGCAGTTGTTCCTGCTCCATTTGAATCATCTACATCACTATCTGTAACATCACTTCCACTGTTGCGTATGTAAATCTGTAATCAGTCGGCAATGTGAATTTCACATAATATTGACCTGGCATCAATCGATCAAATAAATATTGTCCGTTTGTTCCAGTGATAAATGTGCGTTGTACTGTGTTGGTCAATTTATCATACAATGTAACCGTTACACCTTGAAGTGCATTTTCTCCAAAGCCTTGGATTCCATCTCCATTTGTATCTTCCCAAACATAGTCTCCAACTTTTGCAAATGAAACTAAACCTGCGTCATATGTATCGTCTTTCTCTCCTGCGTCGATTCTTGTACATGCTCCTATTCCTGATGCATTGACATCGCTATCCATTCTATCGTTGTTTCCTCTATCTTTAAATGTCCATGCACAATTTGGCATGCCTAATGGACTTGCATCGAAACGTACAAAATAATCTTTGTCGCCAAATAATCCTTCAAAGCCATAGTTACCATTGATATCTGTCGTATCTCTTTGTACTAATGCACCAGTCGCACAATCATAAATCGTCACTACTACGCCTTGCAATGGCATCTCTCCTGCATCTTGTACTCCGTCACCATCTAGATCTTTCCACACTTTGTCTCCAAGGTATGCAGTAACCACCACTGCTTCAGGATCGTGATCATCTTCATCTTCATTCGGACCACTTAATACACCATTACCATCAACGATATCATCCCAAGGATCATTGTCATGAACAGCTCTTTCGTATGGTGAGTCAGAATTCGGATTGCTATCTGCATCATCATCATTTCGCGATTGATTCAATGTGTCTGTGACTGATTGAATTTCTGCATAATTTTCCCACGATGATAAACTTACATTAGTAGGAATGATGACGATCAATTTCAAATGAATCTGTACACTATCTCCTGGATATAATCTTGTATTGTAATTGTATTCAAGATTAGAACCTATTAAGGTCCATCCTGGATTATTAGCTGCTACAAAACTGTAACCATTTGGCAAATAATCTTTTAAACCAATGGATGAAGAAACAACATTTCCTTGATTGTAAATGCTAAGTGTAAAGTCAACTTCTTCACCTGGAAGATAATATGGTTTTTCATTGGCAACCCATTTCTTCAATGCGATGTCAACAATCTCAATTTCTGCTGGATCGTGATCATCTTCTTCATTTGGATTTGATACTGCATCATCAATAGGATCTCCATCATTAGTATTCGTTTGATCTGGATCGCTATCTATATCTGTTCTAGTCACTCCCGATGGATCTGTCACTGAAGTAATTTCAGCTACATTGTACCACGCATCTGGATCATTCAAAATTGCATTTACTTTCAATTGTATTGCAATTTTTACACTGTCACCTGCTGCTACTACAGAAGGATAAGTAGTCGATGCAATTCTGCTCGTCGAATTGTAAGTCCAAGTTGGATTTGCAGCTACTACAAACTCAAAACCAGAAGGTATATAATCTGAAATTGTAAGATTCGCTGCAGCGATATTTCCTTGATTCAACACTGTGATTTCAAAAGGAATTATATCGCCATATCTCACTGGAGAAATGCCTATAAAATTCTTACGCAATGCTAAGTCAAAAATCTCAACTCCTGCTGGATCGTGATCATCTTGATCTCCTACTTTGGTAATATCAGTAATATTGTCATCACTTGAACTACCAGGCGTCACATCTAATTCACCAGTTGTATTACTATTTGGATCACTATCCACTTCTTGTAATGTCACATCAATTAATCCTGTAACATCAGTGAAACTTTTTATCTCTGAATAATTAATCCAATCTCTATCTCCTCCATCAGTTCTACTTAATTGTAAAACTAAATTCACATCAAAACTATCACCTGGATTCACTACCGGAGCATAAGTATAGCTCACTGTCGGAGCCACACCAGTCCATGCTGGATTTAAGGCAGACAAATAAGTATATCCCACTGGAATATAATCATTTACTACTGTGTTCGACACAGGCAATGTTCCTTGATTGTAAACTCGAATTCTAAAGTTAATATTTTGTCCATAAGTATAAGGACCTGCTGTCGTAACAACTTTAGTCAATGCTAAGTCGTAAACATTTATCCTTGCAAAATCATGGTCATCTTGATCCATTGGATCTGTAATCGCATCATCTACAGGGGTGCCATCATTGTCCACAATAGCATCAGGTGTACTGTCGATATCAACTCTTGGAGTATTCGTCGTATCTGTCGCTGAAGTGATTTCTGCGATATTGTTGTAAGCAGTTGCACTTCCTGTATTAGTTAATACTTTAAGTTTGATCAATAAAATCGAACTATCACCTGGCATGATCACATTCGTAATCGTTTGTGTCGCTTTATTCACTCCATCAAATGTCCATCCATATGCTGATACATATTCAAATCCACTCGGGATATAATCTGTGATCAATACATTGTCTGCTGGTACATTTCCTTGATTGAATACTGCTATTCTAAAATCAACTTCCTGTCCATATGTGTATGGTCCTGCAGTCGCAACTGTTTTACGCAATGCTAAATCAAAAATCTCGGTCCTGCTGGATCGTGATCGTCTTGACTTCCTATGCCTGTATCTGTGATGCTTGTTATATTATCATCACCAGTTTGATTTGGATAGATCGCATTTTCATTTGTTCCATTGCTTCCTGCATCACTGTCAACATCATCTCTTGTCGTACCTGTAAGATCTTGTGCTGATGCAATTTCACTATAGTTAATCCATGTGCGATTCGTCGCTGGTAAACTTGGTGCTTGGAATGTTAAATCTAAATTCAACACTACACTGTCACCTGCTGCTAATGGACCTGCTATCGTGTTAGTGATCAAGCTAGGACCGCCTGTCCATCCATTGTTTGGTGCAAATGCATATCCATCTGGTATGTAATCATTCACTACGATATTTTGTGCAGTGACGTTTCCTTGATTGAATACTACGATTCGATATTGATGTGTTTGTCCGTATGTATATGGACTTGCTGTAGTTAATGTTTTTCTCAATGCAAGATCAAAGATCTCAATCATCGCTGGATCGTGATCGTCTTGATCAGCAGGATTGTTAATCGCATCATCTACTGGTGTGCCATCATTATCAACTATAGCATCTGGAGTACTATCGATATCTACTCTTGGTGTATTTGTCGTATCTGTTGCTGAAGTGATTTCTGCAATATTTGTATATGATGTACTTGTTCCTGCATTTGCCAATACTTTCAATTTGATCGTAAGTATTGCGCTATCACCTGGCATGATCACATTCGTAATCGTTTGCGTCGCTTTATTCACTCCATCAAATGTCCAACCATATGCTGATACATATTCAAATCCACTTGGGATATAATCTGTGATCAATACATTGTCTGCTGGTACATTTCCTTGATTGAATACTGCAATTCTAAAATCAACTTCTTGTCCATATGTATATGGTCCTGCAGTCGCAACTGTCTTGCGCAATGCTAAGTCAAAAATGCTCGGCCCTGCTGGATCGTGATCGTCTTGACTTCCTATGCCCGTATCTGTGATACTTGTTATATTATCATCACCAGTTTGACTTGGATAGATTGCATTTTCATTTGTTCCGTTGCTTCCTGCATCACTGTCTATATCGTCTCTTGTCGTACCTGTAAGATCTTGAGCTGATGCAATTTCGCTATAGTTAATCCATGTGCGATTCGTCGCTGCTAAGCTTGGTGCTTGGAATGTTAAATCTAAATTCAACACTACACTATCTCCTGCTGCTAATGGACCTGCTATCGTCGTCGTGATCAAGCTAGGACCGCCTGTCCATCCATTGTTCGGTGCGAATGCATATCCATCTGGTATGTAATCATTCACTACGATATTTTGTGCAGTGACGTTTCCTTGATTGAATACTACGATTCGATATTGATGTGTTTGTCCGTATGTATATGGACTTGCTGTAGTTAATGTTTTTCTCAATGCAAGATCGAAGATCTCAATCATCGCTGGATCGTGATCGTCTTGATCAGCAGGATTGTTAATCGCATCATCTACTGGTGTACCATCATTATCCACTATTGCATCTGGAGTACTATCGATATCTACTCTTGGTGTATTTGTCGTATCTGTTGCAGAAGTGATTTCTGCTATATTTGTATATGATGTACTTGTTCCTGCATTTGCCAATACTTTCAATTTGATCGTAAGTATTGCACTATCACCTGGCATGATCACATTCGTAATCGTTTGTGTCGCTTTGTTCACTCCATCAAATGTCCATCCATTTGCTGATACATATTCAAATCCGCTTGGGATATAATCTGTGATCACTACATTGTCTGCTGGAACATTTCCTTGATTGAATACTGCTATTCTAAAATCAACTTCCTGTCCATATGTGTATGGTCCTGCAGTCGCAACTGTCTTGCGCAATGCTAAGTCAAAAATACTCGGTCCTGCTGGATCGTGATCATCTTGACTTCCTATGCCTGTATCTGTGATACTTGTTATATTATCATCTCCAGTTTGATTTGGATAGATCGCATTTTCATTTGTTCCATTGCTTCCTGCATCACTATCTACATCGTCTCTTGTCGCACCTGTAAGATCTTGTGCTGATGCAATTTCACTATAGTTAATCCATGTGCGATTCGTCGCTGGTAAACTTGGTGCTTGGAAGGTTAAATCTAAATTCAACACTACGCTATCTCCTGCTGCTAATGGACCTGCTATCGTTCTTGTAATCAAGCTAGGACCTCCTGTCCATCCATTGTTTGCTGCGAATGCATATCCGTCTGGTATGTAATCATTCACTACTATATTTTGTGCAGTGACGTTTCCTTGATTGAATACTACGATTCGATATTGATGTGTTTGTCCATATGTATATGGACTTGCTGTAGTTAATGTTTTTCTCAATGCAAGATCGAAGATCTCGATCATCGCTGGATCGTGATCATCTTGATCTGCAGGATTGTTGATCGCATCATCTACTGGTGTGCCATCATTATCCACTATTGCATCTGGAGTACTATCGATATCTACTCTTGGTGTATTTGTCGTATCTGTTGCTGAAGTGATTTCTGCAATATTTGTATATGATGTACTTGTTCCTGCATTTGCTAATACTTTCAATTTGATTGTAAGTATTGCGCTATCGCCCGGCATGATCACATTCGTAATCGTTTGCGTCGCTTTATTTACACCATCAAGTGTCCATCCATATGCCGATACATATTCAAATCCACTTGGGATATAATCTGTAATCAATACATTGTCTGCTGGAATACTTCCTTGATTGAAAACTGCAATTCTAAAATCAACTTCTTGTCCATATGTGTATGGTCCTGCAGTCGCAACTGTCTTGCGCAATGCTAAGTCAAAAATGCTCGGGCCTGCTGGATCGTGATCATCTTGACTTCCTAAGCCTGTATCTGTGATGCTTGTTATATTATCATCACCTGTTTGATTTGGATAAATCGCATTTTCATTTGTTCCATTGCTTCCTGCATCACTATCTACATCATCTCTTGTCTTTCCTGTAAGATCTTGTGCTGATGCAATTTCACTGTAGTTGATCCAATTGCGATTCGTTGCTGGTAAACTTGGCGCTTGGAAGGTTAAATCTAAATTCAACACTACACTATCTCCTGCTGCTAATGGACCTGCAATCGTTGTCGTGATCAAGCTAGGACCGCCTGTCCATCCATTGTTCGGTGCGAATGCATATCCGTCTGGGATGTAATCATTCACTACAATATTTTGTGCAGTGACGTTTCCTTGATTGAACACTACGATTCGATATTGATGCGTTTGTCCGTAAGTATAAGGACTTGCTGTAGTCAACGTTTTTCTCAATGCAAGATCGAAGATCTCGATCATCGCTGGATCGTGATCGTCTTGATCAGCTGGATTATTGATCGCATCATCTACTGGTGTGCCATCATTATCTACTATTGCATCTGGAGTACTATCGATATCTACTCTTGGTGTATTTGTATCATCTGTTGCTGAAGTGATTTCTGCAATATTTGTATAAGATGAACTTGTTCCTGCATTTGCTAATACTTTCAATTTGATTGTAAGTATTGCGCTATCACCAGGCATGATCACATTCGTAATCGTTTGTGTCGCTTTATTCACTCCATCAAATGTCCATCCATATGCTGATACATATTCAAATCCGCTTGGGATATAATCTGTGACCAATACATTGTCTGCTGGAATACTTCCTTGATTGAATACTGCTATTCTAAAATCAACTTCTTGTCCATATGTGTATGGTCCTGCAGTCGCAACTGTCTTGCGCAAAGCTAAGTCAAAGATGCTCGGTCCTGCTGGATCGTGATCATCTTGACTTCCGATACCTGTATCTGTAATACTTGTTATATTATCATCTCCAGTTTGATTTGGATAAATCGCATTTTCATTTGTTCCATTGCTTCCTGCATCACTGTCTACATCGTCTCTTGTCGTTCCTGTAAGATCTTGTGCTGATGCAATTTCACTATAGTTAATCCATGTGCGATTTGTCGCTGGTAAACTTGGTGCTTGGAAGGTTAAATCTAAATTCAACACTACGCTATCTCCTGCTGCTAATGGACCTGCTATCGTTGTTGTGATCAAGCTAGGACCGCCTGTCCATCCATTGTTCGGTGCGAATGCATATCCGTCTGGTATGTAATCATTCACTACTATATTTTGTGCAGTGACGTTTCCTTGATTGAAAACTACCATGCGATATTGATGTGTTTGTCCATATGTGTATGGACTTGCTGTAGTTAATATTTTTCTCAACGCAAGATCAAAGATCTCGATCATCGCTGGATCGTGATCGTCTTCGTCGATCAAACCATTATCATTAATTTGATTATCTGTACTCGTATTTGGTACTCCTCCTGCATCATTGCCATTGGTAGCATCTGGGTCACTATCGATATCATTTACTGGATTGTTGTTTTCATCAACTGCTCCTGTGATCTCTGCATAATTTGTATAAGCTGTAGATGATGATTGGTTAGCATTGATGATCAATCGTATCACTACATCGATGCTATCACCAGCTTGTAAAATACCACTCAATGTCGTTGTCGCTTTGTTCACTCCATCAAATGCCCATGTTGGATTATTACTTGCCGCATATGTAAATCCACTTGGGATATAATCTACAAGCTGTATATTTTGTCCAGGAATTTGTCCTTGATTATACACTCGAATTCGGAATGGAACTTCTTGTCCATAAGAGTATGGACCTGCTACATCAACTATTTTCTTCAATGCTAAATCAAATTGATCTATATTGATTTGAGCTGGATCGTGATCATCTTCATCACCTCCTGTCATTCCATTTTGATCGATTACATCATCATCTAATAAATCATCTGTCTCTCCTACTTGATTAAAATTCGTAGCATCTGGATCACTATCTATATCCGACAATCCTAATGCATTTGCCGCTGCACTGATCTCTGCCCAGTTGCGTATAGTGCTCAATGTATAATCTGAATTGATCGTAAACGTGATCGTTCTTACAGTAGAATCGCCTTTTGCAAGGAATGGTATTGGCGTCACTAATGTCGCTGGATTGCCTGTCCATGTTGGATCATTTAATGTCAATCCTGTAGGAATGTAATCTGAAACATTAATATTCGTCGCATCAATTGTTCCCTGATTATATATCGTCATCGCAAATGTCACTTGTCCTCCGGGTCTAAATGATCCTGTCGATTGCAATGTTTTCTTTAATGCAAGATCAAAGGTTTGCGTAACCGGAATCTGTGCAGGATCGTGATCATCTTCATCACCTCCTGTCATGCCGTTCTGATTGATTACATCATCATCTAGTAAATCATTTGTCTCTCCTGTTTGATTGAAGTTTATTCCATCTGGATCACTATCTATGTCTGGATAATTCAATGAATTTGTTCCACTATTTATCTCTGACCAATTTCGAATAATTGTATCTTGAAAATTATTATCGATTGTAAAAGTAATCGTTCTTATGACACTATCTCCAGCTGCAATACTTGCTATCGGACTCACTAATGTTGTAGTACCTCCAGATACTGCTGTCCATGTTGTTCCTGGATTAACCAATGTCATTCCTGTTGGAACATAATCTGTGACATTGACATTCGTCGCATTCAATGAACCTTGATTGAAAATTACAATATCAAAACTTACTGTACTTCCTTGAATAAATGGACCGACAGATGCAGGGCTTAATTTTTTCTTCAATGCTAAATCAAATATTTGTTCAATGATTATTTCTTGCGGATCGTGATCATCTTCATCACCTCCTGTCATTCCATTTTGATCTATCACATTGTCATCTAATAAATCATTTGTTTCTCCTGTTTGATTGAAATTTGTTCCATCAGGATTACTATCAACATCTGATAATCCTAATGCATTTGTTGCACTACTTATCTCTGACCAGTTACGCAAACTAGTTCCTTGGAACGTATCACTAACAATTAAATCAATAGTAATGACTGCACTTGTTCCTGCAGTTATCGTTGGAATTGCAGTCACTAAAGTAGTCGAGTTCGAAATCGGATTTGTCCAAATTATTCCTGGAGAAGATAAGATCATCCCATTTGGGATATAGTCTGTAATATTTACATTTGTTGCATCAAGTGTTCCTTGATTAAATATTTCGATTTTAAATTTAACTGTATCTCCTGTATTAAATGGACCTATTGAACTAGGGTCTAAAGTTTTTGTCAATGCTAAATCAAATGTTTGGACTACTGCAATCTCGGCTGGATCGTGATCATCTTCATCACCTCCAGTCATTCCATTTTGATTGATTACATCATCATCCAAAAGATCATTAGTTTCCCCAGATTGATTGAAATTTGTTCCATCTGGATTACTATCTACATCTGCTAATCCAATTGCATTTGTTGCACTGCTGATCTCTGACCAGTTACGAATACTTGAACCTTGGAAATCTGAATTTATAGTAAATGTAATTGTTCTTATCACACTATCTCCTGAAGCAAGTGATGCTATTGGAGAAACCAATGTTGTCGTACCTGATGAAACTACTGTCCATGTTACTCCAGGATTACTTAATGTCAATCCTACTGGAACATAATCTGTAATGTTGATATTAGTTGCATCGATCGTACCTTGATTATAAATTTTTATATCAAAACTTACAACATCTCCTTGAGCAAATGGCCCAGGAGTAGCTGTGCTTAATGTCTTTTTTAATGCTAAATCAAATGTTTGTTGGACCAAAATTTTTGCTGGATCGTGATCATCTTCATCACCCTCCAGTCATTCCATTTTGATTGATTACATTATCATCATTCAAATCATTTGTCTCTCCAGATTGGTTGAAGTTGGTTCCATCTGGATCGCTATCGACATCTGGCTGACCTAAAGCATTAGAAGCTGCACTAATCTCAGACCAGTTAATTATAGCTGTATCTTGAAAATTTGAATTAATCGTAAACGTTATAGTTTGAACAACACTATCTCCTGCTGCAATCGATGCAATAGGACTGACAGGTAGGTATTTCCCCCAGAAACAGCTGTCCAGATTACCCTGGATTAATGTCAATCCTGTTGGGACATAATCTGTAACATTACATTATTGGCATCAATTGTACCTTGATTATATATTTTTATATCAAAACTTACTTGGTCTCCTGCATTGAATGGACCAGGTGTCGAAGAACTAATGTCTTTTCAAAGCGCTAGATCAAAAATCTGCATTTAAGAAACCAAAATCAATATTGTGATTATTCTGCCCAGCCAAAATTGGTAGTTATAGTATCTTCTGCATTTACTCCTGCAATTTTACCATCAGAATCCCTAACATCTGCTAGAGTATTTATCACACCATTATCAGCATCAACTTGGTTAAATTAAATCAGATAATGACGTTTGTTGACTAGTTCCATAGCTTTTGGAATTCGGACAATATAGGTCATTCCTTCAGTAAGTTGAGTGATATTGTACTATTGATGATGTTGAAGTTCCAGCAGCATTACTAAAATAATAATTTCCAGATGAATTAGTTACTGCAGTAGCTATGACATTTCCATTTTTTATTAATTGAACAGTCACACCAGCTATAGCCATTTCATTTGGATCTTGAATTCCATCTTTATCACTATCGAACCAAACACGATTTCCGATTTCAATCGGTGCAGGATTACACAATAATTCTAGGTCACCAAGTCCAGCAGCTTTTCCAAATGTGTTGACACCATTATTTGCAACCAATCTATATCCATTGATTTGAGAACCTGAAATACTACTATATCTTTGTACTCCTTGTGTTTGAAAACCATTAGGACCAATAGGATCATAAGTGACATTTATCACTTGGTCTGTACCGGGATAGACTATAGCACTACCTAAAGACACTTCCTCATGCCCTACACTTGTCCCATCATCTGTAAAATAATCACCCCAAAAAAATTCGCCATTATTACTTGGTCCATCCACATTACTTTGTCCTGCAAAAGGAGCAGGATCATTAGTCGGACAAGTCGCATCACCTTCAATAACATAGGCTCCACTAACATAACAAGCTTCACAATATCACCAGCTCTAGCCTTCTTCAAATCCGTTCCAGTATAATCCAAAATTCTGGGATAATTTTGATATCCTACCATATGGGCGTGTCGATCAATAAAAGTTAAAATCATATCATCATTTGGAGCAAACTCTATATTTGATAAAATAGGTTCCGGATTTTTAAAATTTTGAAAAAGAAAATTGGGATTCCATGCACTTGTCCATGGTTTCCATCTTGCACCACCATTTCCTCCTACAGACTCTCTTGTATAATTTAAAGGAAAGTCAAAGCTATTGAATAACCTCCAGCAATATTTTCAGGATCATATTTTCAAAACAAAAGCTGTTTGATCAATACTAATTAAAACACCTCCATTTTCTCCAGTACAAACTCCGCCAACATATAAAGCGCCTTATAAATTTTTTATTCCAAAAATTCTAAAACACCATTAGTACATGATGGCAATCCTGTCAACATATATTGATTGACTGTCCAGGCAATGTAGCGCCACTCACATCAACTGAAATTAAAGCAGTTTGAAATAAATTTGCAACCCACAATGTCTTGCCATCTTCACTAATTTCAGCATCTCCAAAAGATGTTTTACCAACTTTATCAAATGCATCAAAATCTATATTTGGCGTTGGTCGCCCCTAACTCATAGTTTGAACCTCCAGTTCTTTGCACATTTCCAAGATCTATCGCAGGTCCACCATTTGAAGGTATAACACCTTGCAAATTAAAATGAGTTAGCACTGGTGAGATGCTGGGTTAGTAATATTTGCAACATAAACTCCACCTTCATTCAAAGGTCCAAAACCAGAATGTCGCTTGGTAAAAGCAGTGTAAAATACTCGTTTTTTTGTGATCGCTGATAAGTGTTTCCCCAAACTGAACCAATCTGGCTAAATCTAGCAACAAGATCTGGATTTGGAGCACTGCCTCCTAAATCTATTGGAATGCCAACATTTGCATAATCAAATTGGATACCAGCATTAGGAAATGTTCGATGAAGACAATCCATTATAAAAATATTAGTTGCCAGGCGAAGATGCTTGACAATAATTAGAAGGATAGTTAATTCCGAAATTTGCATTTGAGCTTGAGACGGTATAGAATTGAACATTTGAACCATTACCAGCACCGAATGCTGCAGGATAATCTGTTGAATCAAAGTCAGTGAACTCAATCCTCAAAGGAAGATTTAATCCTGTGAAATTATAGGCCCCACTAGAATTGGTCTGCATAGTTCCCACTGCAGCACCAGTTGAGTCAAACGCAGTGACCGTGACATTGGCAACGAAAGGTTCGTTGTATGATGTGGTATTCTCTTTTACTCCATTTGCATTAAAATCTCTAAAAACATATCCAGAAACTTGTGCTTGCAAATTGTCTTGAGAAAAAAAAGCAATTAACATGATGACTAGCAAGAATTTGGTTCTTGACATAGCTCTTGTATAATTGTCAGAAAAATGATAATTATCTGAATCATTTGAGCAGAAAATTAGATCCATATTTTTCTTCAAAAATAATGACTCAAAAATTAATAGTAAACCAAAACTTTTTAAAAGCAAATCGATAATAGCCTTTGCATAAATCCAAAGTGGATTTCTAAAAAAAATTTAAATTTGCATTCCATTCCATATAATAAATATTTAAACTTGACGATCCAATAGAAATTTTTGAATGGAAATAATATTACTGAATTATAAATTACTGTATTTTGAATTAGAAAATCAAAATAAGATTATTCTGAACTCAAATTCAAATTGTCAATCCATTGAAATAAATAAAATAATCATAGGATTCCACTCAAAAAATCTGGAAAAAGAGGTGTATACGATTTAAACTATAAATACAAATACCAATTCATACTGTCTTTGCAATGCCAAAGGTATTTTGTCACAAAATGAAAAAATAGGGTTTACTTCAAAAACACTCTAATCTGTCTGTGGAGTGCAAAAGATAATAATTTAAGTTCCCATTTAAATAAAATCTATAATTATTAATAATTAATCCAAATTGGCAAAAATTAACACCAAATAGGCAAATTAAATTACTAAATTTAACCAATTTTTAAAAAATAGGGCAAACATGCGTTAAAACTAGGATATTCACAGTGCCAATTCTATTGTCAATCGCATTAAACTAAAATGTTGTATCTTTAAACAAATTAAAAAAATAACACTAGAAATGCATGTAATATTTGATACCCTGATTGATAGTTTTATAGAGAACAAAATAGGCATAGCGCAACATTTTTTAAGTGAATCACTAACTACATCTGACAGAAAATTTGGTATTTATTTATCGGGACAATCAACTAAAATCGGCTGGAACTGGTGAACATACAGTTTTAAAAATAAACAATTTATCAAGAGGAGATAAAATCCATTGGCTCGATCGAAAGAATAATAATATTCATGAAAATACATTTTTCTATCTCATGGATGACTTTGTATTATACCTTAATACAAACTGTTATACTGGCATTAAGAGTTATGAATTTCATTATACGCTATATGAAAAAGGAAGTTTTTATATAAAACATTTGGATCAATTTCGTCACAATGATTCTAGAAAATACTCCATGATTTTTTATTTGAACTTGGATTGGGTGGCATCAGATGGTGGTGAATTATGTATTCATTTTGGAAATAAGAAGATCAACATTTCTCCTAATAGCGGCAAGACCGTCTCCAAAGCAATGAATTGGAACACGAAGTTTTGTTGACTAACAGCGCGATGAGTATTACGGGGTGGTTGAAGGGATGA
>JADJVN010000028.1 GCA_016710585.1 Saprospiraceae bacterium
AGCTTTTGACCATGCGATCAATTCTGCTTGACCACTACCAGCATAAATCTGGCCTGTGGACATTTTACCACCTTTTGCCGCATATTCCCATTCTGCCTCAGTAGGAAGTCTAAATATCCTGTTGGTTTCTTTACTCAACCAAGCACAGAAAGCATTGGCATCTTCCCAACTCACAAAAATAACAGGTTCTTCCAATGTCTCTAAAGTCCTGACATGCCCATTCACATCAGTGCGCCATGAGAACCCTCTTTGTTGAACCCAGCCATCATTCATAGAAATATAACCGCCTTCTTCATTTTCTACAGTTGTCTTATAATTTGTAACACTGATAAATTCTTGAAATTGTTTGACTGTAATTTCATATTTTGACATTAGAAAATTATTCAATAACACTGGATGTTCAGGCTTATTGTCCCGATCCGCACAATGATTGCAACCCATTATAAATTCTCCTCCTTCTACTAGGATCATCTGTTGTGACAATTCATTAATTATTTTGCTCTGGTATCGATTCTTATTAACTTCAGGCTTAGTATTAATTTCAACCGCTTTTTCAGGCTCAACTTTTTTTCTGCTCTTGACTTTTTCTTTTTGACATCAGGTGTATTTACTGGATCTTGCTTTGGTATTGGATTTTGTTGAATTTCAACTTGACCATTTAATACAGTTGATAATAGTATGCATATTAATAAAAGCAATCTCGACATATTAATAATTTTTTAAGGGATGAATTTCAAGCACACCATCTTGATTTACTTTATCATAACCTGGTGCCAATACTCTGGAAAAGCTGAATTCCTTATATGGTGGCGATTTTGATCTTATATGAATAGAAGCAAAAACACCTTTGCCATTCCACTTATCAAAACTAGGAATTACAATCGTTTTCAATGGCTCCAATAAGACAGTATTGGTAGGAAATGATTTCTCAATAGGTGGACATAGCTGCCAATTTGAAATTGTTTTGCCTAAACTTTTACTTTCTACCAAATCATAATTTATTATCGTCATAGTTAAGAGATCGAATGTTTCATTGCTCAAATTTCTAATTGTTATAGGTCTTGGAGTAAAACTTGAATCCATAAATGCCTTTTTGTCTAGTTCATTAGAATTTAACATGAACTTTTTATTAATTATAAGAAATGTACTAAGTCCTATACTTAATAAGGATAATACTCCAAGAAAAATATAAATTATAGTTAGTCTCTTCCAAAAAGGCACCTTTTCCTTTCCCTTTGGGATAATATCGATTTCCTTTGCTGTGTCGGTATGTAATTGACTATGGTCATTACTATAATTAGGTTTTAAAGTGGGTAATGTTATATTCTGAATAAAAGATTCACCTAGTTCATTTTGAACATCAGCTAGTAGTTTGCACCAATCTTCAGAGTATAACTTCTTTTGCTGAGCTGTCAGAGCAAGGTTAATTTTACTTGCTATTTCTCCAAATTTTCGTTCATAATTGGTTTTAAAAAAATCTGTTTCTGAAGAACCAAGTAATTTGCTTTGAATTGAATTAAGTTCTGCCATATACTGGAATAATAATTTTATGATTTATTTTTTGAATTTAATGAAATTATACAACTAAGTGATAATGAATTTATCCATTGAACTTTTTTTGTAATATCTTTATCATGGATCATTCGTAATTTAAAATTAGTATTGAAATATTTTCCTATTGGTGATGATATTATAAGATCCAAATTATGGTCAATATTTTTAATTTGTGGGATATAGGCAAAGAAACCATGATATGAAAATTCAACATTACATTGTTTCAGTAGCTTTTCTTTATAAAGGAAAGATAAACTAGAGCCCATTTCTAAAAGATGTTTTTTACCAATTGTTACCCCATAGTTTTCAGGTATATGATGATATAATGTCGTATCTCTTACAATTGTATTTTTTAGATTAATTGGAGCTACTCTAAGCTGATATTTATGCTTCGTTTTTATACCTATTTCAGTTTCAATATATCCAGGATTTAAAAAAGCAGAAATTCTATTCTTTTCATTTTGTTCATAAGAGTATCCTTCTAAAAATTGACTTTTGAATGATGAACTTGAGTAACAATCATAATTTTTATTTATAGACTTTTCAATTAGAAACTCAATTAGAATTCTGTCTGATGTTTTTTGGAAAATTTCAGATTTAGTAAATCCAATTTCAAGTTTTGTTATCAAATAATAATGTAGATTTTTCTTATAACTCACATTGGAATTGAAATTCACATTAAAGGCTAATAAATTTTTTTCCCCTCCTGTCCAGTTGTCACTTCTAGAAATATGAGTAACATCGAGTCCAAGAAGATTTGTAACGCAATATGGATTTCCAGCATTACGAATATTATCTTGAGCGAAAACGCTTAGATTATACATAAATAAGAATAGACTAAAAATTAACCTCATATTAAATAGAGTAAAATCACAAGATTTAGTACCCCATATAAAACAATTAATTTTTTCTTATCTATGTTTAGTTTACATTTAAACTACTAAATTACTGTATTTCAAATACATAGTAATTATAAATTACGTTTTCTGTTTTCCATTTATTAAGTTTATAATAATTGACTATACAAAAAGAAGTTTTTAGATTTAGTTTTTCAATCAAAATGAAATCATTCCGCTATTTACCAAATTTAAAATTCTTGAATTGATTTGTTACTACTTTCAGAATGTATTTTTATTCTTTGAAACTATTTCTTTCTATATCCTGTTCCGAATCTTAAAGAGGATACAGAACCATTAGCAAATTCCCTAATTATCACATTAATCAATGATCACATTACTACCCCTTCTTCAACTTCACACAAACCACTTTATACTCTGGACATTTTGCAATACTATCGTGCACTGAAGAAGTGAGGATGTTTACAAAGAGTTCTGGGAAGTGAAATGTTGTACTCACCACACCTTGTTTTACCTCATCGGTGAGATGTGCATTGACGGTAATTTTACCACGAGCGGATTCGATGATTACTGGGTCATGTTCTTGAATATCATTTTTGGCTGCATCATTTGGATGAATGAGAAGCACATCTTCCGTAATGATTTCAGCATTACCGGTACGTCTCGTCATTGTTCCTGCATTGTAATGTTCCAAGACTCGATTGGTCGTGAGGATGAAAGGATATTCTTCTGCATATTCTAGGATCTCAGGAGTCTCTATATATTCACGGAATACAAATAGACCTTTACCTCGTTTGAATTCATTTGTATGCAAAATTTGTGTATCAGTGCCATCTGCTGCGACTGGCCATTGCTTGCCATAATTTCCTAAATTCTCCCAAGTCACTCCTGCAAAAAAAGGAACAATCTTGGAGATTTCCTCCAACATAGTTTTGGCAGAATATGGCTTTTGTTTATATCCCATCTTATTCATGAGGTCGATGATGATTTGACCATCTGATTTGGAGTCTGCTATTGGCTCTACTACTTTTTGAACTTTTTGGATTCGGCGTTCTCCATTTGTGAATGTTCCCTCTTTTTCTAGGAAGGATGCCCCAGGAAGAATGACATGTGCGAGTTTACATGTTTCTGTCATGAACAGTTCTTGTACAATGAGTAAATCAAGAGATTTTAAAGCTTTCATTACATGATGCGTGTTGGGATCTGATTGTACCATATCTTCACCGATGACATACATCGCTTTAAGATTTCCAGCTATTGCTGCTTCATACATATCTGGTATCTTCATCCCTGCTGCCGCTGGGACTTCTACCCCATAAAATTTTGAATAAAGATCTTGAATCTCAGGGTTGGTGTGATCGAGATAACCAGCACCTTGATAAGGCTGAACACCCATATCTGCCATGCCTTGTACATTGTTTTGTCCACGCAATGGATTGACACCACAGCCTGGTTTTCCTATGTTTCCAGTGAGCATGGCTAGATCTGCGATCAGCATGACTGTATAAGTGCCTTGATAATGTTCTGTAACGCCTAGACCATGGAAACTCATTGCACTTTTTGCAGTAGCATAAGCAATGGCAGCAGATCGAGCTTGATCTCTTGGTACTCCACTTACAGATTCCAATTCATCAATATTAAGTTTGAGAATATTCTCAACAAAATCCTCAAAACCTTCTGTTCTCGATCCTATGAATTGCTTATCAAAAAGATTCTCACTGACAATATAGTAAATCATCATATTGAGTACAGCCACATTCGTCCCTGGTCTCAATTGAAGGTGATGTGTTGCGTATTTTGCAATTTCAGTTCGGCGAGGATCGATGACTATAGTCGTCTTGCCTTTCATTGCAAATTGGCGAAGTTTTGCGCCAGTGACTGGATGACCTTCTGTTGGATTGGCACCAATGACCATTATGGCTTCAGTGTATTTTAGGTCTTCAATACTATTTGTAGCAGCACCTGTACCAAAAGTCCTTTGCATACCAAGGGCTGTTGGCGAGTGACAGACTCGTGCACATCCATCGATATTATTGGTACCGATAACTGCACGAATAAATTTTTGCATTAAATAATTTTCTTCATTGGTACAACGTGAAGAGGATATTCCAGCAATTGAATTTGGGCCATAGGTATTTTTTATGCTAGTCATTTTAGAAGCGATATACTCATATACTTCTTCCCAACTAGCCTTTTGTAAGATTCCAGAATTATCGCGAATCATAGGATATTGAAGTCGCTCTGGATGGTTATAAAATTTAAAAGCATAGCGCCCTTTTAAGCAAGTATGGCCTTGATTGACTTCAGCATCATAAGGTGCTTGAATGCTGAGGATTTTACCACTTTTTACACTTACCTCAAGATTACAACCAACTCCGCAATACGTGCATACAGTCTTAACCTTGTCTTGACCTACCAAAGATTTACTCTGGAACACATCTGATATCGCAGAGGTTGGACAAGCTTGAGCACAGGCGCCACAGCTCACACATTCAGACTCCATAAAGCTTTCATTGGCTCCCTTGATAATCTGACTATCGAATCCACGTCCCATGACACTAAGCACTAATTGCCCTTGCACTTCATCACAAGCACGGACACAGCGATAACACATGATACATTTGGATAGATCAGAAGTCATGTAAGGATGGCTCGTATCTTTCTGTCTATCGAGATGATTCTTACCTTCAGGATAGCGCACTTTGCGGATTCCAACTCGTGCTGCGGTATCTTGGAGCTCGCAGTTGCCGTTTACTTCACAGATGAGGCAATCCAATGGATGATCTGTCAAGACCAGTTCGATAATATTTTTTCGAAGGGATTGGATAGAAGGAGACTCAGTCTGAATGATCATTCCTTCCTCCACTGGCGTATGGCAAGAAGCTACTGTCCGTGATGCACCTCCTATAGTTCTAGACACTTCAACACTACACACTCGACATGAACCAAAAGCTTCTAGATTTGGAGCATCGCACAAAGTTGGGATATAATCCTTTCCAAAATGTCTCTTGACAAAAGTCAAGATAGATTCTCCAGCTTTTAGCTCATAATTTTGCCCATTGATTGAGGCATATTTCGCTTTTGGAGTGATATCTGGAATGAGGTAAGAAGTCTTCATAAGGTGAAGATACGTCAAAACATAAAAACTGCCAAAAATTCTGAATAAATTTGGGCATGCCTCTTCGTGATGTTGTGGGTTAGAGACTTCCGAGGTTCACTTTACTCTATAAGTGAAGTGGATAAGGGTGAAAGTATTTTCATCATTAAAATGTAACAGAAAAGCATCATCCATTTCCTCCCTTCAAGATCAGCTTTAGATCTTCAGGGATTTCCATTTTTAATAGTGGGTGTACGTTGGATCCACCTGTATTCCCTGTGGGAATCTTGCCAACAAATGATTTTACCCCTCCAAATACAAGCCTGATGATCTGACCTCGGATCTCCTTCCAGCTTTTTATTTTGAAGCCAAATTGCAGCATTTTCCAATGTGCCAAACTATGTTCTATTGGATATGCCTGACCTAAAATGTGTGCCCTCTCTAGATGATGCCATGCTTTGAGGTAAATCTGAATTTCCAAGTGAAGATTTATACTTTGTTAGCTCTAATTGATAATAGGGGCGAAGCTCTATAGGCATTTTAAAATAGAATTTCATCGGCTTATTTATTAAATTATAAAAATATAATCGTATCAACAAATTAGATTGATAATATTTATTTCTTATTAATGTTCAATTTGATTCAAAACTAAAAATAACTTTTCTTTAAGCTTTGAAAGCTTTTGTAAGATTAAAAAAGCCCATATTTTGCAGCCAAATAAGGTATATGGTCCGATTGGGATTAATGGTCTCTGTGTTGTTTTATGTTCACTATGGTTTTGCACAAAAAATAATTATTCAAGTTAATGATTCGAAATCTAATATTTTAACAGATGTCCCCGTTTCTCTGTTTTCTTTTCTCGATAGTATCATGATCAAAGCAGATTACAGCAATGCTGAGGGAACAGTTATTTTTTCGAATATCAAAGCAGGAAAATATCTAGTAAAAGCATCATTTCTAGGATTTGAGCCATTTCAAAAATTGGTTTTGGTCAACCATTCCGACATTAAATTTATTGTCGAAATGAAAGAAAGTCAAAGCTCTATTTCAGAAGTAAAAATTACAGGTAGGAAACCATTGGTCAGACAAGAAGATGATAAGACAATCATCGATCCAGAGCCAATAGCCAATACCTCTACCAATAGTTATGAATTACTTGAAAAAACGCCTGGAATCTTTATGGATCAAGATGGAAATATTTACTTGTCAAGTGCCACTCCTGCCACTGTGTATATCAACGGTAGAGAACAGAGAATGAGTGCAAGTGATATTGCCTCTATATTGAAAAATCTGCCCCCTACAGCTATTCAAAAAATTGAAATTCTTCGCAGCCCTTCTGCTAAATACGATGCTTCTAGCTCTGGAGGCATTGTGAATGTTGTCCTTAAAAAAGGGGTGAGAATAGGACTCTCTGGATCAGTAAATCTAGGAGCAAATCAAGGAAAATATGGTAATCAATTCGTCGGATTGAATGTGAATCAAGGTGCAAATACATTAAGTTATTATGTTAATGCAAATTATAATAGACGTGATGCTTTGGAAGAATTGAATTCAGATCGATTTTTTACTTTAGATTCAAGCTTGACACAAGCAGCATTAACTAGAAATAAGGCGAATCAATATTATTTTGGCTATGGCATAAATTTCGTTTATACACCCAAGTTGGAATTCGGTTATGATGGAAGGTTAAATTCAACTTATGCGACGCCGTTTACAAATAATACAAGTAATATAGCAGGAATTACGAGTGGAATTCTTGCATCGCAAAACGAAAACCATACGAGTAATAATAATAAATTTAATAATTTTTCACAAGATTTCTCAGCCTTGTATAAAATTGACTCAACAGATTCACAGCTTGATACAAAATTTTCATATCAATATAATAATAATAATGCAAATCAAGATTTTAATTCAATTTTTATTTTGCCACAATTATTTCAAATTCTAGGCAATGGTGTGACAGAAATAAAAAGAAATAATTTTCAATTTAATTCAGATCTAAGCTATAAGATTAATCCGAAACTAAAATTAGAGACAGGTGTAAAATCCAATTTTCAATTTTTCAAAAGCAGTGCAAATTATTATTTGAATAATAATGGCTCAAGTGTCTCAGATCCTATTCGGACTAATTCCTATAATTATCGCGAACAGATTCATGCAGCATATATTCAAGCTTCACAAAAACTGCCTTGGATGATCACATTAAAGGCTGGACTAAGGGGAGAACATACCTTCATGGAAGGAAAGCAATTGATACCACGCGATACCATATTTAAAATCAATAGAACTGATTTGTTTCCCTATGTCTACTTGAGTAGAAAATTGTTCAGCATAGCTAATCATGAACTTAAAGGTTATGCCATTTATAGACAATCAATCTATCGGCCAAGTTATGAAAATTTGAACCCTTCAATTAAATATATTGATCAATATTTATACGAGATTGGCAATCCTCGATTGAATCCTCAATTTACGGATAATGTTGAAGTAAATATAAGTTTTGAAGATACCCCTTTGTTTGCAATTGGAAAAAATTATACTCAAAATATTTTCTCCAATGTAGTTTATAGGGATGAAAATAATCCCAATGTATTAAAAAGGACCTATGATAATTTGGGTAATAGTGAAGAATCCTATTTCAGGATTACTGGAGCCATACCTCCTGGAGGTAAATATTTTTTTGTAGTTGTAGCTCAATATGGACTAATGCACTACAAGGGTATATATGAGAATGAAGCAATACAGTTTAAACGTGGAGGATGGCGATTTTTTACATTTCATTCATTATCACTAAATAAAACAACTAAGTTTACTATGAACGGATTCTTTATATTAAATGGAAGTAATAATTTTTATGAATTAAAGAATTTCGGGCAATTAAATTTTGGATTGCAAAAGAATTTATTAAACAATAAATTAAGTATAACACTCAATGCACAAGATGTACTCAGGACAATGCGTGTTCATTTTAAACTAGATCAAGCAAGTATATTGAGTACTGGGAATAGATATTCTGATTCACAGAGATTTGGTATTAATTTGCGATATAATTTTGGGTTTTCACCTCAAAAAAATAAAAATTTGGAACAGGATCCAAATTCCCAAAACACACAAGACATAGAGATTGGAAAGTAAATAAGATGAGGGATAAAATAGATATCATAATTCATTATTTTCATTTTCAATTGAGAAGAATGAATCGTGGATTGAAAGACTTTGGAATCTACCCAAATCTTGCCTATTTTCTTTTAATTTTTTGCTTTTATAGGCCTTTCATATTTACTGTTCAAACGCACAGAATATGCAGCTTATATTTACACTGCAGTGGCTATTCTTTATATGCTTAAACTTGATGATCCTAATAAATCTCGATTTCTAAAAAACATTTATTCAAGGGAAGATTTTTATTTGTTGAGATATAGTGAAAGACTGTTTGTAGCATTACCTTTTGTTTTCTTTTTATTGTTTAAGAATTATGTTCTAATTTCATTTACATTGCTTTTATTTTCCTTTTTATTTGCATTTCAAATGAGATCTGACATTAAATTTCGAATGCCATCACCGTTTGGAAAATACCCTTACGAATTCGCCATTGGATTTAGGAAATATTATTGGTTATTATTCCTTTTGATCACAGTTTATTTTATTGGATTATTTGTGGATAATTTTAATCTTGCTTTGGTATGTCTACTTTTTATACATTTCGTTTTTATTACCTTTTATTCGGAATTAGAGCCAAAATTTTACACTTGGATTCACAGTTTTTCTCCAAGTAAATTTTTATTGTATAAAGTAGGCATTGCGTTCGTTTATTCTATATTAAGTACGTTTATTTTTTTGCTAATATTGATTTATCGTTATCCTGATTCGTACATACTTAGTATAGGATTATATTTTTTGAGTTTAGCCTATCTATTTCTTTATATTTTAATGACGTATGCTTCGCTGCCCAATGGGATTAGTTTTCCTACTGCATTGATATTTTTAGGCAGCATGATATTTCCTCCTTTGTTACTATTTTTATTTCCATGGTATTATAGAAAGTCTATTTATAAATTGAATCCTATTTTGACATGATTAGAATCCAAAAATTAAGCAAGAATTATGGCAGCAAACAAGTCTTGTGTAATATTGATTTTACATTTGAGACAGGTAAATGTTATGGCATAGTGGGAGACAATGGCGCTGGAAAATCTACTTTATTCAATTGTATTTCTTGCATGGAAGATTTTGAGGGATCAATACAAAGTGATTATAAATTATTGAAAAATGAAATTGCATATCTTCAAGCTGAGCCTTTTTTCTTTAGTAAAATGACAGGCAGGGAATATTTGCAATTGGTATGTAATGCAAAAAAAATAAAGAATATTGACCTTGATGTGAAAAATATTTTTGATTTGCCACTTGATGAATATGTGGAATATTATAGTACAGGCATGAAGAAAAAATTGGCTATCAATTCTGTCATTATTCAGGGAACTGAGGTTTATATTCTCGACGAGCCATTTAATGGATTAGACATACAAAGTAGTATGGTTATTTCAGAAGTGATACATTATCTGAAATCGCAGGGCAAGACAATTTTAATTTCATCTCATATTTTTTCTACTTTGACTGAGAGCTGTGATGAGATTATTTTATTGTCAAATGCTAGATTTGATGAAGTTTATACAAGCGTAGATTTCCATTTGCTTGAAACGAAATTAAGGTCTAAGACTAGGGAAAGTGTTTTGAAAAGGTTGACAAAATAGTTCGATCGAATAGGACTAAAGTCCTATTGTCAGTTAAGGGATCCCATTCTAATTTTGAACCATAATAATGTCAATCCTAATTAAATTGATTTAGATAAAATTCTTTAATAGATTAATTATTTACATTATATATTTCTTCTGGATTAGATATTATTATACTATACAATAATATTTAATAAAATAGTCCAATGGAAAAATTTATTATAATCATAAACATCTTTTTTTACCTTACATCTTGTGGTAATTCTACCCCTGCCAATCCAGAAGGAATATCGAATCAAACTTTAGCTTCAGTCGGAAATATGCTATCATCTAGCAATGATCCATTTATTGGGAAGTTTACTGGACAACTGAGTGGAAATAATTTAGTTCTAGAAATAAAGAAAGTTTCAGGAAGTAATTATCATCTATTTTTAAATGGCCTTGGTCCTGATTATGCCCAATTAAATGGTAATTTGCTTACTGGAGTGTCAGCAGGATTAAGTTTTACAATAAAGGAAGATCCAGATGGAATAATTCTAAATATTAAAAATCAAGATGTTAAATTAGTAAGAGAAGGTAGAAATTCAAATAATGCACAGCAAATAGCTGAAAATACATCTAGAACAATTCAGACTGGTGCAGATCCCTTTGAAGGAAGTTTTAATGGATACATTGATAACAATCCGATTACTATTAAGCTAGATAAAGTAAATCAAAATGAATATTCATTTTATTTTAATGGACAAGGTCCAATGACAGTAAATAAAACTGGAAATTTAATTCAATTATCAGAAGCAGGAATGGTATTTACATTAGAATCCAATTCGAATGGTTTGGTTCTAAAAGGCAATGGAAGGGAAATAAATATAAGCAGATCGGGTAGTTCTGTTAGCTCAAATTCTCAGGGAAGCACAACCCAAGAGAATGATCCATTTTCAGGGCAGTTTGATGTCGTATTTCAAGGACAAATTAGAGAAAGTTGGAATATCAAAAAAATAAATTCGAATCAATATCAATTGAGTTCTCCAAAAGGAAATACAATGGGAACACGAAATGGAAACAAACTTACAGGATTTGATGATGTGGCAAAAATAGGATATGAAATCGAACTTAAAGATGGTCAACTTACTATGCAAGTAGCAGGATACGTCTTTAATTTAAATAAAAAATCATCCTATCAAAGCAATGCAAATTCAGCTGGATATATTGACCCAAGATTAATAGGCTTATGGGTTGGTTCTTCTTCTTATACAAGTAGAGGAGGAGTAGGAACCGCATCAATTTCACGTGGGTATAGGTATTTGTTTAAACAGGATGGAACATATCAAACTATTTCTGAATCAGGAGGAGGTGGTGACTATTGGTCTGGGACATCATCAGGTGGTGTTGAAACTGGCAATTTTCAAGTTTCAAACATAAATAGTGATGGCGGATTTATTAATCTAAATGGAACTCAGCTAGAGTATACATTTTTTGACAGCGGTAATAAAATGAAGATGGGGAGTATTATTTATTCAAGGAGAAGAAATGACTGAAATTGTATATTTATTAAAAGATCAATGTTGATGGAAAAAACATTGACCAAACAAAATTAACGTGGGGAAATTTTAGAGTATATAAGCCTACAAGATTTTCAATTGTTATTTATTGAAAGTCAATTAAAATGCTGCAAACTAAATATTGACTTACTTTATTATATATTCTTATAACAAAGTAAGATTTAATTTGGCTGCATTCATGCCTATAATTTTACCTAGCCTCAATCCTTCATCACAATCCATTCGATAATGAACGCCAAGATATAAACGGCTGGTAGCATTTTCAACAATCATGTCGTCAAAGCTACTAAAGGACCTTGGAGTCCCAATAAATTCTTTATTATCCTCATGTGATTTATCTGTTATTCTTATTTTATTTCCAAAAATGGATTTCAATATTTCCCCTGCAGCTGCACCAAAAGTGGCATGTCCACTTGGGTAAGCTGGGAAATTTGGTGTGTGGTGCAATGGCTCCCAATTCTTATTTATATTTCGTTTAATATAGGTATCTGGCCTTTCCATATTATAAAAATACTTTGATGCCCAAACCATAACTGTGACATCATTCAATGCTAATCCCAATTTTAAAAAAGCTTCATATAATTGCTCCTTCTTGACATTATTCTGTTCTGCAAATTGAATTAAAATTGATATCCATCTGGATACTGCACAAAATGTCACCCCATGAAAATCATCACTCCAGAATTCAGCTATCCACCTTCGCTCTTCACTAATTGGATGAGATAAATTAAATAATTCAAATGCTTGTGCAAAAAACTCAGAACTTCGATCATTTGAAAATTCAATAGGAGGATTCACATGCACAAATGCTGTGTCTGTAATGAATAATTTTGCATTTCCCCAATGGGGCAACAAAGCAGGCATTGAATCTAAAGAAACCCATTTCCCATCACCCATCGCGGGACTATAGTCTTGATCAAAATTGAATGCAAAGGCTTGGTGTCCCACCCTATCCAATTTTGAAAACTCAAATATTTCATCTGCGATTTTGATGCCATAGAGCTCAGATTGCTCAAGCTGAAATTTATCAAATTCATTTAAGAATTGCTTTCGTAGGCTAAGTTTAAAATCAGAAACTTTTTTCTGCATAGCCATTGTTGCATGTGGAAAAAAGTGATGAATCATTCTATCATAACAAGAATTAAGTGCTACTTCTTGAATTAGTTTTCCATAGATTGGATCCCATGCTGTGATCTCCAATTCATCAAATTTTGACTGCATCGAGATCGCACTTTGCAAAAAAACTGTCTGTTGATCTCCCATTGAGCTATTCCCATATAAGCATACATCCTGCCACTCACTGGAGGTCGATATCCTTCACTGGTTTGAACTAGTTCCAACAATAGTTTATTCCAAGATAAAAGTACATATACAACGCCTTTATTAGTAATTTGCTCATGTTTACATTGAGTCAATGATAAAATTGCAATGATAAAATAAATAATTTTCAACCTATGCCTCATCCAAATTAAATTTTTCATTTGCATTTTTAATCAAATCAATTCTGGTGAGAAAACAAATTTTATTCTCATCAAATTTTTTTACACTTATCTCAAACTTATGAATATCCATAATGTTTTTTACAATGGATAAACCCAATCCAGATCCTTTAATGTCGTTATGCTGAAGACTCCTAAAAAAAGGCTCAAATAATTTATTGAGTTCAATTGTATTTGCATTAATTGCTTCATTAATAATATTAATATTGATCCAATTTTTCTCAGAAAAATCAAGTTCAATCTTTGCATATTGCTTGGGTGAAAATTTACAAGCATTTTCAATTAAATTAATAAAAGCGGTCTTAAGTAAAGATTCATTTCCTTTAATAGACATTAATGATTCATCCTCTGGCATCATGATAAAATCAAAATTCACTTTATTTTTCTCATTTTTTGCCACATAATTTATTGAATCAAAAATGATCTCATCGATCCGTACAGTGGTTAAGACAACCGATTTCTTATCTGAATAAAACTTCGATAATTGTAATAATTTATCATTCGTTTCATTGATTTCTGTTATATCCTCGTGGATTGAATTCAATAGTGCTGAAGTTTCAGGTTGATCTTTGAATTTGGACTTGGCTAATTGGATTTGGGCATCAATAGCAGCTATAGGATTTTTAATTTCGTGAGAAACATTGGATATAAAACTTTTCTGCAATTGGAATGCTTCATCAATTCGCTCAAGTAATTTATTGAACGTCCTTACGAGATGAGATAACTCATCTTTTTGATTAGACATAGGGAGTCTATTCGATAAATTACTAGGAATGATTTTTTCAACTTCTGTTACAATTTTTTCAACTGGATTTAATGATTGCTTTGCAAAAAACCAACCTCCTGCTGCAACCGCAACCATCACAATAAAAAACTTAAAAATAATATATTCCGCAATTTCTTTAACTTTGAATAATCCGGCACATCTGAAGCAACGACGATAAACTCATTATTTTTATTAGAATTGGTAGATAGACCTACTGCTTGAAGACTTCCATCAACAAATTTTAAAATACCACTTTTTTTGACTTCACTGAGGATAGAAGGTTTGGTTATTGGAGCTGATAGGTTCACTTTAAATACGCATTCAAAATCTTGGTTATAAATCGCAGTATTTCCTGTGATAGGCAGCTCTGAATTCTGTTCTTGGTAGTATGTGCTTATTATTGGTTTGAGTTTTTCTTCATCTCTGAGCACCATTTCAGCTGTCATCAATGCTTTGCTTTCTAATAAAGTGTATTGTTCATTTTCAATATGAAATTCGAATTGCTTATAAATAAAATAGAGTGCGACGATGAAGATAGCTGCCGTGATACTAATAAATTGAACAGTTAATTTTGATCGAATTTTCATTTTATTCTTCCTTCAGAATATATCCCATACCAAAATGTGTATGGATCAATCTTTTATCAAAGCCTTTATCTATTTTGTTCCTTAAATAATTCACATAGACTTCAATCACATTGGTACTGATCTCATGTGTGAGATTCCAAACTTTCTCCAATAATTCTTGCTTTGATATCACTCTTTCTTTGTTTCTCATGAAGAACTCCATAAGTGCAAATTCTTTTGGCGTAAGAGATATTTTTTGACCATTTCTCCATACCTCCAAGATTGGACAAATTTATAGAAATTTCAGAATAAATCAAAATATTACTTACTTGTGGCTTATTTGACCTCCTTACCAAGGCATTTATTCTAGCATACAATTCTCCAAAGTCAAAAGGTTTTGCCAGATAATCATCGGCTCCAGCATTCAGTCCTTGGACTTTATCCTCCGCTTGATATAAGGCTGAAAGAATCAATATTGGAGTCTTAATATCTAGGTTCCTCAACTCTGAGCAAATTTTAATTCCATCGATTCCAGGCAGAATGATATCGGACAAAATAATATCAAAAGATTCCTTTTTTGCCATTTCCAATCCTTCTAAGCCATTTTTAAGCCAGATAACCTCAAATCTGCACTCATCTTTTAAATATGACTGGACAGAATAACCTGTTTTTTGCTCATCTTCTATTAATAATACTCGCATATCCTGCAAATATCCCGATTTTAAGCTTAAAATCCTCAAATTAAGGAAGCTTTAAGTAAATTCTTATGAAATTTTAAGCATCATTTTTAATAAAAGCTGAATTTAAGCTAATATATTTGTCCCCGTTAAGGAAAACTACTGGTCTAAAATGAATGAGATCATGTAATATTACGAATTTTTTTTATTTTTTATATATTCTAAATCAAAGTATTGAAAATGAAGGCAAATTTTAAAATCATATTATGGATGGCTGTAGCCGCTGTGATATTTACGACTTCTTGTAGAAAAACAACAACAATATCTACTACGGAGAATCTTGTTTCTAATTATGACTACAAAGTAGTATACGATTGGAATGAATTATTCCTAATTATTGACAAAGATGCTTTAGGCTACCGTCCTGGACCTGGACCTAAAGCAATGGGTTATATTGGACTAGCTGTTTATGAGACTGCGGTTCCAGGTATGCCATCTTTTAATTCTTTAAAAGGTCAATAGGGGGTCTGAATTAAAGATTCCAGCTTTTGACAAAAACCAAAATATACATTGGCCAACGGCAGTAAACGCTTGTTACAATTATATGTTCAAAAATTTCTTTTTGAATACACAGTTTGTTACAGGTGCTGGACATCTTAGTAATGCTGATGCACACAGACTTATTGACAATTTGAATAAGAAATTTGAAGATCAGTATGGTTCTGAGATTAGTGCTGATGTTTTCACTAATTCAAAAGCTTGGGGGCGCGATGTCGCTACGGCAGTATTTGAATGGGTAAAAACAGACAAAGTAGCTTTCGAAGCGGAATTAAATCCTTTGAACAATGATCCAAACAAAGCAAATTATTATGATTGGAGAAAGGAAATGTTAGACGCTAATGGTAATTCTATTCCAGGAAGATGGAATCCGACTAATGATAATGGAAATGGAGGCATGTTTCCATTGTGGGGAAGAACTAGAACATTTGCAACAAGCGAAAGTGAAAAGATATGTCGTCCCCCACTACCATACTCAAATAAAGTTGGATCTCCTTTCTATGTTCAAGCATTGGAAGTTTATTCAAGATGTAATAACAATATCTCTTATGAAGATCAGTGGATTGCAGAATTCTGGAGCGATGATCTTTTTGGATTGACATTCAGCCCTCCATCAAGATTAATGGCTATAACAGATCAAATTCTTCAAAAAGAAAAAAGCAATTTAGAGAAATCTATTGAAGCTGTTGCTAAAATGGGATTAGCTTTAAATGATTTTGGTGTAGCTTGTTGGAATTCAAAATTTCATTACAAAGTGGAAAGACCTGAACACTTTATCAAAAGAGAAATTGATCCAAATTGGGAACCGCTTTTAGCGAATCCTCTCAATGGTGTTAGAGGTATTACCCCTGCATTTCCAGCTTATCCTTCTGGTCACTCAACTTTTGGTGGCGGAGGCGCTGTCATCTTAACTGATGTATTTGGATCTTCTTATGAATTCACAGATAACTGTCATAATGAAAGGACTGAATTTAATGGCAAATCAAGAAGTTTTAATTCTTTTGCAGAGGCAGGTTACGAAGATGCAATATCTAGAATTTACTTAGGTGTACATTTTAGAATGGACTGTGAAGAAGCAGTAAGATTCGGTCAAAGTATCGCAGGAAGAGTACTGAGACTTCCTTGGAAAAAATAAGATTTATCTATCATAAAATTCAAAAAAAGCTGCTCTGATATAGAGCAGCTTTTTTTTATTTAGTGAGTTTTCAAAAAATTTTAGAATAATTGGATAAGTTTTTTTAACAGTTTATTTACATTATAATAATAACTTGCTTACCTTACGCGCCAAAATAAGTAATCTGATGCGTATTCGTGAAATCAATGCCATGCGAGGGCCAAATTATTGGTCAATAAAAAGACATAAACTCATTGTTATGGTCTTAGACCTAGAAGAAATGGAAGAACAGCCCACAAACAAAATTCCAGGATTCTTAGATCGATTGAAGGCCTTACTACCAGGAATGTATTCACATCGATGTTCTGTAGGTCAGCCAGGCGGATTTTTCCAACGAATCGAAGAGGGAACTTGGATGGGACATGTTATAGAACATATAGCCTTAGAGATCCAATCAATAGCTGGAATGGAAGTAGGATTTGGAAGAACTAGATCTTATGGAGAACATGGTGTTTACCATGTAGTATTCGATTATCTAGAAGAAAAAGTAGGCGTTTATGCTGCCAAAGCTGCAGTGCGAATAGCACAAGCATTAGTTGAAAACAAAGAATATAATTTAGCTGAGGACATTCAAGAAATGAGGGAACTCAGAGAAACAGAACGCCTTGGACCTAGCACATCTTCTATCATAGATGAAGCAATAGCTCGTGGGATTCCTTGGATAAGATTGAACAAATACTCTCTATGCCAACTTGGCTATGGCATGAACCAGAGACGAGTTCAGGCCACAGTGACAAGTCTAACTTCAAATATTGGAGTAGAAATAGCAGGTGATAAAGAAGATACAAAATATATCTTAAATCAAGCAGAAATCCCTGTGCCTAAAGGAGATGTCATCAGATCTGAATCTGGGCTCGAAGATGCCGTAGATCGCTTTGGATATCCTCTGGTCATTAAACCAATTGACGGTAATCATGGCAGAGGAATCACTACCAATATTCAAAACTGGGAGCAAGCCTTAAATGCTTTTCATTTAGCAAAAAAAGTATCAACTTCTGTCATTGTAGAACAATACATCACTGGCGAAGATTATAGGATTTTAGTCATCAATCACAAATTGGTCGCCGCAGCAAAAAGGCTTCCAGCCCAAGTTAAGGGTGATGGAAAGTCTACTGTACAGCAATTGATAGATCAAACCAATGCTGACCCAAAACGCGGTTATGGACATGAAAAAGTATTGACCTATATCTCTATAGATGACATTACCAAGAAATTACTTGAGTTAAAAAATTATAACTTAGATACCATAATTGCAAAAGATGAAATCTTGGTCTTGAAAGACACTGCCAATCTCTCCACTGGAGGTACTTCAATCGATGTCACAGACATGATGCATCCGTCATTAGTATTCATGTCTGAAAGAATCTCAAGAATTGTAGGATTGGATATTTGTGGTATAGACTTTATGACTAAAGATATAAGTCGTCCTGTATCTGAGGTGGGTGGAGCTGTTCTTGAGGTGAATGCGGGACCTGGATTCCGTATGCATCTTGCCCCAGCTGAAGGATTGCCACGCAATGTAGCTGGTCCGGTGATAGACATGTTATATCCTCCTGGGTCACAGTCTCGAATTCCAATCGTTGCAGTAACTGGAACTAATGGAAAAACAACTACAACTCGACTCTTAGCCCATATGGCAAAGATGATGGGACACACTGTGGGATATACTACAACGGATGGCATCTATATACAGAATCACTTAATGATGACTGGAGATTGCTCAGGGCCAGGAAGTGCTGAGTTTGTATTGAAAGATCCCACTGTAAACTATGCAGTATTTGAAACCGCTCGTGGTGGAATCCTAAGAGCTGGATTGGGATATAAGAATTGTAATATTGCTATTGTAACCAATGTAGCACCAGATCATTTAGGTCTGAAAGGCATTCATACCTTAGAACAATTGGCCAAAGTGAAAGGAGTCGTTGTTGAATCTGTTCTTCCTGATGGATATGCAATTCTCAATGCCGATGATGACTTAGTCTATGCAATGAGAGATAAAGTCCAATGTAAGGTTTGTTTATTCTCAATGGACGAAGAGAACCCACGGATAAAAGCGCATATGAAGTCCGGAGGATTGAGTGCTTTGTTTGAAAATGGATTTATTACTATATGTAAAGGTGAATGGAAACTAAGGATAACGAAAGCTGTCAATGTTCCCCTTACCTATGGTGGAAAAGCGCATTTCATGATTCAGAATGTTTTGCCTGCTGCTTTGACTGGATATATCCAAGGATTTGAACTCGATGATATCAGATCCGCTTTGGAATCATTTATCCCTTCTCCTGCACAAACTCCAGGTAGATTGAATCTCTTTAATTTTAAAAATTTCAATGTACTCTTAGATTACGCACATAACCCTGCTGGATTGACTGCCCTTAAACGCTTCCTTGAAAATATGGAAGGCAAACCAAAAATTGGAATCATCGCAGGAATTGGAGATCGCAGACAAGAGGACAATGAGGGAATAGGAAAAGTCGCTGCTGAAATGTTTGATGAAATCATTATTCGACAAGACAAGCACCTCAGAGGGATGAAAGATACAGAGATCATCGCCATGTTAAAGAATGGAATATTATCACATGATCCAAATAAAAAAATCACTGTAATCCCTAGTGAAAAAGAGGCTATCGCCCATGCAATTGAAAATGCAATTCCTGGATGTATGATTGTGATCTGTAGCGATGTGGTCCCTGATGCGTTGACCTTGGTTCAGAAATATAAAGAAGAAGAAGCTTCAAAACTTTATGGATTCAGTAAAGAAGATATTCCAAATAAATAATTTGTGTATAGATAGAAATTTATAAAATTACCATTTCTAGAATATAATTCAGAAAAATAATACCTCTAAATCTAATTTTGTAATTTGGAGTGTAATTGATAATATGCTAACAAAATTTGTATAAATTTCGAATAGCAGCATAAAATTTCTCTATCTAAAAATAATTCAATATATTTGTAATTATTCAATATCAATAGAATCTTATTGTTTTAGATGCATTTAAACTGGATTATTAAATTAGTATTTTTATTATTTATAAATGTTTGTGCAAACGCACAATACAAAAATTGTAATTTTCTATGCAATACAGATTTTGAAGATGATACACTTGTTCGATCCGGACAGTTTGGTTTTTTTCATCAAGACAGAGTAAGTTGTTGGAACACCACTGCTACAGACAATATGATAGAAATATGGGGCTCAGGATTTAATGGTGTTAGTGCTTATTCAGGAAATCAATTTGCAGAGTTGAATGCCAACATGGTCTCGACATTATTCCAATATTTTACTGCAGCCTTGGGAAGTACTGTAAGTGTATCTTTTGCACATCGAGGAAGGGCAGGAATAGACCGACTGCGTGTTGAGATTGGTCCAAGATCAGGTCCATTTACTATATTAGATACCTTTACTGCAAATAATACAAAATGGGAATTTAATACAATAAGGTTCACTTTGCCAATCAGTGGAAGCACAGATTATGCCATTCGATTTGTTTCAGTAAGTGCTGCTGGAGGTGCTACTGTAGGCAATTTTTTAGATGCCATTTCCATCCAACTACCCCAACCAAAAATTGATGTTGCTATAATTAATGCAACTTGTCCTCTCAGCAATGACGGAGGAATTAGTATTATGTCTAAAAGTGGAGCACAACCATTTCGTTATCTTTGGGCAGCACCAATAAATTCAACTGATAGTACTATTAAAAATATCCCACCAGGTAAATACTCAGTCAGTGTCAAAGATTTTTATGGATGTGCATTAGATACCTCTATTGAAATTTTAGCTTCACACAGAATAGACACTACAATTATCAATAAGTCTGTTTGTTCTAGTTTTTATTGGCCAATTGCAGATAAAAATTTTGTACAAACAGGAACATATTACGCTTCATTACAGAATAGATTCTCTTGCGATAGTATTATCGTCTTAAACTTAAAAGTATATCAGAATGATACGAGTAAAATCACACATGTAGCTTGTGATTCATTTACTTGGATGCAAAACATGTCTACTTATACACAGAGTGGAATTTATTCATTCCCTCTAAAAAATATAAATTCATGCGATTCAATATTGTTACTCGATTTGAAGATACATAAATCAAATTTATTCATTGACTCCATCCAAACTTGTGAAAAATTTAGTTGGCCAGTCAATCAAAAAGAATATACTAATTCTGGTATTTATACTGAGCATTTTCTCTCAATCAATGGCTGTGATTCTGTTCATCAGTTATTCTTAAAAATAAACAAACCTCTAGTCTATAAAGATAGTATCAATAGTTGTGAGAATTATACTTGGCCATACAATGTAAAAACATACACAAAGAGTGGAATTTATTCTGATACGCTAATGTCATTAAGTGGATGCGATTCGATACGTTTCTTGGATCTCAAGATTTTTACACCTACGCTTAATACCGATACCATTGAGGCTTGTGGAGAATATTTCTGGAAGATAAATAATAATATATATAATGAAAGTGGCGTATTTAAAGCTAATTATACCGATATCAATGGATGTGATTCTATATACAATTTAGTATTAACTATTTTTCCAACATCCCAAACTGTTCAAAAGATTACAGCTTGTAATCAATATTATCTGAAAGAAACTGATACAAACTATACTACATCGACCAAAGATTCTGTCATATTAAATAATTCAAACGGATGTGATTCTATAATTATCTACAATATAGAGATCAATAAGTCTTTCGACTTCTATGACACAATATCAATCTGCAACAGCTATTTTTGGCCAGTGAATGGAAAAACATACAATCAATCTGGTAATTTTATAAGCTATTTTAATTCTGTAAAATCTTGTGACTCCATTCATCATCTTAGTCTTAAAATTAATTCTGGATATGTATTTTATGATTCAATATTTACGGATAAAGATTATACTTGGCCTCATAATAATAGGCTCTATACAGAAAGTAGTATAGACCAAACACATTTTAAAAGTGTAAGCAATTGTGATTCAATTTATGTCTTGTACTTAATCATAAAGCGATTAGCCAAAGTATATGTACCCAATGTATTTTCACCTAACTCTGATGGCTTGAATGATAAGTTCACAGTATACTCAAATGACGAAGTAAAAATTATTGACCAACTTCGAATTTATGATCGCTGGGGAGAATTTATTTTTGAACTAAATAATTTTCCACCGAACGATTCTCACTATGGATGGGACGGCACTTTTCGCAACCGATTGGTACATCCTGGCGTTTATGTTTTTACAGTAATCTGGACAGATCTAGATGGCACAAAGCGAAAGTTATCTGGTGATGTAACGCTGCTTAAATAGTGAAAAGTGAAAAGTGAAAAGTGAAAAGTGAAAAGTGAAAAGTGGAAAGTGAAAAGTGAAAAGTGAAAAGTTGTTTAATAAAAATTTACTTATTACATACAACTTATTACTTACAACTTATTACTAACTACTAATTACTAACTACTAATTACTGAACACTCATCCCTTTACTTTTATCAAATGCATCCAATCCACATTGTAAAAATGTAGCATAATCATCTATTCCATCACGATATCCTCGAGGCTTAGCAAGGATTTGCTCTTCTGGAGTTAGGAGTATATAAAGTGGCTGAGAATTCTGTTCAAAATTCAAAATCTGGTGATCAGCCCATTTATTACCTACAGTGCGCAATAATGTATTTCTATTTTTAGAAAGGATTTCTTTTTCCAACTGCTTTGGATCATCGCAATAAAGTGAGACTAAAACATATTTGCTTTCGATCATATTTCTGACTTTATCGGCAACCCATATACGATCTTCTGTCCGTCTACAATTCTGACAAAAAATACCTGTGTAATCCAATAAAATCGGTTTGTTCATCTCTTTCGCATAGGTCAATCCTTCGTAATAATCCTTAAAACAATCGAGATTATTTGCACATTTGGTAAACGACATAAATCGAGATTTCAACTCTGGATTAACTTGTGGTGGTGGCAAAAAATAATTGTATGTTGAAGGTGGTGCAATACCACTCATGAGATTCAAAGACTTGTAAGAATTCACATCTTTTTTATAAATAAATCCTGTTGCTAAATATACTGTTGTGGCCAAAGAAGCCAAAGCAAAAAACCATCTTGTACTTGTCAGTTTTTTCAATGGACTGTCATGAGGAAATTTGATCCATCCAAATAAATAAATCGTCATCAAAGCAAAAATGATCACCCACAATCCCATGAAGACTTCATATCCTAAAATATTCCATTTGCGCGCCATATCTGCATTGGAAAGAAATTTTAGTGCCAAGGCTAATTCGAGAAAACCTAAAACCACTTTTACACTACTCATCCAACTACCTGACTTAGGCAATGAATTAAGCCATGCTGGAAATGCAGCAAATAATCCAAACGGAATCGCCAATGCCATGGAAAATCCCAACATTACCAAAAAAGGGCCAATAGTGGATGAAGCAGATTGAACCAAAGCAGAACCTACAATAGGTCCAGTGCATGAAAAGGATACCAGTGCCAATGTAAATGCCATAAAAAAGATACCGATATAGCCTCCTGAATCCGCCATACTATCAGTCTTAGTAGTCCATGAACTAGGTAAAGTAATCTCAAAATATCCAAAAAATGAAAATGCAAATACCACAAAAATCAAAAAGAAAATCAAATTTGCGATCCAGTTGGTAGCTAATTCATTAAGCGCAGTAGCGCCAAACAATGCGGTAATTAATAATCCAATCGTTACATATATGACGATAATACTCAAGCCATAAATCAAGGCATTGCTTAATGCTTTTTTTTTAGACTCTTTAGTAAAATAAGACACAGTCAGTGGAATCATGGGAAAAACACATGGTGTCAATAATGCTAATAATCCACCTAAAAATCCAAATACGAAAGTCCAAAAATGATTCGTGCCCTTGATTAATTCTTCTCCACAATTCCCCAAAGGATTAAGTAATGAAGCTCTCAAATTGGGATTGGTCTGATCGACGACATCCCCTGTAAAATCCAATGGCGGAACTGCCCCTGTTGAACCTGCCATACCATCAAATTCAAGCTTTCCATCATTTGGATGGTAAGTGAATGCAATCGTTTTTGGAGGTAGACATTTGGAAGCATCACAGGTCTGATAGGTAAATCCTCCTTTTACAGGTTTACTTGGATCAATTATCTCAATATCTTGAACAAAATCAACTGACTCTTTATACTTAATCAATTTCATTTCAAAAATTTCATCATAGCCTTCTATTCTATGATCTGAAACTTCATTTAATTCTCCAACCAATTTATAATGACCTCCTGGTTCCCAATCCACAGATGAAGGAATTGGTCCATCTTCTCCTATTTTATTCGAATAGATATGCCAACCATTTTCCATCTTGGCATTAATTTTTAAACTGTGTATTTTTTCTGATTTTTTTTCAACCGAAACTGTTGTCTTCACAGGATCAAGTATTCCAGGACTAGGGCTAGAATTTGTGGAATTAAGCATTGGGCTAGCAGAAGCCTCCATAGCATTTTCAGCATGATTTGTGCTTCCTACAACTGCTTGATCTGATTCATTAGCAACTGTTGTCGTTCCGATTCCTTTATCGCCACCACCAATCTTAAAACTCATTGCTTTTGGACTAGGAGGAATACATCGCTCACTATTACAACTCATATAATAAACTTCACCATCTATTGTCTTAGAAGGATCTGTGACTTTGACTTTTTGTACAAAATCAACATGATCCATATATTTAGCTACGACTAGATTATCAAACAATGGCTCAGGACCTTCCTTCTTCTTTCCTCGTTCCTCTACTTTTCCAATAAGACTATAATGATTGCCTTTTTTGAATGTGACTTCTGTTGGCTGTGCAGCATTTGGATCTGATGTTTGACTGTATATGGCCCAACCTTGATCTAATTTCGCTTTGAATATAAGTTCATATTCATTATTTCCCAAAGATTTTACTTCTTGGTCCCAATGAACTGGGTCGAACATCTGGGCTGAACTATAATATCCTAATGCCAATATTGCTGCAAAAACAAATAATATTTTCCGCATGAATCCTAATTTTATCTATGCAAAATTAACAGATAATCCCAATTGTTTAGGACTTTTAGCGCTTTTAACTGGAATTTAACCCAATAACTAAAAAATATTGCTTTTAATTTTAATCTAACTAAATCTCAAATGAATTGACAAGTTTCATTATATCGCCCATTTCAAATCCTTTTTGCAAAAGATAATTAATGGTCTTTTGTTTTCGAACCGCAGGTTTTGAATCTCTCAATGATTGGTATTTTGAATCATACAATTTCTGGATGGTCTGTTGATATTCCACATCATCAATTTCAGACAATGCCATTTGAATAAGATTATCTGAGATTTGAGAAAAACGAAGTGCAGCTTTGATTTTATTTTTTCCCCATTGATTGATTCTAAATTTCCCTCTTGCAATCGCACGAGCGTATCGCTCTTCTTTCAAAAAATTCTCATGTAATAAAGAGAGAATAATTTCATCAGCCATATCTCGATCTACCTTAAGTTCTCTAAGTTTTTCTTCCACTTCTTTCTGACAACGCTCTTGATATGCGCAGTAGTGCTTCATTTTCTCATACATTATTTTTTTGTAGAGTAGATCTCAGCCATTTTTTATATCGATTAAATTATCTAACAAGTCAAATATCTCTTCTTTTGGATTATGATGATAAGCATGAATCCCACATTGCATTGCTGAGTCACAATTTTCGATTTTATCATCGATAAACAAACATTCATGTGGAATTAAATTTTCTTTTTCAAGCACATATTTATAAATCCTTTCTTCTGGTTTTCTCATATGAATCTCATGGGAAAAATAAGCATTGTCAAATAATTTTTTTTCAAAATCATCAAGCCCATTTTCCCTCTTGATTCTTCTTTTTACAGTTCTTATATGCGTAATATTTGTATTACTCAATAATAAAATTTTGTACTTAGTTCTTAAGCTAATTAAAGATTGAATTCTATTATCTGGAAAATGTCCTAACATACTATTCCAGATATCGACATAAATATCACCAGACAAAACTTCTTTTGATCTTCTTTGCAATCTATTAAAGAATGCTTCTTCTGAAATTTCACCGCGCTCGAATGGATCAAATACGATTTCTTGGATATCTTCACATCGTTGAGGATCCAAAATCTCTCGAAAGGAATTATTTGTTTTCTCTTCATCAAGTGTCAATAGTACATTTCCAAAATCAAAAATGAGGCATTTAATCATATCACAAAATTATTCGAATTCAACAGGACGAAAAATTCACTAGTCTAATTATCAATATATTATACATTTAAAATGGTTTAAAAGTTTGGTAAATATTGAAAATTTTAAATTCTATTCAAAAACTTCATATTTTTTTATAATTTTGCCACTCGAATGAAAAAAGTTCAATCTTGAACTTTGCCACATAGGATGAAGGAAGGAGGAAAGACAGTATTGATAATTATTTAGGTCCCATAGCTCAGCCGGTTAGAGCATCTGACTCATAATCAGAGGGTCCCTGGTTCGAGCCCAGGTGGGACCACCAACACTTAAATTATTTCTGCCACAACAAATATGCTACCAGTAACAAGGATTATATCTGATGGTCTCTGACTCATCTTTGCAGAATTCAATGCCTTCTTTACACTAACATAAGACTTCCCTTTCAAACCTGCCAATTTCGCTTTTTGCTCTAATTCCTCTGCATCCAAAGCCCTTGGAATATTTGCTGCTACAAAATAATACTTCGCCCATTTTGGTAAAAGTGCCAAGACTGGTTCGATGGATTTATCTTTAACAAATCCAATGACAATATGTAATCTATCATACTTCAAATAATCCAACTGTCGAAGCAACATTCTTATTCCATCTTCATTATGTGCGCTTTCAGCATAAATGTCTGGATTGACATTTATTTTTTGCCATCGTCCTAAAATATTAGTATTAAAAATCACATTTTCCAATCCTGATTTAATCTTGCTAGATTCCAATTTTATTTTGCATTTATTCATCAGAACATAACAAGCGGCAGTAACGGTATTGTAATTTTCCAATTGGTAAACTCCTTTTAAATCTGGTTTAAAATTAAAGTTAAGTTTTGCATCAAGGGAATGGAGATTAAAATAAGGATCTTCAAAATTATCAGTTTTATTTTCTATCGATGTCAGATGTTCAGCAAAATACAACATTGAATTTTTCTGTTTAGCATATTTAAGAAAAATAGCTTCTGTTTCTGTCTGCTTTCTGCCAATAACAACTGGCTTATCCTGCTTAATTATTCCAGCTTTCTCTTCGGCTATAAGTTCCAATGAATCTCCTAATAAATCCTTATGATCATAACTGATGTTGGTAATAATACTTAGTAAAGGATCTATCACATTGGTTGAATCCAATCTACCTCCCAAACCCGTTTCGATCACAGCATAATCTACATTTTCATGCTTAAAATATAAAAATGCCATTGCAACAGTGAGTTCAAAAAAGGATGGTTGAATTTCTCTAATAGCACTTGAAAAATCATTAAGAAAATGGATGAGAAAATCATGATTCATGTACATCCCATTGACTTTAATTCTCTCTTCAAAAACCCTATAGTGTGGTGAAGTGTATAGTCCAACTTTATGACCATGTTCTTGAAGAACTGAAGCAATCATATGCGATACTGAACCTTTACCATTAGTACCTGCTATGTGGATAGATTTTAATTCCAAATGCGGATTCCCTAAAGCCTCCAACAAGGCAATTGTATTGTTCAAATCCTTTTTATATGCTGCTGCGCCAATGCGATGAAACATGGGTAATTGCGCATATAAGAAATCCAAAGCATCTTTATAGCTCCGCAAAACTTTCATGTGTTAACTTCTTTTAATTTTAATGGTATATACTTTATCATTATTCGTGGAGATAATCTGTAAGAATAATAGTTGAAAATCATAAGATTCCAAATCTAAAAAATAGGAATCTTGATTCATTATTTTCTCAAATAATTTACATCCTTTGATATCGCTTAATCTCAATAAATAGCCCACATTTTGAAGACCTGAAATTTGAATGCCTTTCTCAGAATGCCGCCATGTTATAGATGAAGGATTAGTTATTGCAGTGCATAGTTTTACATTTATGGATTTTGTAATTTTCTCAGTACATTTATTGTGTTCATCTTTGTAATTTGACAAATAGTGCAATTCATTATAACCAATAGAGTTACTTGTATACTTTACGCGATTTTGTGGAGTTGAAGCTTCAAGTATATCAGTCGTTTTGTTAGAGCGCCACTCATATTGAATACAAGGAATATATGAGGTAGTATATTCTGAAGGCACATCTAGACATACTTCGCTAGGGCCCTGTATGCTCAAATTTTGTAAACTATTACAATTTAAACAAAATCCACGAAATCCATTCAATGATCTCTCCTTTGCTTTATTGATAAAATAATTATACTTGTATGGTGGACCAATTATTTCAATGTCAGGATCTTCAAAATAACATATTGGCAATTCATTTAAATAGAGGCTTTTTTCAGAAATTGACTGCGATCCAGCTGGGGTTAATATTCCCTTCAATACATTTCCAATAATCAAATGATCAGTGCCAAATGTGCTGATTAACGCTGACGGATGAGGCAATTCATTTGCAATAAAGTTCATACTACTCCCTGCACCGAAATTAATGCTAAAACCATACTTCTCTGATCTATTCCTAAAAAAAGTATTGTAGGGGCCATTGATACCATGTGAGTTATCGATCGACATTTTACTACAAATATTCCCTTCAAATAAATTGGCAAATACAAAATTTCCATGACAGACTAAATCGCCACCAAAATCAGATGGATAAAGTGCTTCTTCCCAGTATGGGTCAAATGAATAATTATAAGAAATAACATTGCCATTCACACCTGCTTGCAATAAAACAGAATGTCTCAAATGTTCAAATATATTATTAAAAATGAGACAATTTCCAGAGGTAAATTGTAAGACTGTGCCATAGGCCCTGCCTCCACCTCCATATCCATATCCTCTCGTAAAATAACAATTGTTTACCAATATATTATTTGAATTTTCCATTGTGATATGCGCAAAATTGCAATACCTACTATTCACTCCACTCACCCATGAATGGACAGCATAGTTGAAATATATATTGCTATTCTGAGCTGTGACTGAATCAAGTCGTACAATTGAAATACACTCTATTCCTATTGCTTTTCGAGTTGTAATTTTTTGGATTCTTGCACCGTTCTTGAGACTAAATGTCATTCTTAGAGCATCTTGTAATATAATCTCATCACCATGAATATCTTTTACTAAAATTATTTGTCCAATTGCATCTTCTGCCCATTCTGAAAATATTCTGCCATTTGAATTTTCACTTATTTTTATATAATCTCCTTTGCCAATTTTCGACATCGTCTTTGCTGTTATCAGGAATGAATCTTTCAGACCATCTTTAATCAGTAAATACCTTGTAGTATCAATACTCCCTATTGCAGATAAACATTCTTGACTACCTTGCAATCTAAAATTAAGAAATGTCGAATCGGGACCTTCGCCTTTGATCACTATACTATCTTCAAGATATATTGGCTTTGTAAAAAAATAATTGCCTTTGGGAATAACTATTTTTCCTGCCTTTTTCTTAAATGAGTTGATTGCGTTTTGCAATGCTGTCGAACAATCACTTTTGCCATCTGAAATAGCTCCAAAGTCAAGAATGGATATCGATTTTATTGGCACATGAGTATGTGTTCCCGCCTTTGACCAATCTACCATTCTATTTTTAGGAATAATCTGTGTATTGGCTTTAAATATAAAAAGCAATAATAAAAATAATATATAATGGGATTGCTTCATATTTGTAAAATTTCAAGCCAATGGAATGCTTTTCTACCTGTAAAATCTTCAATCTGATGTTTGCAACTAAAGCCTGAAGTAAGGATCACAGTATTCATGTGGCTTTTTCTAATTGGAGCAAAAACACTTAATTCGCCAATTTGATATGAAATTTCACTATTTTTCTTCTGGTATCCAAATGAACCTGCCATACCACAACAACCAGAATCAATTTCTCTAATTTCAACATGAGAAAATAATTGATGAATAGCTTTTGTAGTAAAAAGTGCCTTGTGATGACAATGTCCATGAAATAGATAATCTCCACTAGGAATTGGAATGTTTTCAACTCCCTCTTTCACTAAAAATTCTTCTAATAAAAAAGTATTGCTTGAAATACTGAGATACTTGTTATCCTCCATAAGATCTGGCAAATCATCTACGATAGCACTCATGCAAGATGGTTCTATCATGACAATGGGGATATTATTTTGTGTAAAGATTAAAAGATCATCAAGAACTTTTTTTCCTTCTCTTTTGGCAATATCCAGCATCCCTTTTGACATAGCAGGTCTCTGACAGCATCCTGCAGAATATACTTCGGGATCATAGCCCAAATATTGAAGTAACTTTATCGTTTGTTCACCCAACCGTGATTGGTGATATAAAATGTAGGTATCAGCATACAAAACAACTTTTTTTAACTTTTTATTTTGTTGATTTGTATTTCGAAAATCAAACTTTTTTGAATTATATTTAGGAAGTATACGCTTAGAATCCAAACCACTAAACTTTTCGATTAATTTTCTCAACCACTTTCTACTTAAGAGTGCATTCATACCTGGTGTATGGATTGCTATCTCAGCTATTCTTCTTTGATGTTTTATTAAAAAATTTTGTGGATTAAATGATTTTGATTTATTGTCGAGAAACAATACTTCAGCTTTTAGTTTAGACATATCCACGTTGCTTGGACATTCAGATTTACAAGCCTTACATGACAGACACAGTTCCATTGCCTCAACCACTTCAGCCTCATTTATTTCTTTAATTCCCAATTGACCACTCATGGCCATTCTTAAAATATTTGCTCTAGCACGAGTGCTGTCTTTTTCATTTTTTGTAGCTCGAAAACTAGGACACATTGTCCCACCACTAGTCTTACGGCATTCTCCTACTCCATTACAGAGGTGAACTGCATCATGAAATCCACCTTCTTTTCGATAATGAAACTGAGACTTGAATAATTTATCTTTATAAATAGCACCATACCTTAGATTTTGATCCACAGGTGGCGCTTGAATAATTTTTCCTGGATTCAATAACCAAAGCGGATCAAATACATATTTTATTTCCTGAAATGCTTTATACAACTTCTTTCCAAAAAAATATTCATTATAAGGACTACGGGCCAAACCGTCACCATGCTCTCCACTCCATGAGCCTTTATATTTTTTTACCAACTCAATTGTAGACTGTGCAATTTTTTTCATTCGTTCAATGTCCTCTGCATCTCGAAGATCTAGCAATGGTTTGACATGTAACAAGCCAACACTAGCATGAGCATAAGCGACCACAGGTGTATCATTGGATTTACAAACAGCAAATACTTCTTTAATATAATCAGCGAGATGTTCTAAAGGCACAGCGGCATCTTCAATAATTGCAATGGGCTTCCTTTTTCCCTTTACACCCAATAGTAATCCTAGTCCCTTCTTGCGAAGTGTAAAAATCGATTCAAGTTCATTTCTATCAGTATAGATTGGGAAGGCATAAGCATTATTTTGTTGAATCAAAAACTCACGAAAATCTTTGGCTTTTTGCTCAGCCTCACCTTCAGATTCGCCAAAAAATTCGACTAATAGAACTGCTTGTGGATCTCCCTCTATAAACTGACAATATCGCTTGGTCTCCATGTTCTCTCTGCTCAAATGAATGAGCATTTCATCCAACAGTTCGACAGATGCTGGTGAAAACTTTATTATCCTTTCAACTTGCTTCAAACACTCAAAAAAATCATGATAATGTACAGCACATATTGCTTGATTTCTAGGCAATGGCTCAAGATTAATTTTTGCTTTGGTAATTATGCCGAGAGTAGATTCACTTCCACATATTAACTTACATAAATTGAATTCCGCTCCTAAAAATTCATCTAAGTTATAGCCACCTACACGACGCATGACTTTGGGAAAATGGGTTACAATCTCCTCTTCATTATTAGCAACTATAGAAACTACACTGCGATAAATTTCTCCTTCTTTATTTTGTAATTGACATTTGTCTTCTAATACTGAATGTTGCAAATTCTTACATAAAATAGTTTCACCAGTGATGAGCATGATTTCCAATTCGATCACATGATCGATAGTTTTCCCATACAATATACTTCTTGTTCCACTTGAATTATTGGCAATCATACCACCTACTGTGGCTCTGCTTGATGTTGCTGGATCTGGAGCGAAATGCAAACGATGTTCACTTAAACTTTGATTCAATTCATCTCGTACAATTCCAGGCTCTACCCAAGCATATTTTTCAGCTGGATTGACATCCAAAAGCTGATTCATATATTTTGTAAAATCAAGAATAATACCTTCCCCTATAGTTTGTCCTACTAATGAAGTCCCAGCTCCTCTTGAAGTAATTGAAATTTTATTCTTATAAGCAAAATCTAGAATATAGCTAAGATCACTAGAACATTTTGGAGTAATGACAGCTAGTGGTGTTATTTGATAATTACTAGCATCAGTAGCATAAATCGCCCTAGTCAATAAATCATCTGCAATATCACCTTGGATTTGAGATCTTAGCTCATTCCATGAAATATGTGCAGTGTCTACCATGAACTTTAAATAACTTGATTACTATAAAACATTTTCAAAAAAAAGTCAGTAATTGAACTAAGCTATTAATGCATTATGTTCTTTCATCCATGAAAACAAACTTTGAAACATTTCATTGCCATCCACATTTCCCAAAATAATTTCAGAAGCTCGTTCTGGATGAGGCATCATACCACAAACATTTCTTTCTCTATTGCAAATTCCAGCAATATTCAAACAGGATCCATTCACATTAGAATCATTATTTACGCTTCCATTTTCATGACAATATTGAAATAAAATCTGATTGTTCATCTCAAGTTCTTTAAGCGTATACTCATCAGCATAGTATCTGCCATCAGCATGTGCAATGGGAATTTTATACGCCTTTTGAATATCCAAATCATAGGTCAATGGAGACTCTTTTGTATTTACTTTGAGGTATACAGATTTACACATAAATTTGTGATTTAGATTCGGTAATAATTGCCCAGGCAATAATCCAGCTTCACATAAAATCTGAAATCCATTACAAATCCCGATGACTAGCCCTCCTTCATTTGCAAAACGAATCACCTCACTCATAATTGGTGAAAATCTAGCTATTGCACCACATCTCAAATAGTCGCCGTAAGAAAATCCTCCTGGAATAAAAAGACAATCTCCTGGATTAAATCCCACCAAAGAAGTTTCTTTATGCCATATTTTCTTGATTGGCTTTTGATAAAAATCGCCAATGATGTGAATCAAATCATCATCACAGTTTGAACCTGGAAAAACAACTACGCCAAATCTCATATTACCAATTTTGAAATTGTAAAAATAATGCAGAAATAATAAATGTCAAATGAATAGTATCAGCCAATAATTGATTTTTAATTTTTGATATCATCAATCCCATCAAAATCGACAAGGGAACTAAAAATAAATGTATATGGTTGATTTCCTTTATATTTAAAAATAATAATGAAAGTAATCCTACAAATATTATCCAAAAAAACAAGTCATAATATTTTTGAACTATAATAGTCTTCTTTAACTGAAATAAATTCAAAGAAATAAATGCTGCAATAAATACCAGACTTAATATTCCCATTGCAACTAGCCCATGTCCACCAAAAGACAATGAAAAAGCATAAGGTGAAAAAAATGAATTCACTTGAAGCTCATAAAATTCATCTAAGAAATCAAAAGCAAATCCAGCCGTACAAAATAGAAAATAGACACAAAAAAATCCGACAAGTATTTGAAATAATTCTCGCACTTTAAAACCTTTCAGCACAATTAATGAAATAATGCCCACAAGGATAAATATATAAAATGGAAGATATATCAGCGATGCAAGTCCAACGAAAAATCCAAAATTAAATATCTTCAAAGGTGAAGATTTCTGATTATAGATCCCCATAATCTGTTGAACAGCTATTGCAAAAAATAAAGTTGCAATTAATGAAGGTGTCAATGCTAAAGTATTTGCATGTAGCCCACAAAAAATTATAAAAAATATTGAGGCAAATAACTGACCATTTGGTATCAGTCGGAATTTTACCACTATATTTCCCAATATAATTGCAATCAACGAAATTACTAAAGTTGCGATTATAGTCTGAGCTTCATAGGATAAGTTTAACGTATCCATTACAGAACTAAATACCCAATTAGCTGGATTTATGGCAACTGGAATGCGGCGCAACCATACACCCAAATGCAAAAAGAATGCATAAGGAAAAATCAATAAATAATTTATGAAAAGATTCTTTCGAAATAAACTTAACAACTCAGACCGCTTAAATTTGAAGCGAAAATATAAAACTTATATGGATTATTGTATAAAATGTTTGTGCTTAGATAATTATTAGCAAATAAATCAAAATTATACTTAAAATTCGTAACTTTTTACTGCCATTAATGTTCGATCATTACTATTTTATTGCTTTTTGTGGCTCCAAGTCTAAATCATATAAGATCTGTTGTAACTGATGAGTTGGGAGTGTTTGATGAACGCTTTCGCACTGCGATGAAAAGTCGCGTATCACTATTGGACAAAATCACCTATTATATAGTCAAAACCAAGGGGAAGCAATTCCGACCATTGATCACTGTATTATGTGCGAAACTTTATGGTCCTGTAAACGAGAAATCCTATAATGCCGCAGTACTTGTAGAGCTTCTTCATACAGCTACATTAGTACATGATGATGTCGTAGATGACGCACATCAGCGAAGGTCATTTTTTTCAATTAATGCGCTGTGGAAAAATAAAATTGCAGTTTTAGTTGGGGATTATTTACTATCACGCGGATTGCTTACTGCATTGGAGAATAAGCATTTTGATCTTTTAGAAATTCTCTCCACATCTGTTAAAGAGATGAGTGAGGGAGAGTTGATGCAACTTGAAAAATCAAGAAAACTTGACATCACTGAAGAAGATTATTTTACCATTATTCGTCAAAAAACAGCTTCACTTATTTGTTCAGCTTGTACCTGTGGTGCCAAGTCAACTATGGAAACTGAAGATGAAAAGCAATTGCAATTGGTAAAGGATTTTGGAACAAATCTGGGCATTGCATTCCAAATAAAAGATGACCTCATGGATCTCTCTGCCGATGATACTGGAAAACCTAAAATCCACGATATCAAAGAAAAAAAGATGACATTACCACTCATCTCAGCATTGCGCAGAGCGCCATCTTCAGAGAGTAAAGACATCATTCGCAGAATACGATCTAATTCTGAGGATAAAGAAAATATAAGAATCGTGCTTAAATTTATCCATGATTATAATGGAATTGAACTCGCCACATTAAAAATGAATGAATATCGCGACAAAAGCCTAGACATTTTGAAATTACTTCCACAAAATACAATCAATGAGGCACTTCAAGAACTCTGCCACTACGTGACTTTAAGGAGCAAATAGACCGTTTGTTTACCCTTTAATCTTCCGATTATAGCATTCCATAACAAATAAATATATATTTTAGTACTTCATATATATTATATTCTAATATTTAATAAAAATGAATTATTTTTGGCAAAATTTTATATTTAATATAATGATTGCAAAACCTTGATCCAATGAGCTCGAAAAAAAACATAAAAAAAGAAGTTATTGAAACTTCAATTCCTGTAGCCAAAGATAAAATCAATTCTACTATAGAAAAAACCAGCTTTTGGAGCAAATTCATTCATTATATCAAATCCGATTGGATAGCATTGTTATTGGTGATTGCAAATACTGCCTTACTCTATATTTTATCACTCTACAACGATGGATTCTATCAAGGTGAAGAGGCAAATCACTATATAAATATGAAATCATTTTGGAATGATCCTAGTATCATTATGGGTTCTTCCAATAAACCTGGATTCAAAATACTTTTTGTAATTCCAGCATTATTTGGTCAAATGTTTGCGCGCATTTTTCAATGTCTTATAGCTAGTCTTATTGTTTATTTTACTTATCGAATTGCGAAGCTAAAGAATTATCAATTTCCACTGCTCGTGTTTTTATTATTCATGACCTCTCCACTATGGGCAGGAGTTTCATTTAGATATTATCCTGAAATCACAGGAGCTTTATTTCTTGTTTTAAGTTTGTATTGTCATTTTCTTTATCCTAACTCAAAGATTTTAGCAGCGTTTTTTCTTTCCTATGCTATGATCATTCGTGGAGAATTTATGTTTGTTGCTTTACCTTACTTCATATATTTGTTTCTAAGAAAAGATTGGAAAGCTATAATTGCGCTAGGTGTATTTCCATTTATTATTAATCTATTGGGATTTATAGAAACTAAAGATATTTTTTATTTCATCAACGATAATCGAGAATACGCTGCATGGGCCAAGGTTAACTATGCTAAAGCTGGATTTGACCATTATTTCGTAATGAGTGGGGTATGTTTTGGATATGTATTACTTGTTGGCTTTTTTTTATATACAATTCTTGCCTTGTTCAAAAAAGTAAAATTTGAATTAATACTTTTCTTCCCATTTGTCATATACTTTTTCCTCCATTGTTTAATGAATTGGAAAGGAGGGAAAATATTATCTTCTACTGCTGGAAATCTTAGGTATATCATTACTATTTTACCTTTAGCAGTACTATTGAGTTTAGCTGCTTTCACTCGATTTTTTGAAATGAAGCAAAAGTTTCTTTATCTTTTTCTATTTGTATTTCTAATATTTTTTATAGGATATGCATTGACTTATGATCACAATTGGATAGAACGAGCGAAATGGCTTCCTAGAAATTATATGCCATTGTACTTTTCACCTGCGCTTATTTTGTTTTTAATATTACCATTAAAAAACAAATATGTTTATTTTGGTGGGATTGCTCTATTTAGTCTTATCGGTTCATACCTATTTTTTAAGCCAATCAAATTAATCGATAGTGGAGAAAACCATACAGCAAAAGAATTGGTAGATTGGGTAAAAAAATATAATTATCAAGATACTAGACCTATATATCAAGTACTTCCGACGTTTAATTATTTTTTTGATAAAACACCAGAAGATTACAAATTTGGTATGATGAACCTAATTCCCAGCGAATTGGATAAATCAAAAGTGGGTTCTATTATTATTTGGGATTCTCACTTTGCCTTAAAATTTGGAAAAGTAGAAAAATCATATTTTGATACACGACCTGATAAATACTTACAATTAGATCAAAAACTTTCTCCTGACAAAAGAGTTGAGTTTTATATCTATGAAAGAATAAATAAATAGTATGAATTTTGTAGAACATATAGGAATTGCAGTGAATAATATTGAGTCTGCTAATGAATTATATACAGCCTTACTCGGTGTCGCACCATACAAAATGGAAACAGTAGAATCTGAACGTGTCATGACTTCCTTTTTTCAAGTGGGCAAAAATAAAATCGAACTACTTGAGGCAACTCATGAAAATAGCGCCATTGCAAAGTTCATTGCAAAAAAAGGAGAAGGCATACATCATATTGCATTCGATGTTAATGATATTGAATCTGAAATGACAAGATTAAGCAATTTGGGCTTCCAACTATTGCAAGAAAAGCCCAAACGTGGTGCTGATAATAAATTGGTTTGTTTCGTTCATCCAAAGTCTGCTCATGGCGTTTTGATAGAATTATGTCAATCCATCAAGGATGAGTAATTTTGAATTTATCATTTCAATTCTTGGAGGCTTTCTTGCTGGTGTGATCAATACTTTTGCTGGAAATGGATCTACGATAACATTGGGCATACTGACAGAGGTTCTTGGTCTTCCAGGCAATGTGGCCAATGGAACCAATAGAGTAGGGATTTTTGTCCAAGGCATATTCAGTCTTGAAGCTTTTCAGCGCAATCAAAAGATATTATGGCAGGAATCCAGAATATATGTCAGCATCGGAATTATAGGAGCTATATTGGGTGCTTATGTTGCTTTACAGATCAGCTCAGAGCAATTTAAGTTTGTATATAAATATTTAATGCTTGCCATACTCATTGTATTATTTATCAATCCTAAGCATTGGACAAATCCACAAAAGATTGCAAAAAAATTACCATTGTATGCAAGTATTCCCATTTTTCTAGCATTGGGTTTTTATGGTGGTTTTATTCAAATGGGCATGGGCATATTTTTTCTAGCTATAATGGTGCTCGTTATCGGGCTGCCTATGCTAGAATCCAATGCAATAAAAGTATTGATGGTGACGACCTATACAGCTATAGTCTTAGCAATGTTTCATTACAAAGGACTTATAGATTGGAAGACTGGCTTAACCATTGCCATAGGGCAAGGACTTGGAGGCTGGATGACAGCTCAGTGGAGCAGTACATTCCCAGAGGCAAACAAATGGTCTTATCGAATTCTTATAACTATAATGATTTTAACTTTATTCCACTTATTCCATCTTGATGCTTTTATTTTTAAATTGTTTCAATAATATGAATAATTAAAAATAGATCATCGCAAATGACTTCAATACTTTAAAGCAATTTGCTAAATAAAAAATTAGACATATGAAAGATTTATTTGATTTACATCCAAAAATAAATCCAAGTTTTGAGGAAGCCTATCAAGGATTGAACATTGCTCAAAAAAAAGCTGTAGACAGCATCGAAGGACCTGTTATGGTCATTGCAGGACCGGGGACAGGAAAAACTCAAATTCTATCTATTCGGATAGGAAATATACTTAAAAAAACGGATTGTGATCCTAAAAGCATTTTGTGCCTAACCTATACAGAAGCAGGTGCAAAAGCAATGAGAGACCGATTACAAAAATTTATTGGCGCTACTGCATATGATGTAGGTATCTACACTTTTCACTCCTTTTGCAATCTTATCATCAGAGAAAATCCTGAAGAATTTGGTTTGTTTGGAAATTTTGATCTAGCATCAGATCTGGATCTAAATAATATAGCCACCGATATCACCAAATCATTTCAGAAAGACCATCCACTTTATAATTATAAAAATAATTATGCTTACACCATCTACAATATTTTGAAATTAATTCAACTCATTAAACAAGAAAATTGGGACCCAAATAAAATTATTGATGACTATAAAAAAGAAATTATTTCATCCAAAGATTCTGATATTTATATTTACAAACAAAATCGTGGAAATAATAAAAAAGGAGATTTCAACGAAAATCTTTACAAAAAAGATACTGATAAATTAAAGCGATATATAGCATTCTTCGAGTGTTTTGAAAAATACCAAGAGAGCTTAAGAACCAAAGAACTCTTTGACTTTCATGACATGCTCAAATGGGTCTTAGAAAAGTTCAAAAATGATGATACCTTCTTAGCGAAATATCAAGAGCGATTTTTATATTATCTTGTGGATGAATATCAAGACACCAATGGAATTCAGAATGAAATTATATATCAACTCAATTCTTATTTTGATTCGTCCAATATTTTTGTCGTAGGCGATGATGATCAAGCGATCTATAGATTCCAAGGCGCAAAAATGGACAATATGATCGAATTCAATGCGAAATACAAGCCAGAAATTATCATCCTCACAGACAACTACAGATCATCGCAACACATACTCAATGCTGCTGGATATTCGATTCAGAATAATATCGAAAGGTTGATCAATATTCGCACTGATCTCAATAAAGATTTGACAGCTGCAGGAAAAAACAAAGCATACAATGATCAAGTCAAAATAATTGAGTACTATAATTTTGAAGCTGAAGTTGTCGGTGTTTGCCAACAAATAAAATCAAACATTGACAATGGCATAGAGCCAAAAGAAATGGCTATTCTTTACAAAAAAAATAATGAAGCTGACTCCTATGTCAAATACCTCCAAGCTCTAAAGATCCCCTATTCTGTCTCCAAAGAAGTAAATGTCCTGCAAGAAAACCATCATCAAACAAATCATTAAGTTATTGGATTTTATTCAAAAAGCGCAGCGATCACCATTTGCGAATGATGATATTTTGTTTGAAATATTACATTTTCCTTATATTGAATTTTCAGTAATAGATATAGGTATTTTATCAAGACATCTCTCTCCATTTGAAAATAAAGAAAGTCTTTTAGAATTACTTAATAATAAAACTATTCTTACAAAATTAAAATTACAAAACACAGAATATTGTAGTGTTTTCTATACTATTATCATGGAATTGATTGAGAACTTTAATAGTCTCACAGCTCAAGTATTTATAGAAAAACTATTACATGATTTGCAAATTCTAAAATACATCGTCAATCATCCTGACAAAATTCATTTACTCAATGTACTTAATCGATTCTTTGATTATATTAAAAAAGAAAGCACGAAGAATCCTAACTTAAGCATGTCTAATGTTATTTCAGATATCGAGCAAATGCAAAATAACAATTTAAGTCTTTCCTTATATCAAGCCATCGGTACAAAAAATGGAGTGCAGCTCTCTACGCTTTACAAATCTAAAGGATTGGAATATGATTATGTCTATATGATCAATAATACCGCTGCAAATTGGAAAAGTGTGGAACGATCTCCCGTCGTCCTTCCAGAACATATCAAAAGATCTGATATAGCCAATGATGAAGATATACGCAGATTATTTTATGTCGGTATGACTCGAGCAAAACAAAGTTTATCTATCTCTTATCCAAAAGAAACCATCGATGCAAAAAATGCCGAACCCAGTAAATATGTATCAGAACTTAAAGCAGATGAAAAAGTAATTTTTGATTTTCAAAAAATAGATGATGAATTGGTAGCAAATATGCTTGTTGCAGAAATGAGTTCGTTGAAAAAAGATTTTACGATACTGAATGATGAATGGCTTGATTCATTTTTAGAAAATTATCGTTTGAGTCCAACAGCAATGGATAAATACCTCAGATGTCCAGTTGCCTTTTATTATGAAAATATATTGCGCGTACCTTCTGCTAGAACTTCTCCATTTGGATTTGGACGGGCTATACACGAATCCCTTCATCAATTTATCCAGAAACATAGAACTGATGCAAAAGCTGATGTAGAGCGCTATAAAGAATATTATATCGACTCTATGAAAAAATATAAATCTCACTTTACCACAGCAGAATACGAGGGATATTATAATAAAGGATTAGAGAATATTCCAGAATTTCTTCTCACTTATTGGGATCAATGGAGACATGCTGAGAACATGCAGTTTGAAATAAAAAAGAAAGAAGCGCACTACAAAGAAGTACCGATCAGTGGACAATTGGATCGCATTGATTTTCTTGGAAATCAAATCACGGTCATTGATTACAAAACTGGAAATTCTTCAGGAGCAAAATCCAAAGTCAAAGCACCAGATGCAAAGAATCCAGATGGAACTGATTATTGGAGACAAATGATTTTTTACGCGATTTTATTGGACTATTATCCTGAGTATCGCAATAAGCAGTTTAGAGGAATATTCTATTTTGTATTGAAGGATCAAAATACATTTCATCAAGTCGAAGTCATCTCCACCGATGAGTCCAAGGAGAAGGTGGGAGAGTTGATCGTAGATGTCTATCAAAATATCAAAGCCAAGAAATTTTCACCAGGTTGCGGAGATAAAGATTGTCTCTGGTGTAGTTATTTGAATACAGGAGCAAACCTAAAATTGGTGGATAAAACTGATGAAGAGGAGGATCTGTAATGGGATATACATTTATAAAAATAGTTCCCAAATTCTCATTTTTTAGCAAAAAACCATTAAAAACAGGCTGAAATCATGCACAGTTTTTGACAAAAATTCTAATTTGACATCAAAACCCCTTGTTTTTCATGCAAAAATGGCTAAATAAACTGCCAAAATTTCAACTTTATCCAGTTGGCACAGTTAATGATGCACAGAGTATGAAAATCATATTTACTTAATTACATAAAATATTTATTTATATGAAGCCAATTAATGATCGCGTCGTCGTTAAGCCAGCTGAGGCAGAGACAAAAACCAAAGGAGGAATCATCATCCCGGATACGGCCAAGGAAAAGCCACAAAGAGGAGAAATCGTTGCAGTAGGTCCTGGAAAAGAGGGAAATAAGATGACTGTAAAAAAAGGGGACATCGTGCTATACGGAAAATATGCAGGTCAAGAATTTAACTATAAAGGTGTAGATTACCTTATTATGAGAGAAGACGATATTCTTATTGTTGTCTAATCAATTTTGTAAAACCTATTTATAAAAAAAATTAAATACTAAATAAAATGGCAAAGGATATAAGTTTTAACAGTGATGCCCGAGAAAAATTAAAAGCGGGTATTGATAAAATAGCAAATGCTGTAAAAGTAACATTAGGTCCAAAAGGACGTAATGTCGTAATTCAAAAAAGCTTTGGCGCACCACAAATCACAAAAGATGGTGTGACTGTAGCAAAAGAAGTAGAACTAGAAGATGCAGTAGAGAACATGGGTGCTCAGATGCTTAAAGAAGTAGCATCAAAAACAGCAGATATCGCTGGTGATGGTACGACTACTGCAACTGTATTGGCTCAAGCAATGGTATCTGCAGGTATGAAATATGTAGCTGCTGGTGCTAATCCTATGGATCTTAAAAGAGGTATCGACAAAGCTGTGGCTGCTGTTACCGCTGATCTAAAAAAACAATCAGAGCAAATTGGCAATGATTTCAGCAAAATAAAACAAGTAGGTTCTATATCTGCAAACAATGATGAAGAAATCGGAAAATTGATTGCAGATGCTATGAAGCGTGTGAGCAAAGATGGCGTCATTACTGTAGAAGAAGCAAAAGGAACAGATACTTATGTTGATGAAGTAATCGGTATGCAGTTTGATCGCGGATATTTATCTCCATATTTTATCACGAATGCTGATAAAATGATCGCAGCATATGAGAATCCATATATCTTGATCACTGACAAGAAAATCTCAAACATGCAGGAGATCGTTCCAGTGTTGGAGAAAGTGGTAGGATCTGGAAGACCATTGTTGATCATCGCAGAAGATGTAGATAGTCAAGCATTGGGCGTATTGGTTGTAAACAGATTGAGAGCAAGTCTTAAAGTAGTAGCAGTAAAAGCTCCAGGATTCGGAGATAGAAGAAAAGCGATGCTTGAAGATATCGCAGTACTTACTGGTGGTGTCGTAATCTCTGATGAGAAAGGATACAAACTAGAAAGTACAGAATTGACAGATTTAGGTCAATCAGCTAATATCGAAATCGACAAAGACAATACCACAATCATCAACGGTAAAGGAAAGAAAAAAGATATCGAAGCTCGTATTGCTCAAATCAAAGTTCAAATCGGAGAAACAACTTCAGATTATGACAAAGAAAAACTTCAAGAGAGATTGGCTAAATTAGCTGGTGGTGTTGCAGTATTGTATGTAGGTGCTGCTACAGAGGTAGAGATGAAAGAAAAGAAAGACAGAGTTGACGATGCGCTTCACGCAACAAGAGCTGCTGTAGAAGAAGGAATCGTTGTCGGTGGAGGAGTTGCTCTAGTAAGAGCGATCGAATCTGTTGACAGAATGAGAAACGGCAATGAAGACGAGAAGTTGGGTATCGACATTGTGCGAAAAGCATTGGAAGCGCCACTTCGCGTGATTGCTGACAATTCTGGTGTAGAAGCATCTGTAGTATTGATGAACGTTAAATCTAAAAAAGGATCTTACGGTTACAATGCTAGAACAGATGTGTACGAAGACTTGAAAAAAGCAGGAGTTATCGATCCAACGAAAGTGACAAGAATTGCATTGGAGAATGCTGGTTCTATCGCTGGTATGGTCTTGATGACAGAATGTGTATTAAGTGAAAAACCAAAAGAAGACAAAGGTGGGCATAGCCACGGTCATCCAGGAGGAATGGATGGAATGATGTAATCTTCTAGGAAATAAAATATTCCAATAAAAAAACGGCTGCCATGATATGGTGGCCGTTTTTTTTATTGCACTTTATGAAAGTTTTATTACCTTTAAATCAATAAAACGAATGTTATGATTCAAAAATTTATTGCAATATTAATATTTTGCCTAATCATCGCTGAATGTAAAGTTAAACAACCTACCAAAGAATTAGGGTTCTCCTGTGAAATAGTTAATAATATAAAGGAAAAGGATCAATACTATAGAATAAAACATTCGAATATTTTATCACCCTATTTTTACTTATTGGATTCATTAATAAAAGTTAATGGATTTAAAGGCGGCATAGATCAAATGCCTGCAGTTAATACTAACCTACTTGACAGTATAAAAAATCAGATTAATTTTTTAAATTCTACTAGACCAAAGCAAGACAAATCAGTATTGGATTCGATTTGGAAATTGCAAAATGATTTGGATTATAAAAATGTAATAGATTTAATTAGCATAATATCCAATGTTGGATACTCAAACATAGATACGATTCCTGAAAAATGTGGTTTGGAAAGCTTTATTGTATTTGTGCATACACCTACTGAACTATGTGATACAGTTTATTCAATAATTGAGAAGATCAATTTGAAATCTTTCAACCCTAATCGATATAGGCACATAATGTGGCATTTAAATGGAAGGAACGGAATGAATTAATTTATTAACAAAATGAATTAATATCCTATATTAATTTGCACTAATAAAAATGAAAAGAAAATCGATGTTTATTCCTTTAAATCAATAAAACGGATGTTATGATTCAAAAATATATTGCAATATTAATATTATGCCTAATCATCGCTGAATGTAAAGTTAAACAACCTACCAAAGAATTAGGGTTCTCCTGTGAAATTGTTAATAATATAAAGGAAAAGGATCAATACTATAGAAGATACTTGGCATCTCCACAATCACCTTACGTTCATCTTTTGGATTCTTTAATAAAACTTAATGGATATGAGGAAGGTTCTAAAATTATGAGTTCAATTGATACAAAATTATTAAAAAGTCTAATTAAACAAGTTGATTCATTATTGAATACAACACATAAGTATGAAAAAATAGTATGGGATTCACTTTGGAAATTGCAAAATGATTTGGATTATAAAAATGTAATGGATTTAATTAGCATGATATCCAATGTTGGATACTCAAACATTGATACGATTCCAGAAAAATGTGGTTTAGAAAGCTTTATTGTATTTGTGCATACACCTGCTGAACTATGTGATACAGTTTATTCAGTAATTGAGAAAATCAATTTAAAATCTTTCAACCCTAATCGATATAGACACATCATGTGGCATTTAAGTGGAAGGAACGGAATGAATTAATTTACTAACAAAATGAATTAATATCCTAAATTGATAAAAACTAAGTTACAAACATCAATTATGAAAACAAGAAATTTTCTGCCATTATTCTCGAATCACAAAATCAATATGCTATTCAGAGTTTTAAGTTTCAGTATTCTAATCTTGAATTTTAGCAATTGTCGATTTTCTAATTTAGAAAATAAAAGTGATAAATCGAAAGAATGCCAGAAAATCAAAAATGAAATAGACGAACTTTTTACTCGAGATCAAAATGCTCGAACCACTCAATTTGGTTACAATCCTAAAATTGACAGTATAAATATAATTTATATTTCAAAACTTATAGATAAAATTGATACCAGTGTATTTTTATGTTTAGATAATTACTATTTTGAAAAACTATTTATTGTTGCATTACATTCACCACTAAGATCAAATTTTATAATTTATTTTAGAAATTTGGTTCAAAAAGAAAAATTAGAAAAGTATTATTATGCAATGCTAATAGATAAATGCTTAATTGAGTTAACTGGAAAGCAACAATATGGAACGCAATACTTTATTTCAAATAATAAAAAAGTATTATTTCCAATAATTGACATTTTAAAAATTGATAGTTTAAGAAGTTCCATGAATTTAACAAATTTTAAATCTTACTTAGACCAAAATGATCTAATAGTTAATTCTAATTTATAACTAATCTCCGATTGTCGAAGTTTAAAACTTCGATACAATACATTCTGAATTTTTAATTCAAAAAAGCAATCCAAGAAGCAAATCTGTTTTTAGCTTATAATTCTTATCTTGAACCATTGACCTCTTTCCCTAAAAATTCGATGGTAGTCTTTAGGCTGTTTATCAATAGTATTGTGATGATAATTTACAATTGAATTAATATTATGCCCTTCACCATGAGAGATTTGAACCAAGGAAATAGCATCAGGTAAAAAACTGGTTACAGGCATTTTCAGTAGCTTACTATAAGCTTTGAGGTGTTCCACATTGACATCTTTAGGAATAAAAACTAACATTCAATTCTTCAAATTTAACAAAATTTTAAAATCCAATCTAATAACATTCTGGGATAAAGATACTAATTTTGATTCATCATAACCTATCAGCCTTATATGCATTATAATTCGTGCATTTGGTTGACATAATGATTTACAAAAATAATATATGATACATAAAAAATTAATACCTACGATTTTATTTCTCTCCTTGTGTTATTCTATGCTGCATGCACAAATTCCTGATAAAACATACAAGCATTTAATATCTGCAGAACTGCCTACACCAGGAGTGTTAGCCCTTGACTATCAGTATAATTTTTACAATACTTCGAAGAGCAAAATTCATGGATTTGGATTGTCTCTGGGATGTTTATATAAACATAATATCAATGAGCGAATTCCATTCGTAACAAGTACGAAGTTTATATTTTCGCCGAAGTCACCATTCCAATCAAACTTATACACTTCGAGTATCTTCTATCAGTATTATTGGAATGTACAATCAAAGAAAATTATTCCTTCCTACAAAGCTGCTTTAAATTATATGATACTAGATCCCAATGTAGCCACACTGACGAATTCTACTCATTGGAGTATAGATAATTTGTTCAGAATAAATATCCATATCAAAAGATTTGGATTCTCACCAGGACTAGGGCTGAGAAAATATTTTGAAGGTCGCAATGTACTTTATAATGACAGTCAATATTATTTTCCAGGATATTTATTTGGAAGCAAAGAGACAATTTTTAGGAATTTAGAATTGATTGGTGAGTTTAGGATTGGGTATTTTTTTTAAATGAGCTAATGTGAGAATGAGTTAATGTGATAATTAGAAAATGAATTTGCAAATGTGCATAATGTGCAAATTTGCAAATGAAAATATTAATGAGAAAATTAGTCAATTAGTTAAAAAATGACAATTGAATTTACAAAAGAGCGTAATGAGCAAGTAGTTCTGCTTAATTGTTGCTTTAACACTGAATTTACTTAAATAAATTTTGTTCTTAATATTAGCCTTCGTTGGGATTTTTCAAAAAATTATAGAAAAAAATCAACTCCTTCTTTTTGTTCCGTAGGAACTAAATAGAGGTAAAAACAATGAAAAATTCCCATGTCCCATAGGGACTTAACAAAACTGACTCACTATTTTCTTCATCAAGTCGCAAGTATTTGGGTCAATGTAACATGATATCATTTCTTTACTTTTGTTGCAGAATAGGCATTGTCGTTGGGATTAGCATAAATAAGTTTCTATAAAATATTAAAACTTCCAGGAATATATTCTAAATTTACCTAAGGTTGGCAAAATCTAAACAATTCAAGACAATATGTTCTCGAAAAGCAAAAAATATATTTTCATATGAAATTATTAATGTTACAATTGAAGAATAAATATCCTGTTTCCCTTTTAGGATTATACACATATCGCTTATCAGGGATGTATTCAAAATTTACTCTGAGGTCATGGCTTATTTTTGCTTTTTTAGTCAATTGGTGCAACATTTTTTCTCAAAGCAATAGTTTCCACTATCAAGGTAGAATTCTAGAAAATAAAATGAACGGAGACTCAATTTATATTTTCTCATCCACGATTCCAGAAGTTTATTATCATGTTCCAATGATTAGTTGCCCTATAGAAAATGGCAGCTTCGATTTTACTTTAGAGATGTCATATCCTCTTATGTATAGGATAAAATATTTGAGTGAAAAAAACTTTAGAATATATAGACCCTCTTTTTATTTTCTAGATACTTCTTCCAATTCTATCTTGATTGATTCAATTGAACATGCTCCAAATTATTATAATCAAACTCAGTATGAATATCATCATCAATTTATTCCTTTTTTATTGGACGCAAATAAAAGTAATCAAAAATCGGATGTTCTTAGTTTTATCTCAAAGGATTTAGATCGATTCGAAAATCGTTTGAATGAATATGTAAAAATTAATCCGACTTCATACGTTGCATTATGGTTACTCATTTACGATCTAAGTGAACATGGCCATAGCCCCATGATTGATATAATAGCCTCAAATTTTTCAACCAGAATAAAAACTGAAAAACTATGGATTCAGCTTCAGAATGATTTATCTAAAAGAAAAATTAAAATAGGGCAGAAATTTCCAACTTTAATTTTGAAGGATTCTTTCTTGAATGAAAGAAATTTGGAGATAACCGATTCAAAATACACATTAATAAATTATTGGTTCAGTCGATGCAAACCATGCATTGAGAAAATCCCACAGCTCAAAAAATTGGATTCATTATATTCTGCAAAGTCTCTTGCTTTAATAAACATCTCTGTAGATAGTGAAAAATATCTATATTTATGGAAAAAGAGAATCAATGACTATAAGCTAAACTGGGTTCAATATTTAGATTTGAATGGCATACAAGCTAGTAAAGAAAGTATAAATTACTTCCCAACTAATTTTCTTTTAGATCAAGAAGGTAAAATCATTAGAAAAAATATTGCTTTAGAGGAACTTGAGCGAATTCTTGAACAAATATCTGAATCTGATAAATAAATCTCGCTTTGATTTGATAATTTTTCTCAAATTTACTTTAAATATTCAAAGATGAAAACAGTTAATCAACTATTATCAGCTAGTCAGAAGCGATTCATTTTATTTTTAATATTCATTTCGAATCTATCACCTTTTGCAACTGGACAAAATCCAATAAATCAATTTTATATTGATTCAATCCAAACAAAACTAAAGGAAAACTATGCTGAAGCAAAAAATTACTTCTTGAAGAATAAGAATAATTTAAATCCAAATTGTTATATCACTTTCCTATCAACAAGTCTTGACAAAAAAGATATTTCTAGCTATAAAATAATTTTCCAAAAATTTGTAAGAGATTTTGGATATACTTTAGATGTCATAGATACACTTTATCCCAACAATTTCATTTACAATGTGAAACATAAAAATTTACTGAAATGGTCAATGGACATATCTAAAAAGTACCACCTCTTATGGTTAAAAAATCATTATGTTGAGAATCAAATCAATGTAGAACTAATGAAAATATTTCAAATTGATCAGAATATCAGAAACTTGAATATTCTTAGATGTCAACCAGATAGCAATTGTTTTTTAAAAGCATGGGATCAGGATGATTATTCAAATATTAAGAAAATAAAGGAATTATGTAAATTAACAAATAGGTTTCCTAATCCTTATGATTTTGGAATAGATGCTCAAAAGGCTGAACTAATAATTGTTCACAATCTTAAAAATAGAGATACATATAAGCAAACTTGGACTGAGCTTGGAAGCTATATTGAAGCTGCATATCGAGATGGTAAATTAAATTCTACATTATTTTTAATTTACGATCAATCACTGATCATGTTTGAGAATACACAGTATTACGGCACAGCAAAAAATCATCCAAGTATTAATGATCCAGATATTTCTAAAAGAGCAAAAGATTATAAACTATAAATCATGCTTGGCAATTCAATGCAGATAGGAATTATAAATTTCAGATATATTAAATCGCAGGATCAAGCTGTGAGCAATCAAAGAAGTATGAACCTTCAAAATGAGATCTTCAGCTTTCATTTTGCCAAACCTTACTATATTTTTCCACTCACAAAATCAAAAAAATTATCAGGACTAATAATTGAAGCAGTTGCTTCTGGATATGCTTGAATAAAGGACTTAGGAATTTTGACTTTTTTATTGGAGCTCCATTTGAATTCGAAAGCATGTAAGACTCCATTGCGTTCTTCAACATAATCTATTTCCTGTTGAGCACTAGTCCTCCAAAAATAGGGATTGACCCATTGTTCTTGATAATGCATTGTCTTCATTCTTTCTGAGATCAAAAAATTTTCCCATAGTGCGCCAACATCTTGACGCAATGAAATTTCATTAAAGTTGGCAATGATTGCATTACGAATGCCATTGTCATAAAAATAAATCTTGCGCGTCGAGCTAATTTCATTTCTGAGATTGCGAGCCAATGGCTGTAATCTAAATATTAAGAATACTTTTTCCAATAAACGAATATACTCTTGAACAGTGTTTTTGTCTATTTGAAGTAAATTAGAGAGTTCATTATATGAAACTTCTTGACCTAATTGCAACGCTAATGCGCGAAGCAATTTATCCAATATCTCAGGTTTTCTAATTCCAGATATTGACAATATATCTTGGTATAAATAACTTCCCATAAGCTGTTGAAGAATTAACCTTTCTTCTCCTTGATGGGTAATCACTTCGGGATACATTCCATGTATGAGCCTTTGTTCCAATTGTTGTAAGCTTTCCAGATATCCTCTATATTGGACAAATTCAACCCAAGAAATAGGATAAAGCACATATTCCCATTTGCGTCCTGTCAGAGGTTCGTTTATTAAGCCTGATACCTCTAATGCAGATGATCCACTAACCAAAATTTGAATATCTTTCATTTGATCAGTAATAAGTTTGAGTGTTAATCCGATGTTTTGGATTCTCTGTGCTTCGTCAACAAATATGACTTTATAATTGCCTAGGAGTTGCTTAAGTCCTTGTGTATTCGCTGTACTCAATTGCTGTTGTACAATAGGGTCATCGCCATTAAAAAATAAATATTCAAGCTTATTTTCTTTACACAATTGATTGAGTAAAGTCGTTTTTCCAACTTGTCTCGGACCAATTAGAATAATCGCTTTTCCCTTGAATAATCGCTTTTGAATGAGTTCTAAAATTGAACGCTGTATCATAAAAATTTGAATTATTCACCAAATATACATCTTTTTGGTGAATATGATCACCAAATAAGTGCTTTTTTGGTGAATACACATAATATATTGAAATTTAATCCAAAATCTTGTTTCAATTATCTCAGCAAATTGGAATTTGAATTTAAGGCATTTATGTTTCTCATGCTGGCTCTCAAAAACCTTGATAACTATGAATAGTATCGATTACTCTTGATCCCGCGCTAGTAAAAATGAAGACCTCGCAAAACACTAAATCTTCTCCCGTCCTTAACTTAAGCCTACCATAAACACATGCCTCTTTACCATGAGTAATCACTGAATCAATTTCCATTGTTTTAGCATTCCAAAATTTATTGTTCTTTACATCTTCAAACATTTTCTCACGATCAGTATTTCGAAGCATTTTTAAGTTTAAAGTTAGCCATTCCATATTCTTAGAATAAAAGGCATGAAATAAATCAATTAAGAATTTTTTCTTCGGCGCATTATTGCAATGGTTTGGAAACTGAAACATAAGTACGATAAATCAAATTACAATGCGAATATATTAAATTCCAAATAATCCCACGTAAAGAAGATTCCGCAATTTCACCTAAGACAGATGATGTGGCTTTATCAGAATTATTAGCTCTGGAACTATTTTCTAAGGTTGGTTCAGCATACATACAAATAGTCAATGAGCTTAAGATAATATATGAAAAATAATAAACACATTAAGTGCAATTAATTCTAGAAACAATTAAAAACTTTCATAATAACTTGAAAATGGAAGACAATTTGGAAAATGAAAATACCTTAAATACTAATATACCTCCTTTGGAGTTGATACCACTTGAAACTGAATCACCTGAAACTAATTCTCTAAACCCTAATCAAGAAATAGAAGTTATGGAAGTACATCATCATCATGGTCATCATGAAAGCCAAAAGAAATAAAGATTTTATAGGCTGCTTTGCAAAGAATCTTATGACCATTTTGCGTCTATTTTTTTGAAATTTATAGAAAAATTGAAGCAATTCCAACAATTTCTATCGACTAAATGACGCAATTCTATTGAATTCCGTCATTTAACTGACGGAATTCAATTAAATACCGTCATTTTTAGCGTTGAAATTATAAATGTTGACATATACCAAACAAGAAATTGATAGAATAGAAATAGCAAAGCAAGAAATTCAAGCTTATGAATATAAGTGGGCACCACATAAATTCAAAATACCAACAGAATTTGCTGCTGCATATCCAGACAGTAAATATAATGTAATAGATCAAGAGAATTATTTGGATTATATACTTTAAAAATTACTCTTGAAAATTACCATGCCACCAAGAATTGGTTAATAAATTCGACATTATTCAATCAACTGTAATTTGTCAAAGACATGGTATGGATTTGCCAAGAGATTAAAGTTGAATTTATTTGGTTTAGTCATCCCAGTTGATGACTCATCATGACTTTGTGAACTAAGAGCTTAAACAGCTAGCTATAGAACCCTAAAATTCAAAATTAACGAAATTTAATGTCCCAAAACATGATAAATATCATACTTCTGACTAAGCATACTCATAAGCCTCTTCTATCTCGTATAATACCTTTGACTTTGAAATCAATAAAGGATTTCTATCTATTATTTAAATTTTAAAATAAGTTTTATGAAAATGATTAAATCAAAGTATTTCTGGGTGATGGGAACCATTATTTTAGCTATAGGCTATATTGCTAGTTGTACCAAAGAAAACCAAATATTAGATGTTGCTACAACTAATGAAGAAACAGATCTTATTTGTGCTAAGACTAGTACTGCTCCAACTATTGACGGTACTATTGAAGATATATGGAATAGTGCTACAAAACTCAAAATAGTTCCTGAAGTGCCAGATGCTGGAAATGGAATGTTCTCTGGCTATATTGGAGCTAAATACCCTGCAACATTAAGATCTATGTATGATGATCAGAATGTTTACTTTCTAGTAGAATATGCAGATGCTACACATAGTGTAAATGTAGCACCATGGTATTTTAATCCAGCCTTGAATGTTACTGGAAAAACGGGTTGGCAAAGAGAACCATCCAATGTTTCATTTGACGCTAATGGATCTTTAGTGAGAGAGTGTTATGGAGAAGATAAACTTGCATTATTGTGGAATGTTGATCATTCAACTCCAAAATTCGCAACTCAAAGTTGTTATGCTAGTTGCCATATTTTTACTCCATTCTTAAATTATTCTGCAGTCTTGAACCCAATGCCTACTGCAACTGCTCCTGTGATGAATTCCAATAGAGAAAATGGAAATCACTACACCAATGGCGCAAATGAAAAAATCGATATGTGGTGGGGTCGTTTAGGTTATATCAGCAAGGATCCAAGTCTATACTTCATGGATGATCAATACCAAGATTATGCAGGAGGACAAGCTATCACCAATTTAACTGGTGGAAATGCAAATGGTAGACACGTAGACGGGATTGTTCCAGATGGTACAAAATCTACAACGTGGCCTTACCGTCCAAACTATACATCATCTCCAGCACAGGGTGAAGTAAATAATTCTCAAAACTTAAAATTAGATGGCACTGGAGCAAGTGTAGCAGTTCCAATCTGGGTGATACCAAATGTAGCGGCTGCAAAATTTGTCCTAGCAAGTGATACTACAAGTGGTAATGCGAAGAAAGTAGTCGCTGTAAGTACTAATGGTACATTAACCCTTAATGATGGCAGTACAATAGATCCAAATATTGGAACAGACTATCAAAGAACTGGCGACGTTGCTTTTGGTCCAACAGCTGCAAAATCAATCCCAGGTTACTTAGCGATTCCATTAATTGGAACTCGTGCAGAAATTCCTTGCGCTGCTGTATATACAGGTTCATCTTGGATAGTTGAATTCAAAAGAGCTTTAAAGACAGCGGATACTAATAGACAAGATGTTGACTTCTCAAGTTTGGAAGATCAAATATTCGGTGTTGGAATTTTCAACAAATCAAATTATCAACATGGTATCAAACCAAATTTGGTTTTGAAATTTAAAAAATAAAATTTAACAACTTATATTTCACATAAAATCCAATATGATGCTCAAATCAAAATCAAGAATGGCATTTCTAATAATATGTGGATCTATCTTTTTATTAGTTAGTTGTTATAAAGATAAAACTGTTATAGAGGAAGCAGCTGAAGTCACACGTACAGTTAGCTTTTCAAAAGATATTGTCCCAATTTTTAATAAAAGTTGCAATACTAGCGGCTGCCACTCAGCAGGAGGACTAAAGCCTGATCTCTCTGCAAGCAATGCCTATAACGTACTTACGAGTGGCAGCTACTATAGTAAAAGCAAACCTTCAAGTAGTTTTCTTTATCAAAAAATGTTAGGAAATAAAGGAGCTGTAATGCCAATAAGTGGTTCGAATAGTGAATACAATGCGCTCATTCTTGCTTGGATAAAACAAGGTGCAAATAACAATTAAAAAAAGTAGTATGAAAAATAAAATAAAAAATATTTCCGTCTATCTATCATGCCTAATTTTGCTAGTGTTCATTTCTACTCGATTGAATGCACAAGATCCAGCAGAATTATCCACCGAGTCTACGGAAACCAAAATAAAACCAGTAAAAAATACTTTTGAAAGTGCAGTACTTTTAGATAATCAAACTGTCATCGTTCCAATAAAAGGTACCTTTGAAATGGATATTCAACATCGATTTGGCACAATCAATAATGGTGCTAAAGATTTATTTGGACTTTTTGCGCCATCAAATATTAGAATAGCGCTAAGTTATGTGCCGATTAAAAATCTCTTGGTCGGAGCTGGAATCACAAAGGACAGAATGCAAACTGATATTCATTTAAAATATGCATTGATTAAGCAAACTCCCACAAAATTTCCTGTCAGCATAAGCTATTTTGGAAATATGGTTATCGATGGTAGAGATGGTAGTTATTTTAGATATAATGTACATCGCTTTTCATATTTTAATCAATTAATTATTGCAAGAAAAATAACTGAAAAATTGTCAATACAAGTTGCTCCAAGTTTATCATGGTTTAACAATATTGAGGGTTATGTCAATAGTAATGGTGACATTAAAAATAAAATGAAAAATGAGCATATCGCAATTTCTACAATGATTAGGTATAAATTATCAGAGAGTACTGCATTAAATTTTGGTTATGATCAAGCTTTAACTGCTCATCCAACTAATAACCCACATCCAAACCTTTGTTTTGGATTTGAAAAAACAACTAGCGCACATAATTTTCAAATATTCGCTGGAAATTATTATGGAATCGTTCCTCAAAGTAATAATTTATTCAATCAAAACGATTACATGAAAAGCCAATATGTATTAGGCTTTAACATAAGTAGATTGTGGAATTACTAAAAAAAATAGGATCAAAATAAAACTAAAAAAAATGAAAAAAACTGTATTTCTTTTTATCGTGGCATCAATCATCCTTACTGCTAGTTTTACAATGAAAACAGAAGGAGATCCTCAAAAACCTTGGGTAGTATCTGATGCAGCAAAAAACAAGAAAAATCCAATTAGCTCCAATGCTACTTCAATAGCTGCAGGTAAAACGCTTTGGAATACCCATTGCAAATCTTGTCATGGCAGCAAAGGATTGGGCGACGAATCCAAATCTGCACAGCTAAAGACTGAACCTGGGGATTTTTCTAAAGCGATTGTTCAAGATCAAACAGATGGTGCGTTGTTTTTCAAAATCAGTGAAGGAAGAAAAGATATGCCTTCATTTAAAAAGAAGCTACCAGATGAAGAAGACAGATGGCAGTTGGTAAATTTCATGAGGACAATGAAAAAATAATTGTACAAACTTAAGTTTAAGGCAATTATTTTAATTTGAAATATTCAAATCTTTTTATCATGCAATTACATACTCATGTAGTTGCATGATAACCTCATGAAAGAATTATCAAAACAAAAAAAATAATCATGAAATTAAATCAAAAATTAAGTTCCAGAAAAAATTTCCTAAAACTTGGTGCTGCTTTAGTTGCAAGTGCTTCACTTGTTAAAATTTTTAGCTTTTACAGAAGTAAGAAAAATGAAACTATTAAAATGCTTACTCAAGATGGGAAGTTAGTGGAAATTAAAAAAGACTTAATTGCCAGTAATGGAAAAAAAATAAGCAATGAAGAACTACAACAATTTATCATCAAATAAATAAACATATATGAGTGATAATTCAAGGAGGGATTTTTTATTCAAAGGCCTGTTAGCTTCTGCATCCCTTGTTGGCTGCGCTGAGAAAAAAAATCCATTTGATTCAGAGGAAAATTTTCAATTGACTGGTGAAAAAGTAAAACTACTTTCTGTAACAGGTGAAGTTATCGAAATAGACAAAGCGTATTTAAAGCCTGTTCCCGACATGCCGCCAATTTCCAATGAAGAAGAGCGAAGAGGAATTCCTGGCAAAAAGTTTGTAATGGTAATTGACTTAGCTCGATGCAAAAATTTGAAAAAGTGCCAATCAGCTTGCAATCATATGCATCAATTACATCCAGGACAGAGTTGGATCAAAGTCTTGAGTATGGAGGATTCCGACCATACTGCCCCATACTGGCAACCAACTACATGTATGCACTGTGACGAACCACCATGTGTTAAGGTATGTCCTGTTGATGCAACATTTAAAAGGCAAGATGGTATCGTATTGATAGATAGTGATAGATGTATAGGCTGCCGATTTTGCATGGCTGCATGTCCCTATTCAACTCGCGTATTTAATTGGGAGGAACCAATCCTAACTGAAGAAGTTGCTCAGAAACATTATAGCTGTGAAAGCAGTATGCCGCAGAAAAAAGGAACTGTAGGCAAATGTGATTTTTGTCCCGATATGACCAGACAAGGTGAACTACCACATTGTGTGTCATCATGTCCTAATGGTGTATTTCTATTCGGCGATATGAACGAAGATTCAGTTACAAATGGCGCTGAAACTTTTAGATTTTCTGAATTAATAAAAGATAAAGCTGGATATCGATTAATGGAAGATTTGGGTACAAAACCAAGTGTATATTATTTACCTCCTGTGAATAGAAATTTCCCATTTGAGGAAGGCTTAGAAAATGCTAGACCAGAAACAACAGAGTGAAAAATTCAAAAATAAATCGTGGAAAATTCAAATGAATTAAGTGATTCTATTATAACACAAAATCTTCTACCAAAAAAATTTGGCAAAAGAGGAATGTTGTGGACATCCATTTTGGTGGCAATATGCATTCTTGGAATGTATGCATATTATCGACAACTTCGTTATGGGCTTGTAGTCACAAACATGAGAGATTATGTGTCATGGGGTATCTACATTTCAAACTTTGTATTCTTTGTTGCTATAAGTTTAGTAGGCTCACTTATCACGGCTATTTTTCGGTTAATAAATGTCGAATGGAGTACACCTTTAACTAGGATTGCTGAAATTATTGCAGTTTCTGCAATAACTTTTGCATCAATAATTATTGTTGTCGACATGGGTCGTCCAGAAAGATTTATGAATTTATTTTTACATGGACGCATCCAATCACCAATCATGTGGGATGTTATCGTCATTGGCACCTATTTTTTTATAAGCTTGTTATTACTATACATTCCTTTACTCCCAGATTTAAAAATATTATTGCAACAAAAAGATAAGAATCCAAATTGGTTGAATAAATTATATTCCTTACTAGGTTCATTTTGGATTGGAAGCAGATTACAGATAGCATTAAGCAATAGAGCAATACAAATACTTTGCATACTCATTATTCCTGTAGCATTCTGTATTCACACTGTCACATCTTGGTTGTTTGCTACGACTTATCGTCCAGGTTGGGATAGTACCAACTTTGGTGCTTATTTTATCTCTGGCGCCTTTTTGGTTGGTTCTGGTGGTGTGGTAGTCGCCATGTATATTTTTAGAAGATACTATCAGTTAGAAAAATATATTACAGAACAACATTTTGAAAAGATGGGCAAAATTGTAGTTTTGCTTTGTCTCATTTATTTATACTTTAATGTGAATGAATATCTGGTTCCAGCATTCAAGATGAAAAAAGCTGAGGAGAAGCATTTAAATGAATTATTCACTGGTGATTTTTCTACCATGTTCTGGTTTGCTGTAATCATTGGAATGATCATTCCAATAATTACGCTTATTTTTAAAAAAGGAAGAAAACCGTTTCCAATGTTTATTATTGGTTCTATGATTGTGGTAGGAGCTTGGTTCAAACGTTATTTGATTGTAACTCCAACACTTTTGAATCCTTTTCTTCCTATGCAAGATATTCCAGAATCATATAAACACTATTTCCCAAGTTGGGAGGAATGGGCCATTGCTATGGGTTCATTAGCTGGGGTACTTTTATTCATTACTTTTTTTGCAAGGATATTTCCAATTATTCCAATTCAAGAAACAATAACTGAAGAAAATGCAAAACATAAATAAAGTCAAAATACTATACTTTTCGCTTCTTATTACTTTCTTTTTTGGAGCCAAATTAAGTGCGCAAGAAGAAGTAGTTAAGCTTCATTATTACAATGAGAATAATAATCTCCAATATCTTATTCTAGAAGCAAATCGTAAAGAAGCCAAGATTCTTACACCTTTACCAAATAAAGAATATAAAGTTTTTTTAAATACTAATGACAGTTCAAATTTAATATCTGCCATCAAGACTGATAATTCAGGTAGAGCAAAACTATTTCTCCCCATTTCTCTAAAGGAATCATGGAATAATAATTCAGAGCACACTTTCATCGTTGAAGAAAATGAAAAAGAAATAATTTCCGACTTTATAATAAATAAAGCAAAAATAGAAATTGATACTTTTACTTCCGATGAAGGGCAAAAAAGTATCAAAGCAATAGTAACAAAATTAGTCGAAAATAAATGGCTTCCTGCTGATGAAGTGGAGATGAAATTGGGAATAAAAAGAGTCGGAGGAATCCTTCCGTCAGCTGATGAACAAAGCTATACAACAGACTCTAGTGGGACTGTTGTAGCAGAATTTAAAAAAGATAAAATTCCGGGTGATGAGAATGGCAATATCACACTCATCGCTAAAGTCGAAGAGAATGAAAACTTTGGAAATCTATCTACAGAGAAAATAGTGAATTGGGGTATTGCTACTCAAGTTGATTCTACATTTTTCGAAAAAAGAACACTATGGTCAACTCGATTCAAAACACCTTATTGGTTGCTTACATTGGCTTATTCTATTGCTATTGGGATTTGGGCAACTTTAATTTATCTAGTTTACTTAGTGGTTAAAATAGTAAAACTAGGAAACGAATAATTATCCTTTATTAAGTTGCAAAATAAAGGCAGAATCAACTGGATATTTCAGATGAGTTATCAAGCTTAGGAACCAGTTTTAATAGTAGTTCTGTCCACTGGTGCTTTGATGGAAAATAATCATCTTTAAAGATTCTAATTAAATCCATGACTTCTTCTTTAATATCGCCATCAAATTCTTGATGACCTTCAGTCACATGTTTGATAGAATTTAAATACTTTTCAATTTTAGCTTCTTTACTTGATATTAGCTGAATGATTTCAGTGAAATTAGGAGCATAAACGCTTGATTCATTTGTGTTAAGCGCTGCCAATATTGCTGGAAAAATAAGTTTTGACTCTATTTTATAAAGTGAGAGAAATTCATCTGAAAGTAAAGAAATATTTTCTTCTAAAACAGTATAATCTAATAAGTTTCTTCCGTCGTGAATATCATGTAATAGTTTTGAGATTTGAGGATAGATCTCTTGGTGTAATTTTTCAATTTTTTTCTCATAATTAATTACAATAGAATTCATTTAATTATTTTAATACAAAATTAAATTAAATAATTGTAAACTTTAAGACAAAGTGCTCTCAAAAACTATGATAAATATCATGTTTTCAAGAAAACAGATCAGCAGTTTTAATTAATTTTTTCAAATCTACAATAATAATTTTTTTTCCTTCCAATTTTATTATTCCATCATTATTAAATTCTGCCAACAAGCGAATCGCTGATTCGGTAGAAGTACCAACAAAATCAGCTATCTCTTCGCGATTAAAGTTAATATTTAAAGCATTTGACTCAGAGTCCAATCCATAAGTCGCTTTGAAAAATAATAATGCCTCAGCTACTCTCTCTCGCACATTTTTCTGCGCCATAGAGATAATTTGTTCTTCAGCTTGTCGCAGATTACTTGCCAATAGTTTTAATAATTCTATACTTATTTTAGAATTTTCATGTAACATTTTAAATAGCATGTCTTTTGGAACAAAGCAAATAGAACAATCTTCCATAGCGATAGCACTGCAATGATATCTTTCTTCAGATAATAATGAGCGATAACCCAAGATATCGCCATCTTTAGATAATCGTAAGATTTGTTCTTTTCCATTGTTTCCCATAGTTGCAAGCTTCACTTTCCCTTGGTTAATACAATATAAGCCTAATGGATAAGCATTTTCAGTAAAAATATATTGACCTTTCTTATATAAACTGCAAGACTTTACTCTGTTGAGTTCCTCCTCTTCTTCAATGTTTGAACCCTTAAAAATAGTGTGTACTCTTGATTTGCAATGAAGGCAAGAAATGTCAAGAATTTTTCGTCGCATTAAGTCAAATTGGTTTAATCGATAAACTGGGTTAAGTTGCTTGTGCAAAGTTAATTTATTTATAAAATTATTACAATATATTATACTGCAATCCTATAAAATAATCAAAATACTTTATTGAAATAGTTCTAATATGCTTGAATTAACTTTTTTGAAAAGATTCCAAAGGAACTAGAAACAGATACAAAATAGATTCCAACTGGTAGCGTTGGGATCTGAATACTCGATTCAGATTTAGAAATAATTTGGTAACATAGACTTTTTCCTGAAATGTCAAAGATACTGACCAAGTATCTCTGAGCCTCTATCTCCTCAAATCTAAGATATAGAGAATGGTCTGAAGTAAAAAAAGCTTGCCATTTTAAAGCGATTCTTTCCTCATTAGTATTTGTTATTTTGCAATCATAATAATTACTATTTTGTGCAGAATCCAGTCTTGCAAAATTCACTCCAATAGCTGTTTGATCGATGGCTTTATTAGAATAAGAGCTACTCGCTTTGAGCACAAAACTATGATAATCAGATGAAGCATTACTAGGGTCTGTAAATTCAACTTGATCTATTGAGACAGGAAAATAATTGGTACTTTTTGTTTGATAATTTGAATAATCTAGACTTGAACCCTGTATAAAAACATTGCGATCAAATAAATGATTATCATCTCGAACATTGGGCAAATAAGCTGCCATGACTTTATTACCACCTCGCGCAAATCCTGGTCCATAAATACCTTGATATGCGCCTTTCGATAGTGTACAATTAAATATATTATTGGTAAATTTAAAACTATAAATCGTATCATATATCCAAGTAATAGCACCTGTCTGAAGACAAGTGTTATGATCAATAATAATATCTTGTGGGTCACCAATTTTTATAAATACCCCATCATTGGGACCATAAATATTATTATCACCATAAAGACTGCCGTTGAGATTATAACACAAATTATTAAAAATCTGAATGCGACGAGAATTAATACTTGGGTATGTATTATCATCATGTCCAGAAATGCTAATACCTGCCCCGCAATTTCTAATTACATTATTACTTATCGTGACATCCGAAATATCTGCTTGTGGGGATTTGCCATCTTCATTTCTTACTGTGAGTAAAATAGCATATCCACTTTGCCCTATAGGTAAGTCGGCCCAAGAATTTTCCAATATATTTCCATCTAATAATATTCGCTTTCCTGTTTTTAACTCAAATAAATTTTTTATAGTCCAATGTTTTCCACGATAATTGGGATCAGTTGTTCGCCATGAGAAAGGTTTATAAAAATGATTGCGCAGGATCTCAATATCTGATGGCACTAGATCAGGAATACTGGGTGCGCCACCACCAAATAATAAATTCTCCCCACTTGCTTCCAGATAATTATTAATAATTTTAAATGGGCCAGATCCATTAACTCCAGCTATTGCTTGAGCATCATAACCTATACTATGAAAATCAGAAATATAGGAGTCTATTATTGCAGATTCTGCACAATCTAAACGCACTCCACATTTCATTATATTCCCATAGGAATGTCCATGAATATAACATCTATCGATGATAATTTGTCGAGCTTGTTGTGATAATGCATTCTGAATAGATGAATTAAATCCATTTCCCAATTGTACTAAGCCATAACTTTCCTTCACTGCTGTATCTGCAGTAATTTCAAGACCCATGAGTCTATAATGAGAGGCTCCATGTTCTGTATAAAATGTAGGCAGACCAGAAAGATTTGTTGTCATTATTTTAGGCATATTCATTGCATCACTTGGTCTAACTCTTTGATTTTCGGGAGGCAAATTTGCCATTGCAGAAGAAGTAATTATAATCCAAGAATTTATACTTTTCTTGGGCAATCTAAAGCTTCCCTTAAATGTAGCACCCGCATCCAAAACGAGCAAACTTTTGCCTTGGGCTGCATCAATTGCTTGTTGTAGATCTTTATAATCTCTGTTTACAGGGCCTACTGTCTTGATGGTAAAATTTTGTAAATCTGGCAATTTGGTTATGATTGAAAAAGTATGAGGCAGCTCAGGTAATGCTTGTCCTGAAACAGGAGTTTGGATTATGGCAAATAATACCAAACTAAACCAGATAAATTGTCTTGCTTTCATATTGGTAAAAATACAAAAAAAATAATGATAATTGAGAATAGTATTATGAACTCAAATTGGTTTATATTAGAAATATCGAATAAAAAAAAATAAATCCCAGAATTGTTCCAATAAAAATTCGAACAATTCTAGGATATATCATTTTAATTTAAATCAAACCCATTGCATTAAGTGATCTAAAAAAGCTTCTTCTTTTTCTCAACTTAGAACCCAATAATTTGCTTAATGAATAATAGGATTCTACTTGATTTTTGGAATTCGGTTTTAATTTTTCCTTAGTCTTCAAAGTAAAATAGTATTTAATTTTAGGATACTGTTTTATAAGTTGATCAAAATTTTCAAGATAAATATTGCAAATTTCAAAATTAATACATCTGCCATGGCTATCAAAAGCGGGTATCACATGTAATGTCTGCAAAATCCACTCATCGATCAAATCTTGTGGCAAATAATTATGCTTGAAAAAAAATAAATCCATATCAATCAAATGCAAATATTTATCAATAGTACTGCAATCTGTACATGTTTTGGTAATTATTGGAAGTTTACGTTTTGCTGCTAAGGATTGATGCATCGTAGAGGCATACATGAGATTTCTGCTCACTAAAAATGCTCTAATGACATAAAAAAATCCAAAATACTTCAGCACTTCAGCTCCTAACAAGAATAAATCCGTTTTCATATACATATAAATTTAAGTGATGAATAAAATTCACGCAAAAAAATGGGCTTATTTTTATAAGCCCATTTTTACTAAAAAATTTTTATTCTTTAATTGTATAATAGCTTAACATGTCCACTTATAGAACACACATGCCAATTTATACAAATCATTTTTTTCATGTTGCAAAGATAAGTAAAAAACTTAAAATTTTATATTTTATTGCATATTATTTAATTTTTAACAATATTATTTTTTTCTGATTTTAAATTTTTCAAGTATATTGATTTAAAATCTTTCCAAATATATTCGATTATTTTTCAGATAAAATTAGTTCAATAAATTGCAAAGTTTTTAAATACCATTCAAAAAATTCCTAAGAATTGCAAACTAAAAAAATAATATTTTCTGCAATGAATTCTATCCAAAGCTTATATTTGCTGAAAATTGAAGTAAATGAAAATCACTGGATTTCGAATGAATTATATTATGATTATATGTTTAATATACTCATTCACCATTCATGCTCAAACGGGTATTCAAGTCTCAGGGATGAGTAGCTGTACTCACCAAAATGGAAAATTGGTTTACCTAAGAGCATTTGGATATACTAATGCAGCTAAAACAGAACTCACTCAGCCGCATCATTTGTTTCGCATTGCCAGTGTGTCCAAACCCATTACTTCTATAGCGATCATGAAATTGGTCGAACAAGGTAAATTAAAACTTAGTGATCTCGGTTTTGGCACGAATGGCATACTAAAAAATCATCCCTTGATATCTAAAGCAAGAATTACAGATACGAGAATTTATCAGATCACTGTACAACATCTCTTAGAACATGCTGCTGGCTGGAATCGCGATGTCGATTGTTTTCCCAATCCAACCTCACCATATAACTATAAACGAGGAGGCTGTGATCCTATCGCTGCACCACTCCATGTCACACAAATGACTAAGACTAGCAATCCTGTGAGTGAAGAAGCATTAATTATTTTTCTTTTAGAGAAAGGATTAAATTTTACTCCAGGGACAAGTTATGCCTACTCCAATATCGGATATTTGGTATTGGGTGAAATTATCGAAAGCAAATCAAACATGTCCTATGAAGATTTTGTAAAATTGAATATTTTAGAACCTCTTAATATTTGCGATATGCATCTAGCAAAAAATTTATTAAAGGATAAACAAGAACGCGAAGTGGAATACCTCGGAAATGGTGGGAGCTCCCCATCTTGTTATGGCACTGGAATTAATGTACCATGGGAATACGGTGGCTTTAATATTGAAGCTATGGATGCTCATGGTGGATGGATTGCGACTGCTGGTGATCTTGTTAAATTAATTGTCGCAGTAGACGGCTATGCTAGCAAAACAGATATATTGAATGCTGCAACAATCAATATGATGTCATCTCCTTCTTTAAATAATCAAAACTATGCCAAAGGTTGGGCCGTCAATTCTGCGAAAAATTGGTGGCACACTGGAGCATTGGATGGAACAGCAAGTTTTATAGCTAGAACTTCAGGACAATATACATGGGCAATACTGTTGAACAAACGAATTATCGATGCTCAAAGTAATAATTTTTGGAATGAACTGGATGCGCTTCCTTGGGATTGTATTTCTACCAATACAGGATGGCCTACTTATGATCTCATGCTCAATCCTTGTTCAAATAGTTCTAATATTAAAATCATAAAAACGAGCAACAATTCAGTCACATTGGATTGGGTGAAAGGAAATGGAACTCATCGTTTATTACTTTGTTCAACTAATGAGATTTCTGCATTTCCTCTTGATGGAAAAGAATATAAAGCAGATTCGACATTCTCATTTGGAACAAATTTAAGCAGTGAAAATTATGCCGTTTATTCTGGAATTGGAAATTCATGTACAGTCAGTAATTTAAAACCAAATACAAAGTATTACTTTAAAATATTTGAATATAATAAAACTATTGCGACTGGAAATCATGCGCTTTATAAACTTTGTGATGCGCCAACAATAGCAATTCAAACTTTAACTTCAATCATTGATCATTCTGCATCAGAAGTACAAATATACCTAACGGAGCTGGTAAATCTTCTTTAATGCGAACATTAGCTACATTGCAGGAAGCTGATAGTGGCACTGCACATTTGGGAGATATTGATGTATTGCAAGACAAAGATGCAGTGCGAAAAGTCCTTGGATACTTGCCTCAAGAATTCGGTGTATATCCTCGCACATCGGCGCTTGAATTGTTGGATCATTTAGCTATCCTCAAAGGATTTGAACATAGTGGAGAACGAAAAGAAATGGTGCTGCAATTACTTCAAAAAGTAAATTTGCTTGATCACGCGAAGAAAGCAGTAAGCAGTTTTAGTGGTGGGGAATGCGTCAACGATTTGGCATTGCACAATGCCTTATTGGATCACCTAAATTAGTTATCGTCGATGAACCGACAGCAGGTCTCGATCCCGGTGAACGCAATCGTTTTTATAATATACTTAGTGAAATTGGAGAAAATATTATTGTTATTCTCTCTACACATATCGTCCAAGATGTGAGAGAATTGTGTACACAAATGGCCATCATGGACAAAGGTAAATTAGTGTATAGTGGAAATACGGATGATGCATTAGATCAAAATCAAGGTAAAGTCTGGGAGCGCAAAGTGGATAAATCAGAATTATCAAATTTTCATGCCAACTACAAAATTATTTCAAATAAATTGGTCGGTGGAAAACCATTGATACATGTATTTTCAGGAACAGCCATTAGGCAATGAATTTCAACGCGCAGATGAAAATCTCGAAGATGTTTTGCAAAATTAAATGAATTAGTGTACACAAAAACATCGGAATATTATGTGGAAATTTATAAAACATGAATGGAAATATTGGTTAAATGCGCCAATGACATGGATATTTTTATTGATTAATACAATGTTGGTCATGGGTGCCGTATCTTCTGATAATATCAATATTGGAGGAGGTGTAGGATCAGTGTTTAAAAACGCACCATCTGTCGTTCAGAAATATTATGGTGTAATGTCACTACTATGTCTCTTGATGACTACAGCATTTCTTAATGCTACTGCTAATAGAGATTTTGAGCATGGGATGTATCAATTTATTTTACTTCTCCAATCAAAAAACGAGATTATTATTTTGGGAAATTTATTGGTGCAACAAGTATTGCAATGTTGCCTTTGCTTGGAGTATCCATTGGCGCTTTAATAGGTCCATTCATGCCTTGGGCTCAAGCAGAGCGCTATGGCGATATCGTGGAGTGGCCACTTACAAGGATTGTTGCTTTTGCAATTCCCAACACCATGATTGCTGCATCATTAATCTATTTACTTGCAATATTGTTCCGTAGCAATATGGTATC
>JADJVN010000029.1:0-5000 GCA_016710585.1 Saprospiraceae bacterium
ATTCATTGAATCGCAACTCATTTCAACAAGCTTAAGTCTAGCTTTTCAAATTGATTATTTTGGAATTATATTTTTGATCTTTTTGAATTACAGAAGCTAAAAAGACTCCAACTGGAAAATCCTTCATATCTATTTCGCAATAAGTATTCTTAACCAATTGTTTCAAAACTAATTTTCCATTTGTATCAAACAAATAGAGATCCCATGGTTCTGCATTATTTGGATGATAGTAAATTATAACTTTATGATCATTCAAGTATTGTACAGACACACCATACTTTAATTGTTCTTTCTCAGTACCAACTGTTTGTTTGTCATAAATAATAATATTGTCCAACAAGGTAGATGAACCATAATTATAAGATTCAAATATCAAAGTAGTGGTACCACTTTTAGTCAATGGGAATTCAAATTTTTGATTGGCATTATTGGTAGAAGTAATTCTTTGGATGAAAGTTTTACACCATCTTGTTCAAGAGTTAAATAATGTGTGTATGGTCTATCTTTGGCAATATTCATAATATTCCACAACTGTAAGTCAAAAGAAACATATGGATTTTTCAGGGTTGAAATATCGGAACAGAATTCAATCGAGCTTTTAAACTCATCATTTCCAATCTTATCTGTTATATTGTAAAATTCATCTACTCCAACACAATTATCCACTACGGTTTGAGTATAATCATTGCTTATCTTGAATCTTCCTGAAATAACAGCTGTATCACTAAAAAATCCAGTATTTGTAATAAAATATCTCGTATCTGTTGAATTTGAAAATGTCAATAATTTTTCTGCTGGAAAATTTTTCGAATAATACTTATATAATGAATCTGTATGAATAAGATACTTTATATTGTCCAATTCATAATACAAATTCAAGACTACTTTATCAGGATCTCCAAGATGTCCAAAATAGTATACATCCTTAAAAAATGTCAAAACGCCATTGCCAATAGCTGGATCAAAATGAATATATTCCTCTTGTTTAAAATTATCATTTTCACCTTGCATTTCTAGAACAAACTTGTATTCTCCAAAATCACAAATGTGAGGATAAATATAATAATTAAGATATCTAATGTATGAATTATTACATTTATTTAGAACGGGAGAATATGCTAAATGAGACGAAAATAATTTGTCCTTCGTAAAAGTGTTTGGCACCACCCTAATACTTCCATTATATTTGTATTCAAGCCTATTACCAAGATATGGGACAATAATAAAATATTCAAAAGTAACATCAAACAAGACATACTTTATTTCCTTTTGAAACTTGAGTGGCACATGTATGCTTAAGTTAGAATCGGGCAGTAAACTATTCTTCAATACTACCTCAGCATTATAAATCGTATCCTTAAAAGAATAATTTATGGAATCAAATGCAAAATAATGCATTACAATTTTTATGCCCAAACTGTCCCCTGCTGCATATGTAATCAAACTAGTATTTCTAAATGTAAATTTATAATTTTGCAATTCATCTTCACAAACTCGTATATTGTAATAATTGCTTGGTTGAAAACTTGGATACTTGGATAAATTTATATTTACATTATCTAAAACTCCTACAGCTTTCCATGCCTCTAGTACCTGATTATACTCAAAAGAATTCTCACTATATAAATCTTTTGCTGATTCTAATGTATATTCTCTCAACTTTACATAATCTGTATTGGGCAGCATATAATTTACTAAAGCATGGTATACGATATTTAGTGCTTTGTCAATTCCTATTTTCTTTACATCATAGCGCACATTTTTTTCATTAACTGCATTCTTTCCCGCGCTTAATAAATAAAACCAGAAATTAAACACTCCATTATTAACATGCAAATCAATTCCAAAAAAACCACTGTCTTCCCAATATTTTCCTTTATAATATTTAGGATGCATTTGATCATTTGGATTTCTCATACTTCTAAAAAAACTTGTTGAATCTTTTGAGACTTTACCACCCAAATTCCATGAGAATGTTTGAGGATGAACTTCATATTCCAAAGCCTTTCCAAAAATGTCACTGATTGATTCATTGAGTGCCCCAGATTCTCCATAATAATCCAAATCTGCAGTAAACTGAATAAGTCCATGGGTAAATTCATGACTTACAATATCTATATAAGTGAATGGATTATAACTATAACAATCTCCACCACCAAAACTTGTCTCCAATCCATCCCAATATGCATTGTTAAACAAAAATTGCTTAACATTTGCATTTAATCTAAATCCATGTCCATCCAATGAATTCCTATTAAACCTTGATTTCAAAAAATCATAATATTTTTGGGTCGCATAAAAAACATCAATTGCTGATCTATCCAATGGAAGTTGATAAGGCCAATTTGACTTATCGCCTTGAACAACATACCGTGTATCTACATCCTTCACAATGATACCATAACCTCTAGTACTATCAGCCAATTGAAATTTATTTGGCGCAAGGGAATCATGAATAAATGATACTTCACCATAGTAATTACTTTGACCCCTACCAGGAACTCCATGATTCTTGATCAAATTTGTAGAAAAAATTACTCTAGATGTCATAGCATCTATATACAACTTTCTTTTTATCGGGATTGCTCTTGAATTACATTCCAAGATAATTTCATAAGCAAGTGCCAAATGGTTTGTAATCTTGGGATAATCAACATCTATATAACAATTACTCCATTCGACCTGATCAAAATCTTTACATAGGTTTGCCTCTTTCTTTTGCAAAAATTCATTTAAGATATGCTGTTCAGCGATATCAATTGCCTCATTGACACTAACACTAGCTTCTGTAGCAATATTCTGATCTGGATAAACAATACCGTGAGACTTAATCACTTCATCGTCCTTTGTATGCAAAAAATAATAGGCTCCGATTATTGGTAGGCCATTTCTAATTTGCTGAAACTTCAGATGCTTTACTTGCTTGGTATCTATATTCTCATAGCTAGGCTTCATCTCATCATTGACGGACAAATGCAAAGCGCTTTGTTGACTCTCAAAATAATCTTTAGTTTTAATTCGAGCTTCAGCATTAAAATAAATTAATTCCTGTGAAAAACCATACTTGCCCAAAAGGCAAATAAAAATAAGGCATAGATGTCTGTTCATTACAATAATATTATGGGTTGTTAATCAAAAGGGCTTTTGGATGTTAAACTTCTTACTGTGTCAAAGATATAAAAAATTATAATCAAACAAATAATTTTAACTAAAATATTTGTTTGATTATAAAAAAATTATTAGCTAAAACTTATTCTTCCACATCATACTTTCTACTGGAAGATGAGTTCGTTCGGTATATTTTGCATTTTGTTTTTTATTATAATAATTTGAAATATCACCTTCAACTGCAAAATAAATTAATTGTCCAATAGGCATCCCGGCATACACTCTAACTGGTTGAACACAACTGATCTCTAGTGTCCAAGAATTACAAAACCCAACATCACCTTTCCCTGCAGTAGCATGGATGTCTATCCCCAATCGCCCAATACTTGACTTCCCTTCTAAAAAAGGAACTGCATGATGCGTCTCTGTATACTCTTCAGTAACGCCTAGATATAGAACTCCTGGCTGCAAAACAAAGCCCTCTTCTGGAATCTCAAAATGACTTATTTTATTATGCGTTTTAGCATCCAATTCTTTCTCTACATAAATCGCAAGATGTTTACTTAAGTGCACATCGTAAGAGTTTGTCCCGAGACACGATTCAATATAAGGCTCAATGACTATATTTCTATTCGCTATTGCTTCTCTTATTTTCTGATCACTTAATATCATTTCGAATTATAAATAATTAACTAAAATTTGATTTAATTGCTTTCTTTGAATGTCTGGGACACTCACCGATTCTGCAGGATATCCAACAGGAATCAATAAAAATGGTTTTTCATTTTCAGGTCTCTGCAATATTTCTTGAAGAAAATTCATCGGCGAAGGGGTATGAGTTAAACTAACAAGTCCCGCTTGATGCAAAGCTGTGATGAGCATTCCACATGCCAGTCCAACAGATTCTTGCACATAATAATTTTTTCTTTTCTTATCACCGACTTGCTCATGAGTTCTACGAAAAACTACAATCAGCACTGGCGCTATTTCCAAAAATTCTTTCCTCCAATCTGTCCCCAATGGAGCGAGATCTTCTAGCCACTCATCAGTCATCCTTCCATTATAGCTATCATACTCTTCCTTCTCTGCTGCAATGCGTATTTGTTTTTTAATTTCAGGATTACTTACCGCACAGAATGTCCAAGGTTGCTTATTGGCACCTGATGGCGCTGTATTTGCAGTCTTTATACAATTTTCAATAATGCGATGATCAATCGGCTTATTTGAAAAATCTCTGACTGTTCTCCTTTTATCCATTAATTCGTAAAATGATTGAGATCTCTCAAGCATTATTTCCTCTGGAAAAGTCAAAGGAGTATAGATTTTAAATGGATACTCTGACATCATAAATCACCCAATTGTGGTCTCAAAACAATCTCTTCCACTACTGCAGATGGACTTAATCTCAGTGTTGCAGCCATCATAGTGGCTATATCACTTGCCTGCATAATCCGTTCTTCGGGAAGTTCCACTCCTGACCATGAATCTGACCATGTCGCACCAGGTAAGACAGAGATAACTTTTATTCCAGAATCCTTGAGTTCTTCTCTAAGACATTTACTAAATCCATAAAGTGCAAATTTTGAAATACAATAATCACTGCCATTTGGATATGCATCCAAACTTGCTATTGAACATATGTTAAAAATTGATCCAGACTTCTTTGCCAATAATGTAGGCAATATTTCTCTGGTCAGATAATATGCACTGTACATATTGGTGTCCATCATTTTCTCAAGATTGCCTGAGGAAGAAGACTTGATCTCACCCTGAATGAATACACCTGCATTATTGACCAAAATATCAATTTCAATCTTCAAGGTTCTTAAATAAGTCATCAATGATTGAATGCCCTCCCGTTTTGAAATATCTGCGGAATAAATGTGAATGGT
>JADJVN010000029.1:10000-95194 GCA_016710585.1 Saprospiraceae bacterium
GTTCAGTCATTTATCATTATTGATGCTAAATTAGAAGGGGTCTTGCCCATGTCATTTATCTTTGACACAGGAGCTGAACAAAATATAATCATCGATAGAGGATACACTGATATTTTCAAAGACATCTATTTAAAAGAAATCGATATTTTTGGTGCTGATCTAAACCAGCCAATACCAGCATTACTGACTAGAGCACTAAATATTCAAATTGCGGAATCATTACCAGTATTGCGACAATGCATTGTCTTAAAAGAAAAGAAAATAAATTTTGACGCCATCGTCGGAGAGAATATCCACGGCATCCTCACAGGTTCAATTTTCAAAGATTATATCATTGAAATAAATTATCGCAAATCATTCATCCTTCTTCACAAATATGATTCTAGAATTAGCCTAAAAAAATTTACAAAGCATAAAATAAAAATCACAAAAAATAAACCCTATATCGATTGTCGCATTCAAATGCCGAATATGGAATTTAAGACTTTAAGTTTGCTATTAGATTCGGGTGCCGCACTTTCTTCTATCCTCTATTCTAATGCTGACTCTTCAGTGATGATTCCACAAAATGTAATCCCTAGTAATCTTGGATCTGGACTTGGTGGCTTGATCCACGGTGTTGCGGGAAGAATCAAAAAATTCTGCATTGATTCAATATATTGTATTGATGATTTAGTGATCCACTTTCAAACTGTAGAAACTGACTATATTCAAAATGAATCAAAATTGAAGCAAGGTATTATTGGAAATCAAATATTAGAAAAATTCTTGATTTTAATCGATTATAAAAACGAGTATGTATACCTTAAAGCTGACAAAGAATTTGCAACAGAACCAAAGTATGATAAAAGTGGACTCTTCATCACAAAAGGTGGCACAGATCTATCCAAATTCTATGTCTCCAATGTCATGCCGAATAGTCCAGCTGCTGATCAAGGTATCATGGTTGGAGATGAAATAATATCACTGAACACGATACCAAAGTTATTTTTAAGCTTGCAAAAAATTCAAAATATTCTCGCTAAAAAACCATCCAAATCGGTTAAAATTAAGTTAAAAAGAGGCAAAAAACTTATAAAAACCCAATTTACATTGAGAAATCTCATTTAATATAAAAATAATATTTAGGTTTTTGAACCTTTCTTAAGAATTAAATGTATATACAATTAATACAAGTGTAAGAATATTAATGAGTATTGAAGAAGACATATTACAAAGGCAATTTGAATCTGAGTACCATCGCTTACACGTCAATATTTTATATACTGCTTCATGGCTTAATGGAAAGCTAAGCGAAGCCTTGGACGAATATGATTTATCTCCAGAGCAATTCAATGTTTTGCGAATATTAAAAGGAGCTAATAAGCAAGTAAATCTGAAATATATTTCAGAAAGATTGGTGAATAAACAAAGCAATACCAGCAGGCTTATAGATAAGCTATTTGCTAAAAAAATGGTAGAGCGGAAAACATCAAAAGAAGATCGCAGAAATGTTGAAATCAGCATCAGCACATTTGGATCGACGATCATCAATCAAGCATCTGAATCTGTAAAGAAACTTGAAGTACAATTGAATGGTATTAAAGCAAAAGAAGCTAAAGAAGTTAGCGATGCTTTAGATCGTTTCAGAAAATCGAATTAAAAAAACATTTTAAAATTAAATAAATTAAGTATGAAAATTAAGTTTTTATTTTTAGCTATGACATTAATGATTGGAAATTTATTGATGGCCAATCCACCGAAAAAAGCAAAACCAGTAAGTTACAAAGCTGATTTGAAACAAACTGTAGCAAAATGGGAAGGCAAGAAAGTTACAGGCAAACATCATGGAACAGTTGCTTTAAAATCTGGTTCTATTGAAGTATTAGAAGGAGTTGCAACAAATGGTTTTTTTGTAGTGGACATGACTTCTATTTCATGTGTTGATTTGGCAGCTGGACAAGGTAAAGAAAAATTGGAAGGTCACTTGAAAAGTGAAGATTTTTTCGGAACTGAAGCTTATCCTACAGCTGAATTCAAAACGACTAAAATCCAAAAAGGAAATGGTGCTAACTACACGATCTCTGGTGATTTAACGATCAAAGGACAGACGCATCCTGTGTCTTTTCCTGCAAATATCGTAATCACTAAGAAAATGGTAAAAGCAACTGGAAAAGTAACTATTGACAGAACTTTATATGGTATAAAATATGGTTCTGGTTCATTTTTTGATAATTTGGGAGACAAAGCAATCAGCAATGAATTCACTATGGACATCAATTTTGTAGCTAACAAATAAAATTGGTATATAAAGGTGTAATTCCAAAAAACCCAAAAAAGCCACTTGAAATTTCAGGTGGCTTTTTTTATTTTTGCACTTCAAATCCACTTATTCCTAGAAGATCTTTCATTTTAGAAACTCTTAGTATAAAACTAGTTTATTTTCAATACTTTTGCATCATGGTCTGGAGATTTTTAATCTTAGTTTGCCTTTATTGTTCTTGTGCCAATATTAAAGAAATCAAAGGAGGAGAAGTGGATAAGATTCCCCCTAAATTTGTACAAGCTAAATCTAGCCAAAACTTCCAAATCAATTCTAAACCTAAAAAATTAAAACTTACGTTTAATGAATGGGTAAGATTGCAAAATCCAAGTCAAAATATAATTTTCTCGCCTAATCTTGAGTATCCAGTAAAATACAAACTTAAAGGAAAAGCTGTCCTGATTGAATTTGACGATAAGGAAGTTTTAAGAGACTCGACGACTTATTCTATTTCATTTGGATCAGCTATAGAAGATATCTCTGAGAAAAACACCTCAAACAATTTCAAATTTGTTTTTTCTACTGGAAATTACATAGATTCTATAGAACTTAAAGGGAAAGTGGTCGACGCATTTTCTGGTGAACCATTGGATAAAATATTGGTCACACTTTATGATGACTTGAGTGATACTGCATTCACAAAAAAGAAACCACTGTATATCTGTTTCTCAAATAAAGATGGAGAATTTAGTTTTTCAAATCTCAAATCCAATACTTATAATATTTATTCCTTATCAGATAAAAACCTAAACTATTATTTTGACCAGACTACAGAAGCAATCGCATTTCATAGTAATCCGATAAAAGTGTTTCATGACACAATGCAACATCGCACACTGATGCGACATTCATTACAATTGCTTCCGATCAAAATAATAAACAAATCTGAACTTGCTGGAAGGACCAATATATTATTCAATAGAACTCCAATTAACTTTAAAGTTAGGAGTTTAATTCATGAAAAAGCGCCATACCAAATTCTGAGCGATACATTTGTTTTTTATAATTCAAATACAGATTTGGAAAATCTTGAACTGAGCTATGAAGGAAAGATAGATACAATCAAAATCAAAGCAAGTAAATTCAATAAATCTAATCTTTCGAAAATTAAAGCTGAGAGTAATCTGATACTTCCACAAGATGAATTTCAACTAAAAGCTGATCTGGCTATCGTTGACATTGATTATTCTAAAGTTTCAGCTAGTTTTGTTTTGGATAGCTCTAATTTTAAAATCGATCCTAACAAACCAAGCCAAGTCAAAGTAAAAATACCTAATAAGGCTAAACGTGAATTTATTTATTTGGATTCACTAGCCATCAAATTACAGGATAGCAGTGGGACGCTTAGAGATACTTTTTATGTGGATTTTTATTCTAAAGAAAGATTAGCAAATCTTGAAATAACGATTGATTCATTGATCGAAAATGAACAATATATTTTTCAATTATATGCCGATAAAAAAGTGCTAATCGAAAATATATTTACGACTAAATCTTCAACGCAGCTTTTAGAAATAAATAATATTGTTCCTGGAAAATATCATGTAAAACTGATTCAGGATTCAAACAAAAATATGCATTGGGATCCAGCGAATTTTAAAGATAAAAAAATGCCCGAAGAAGTATTCTCCTGGCAGATCCAAGAACTGAGAGCTGATTGGAAATTAAAAGTTGACTTAAAGCCTTAAGATGATATTACGAACAGATCAATTAATCAAAACCTATGGCAGTAGAACGGTAGTAAACGGGGTCTCCATTGAAGTCAATCAAGGAGAAATAGTTGGACTACTTGGACCAAATGGTGCGGGAAAAACGACGACGTTTTATATGATGGTAGGGTTCATTACACCTGATAATGGCACAGTATATCTAGATGATGATTCGATCACCTCAGATCCTATGTACATCAGAGCTAGAAAGGGTGTCGGATATCTTCCACAAGAGCCATCCGTATTTAGAAAATTATCTGTAGAAGATAATATCAAAGCCATCCTCGAAATGACCAAACTCCCTGTAAAAGATCAAAAAGAAAAACTAGAATCTTTACTAGAAGAATTCAACTTAATCAAGATAAGAAAAAACATGGGTGACTCCGTTTCGGGAGGGGAAAGGAGACGCACAGAAATAGCTAGAGCTTTAGCGAGTTCTCCGAGTTTTATTTTACTGGATGAACCCTTTGCAGGGATTGACCCCATAGCTGTGGAAGATATTCAAACCATCGTATGGAAATTGAAAAATAAAAATATTGGTGTCCTGATTACTGATCACAATGTTCAAGAGACATTGAGTATAACAGATAGAGCCTATTTAATTTTTGAGGGAAAAATATTGAAAGATGGCACGGCTGAAGAATTAGCTGCAGATGAACAAGTAAGAAGAGTATATCTTGGACAAAATTTTGAATTGCGCAGAAAAACAATAATGCACTAATTTTATTATCAGAATGAAATCAAATTTTTTATTATTCCTTTTACTTATTTTATTTGGGTCTTGTTTTAAAGATGAAAATAAAATCAGAATTCGTACACAATTTATTTCAGATAGTCTCTACGTCGCCGAGTTACAAACTATGGAGTTAAAGTCAGACTCCATATGTAACCATATTAAAAATTCTGAAATGCAAGTTATCGTAGATTCATTAATTCGATTGCGCACGGAGGAGATCACAAATTTAAGAAAAGGATTGTAATATGTACCGAATTTCTAGACCAGATTTTCATATTTACAAGTTTTTAATTATCACAATAATTTTAAGTTTTATCGCTTGTGATGACGAAAGTAAAATTATTAAAAACGCACATGAAATCTACAATCAAAGAAAACAAAAATTCTTGGACGATAAAAAAACTGCTTGTCAAAGAGAATTGATAGCTAAAGCTGAAAGTATAACTGACTCTACATTGATTACTTTAATCAATTCATTAAAAAAAGATAGTCTCTATATTCCTACTGACACTATCCGACCAGTTAAACCTGATATACAATTTCCCAATTATAAAAAACCAGAAAAACCGGACAACTATCAGGTAAATTGATTTATTTAAGTTACTCAATAATTAAATCTTTTCGCCCTTTTATTTAAAATATATCTTCAACTCCTCAGAAAAATACTGCATTGCATTCATCACAGGAAGTGGAATGCCACCACCTAATGCACAAAGCGAACCACGCTTCATTGTATCGAGTAAATCGTTCATTAACTCTGTATCGATCTTATAACTGGGATCAACCTGAGACTTCTGCACCATCTCTTTTCCTCTTACTGAACCAATGCGACATGGAAAACATTTACCACAACTTTCATGTGCTGTAAACTCAAATAAATGCTCTAAATATTTAATCATTGGATACTCTTCAGGAATGCTTATAACGGATGCATGTCCTAGCATAAAACCATTTACTGCGAAGGATTCAAAATCCAAAGTCAAATCTTTTATTTTAGAAACTGGAACTAGCCCTCCTAATGGACCACCAATATGAAGTGCTTTTACTTTATGCTTAAATCCTTTGCCCAATTTCTCAACAACATCTGCAATTGAAGTCCCCATTTCTGCTTCATAAATTCCAGGCCGATTGAAGCCTGAATCTAATGAAATCAATTTTGTTCCAGTGGATTTGGCTGTGCCAATAGCGCTATATTTATCTCCGCCATGTTGAATTATCCATGGTAGATTCGCTAGAGTCTCTACATTATTCACCACAGTAGGTCTTCTGAACAATCCTTCCACAACAGGAAAAGGTGGTCTGACCCTAACTTCTGGTCGCTGACCCTCTATTGAAGATAATAATGCAGTCTCTTCACCACAAATATAAGCCCCTTGAGCTTTGATCACTTTAAATTCAAAATTGAATCCAGTGTCCAAAATATTCTCTCCGAGACAACCATTTTGTCTCAATTCTTGAACTGCAATATTGATACAATTTATGGATTCTGGATATTCAGCTCTAATATATATTACCCCACGATCGGCGCCAATAATATAAGCTGATATCATCATCCCAAGCAAGAGTGAATTTGCTTGATGTTCTAAAATATAGCGATCGGAATATGAGCCTGGATCTCCTTCATCTGCATTGCAAACAATGAATTTTTTATCGGATTCTACAGCTTTACATCCTTCCAATTTTATTGAAATAGGGAATCCTGCTCCTCCTCTTCCTCGCAATCCCGAAGCTTTTATTTCAGATAAAATGTCCTCTTTTGATTTACTTAAAATTTGTAATAATTGAATTTTTACATCTGCTGCTGTAAGTTGCGTTGCAGTGAGTATCTGTGTGGATAATGCTTCAACTTCATAATGATCTTCTATAATTTTACCAGTCCTAAAAATCTCATCTAATTGACCATTCAAATTCCCCGAATAATTAACTCCATTAAAGTGAAAAGCATGATTCTCATGGCATCGACCAAGACAACACATCTCCCCTATTTGTTCGCTAGGTATGATTTTTGAAATATGGTGTCTTAGGTCAGTCTGAGTCCCAGCTACAAGGCAGGCACTGCCATTACATACGTAAGCCTTCTTACCAAAATTTGAAGCTCGAGTAAAATCATAAAAACTCATCGTTCCAAAAACGGTGGAATTGCCTATGAGATATTCCTCAGAAATGGCTTGAATTTCCACTTTGCTAAGTGGCTGATTCGCTGCATTTACGGTAGCTAATTGCTCAAAAAGGTTGTCTCCCAGACCTTTTCTTTCAGATAAATGGCTTAAATTCTTTGACATAATTTAACTGCTTTTCCCTAAGGTGAAGGTACTAAAATTAATGAAATCCAGCCAAATAATTCGAATTATAACATATTAATAAAAAATATATATGAAAAAATATTTTGCAAAACGCGCTGATAATCATACCTTGCTATATCAAACAAATTTTTAAACCAAAAAAATTAACGTATTATGGAAAGTATTTTGCCAATTTTAATCAACACTTTATTTGGTGCCGGAGGCGGCTGGTTAGGAAATATGCTTAAGTCAAATGGACTTGGTATGATCGGCAATCTTATTGCTGGTGGCGCAGGAGGAAATATTTTACCTCTTCTAGGTTCTGCTGCTGGACTTTTGAGCAATACTGGAGGTGGATTTGATATCATGACTGCAGTTACTGCACTCTTAGGTGGTGGTGCTGGTTCACTTTTAGGTGGTTTGTTTAAGAAGGCTTAATTCGAATTTATTTTTTCTTAGATAAGAAGACTGCAATCAAATGCAGTCTTTTTTTTTGAAAATACATTGCAGTAAGCTAATTTTTATGGATATTTTGCTAAATTAAAATAGAATAATAATAATGATTTAGAATAATTATTGATTTTTAAGAATGGTTATTTAAACAGAATTATTCCTTGATTACTATATCAAATATTGGTAACTTTGTATAATTATTACTAATTTCTAATTGTTATTATTAATCAGAAGGATATGAAATTCACATTCTTTTTTTTTATAATGTTGATTTGCTTGTCATTTATAATTGACAAAGGAGTTAATGGGATTTATTATTTAAAAGGAAAGGCATTTTACAATTCCAAAATAATAAATAAAGGTCTCATTAAAATAATTGAAAATGACAAATACTATAATATTAAGACAGATAAGTATGGTAACTACAATATTAAAATCCAATGGGAGTTGCCTTGCTTATCGGGTTTAATTGATCAATCAGAGGATAATGTAAATCAATTTACAAAATCTTTTAACTCAAAATATATTATAATGGAATACAACCATAAAGTGATTAAATTTAAAAATGTATATGAAATGTTCATTGGAGTAGATAGTTGGAATGAGGACGATCTATCCTATTGCGAGGATCTGAAATTTTAGAAAATAACTACTTACAAATCAGATTAAACTTCGCACTAATTTTTACAATCAAATAATTTTCAACAGAAAAAATTAGAATTCAAAAAAGCAAATGGCACGATTCAAGTTTACAAATTCATTAAAAAAATGGTGTTCAAATTATAAGCCAAAATAGAGTATTATTAATTATGCACATGTTTGAAAATTTGTTCAAATCTAATGATTAAAGAAAAGGAACTTTCAATAACTAAAATTGAAAAGTAATAAAAATTACAAGTAACGAAATAAACCTAAAACCAATTTTTACTAAAATAGTGCACTATAATGCACTTTATCATTAAAACCAACAATAAAATCATCAAAATTCAATACGTAGTGCATTTTACCGCACTTTATTTTGGATTTTTAAATACTGGCGTCAATTCTAAAATATTCCAAGAACAATCTGATATCAATTTTTAATTTTTTTCTAGAACAAATTTATCCAATTTAGTGATTTGCCAATTTACTATTCCTAATACTATAACCAAAATAAATAATCAAGCCAACGATCAACCATATTGAAAATCCAATCCAATTCTTCAAAGGAATTTGTGCCATCATATAAAGGCAGGTTAAAATTCCTAGAACAGGAATGAGCGAATAATTTTTCAACAATGAGAGAACTAACATCACGACACTGATGACTATAAATATCCACATCGGAATCTTATGTTTAAATATATTCCATGAGGAAATTGTTTTTCTTGAATCACTGATTGGTGCTTTGATGATAAAGTCTTGATATGCTGTTTCACTAATGGAATTCAAATAATCGTGTAAATCAGATTGCAAATTATATTGAGTTGGGGCAATTTGACTGGTATAGATTTTTAATGATTCCAATTCAGATTTATTCAGTGAGGGAATCAAGTCCTCTTTGCTCACATATTGTCTATCATTTGAGAAAAAATTTGACAGTGATTCATGTTGATATTTCCAAAGCAACAAAGAGATTATGAGAAATAATACAGGGAGTCCAATTCGAGAACTCAAGAAAGGAATTTTGAACTTTCCTTCTGGAATATCTTTCTGTTCATGAAGCACCAATACGCCTCCACAAACCAATACAAAGGCAAACAAAGTTCCAATACTACATAGATCTGTAACAGTAGTCAGATTCAAAAATAATGCAGGAACTGCTACAACAAATCCAGTGACAATGGTTGCAAAAGAAGGAGTCTTATACTTGGGGTGAATTTTAGAAAAAGACTTTGGCAAAAGTCCATCGCGGCTCATACTCATCCATATCCTTGGCTGGCCCAATTGAAACACCAACAATACACTAGCCATTGCAAAAATTGCGCTCACAGCGATCACACCGCTAAGCCAATTCAAATTCACTTTATCAAAAACAAATGCAAGTGGATCTCCTACTGCCAACTCATCATATTTAACCATACCAGTGAGGACCAATGCAATCGCAACATATAACACGGTGCAGATTATAATTGAATACATCATCCCACGTGGTAAATCTCGCTGTGGATCTTTGCATTCTTCAGCAGTAGTGGATATCGCATCAAAACCTATATAAGCAAAGAAGACAGCTGACACGCCTTTAAGAATACCGCCTACGCCATTGGGCATAAAAGGATTCCAATTCCCTGTGTTGACATAAAAGGCTCCAACTACGATAACTAAAATAACAACTGATATTTTTACTATCACCATGAGGTTACTTGCATCGCGAGACTCCTTCATTCCTTTGTAAACTAACCAAGTGATAAATACTATGATCAATAAAGCAGGAATATCGAGCACCAAATGAAATCCTGCAATACTTGGCGCCGTCTGATAAGCATGATAAAAAGATTGTAAATTACTACTGAGTTCTTCCAAAGGTTTTCCAGCTTGAATGAGCAAACTGGCTTCTTTATAACCATTGTGAGCAGAAAAATAATCCATGGTCATCCATGGGGGCAAATCTAAGCCCATATTGCCCAATAGTCCAGTGAAATAATCACTCCACGAAATAGCGACGGTGATATTTCCTATTGCATATTCCATAATTAGGGCCCAGCCTATAATCCAAGCAAACAACTCTCCAAAAGAAACATATGCATAGGTATATGCACTACCAGCCACTGGAAATCGACTTGCAAAATCTGCATAACAAAATGCGGCAAAACTGCATGCCAATGCAGTAAATAAAAATAAAAAAATGACTCCAGGACCACCATCTGCACTTGCGGTGCCAATAGTGCTAAAAATTCCAGCACCTATTATCGCGGCTATACCTAATGCAGTGATATCTCTAACATTCAGCACCTTATGCAATGAATGATTGCCTTCATCATTATTTGCATCAACTGAAGTGTCCAATCTTTTCTTCCGAAACAAAGAATTTATCATGATTTAATTTTGCTTTTATTTACAATCGCCTGTGTAAACATAAGAAAATTAAAAATAGTGATTAAAAAATTTTCCATTTTCAAATAAAGACATATTTTTAAGCAAAATTTAATTAATGAATAAATCAATTGTATCCCTTGTTTCACTCTTATTAATCGCCGTTTTGTTTCACAACTGTAAAAGTGATAGCGAATCTACGCAAACGGATTGCACTGGTATCGTTTCGTCCTACAGCTCAACAGTTAAAGCTTTTTTGGATGCTAGTTGTGCAACTACAGGCTGTCACAATAGCCTAGCTAACTCAGGCAATGTTGACTTAAGCAGCTATGCTGGAGCCAAAGCTGCTGGAACATCAGGAAAATTGGTTTGTACTATTGAACATTCATGTGCTAAAAAAATGCCACTTGATGCACAAGGCAATGCTGTAAAGATGGATGATGCATTTATAAAATTAATTAAATGTTGGGTTAGCTCTGGAATGCCTCAATAGATCAATCAAATTTATTTTATTAGACAATTTTTTGACTTTTTGACTTAAAAAGGTCAAATTGTCAGCAAAATGTGGAAAACTTTCCAGTGGCACGGTCATTGCCGTAAAACACATACACGCTCATTTACGTTAATTTGAGAGTATAATAAGGTAAATCTAGATGAATATAAATACGTTACTTTTTGAACAAAAGAATATAGATGATGAGGAGATGCTTCCATTTGTTGCAATTGCAGATGATGAAGAACCTCAAAAAACTGAAAATTTCGGTGATGTTTTGCCAGTAATGGCATTGAAAAACACCGTCTTATTTCCAGGAGTGATCTTACCTATTACAGTGGGAAGAGATAAGTCAATGAGAGCTATAAATAAAGCTCATGAAAGCAATAAGTTTATTGCAGTACTTACCCAGATTGACAGTAAAACAGAAGATCCAAATTTCAAAGACTTATATCATATTGGAACGATTGCAAGGATCGTTAAATTATTGAGAATGCCAGATGGCTCTCAGACAATCATACTGCAAGGGAGAAAAAGATTTGTCATTAATGAGATCATCAGCGAAACTAATTTTTTGGAATGCAAGATCCAATTGAAAGAATATATTGCCCCATCAAATAATTTGGAATATGAGGCAATGATCAAGTCAATCCAAGAAAGATCTAAAAAAATAATAGAACTCAATCCACAGATACCAAATGAAGCGCAACTGTTGCTGCGTAATATCAATAATGATCGTTTTTTATTGAATTTTATTTCTTCTAATATCAATATTGCAATCGACAAGAAACAAGCTTTACTTGAACAAGATCACTTGAGTAAAAAAGCTGAATCTGTGTTGATTTATCTAGATGGTGAGTTACAATTACTTGAAGTAAAAGATCAAATTGAAAATAAAGTTAGAGGTGATCTAGAAAAGCAGCAAAGAGATTACTTTTTAAATCAACAATTAAAGACCATTCAAGAAGAGCTAGGTCAAGATCCACAAGAGCAAGAGGTGGAAGAATTACTGGCTAAAGCTGAAAACAAAAAGTGGTCTAAAGAAGTAAGATCTCATTTTGATAAAGAACTTCAAAAAATGCAAAGAATGAATCCTCAAGTTGGGGAATATTCGGTGCAAATGAATTATTTAGAGCTGTTGGTAGATCTTCCGTGGGGCGAATTCACTGAAGACAAATATGATCTTAAGGAAATCAAATCAGTATTAGATAAAGATCATCATGGACTTGAAAAAGTAAAAGAAAGGGTATTGGAACATCTAGCAGTCCTTAAGCTAAAAGGCGATATGAAAGCGCCTATCCTTTGTTTGGTTGGCCCTCCCGGAGTAGGAAAAACCTCCCTTGGAAAGTCCATAGCAACATCGATTGGCAGAAATTTTATCCGAATGTCTCTTGGTGGATTGCACGATGAATCCGAGATCAGAGGACATAGAAAGACATATATTGGAGCGATGCCTGGTAGAATAATTCAATCTATCCGCAAAGCGAAGTCTTCAAATCCCGTTTTTATATTAGATGAAATAGATAAAATAGGAAAAGACTTTAGAGGTGATCCTTCTTCTGCATTATTGGAGGTCTTAGACCCAGAACAAAACTCCACTTTTCATGACAATTATTTAGACATTGAATTTGATTTATCCAAGGTCATGTTTATTGCGACAGCCAATTCACTGAGCACTATCCAACCTGCATTATTGGATAGAATGGAGATCATTGAATTGCAAGGGTATTCGATAGAAGAGAAAGTGGATATCGCAGCAAAACATCTCATCCCAAAACAAATCACAGAACACGGATTAAAACCCAAACAGGTAAAAATTCCGAATGCTGTAGTAGAAAAAATAATCCAAGAATACACCAGGGAATCTGGAGTCAGATCACTAGATAGACAGATAGCATCATTGGCTAGAAGGGCTGCAAAAAAAATAGCCCTAGAAGAATCTCAAAAAGTAGTTATAGAAAATGATGATATAAAAGATATCTTAGGTATTGTCAAATACAATAACGATTTATATCAAGAAAATCTACCACCAGGAGTAGCGATTGGATTAGCTTGGACAAGAGTTGGCGGTGATATTTTATACATTGAAACATCAATATCAAAAGGGAAAGGAAAATTGACTTTAACTGGGAATCTTGGTGATGTCATGAAGGAGTCCGCCACTACTGCATTGACATTTATAAAATCACATAGTGAAGAGCTAGGTATTACTGCAGATTATTTTGAAAATCATGATTTTCATGTCCATGTTCCAGAAGGCGCTATTCCAAAGGATGGACCTTCAGCTGGAATCACAATGCTCAGCGCTTTGAGTTCTGCAATAAAAAACAAGCCTATCAAAACACATCTTGCCATGACAGGTGAGATCACCTTGAGAGGCAAGGTACTCCCTGTTGGAGGAATTAAGGAGAAAATACTAGCAGCAAAAAGGGCTGGCATAACACAGATAATGCTTTGCAAAGAGAATAAGGATCATGTGGAAGAAGTGCCGAGCAACCACTTAAAGGGTTTAAAATTCAAATATGTCGAAACCATGAAAGAAGTACTGGAATTCGCTATTGGATTGAAGATGAAAGAATAATTTTTTCTAGAATTTAGATATAGAAATCTGTAATTATTCCGACAGCTAGAACGACACTTGCAATTCCATTTGTAGTAAAAAAAGCTAAGTTTAATCTACTCAGATCACCCTCAGACACGATGGTATGTTGATAGACCAACAGAGCTAGAAATATTAAACTACCTCCGACCATATACCCTCGAAGATGGAACTGCTGCCAAAGAATCACTGAGCAAGCTATAATACAAATGGCGCAAAGGATGTGAAAACCTAGAGATATAGAAAGTGATTTTGACATCCCGAATTTAACTGGAATAGAATGTAATTTTTCGTCCTTGTCAAATTGAATATCTTGCAAGGCATATAAAATATCAAATCCTGCAACCCAAGTAATCACTGCAACGCCGTATAAAAAAGTTATAAAAGAGAAATGAGACGTTACTGCAAGACAAGCACCAATTGGTGCTAAAGACAATCCAAGCCCTAGAATGATATGACTCACCCAAGAAAATCGTTTGGTATAACTATAGCCCAATACAATGGCGATAGCTACTGGCGAGAGATAAAAACAAATTGGATTGATAAAATAAGTCCCAATAATAAATATCAATACATTAATTATGACAAATATTAAAGCTGAATTCTGTGAAATAATTCCTGCTGGTATTTCTCTTGATGCGGTTCGAGGATTTTTTTTGTCTATACTGTAATCAGCCCAACGATTGAAAGCCATAGCAGCATTTCTAGCTGTAACCATACAAACAATGACGAGTAGCAGCAACTTATAATTAAATCGATCTAAGCCAAATTCATGCAGTCCAATAAAGAAGCCAATCATAGCAAATGGCATTGCAAAAATGGTATGGCTAAATTTAACCAAAGAAAAAAAAGATCGGACGCTTTGCATTTTAAATAAAATATCCTGCAAAGATATGGTACTGGGAATGATATTCTAAAGAATACTGATTTTGAGTATCGTAGTTGATTTCAATAACACCTGTTTCACCTGGCATGATTGGTTCTTTTGGCCAAGTCGGTACTGTACAACCACAACTTCCTCTAGCATTTTTGATTATCAAAGGCTCAGTTCCCTTGTTTACAAAGGTAGCTTTTCTAACTCTGTCAGAACCTTTTTTAATTTCTCCATAGTCCACATCTGTTTTTTCAAAAACCATTTTAGGACCGTTTGTAGATTTAGGTGCAGTAGCAGGAACAGCAGTCTGTGCATTTCCAGCAAAAGCAAAAATCATAAATAACGCAATTGAAAATATACTTTTCATTGATAACATATTTTAATTTGATTACAAAATTAATACATAATACAAATCTTAGACTCCTTTTATCAAAAAATGTGTGTTAAGCTCGTGTTAAAAAAAATATTTTGTATAAATGCCTGTTTTTCACTGCGACAATTCACTTCACAGAAGCTTTATAGCTTATTTTTACGGTCGATTAAAAATAAACTATATGTCCATATATAATCCAATTGACCAAATCCTCAACCAAATTGAATCAGATAATAAGGACTATATAATAGAAGTAATCAAAGATTATTGGATTTGTGCTGTAAGTAGAGAGTGTTCTGTAACTGGGAGAAAGGAAGTTTTGACAGGTAAAGCAAAATTTGGCATCCTCGGAGATGGCAAAGAAGTGCCACAGGTGGCAATGGCAAGAGCTTTCCAAAAAGGAGACTTCCGCTCTGGATATTATCGAGATCAAACTTTTATGATGTGTCTTGATTTATGCAGTGTACAGGATTATTTTGCCCAACTCTATGCAGATACAGAGAATGACAAGTTCAGTAAGGGCAGACAAATGAATGCACATTTTGCCACAGCGCTTATTGATACTCATGGCAACTGGTTAAATCACAAAGATTTGTACAATGTTTCTTCTGATATATCGAGCACAGGTGGCCAAATGGCTAGGGCTTTAGGATTAGCATTAGCATCAAAACAGTATAGACAGGATCCTGGACTCCAAACTGAAAATTTATTCTCAAATCAAGGCAATGAGGTTTCATTCTGTACAATAGGCGATGCCTCTACTTCAGAAGGTATTTTTTGGGAGACAATGAATGCAGCTGCTGTCCAACAGGTTCCATTAGCGGTCTGTGTTTGGGATGATGGTTATGGAATATCAGTACCTATAGAACTGCAGACAGTAAAATCCAACATTTCAAAAGCCTTAGCTGGTTTTGAAAAAAAGGATGATAATAATGGCATCCTATTATTTAATGCTAAAGCCTGGGATTACCCTAGTTTGGTCAATCTTTTTCACTCAGGTATTGAACAGGTAAGAAGTCAACATACTCCTGCACTCTTTCACATCCAAGAAGTAACCCAACCGCAAGGTCACTCAACTTCAGGTTCTCATGAACGATATAAAAGTAAGTCGAGAATGCAATTTGAACAAGAGAAAGATTGCATCAAGGTTTTTGGAGAATGGATGATCTCGGTAGGCATTGCAGATGAAGAGATGCTCAATAAAATACAAGATCTTGCAAAAGAATATGTCAAGACAGAAAAAAATATCGCTTGGCAAAATTTCACAAAACAGATTACAATTAAGAAAAATCAATTTGCTGAGTTGATATCTTCGAACAATATTTCAGATAACCGATTACTAGAAATCAATACGAAGAAAGATTTGTCTTGGCATGAAATCGTGTCTGTTGCTAGAAAAATAAATTTTTCATTAAATAATCCAGTTTTAGAAAAATGGATTCAAGAACAATATCGTGAAGCCAAAATTAAATATGAATCAGATCTTTATTCTGATACAGCCAATTCACCAATAAAAGCTGTTGAAGTTGCACCTATCTATGAATTTGGAAATAAAGAGCTCACCGGATATCAGATTTTAAATTTGTATTTTGATGAATTACTTTCCAATGAAAATAAATTCTTAGCGTTTGGGGAGGACCTCGGTCAAATCGGTGATGTGAATCAGGGCTTTGCAGGTCTACAGGAAAAGTTTGGAAAACTAAGGGTATTTGATACTGGAATCAGAGAATGGTCTATAGTAGGTCAAGCTATCGGATTGTCTATGAGAGGACTAAAACCTATAGCAGAAATCCAATATCTTGACTACCTTGTATATGCCTTGTCTCCATTGATGGATGATTTAGCCACTGTGAGATATCGATCTGGAGGTCAACAAATGGCCCCAACGATCATAAGAACCAGAGGTCATCGACTCGAAGGGATTTGGCACTCTGGATCACCTATAGGCATGATGTTAAATTCTTTGAGAGGAATTCATCTCTGCACACGTCGCAACATGGTTCAAGCAGTCGGCATGTATCGCACACTGATGCATGGTGATGATCCTGGTATCGTCATTGAATGCCTCAATGGGTATCGACTAAAAGAAAAGATGCCATCAAATTTTGAAAATTATACTGTCCCACTTGGCAAAATTGAAGTATTGCGAAGTGGCACAGACGTAACGCTGGTGAGTTACGGTTCTTGTATTAGGATAGCTGAAGCAGCATGTGAACAGTTGCAAACTTATGATATTCAAGTTGAACTCATAGATGTCCAGACTTTGCTTCCATTTGACATCGCAAAATCATGTGTGACTTCTTTGCAGAAAACGAACAAACTATTGATCTTGGATGAGGATGTCCCAGGTGGAGCAAGTGCTTATATCATGCATCAAATACTTGAAGAGCAAAATGGATTTCAGTATTTGGATTCAAAGCCAAGAACAATTACAGCAAAGGCAAATAGACCTCCTTATGGAAGTGATGGTGACTACTTTACCAAACCTAATGCTGAAGATGTGGTAGAACAAATTTTAGAAATAATGAGAGAATACAATCCTGTAAAATATTGAAATTGATAGATTATGTTAAAATTAAATTCAATATTATCAATAAAATATATCTTTGTGCAACGTGAGTAAAAAAATTGTAATTATACCCACTTACAATGAGATCGAAAATATTGAAGCGATCATAAATGCTGTATTGGAACAGCCTAGCAAATTTGATATACTCATAGTCGATGATGGTTCTCCTGACGGAACTGGAAATGAAGTAAAAAGGCTTCAAAAAATCAATGAAGGACGATTACATTTATTAGAGCGATCTGGAAAATCAGGATTAGGTACAGCATACATTGCTGGATTCAAATGGTGTCTAGGAAATAATTATGATTTTATACTTGAAATGGATGCTGATTTTTCACATCCACCAATCAAATTAAATGAGCTCCTAGAAAAATGTGAAACTGGCGAATCTGATGTCTCTGTTGGATCACGATATATCGATGGAGGCGGCGTTGTGAACTGGCCTACATCTAGATTAGCCCTATCAAAAGGTGCTTCACTGTATGTGAGACTCTTCACTGGAATGGATGTAAAGGATCCAACTGCTGGTTTTGTATGTTACAGTAGAAAAGTATTGGAAGCAATCAATTTAGATCAAATAAAATTTGTAGGATATGCCTTCCAGATTGAAATGAAATATGCAAGTTATCGATTGGGATTCAAGATCAAAGAAGTTCCTATAATATTTCAAGACAGACAGAAAGGAAAATCTAAAATGAATATATTCATTATAAGAGAAGCTCTCACAGGAGTCTTTGCAATGCGCTTTTTGCATTCCTACAAAAGGTATGTAAAGAACTAATTTTCGATATCAATCAGATACAATGTATAAATTTTGCTATTTACTTTTAATTGTAATCGTGAGTCTTACTTTTAGTTGTAAGCAAACTCATAAAAACAATTATTTATTGCCAAAAGAAAATGGTCTTCAAACAGGTGGTATCAAAATTATTGAAATCAATACTTCAAAAGGAAAATTTAAAATTTGGACAAAAACAATTGGCAATAATCCTACAAAAAGATTGTTACTACTCAATGGAGGTCCAGGCGCCACGCATGAATATTTTGAATGTTTTGAAAGTTTTTTACCACAGGAAAATATTGAATTCATTTATTACGATCAACTGGGATGTGGCAATTCTGACAATCCAAAAGATACTGCGATGTGGGATCTGCCGAGATATGTTGAAGAAGTAGAACAGCTCAGAATAGCTTTGAATCTTGATAAGGCTAATTTTTATTTATTGGGGCATTCTTGGGGTGGCATTCTTGCAATGCAATACGCCTTGAAATATCAACAAAATCTAAAGGGATTAATCATTTCAAATATGATGGCAAGTGCGATCGAATATGACAAGTATGCAGATCAAGTATTGGCAAAACAATTGGATCCCAAAGTATTGGATAGCATTAGGACTATGGAAGCCAATGCTGATTATCAAAATCCAAAATATATGGATATCCTTTATCGCCATTTTTATACACAACATATATTGCGAATGGATTTGGACAAATGGCCAGAACCAGTCAATCGCTCTTTTTCCAAAATCAATCAATCCCTTTATGTCACTATGCAAGGACCAAGTGAATTTGGACTTTCAGGAAAATTAGAAAAATGGGATGTCTTCAACGAACTTCCTAAAATTGAAATTCCTACATTGGTCATAGGCGCAAAACATGATACTATGGATCCACAATACATGGAAAGCATGTCAAAGAAAATAAAGAAATCCAGTTTTTTACTTTGTCCAAATGGTAGCCACATGTGTATGTGGGATGATCAAAAAATTTATTTTGACGGTTTATTGGATTGGTTTTCGAAAAATTAAAAACAAAAATCTTTTGCTCTATTCCAAAATTATTTTAACCATCTCAATCTAATCGCTCCACCTCCTATGGCTCGTCCTTGATTGATGCCGACTTCTATTGCTTCTCGAAAATGAATGCCTCCATATAAGCGAGATAATGCTGCTTCAAATGCCATTTCATTAAATGAATTATAGCTTCTTACTGGTCTTCCAATATCTACACGTTGAGCGTGGGTACTATCGACAAAATTATAGCTACTACCAACAGCATTTTCTAAAACAACTGCTGCAGCCGCTGTCTGCACAGAATGCCCACTAGTAAATTCTGGAAATGGAGGTGTATTTAATACTGTCTTCCAATTGGGATCAATAAGCTTATTAATGTAACTTACTGGTCTCAACAAATTGTATGTGTATTTGCATTTCCAACAACTAATAAAAGCATCATTTAATGCAATTCCCATTTGTGCGTAAAGCCTGACAGCTTTCGCAAGATTCAGTTTTTCTCTTTTGATGACTTGAGAAGCAATAGAAATAGAATGTCCAGCTGGAGTCCCTGCTATTCCTGGATCATCACTCCAATATAAAGCAACTTCTTTTCCTTCTGCAGAAAGACTATTAACTGCTGAATAAACTTCCAATGCTTGGGCATAAAATGCAGATCCAACTACTTCTGAATATGGAACTTTTGTGGCAGGTACTAAATTTTTAACTGAAGTAAAAGCTCTATTTTGTCCCCAATATGGTTGCAATGGAATTAATTGACTACTGGTTGGAGTCCAAAAACCTACTCCATTTGGCACAATATAATTTGCAGGAAAATTGCGTGTTTGCCCCTGATCTCCACCATCTGTGGTAGAATATTCATGAACATGAATTGCAACTGATTTACCAAAATTTTCTGAACGAGAAATGATTTCCGCATCTAATGCAGGATATATCTCAGATTGAATCGAAGTTTCTAATGAATCTATTTTTGATAAGATATTAGCTGGTGCAGTTGAAAACAACTGACGTAAAATAGATGCTGAAGCTGAATTAGCAGATAATCGCCAATCATATACATGATACAAATCTACCTGAGGCCCAGTCTTAAAATCATTTAGTTGATTAGTCAAACTGACATGGTCTCCCATTCCAGGAACAACACTCTCATATAATGTTATACCAAGATATCCAAATGCTCGAGCTGATACAGGAGGCGTAAAACCAGGTGTAAACTTAACCATCTCCCTAGTGAGTTCCATCCATTTATAGGCAACGTCAGCTGAATATGTTTTTGTTGAAATTAATTCTCTTGGCTGATCCTCTTTACATGACCATAAAAATATGATTAATGCAAATAAAAGTTTTGTTTGGTTAAATAATCTCATTTCACTTTCAATTTGATACAAATATACATCATGACATGATGCCTTGTCACTTCTAATATTCGAATCTACCAAATTTAACTTTTATTTATACAATAAAAATTCTGAATTCAAAATATAAGAATTATATTATAAAAATACGATTGTGATATTATAATTTTATTCCAAATTAATGATGATGATCATGTCCACCACCTCCTGTGGATTTAATGAGATGACTTTGAAGATAGTAAGCACCTTTCACGACAATTTTATCTCCATCATGAATGTGATCTAAAACTTCAACTTGTCTAAATCCCAATTGAGCGGTTCCAGCCTTAACCTCCATTTTAGCAAAAGAGATTTCATCTTTGGCAGGATCCTTTCCTATGTTTTCTTTTTCATAAATAAAAATAAACTCTCTTCCGCCATCTTTAATTATTGCTTCTTCAGGTAAAGCGGCAGATGTATTTCTCCCCAGATCAATCATTGCGTTGACATACATTCCACTGATGAGCATCTGCTTATGATTGTCGATATCTGCATGAACTGCAACTGATTTTGTCTCGTTCTCAAATGATTTTCCGATACTAAATATCTTTCCTGGGATTTCTTTATTATTCTGATTTGTCAAAACAAAACGAACAGTTTGCCCAGTCTTAACTTTAAATAAATCTTTCTCATATACTAAAAGATCGACATGCATCTTTGCATTATCAACTATGGTGAACATGGATAGTGATGCATCAACTGTCGAACCAATATGTACTCCAACATCAGTGATGTGGCCACTGATTGGCGCTTTGATCGGTATAATAGGTGAATCTGAATTTGAAGCCATTAAAATATTTTGATCCAAAATATTTATTTGACTTTGCAGTGAGGCAATCTTTTTTTCCTCAATTTGTAAATCTGCCTCAACACGTTGCAAGGTCTTTTTTGCATTTGCCAATTCATCATTCAATGATTTCTGCCTTTGGTACTCCAATTTCAAATATTCCAACTGTGCAGTAGAAATGCTTAATGACTCTTTCAACTTTTCTCTCTCTAATCTGATATTATTGTAATCTAGTGATTGAATTGTGGCCAAGGTCTGACCAGCTTTCACATATTGTCCTTCGATGACTTGGATACTCTTCACATTTCCTTTTACTATAGAACTCACTTGAGCTTGATTTTGAGGAGGAAGTTTAGTATAACCACTGGCATGAATGACTTCACTTAAATTTTTCATTTCAAACCAACCTGTATCAATACCTGATTGCTGATACTGGGCTAAATTCAGATGGACCATTTCGCCATGATCGTGTTCTTCCTCACCAACTGGGGCATCCCCTTGTTTCTCCCCTTCCACCATAGGCTGTTCATTTGACTCTTCATGATGATCGTGTGAGGCATGAATTTTTTGATAAATAACCACTGCTAATAATATAAAAATTATGACAGTAAGAATATATAATAAATTTTTCATTGATTTAAAATTTTATGGTTGTGTATAATATTGTATTAATAAAATAGATTGATTTAATTCGTCAATACTTTGAAAATATTTTTTTTGTAATTCCAAACTACTCTGTATTGATTGTAAATATTCAATATAAGGGATCTCACCATCCTGATAAGCGAACTTTGCTTTACGAGTCATCTCCTCTGCCGCCACTAATGAACCTGATATATAATTTTGATAGATTTGCTTTTGAATTTGATAATGTTTTATTTCATTGTCAAGTTGTTGCTGTAATGCAAATTTTTCTCTTTCAACACCTAGCATTTGTACTGCGATTTCTACCTTATTCGATCGTAACATATTACTATTAGATCTCCAGTTAAACAAGGGCAAACTCAATCCTAAATGAAGACTTTGAAACCTTGGCTGTCTATCATAATATTTCACTACACCACCTATTTCTTGAGGACCAACTATAGATTGTAAATTATATCCAACTCTTATATCTGGAAGAAGTGAAGATCTTGAATATTTCAATTCTTGTTTCGACAAATTAAGCAAAGCATTTGCTACATTCAAGTTACTGTGCTTGTCAGAAATAGAACCCACGGCAGGTAGTTCAAGGATTAATGACGATGCTGTTGGCAGTATATCAATGTTTTGATTCAATAATAATTTCAATGCTAAAATCTCATCGCGATATTTACCATCAATCTCCATGAGGTCTTGTTGAATCATCGATGCTTCTAACTCAGCAATAGATTTTTCGATTGTTTTAGCTTCACCAAATTTTACTTTTGCATTAGCAATCTTTACAAATTCAACTATCAAACTATCCTCTTTTAAAGTTAGTTTTTCTATGTGCTTCCAATAAATTGCTTTGTACCAATGTTGACTCAATTTTAATTTAAGTTTTCTTTCAAATTGAATTTTCTCCATATCGTTCAGAAATAATTTCTGCTTCAAAACATTTCCTTTTTGATTATACTTATACGGATTTGATATCGACTGAGATATTTGGTAGTTTGCATCTCTGAAGTGACTATTGTTTTGTCCAATGATCGCAGATACTTCTGTAGGATCAAAAAGTGAAACAGATTTTCGCCTATATTCCAAAGATTCATTCTGTAAAACAAATTGTTGGATCTCACTATTGGACTTTAATGCCAATCGATATAGCTCATCAAAATTATTTAGATTTTGAGCGTGAATTTGAAATTGTAAAACTGAACATATAAATAAAGTTAATTTTCTCATTTGATCTGGTTTGAAGATTTAGTAATTACTGTTTCCAAAATTGCATAAAGAATTGGTAGCACTATTAATGTGAGCAAGGTCGAACTAATCAAACCACCGATTACAACAGTAGCTAAAGGCTTCTGTACTTCTGCTCCTGCCCCATTGCTCAATGCCATAGGTAAAAAACCTAAGGAGGCTACTGCAGCAGTCATAATTACAGGACGAAGTCGAACTAAAGTTCCATTGTAAATCCGATCATAGATATTCGTCACACCTTCATCCTTTAATTGATTATAATAAGATATCAACACAATGCCATTTAACACAGCAACACCGAACAATGCAATGAATCCAATACCTGCTGAAATACTAAAAGGCATATTGCGCAGCCACAATCCAAATATTCCACCGATCGCTGCAAGTGGAATAGCTGTGAAGATTAATATACTTTGAGCTACACTTTTAAAAGTAAAATATAATAAAACAAATATCAAAAGAAGTGAAATAGGTACTGCAAAAGAGAGTCTTTTGTTTGCTTCAATATAATTTTGAAATTGACCACCGTAAGTGACATAATATCCTGGTGGCAATTTTATTTTATCATTAAACACTTTTTTTACATCTTCCACGATACTTTTCACATCGCGACCTCTAGCATTTAGACCTATGGTAATCCTTCGTTTACCATCCTCTCTACTTATCTGTGCTGCACCATTTTCATATTGAATATTCGCTACTTGTTCTAATGGAACTTGATTCCCAGAAGGCAAAGGAATAAACAAATTTTTTAATTGATCCATATTGTTTCTTTGGTCTTCACTAAGCCTTACAACGAGATCAAATCTTCGCTCTCCTTCATAGATCACTCCTGCTTTTTCTCCTGCAAATCCCATTCGAATAATTTGATTGAGATCCGACACATGAAGACCATATAAAGCCAATTTGTCCTTGTCAAATTTTACTGTGATCTGGGGCAAACCTGATGCCTGTTCAGCTCTGGCATCTTCAACTCCTGGAATCGATTTTATTTCAGACTCGACTTCCTTTGAAAGCCCAGAAAGCAAATCAAGATCTTCTCCAAATATTTTTATTGCAATGTCAGTTCTTACACCTGTCATCAACTCATTAAAACGCATTTGAATAGGTTGATTAAACTCAGTAGTAATCCCAGGAATTTGTTCCAAAGTTTTTTCTATTTTGGCCATTAACTCATCAGTAGTCTTAGCGCTTACCCATTCCTTTTTAGGCTTCAAAATAATCATGACATCTGCTACTTCCATTGGCATAGGATCTGTAGGAATTTCTGCACTTCCTATTTTACTCACCACCTTTTCTATTTCTGGGAAATTATCTTTCAATAATTTTTCTGACTTGCTGGTTGCTTCGATTTCTTGTGATAAAGAACTACCCGCAGGAATGATCACATGTGTAGCTAAATCCCCTTCATCCAATTTTGGAATAAATTCACCTCCAAGATTAATAAAAATATAAATGCTTAAAAGTAAAAATCCAATCGTAACACAAATCACATACGTCTTTAGCCTCATGGCAGACTTTAATATAGGCATAAAATACACCAGAAATAAAAGTCATAATTCTATCACTAATATTCTCTTCTTGTTTTGTCTTTTTACTTAGAAACAAAGCTGACATCATCGGCACATAAGTTAAGGATAAAATGAAAGCCCCTAGTATAGCAAAGCTCACTGTCTGTGCCATGGGTTTAAACATCTTTCCTTCTATTCCAACTAAAGCAAGAATAGGCAAATAAACGATTAAAATAATGATCTCTCCGAAGGCTGCACTGCTTCTTATTTTACTTGATGATACAAAGACTTGCTCGTCCATTTCTTGTTGGCTAAGCACCAACTGATTTGAATTTTTATTATGATTATAAATTCGATGAACAATGGCTTCAACGATGATTACAGCGCCATCAACGATTAGTCCAAAATCTATTGCTCCAAGACTCATCAAATTCCCACTCACACCAAATGCTCTCATCAAACTCACTGCAAAAAGTAATGCCAATGGAATCACGGAGGCAACAATCAATCCAGCTCTCCAATTCCCTATCAAGAGTACCAAAATAAAAATTACAATTAAAGCGCCTTCAAGGAGATTAGTCTTCACTGTAGTGATCGCATTATTTACAAGTTTAGATCGATCAAGATAAGCCTCCATTGCTACTTTTTTTATGATTGGGCGTCTACCGAGATCTACACGATCTTTAACAAGTTCAATGACTTCAGCACTGTTCTCACCTTTCAGCATCATGACCATACCATTCACTGCTTCACCCTTTCCATCTTTCGTAGTCGCACCATAACGGATCGCCTTACCCAATCTCACTTCTGCAACATCTCGAATTAATACTGGCACACCCCCATGTGTGGTTATGACTATTTTATTAACATCTTCCATAGTGCTAATCATCCCGATACCACGAATGAAATACGCATTGGGTTTTTTATCAATATATGCCCCTCCTGTATTTTCATTATTTTTTTGCAAAGCTTCAAATATTTGTAGGATATTAATATTCATGCTTTTCAATTTATCAGGATGCACAGCCACTTCTATTTCCTTAAGATGCCCTCCTAAAGTATTGACCTCAGCCACCCCTTTTAATCCCAATATCTGTGGCTTTACAATCCAATCTTGTGCTGTCCTAAGATCCATCAAACTGATTGAATCTTCATAACCTGGTTTTGCAAAAAGGACATATTGATAGATCTCACCTAGACCTGTACTAATAGGTGCCATGACAGGCGTTCCAAGACCGGGAGCAATATTCACTTCTGCTTCCTTCAAACGCTCGGATATTTGACTTCGCGCCCAATAGATATCCACCGATTCTTCAAACACAACTGTTATTACAGATAATCCAAATTTGGAAGTGCTCCGTAGTTCTACCAGTTTTGGAATAGTCTTTATCGATTGCTCTAAAGGATAGGTAATTAATTGTTCAATCTCCTGTGTCGCCAAAGATGGAGAGCTTGTAATTATTTGAACTTGATTGTTGGTAATATCAGGCAATGCATCAATCGGTAAATGTCGAAAATTAAATATCCCCAACAAAATCAAACCAAGAGTGCCCAATAAAACAATACTCTTATTTTTTATAGAAAAACGGATGATTTGGTCCAACATAATTCTATGTATTTTAATATGATAAAAAATGAAATATGATCACCCCAAATATTGGAATGACCGATTAAAATAATTATAAGAATTGTGGTGGACCTCGAAGGGTAATACTGACTAAGTGTGGTGATACAGGATTGAAATTGGAACTTATAAAATTATGCTTTTGAACTTGACTTGAATCAATTTCAACCCAGTACAAATTCAAACAGCTAATCACTTCAATAAAGAGGTATTTCAAAGATATGTGGGTATATTGAAAACCCCAATTGGCTTGATCAAAATGATCTACAATATGCAAATGATCATCTGAATGCTCATCAGAATCAATGCAAGTATGCTCATGACAAAGGCTTGCTTCATCCCAAGTGTCATGATGGTGATGAGGAATAATAAGATGACATAGGATATTTAAGCCTACAAAAATCATCAAAAACTTATTCCTTAACTTCATAAAACAATGCAAAAGTACTACTAAATTAATCAAAGCTTAGTTAATATTTTCAAAATATTCTCACGGAGTTTGATTATTATCCATTGCCTCCAATTAGAATAATCCATTTATACCGCACTATTAATCATTCAATTTATGAGTTAATCAATAAAATAAAAAAAAAGAAAATTGCTTTAAAAAGCATAAAAATTTAACAACAAATATCATATTAAGGCATTATTATACAGGCATGGAAATAAAGTTGCATAGACCAATAATATTAATCATAAAAAGAGTTCTTGAAGAAATATTTCAAGACAAAAGACCTGCTGATAAATGCCTAGAATTTGCATTCAAAAATAATAAACAATTGGGTGCTAGAGATCGAGCACTTATAGCAGAAACAGTTTATGAAATACTTCGATATTTTGAATTGTATGCATATTGTGCTAATACAAGGACTAACTTTTGGCATATCATAGCGAGCTATTTCATAATTCAAGATCAGAAACTCCCTGCATGGTCAGAATGGCAAAATCTAAACATCGCCTTAATTCAAAAATTATACAAAGAAGCTCAACAACAAAGACGATTACATGAATCTATTCCTGAATGGTTGGATGAACTAGGACAAGATGAATTAAAAAATGAATGGGAAAATATCTTATCAGCACTAAATAAAAAAGCCGATTCAGTAATCAGAGTCAACACACTAAAAATAAATAATCAAGATTTACAAAAAAAATTATTTGAAGCGAATATTCCTTTTCAAACAATTGATCAAAACGAAAATGCAATAATCATCCATAAAAAAAATATTTTCCAAAGTGATTTATTTAAAAATGGATATTTCGAAATGCAAGATACAGCATCTCAACTTGTAGCCCCTTTCCTTGATTTACAATCTGGAATGCGAGTCATCGATGCATGTGCAGGAGCTGGAGGAAAAAGTCTTCATATCTCTAGTTTGTTACAAAACAAAGGCTACGTCATTAGTCTGGATACTGAAAAATGGAAATTGGAAGAGTTAAAAAAACGAGCCAAACGAAATGGTGTGAGCATCATTGAGACAAGATGGATTGAGAATAATAAAGTTATAAAAAGACTTCACGAATCCTGTGATCGACTTTTACTCGATGTTCCTTGCAGTGGTTTGGGAGTGTTAAGACGCAATCCAGATGCTAAATGGAAACTAACTAAAGAATTTATTGAAGAAGTAAAAAAAACACAATTATCAATATTAGATAGTTATTGTAAAATGTTGCGTCCAGGTGGAAAAATGGTTTATGCTACTTGCAGCATACTCCCGTCAGAAAATCAAAACCAGATCTCAACATTTTTAAATAAGCACAAAGAATTTATCCTTGAAGAAGAAAAAACAATTTGGCCACATCAATTTGGTTTTGATGGATTTTATATGGCTCGTCTAAAAAAAATAAATTCCACAGAATGATCAAAAGAGATATTTTTCAGTTTGCTGTAGTTGTTCCAGATTATGATCAAGCAATTGATTTTTATACCAAAAAATTAAACTTTATCTTAAAGGAAGACACCCAATTATCTGAATCAAAACGTTGGGTAGTCATCTCTCCTTCGTCAAATGCTTCATGTTCCATTCTCCTAGCTAAAGCAGCAAATCAAAAACAAATTGATTCCATAGGAAATCAAACTGGTGGACGCGTTTTTATCTTTTTACATACAGATAACATTGAGCAAGAATATCAAAATATGATCTCACATCATATAAAAATAGTGAGAAATATTTCGATTGAAACGTATGGCAAGGTATTTGTTTTTGAAGATATTTTCGGAAATCTTTGGGATGTTATTGAACCATTTAAATCAATACAAAATGGTTGATTTATTGATGAAAATAGATTTAACTGAATTATTAGTATATTTGCAAAAATTTAATTTTAAAATGAAAACTTTTTTATTTATGTCTTTCATATTTATGGCTGGTACAGTTATTACAGCACAAAAAACTAAGGATGCGATGCCTCCCATTATAGATCGCGAGATATTTTTTGGGGATCCAGAAATAGCTGGTGCGCAACTTTCACCCAATGGAAAATTTGTCAGCTTCATAAAACCGTTCAATGGAACACGCAATATATGGGTCAAAAAAGCAACTGATCCTTTTGAATCAGCTAGACCAATTACTGCAGATACAAAGAGGCCTATCAGCAGTTATTTTTGGTCCAATGACAGTAAATATATCCTTTATGTCCAAGACAAAGGTGGCAATGAAAATTTCATGATCTATGCTGTTAATCCAATGGAAAAAAATGAGCTTGGTGCTGAAGTTCCGAAGTCAAGAAATTTGACAGATAAAGAAAATGTTCGAGCTCAAATTTATGCTGTACCAAAATCTAATCCTGACATCATGTTCATAGGATTAAATGATAGGGATCCAGCTTGGCATGATCTATATGAATTGAAAATTTCTACTGGTGAATTAAAATTATTACGACAGAATACAGAGCGAATGGTGAGTTGGATTTTTGATTTAAAAGACAAACTTAAATTAGCAATGAGGGCCAATGAAGATGGATCTAATGATTTGCTTAGAGTCGATGCAAATGGTTTTACAAAAATATACAGTACTCCAATTTTAGAAAAATTTTTATCCAGTCTATTTTCACACAGATGGCGTTCAAGTTTATTTGGTCACTGACAAGGGAAATGATGTCAACTTATCTAGATTAATTTTATTAAATATCAACAATAAAAAAGAAACTTTCGTTGAATCAGATCCAGAGAAGAAAGTTGATTTTGGCAATGTATCATTTTCTGAATTAAATCATCAAATGATCTCTACTAGCTATGAAGATGACAAATTAAGAATCTACTGGAAAGATAAAACGTATGAGGAAGAATATAAAGCATTGAAAAAACAATTCAAAGGCATGGAAGTGGGATTCAATAATTCCACAAAAGATGAAAAAATTTGGTTGTTATCTGTTTATTCCGACACCGATCCAGGATCTGTTTATTTATATGATCGAAATACAAAAAAAGTAACTTTCCAATACAGACCAAGACCAAAAATGCCATTGAAGGATTTGTCACCAATGAGAGCAATTAAATACAAATCTTCAGATGGATTAGAGATTCCAGCTTATTTGACATTACCGAAAGGCGCGTCTGCAAAAAATCTACCGCTTATAGTCAACCCTCATGGTGGACCATGGGCAAGAGATGCTTGGGGCTATGATCCTTATGCACAATTTTTATCTAATAGAGGTTATGCAGTATTGCAAGTTAATTTTAGAAGTTCTACTGGCTTCGGTAAAAAATTCTTGAATGCTGGAAATAAACAATGGGGCGATCTGATGCAAGATGATTTAACTTGGGGCGTGAAACACCTCGTATCAAAAGGAATCGTGGATCCAAAAAGAGTTGGTATCATGGGTGGCTCTTATGGTGGTTATGCTACACTAGCTGGACTTACCTTTACTCCTGATGTATATGCTTGTGGTGTTTCTATAGTTGGGCCTTCAAGCTTGTTGACCTTATTACAATCTATTCCTCCATATTGGGAAGCAGGAAGAATCGTATTCCATGAAAGAATGGGAGATCCAACGAATCCAGAAGGTGAAGCACAATTAAAAAGACAATCACCACTGTTCTCAGTTGACAAAATTAAAGTCCCATTAATGGTGGTTCAAGGTGCAAATGATCCAAGGGTAAAAAAAGCAGAATCAGATCAAATCGTCATTGCAATGCGAGAGAAAAAATTACCAGTTGAATATATTTGTGCACCAGACGAAGGACATGGATTTGCAAGACCAGTGAATAATATGGCTTTTCTTGCTGCTGCAGAAAAATTTCTTGCTGCACATTTGGGAGGTCGCTATCAATCTGAAATTCCTGCACCTATTGCTACAAGACTAAAAGAAATCACAGTAGATATTAACACGGTTTCTCTTGTAGAAAAAATTGATCCATCTAAACTAAATCTCGCCACGGCAAGTCGTTCACTTCAAGCTGGAAAATATGAATATAGTGTCAATCTAGATGCTATGGGACATAAAATGGATTTTCCACAAAACATTGAAGTCATGGATAAAGGAGACCACCTTATCATCAAAGATGAAATGAAGATGCCAATGGGCGCATTAAAAGAAGAGGCAAAGCTCAATAAACAATCTTTAGAATTAATGAGCAGATACGTAGATCAAGGTCCAGTCAATATGCTACTTGAATACAAACAGGATCAAATAGAGGGAAAAATAAATATGTCCGGTAATAAAACGGATGTAAAAATAAAATCTTCAAATCATCATATCGGTGATGGCGCAGGAGCTTGTTTGATTGTATCAACTTTAGATCTAGGAAATGATTATAAAGCCTTATCCTATCAAGCTGATCTTCAAAAAATGGAAGAAAAAATGATGTCCATCACAGTTGTTGGATCTGAAAAAGTAAACAATATCGATTGTTATATTGTAGAAATAAAATCTGCAACAGGTGAAGCAGGATCTGCCACATATTGGGTGAGTAAAGAAAGTAATCCACGCACATTGAAGTATAAACTTATCATTGCAGAAATGGGAGGCGCTACAATGACAGGAATGCTAAAATAAATAAGGTTTTGTATAATTAAAAACGATATAGATGAATAGAGTTACTGTTCTTTTTCTGGTTTTTATTTTTGTATATTTTTCTTGCAGTAGTATCAAAAAAACACAAAGTCAATTAGAATATGATCCTGTAATGCAACAAGATAGAATGCCAGGATCTGAATCTGAAGCAATGGAATCGATTGAAATTCCTGATACAGCAGGTAAAGTCGCTAAAGTAGTTTTTGATTCAACTAAGTATCATTTTGGTGTCGTTTATGAAGGTGATAAAGTAGAGCGAGAAATTTTTTTTACAAATGTAGGCGAAGGAGATCTACTCATTGAACTTGTGACTGCCTGTGAATGTACACAATTGGACTGGTCAAGATTGCCAATAAAAAAAGGGCAAAGGAGTAAAATATCGATCAGTTACAATAGTAAAGGAAAAGATGGTCCTCAGATTGTTGATGTTGATATTATCGGCAACATGGATCCCATCGTAGCTGGAACAAAATTCTACATCACTGTCTTAAAAAAAGAATAGAGTCTTAAATTAAATTCATTCTTCTGCGAAAAAAAAGCCATTGATTCAAATCAACGGCTTTTTTTTATTTATACACTCAAAAATCTCTTTGTACCTTTACAGTAGATATCCGATATCCATGTCAAAAAATTGCATTGTTGTTCCAGTTTATAAAGAGAAACTTTCTCCAGCCGAAGCAATTTCATTTCAACAATTGATTCATGTCTTGAGTACTTTTGATATATATATCATTACACACAGTAAACTCAATATTGACGAATATAAAAATTATAATCCGAATATCCACATTAAATACTTTGATGAACGATATTTTGAATCAATAAAGGGATATAATCAACTCTGTCTTTCAACAGAATTTTATAATGCGTTTAAAGAATATGAATATATGTTGATTGCTCAGCTAGATACTTATATATTTAAAAATGAATTCAACTATTGGACTGAGAAAAATTACGATTATATTGGCGCTCCATGGCTCAAAGTCAATTCAAAAGGACATCTATTTGACTTATCCAGATTCCTAGTGAATCGAGTAGGCAACGGAGGATTGTCACTTCGCAATATTAAAACTTTCATTGCGTTGTCAAAAAAATATAAATGGCTCGCTAAATTATTCCCTAAGAATGAAGATTTTTTTTGGTGCATTATTATTCCGCTTTTCGAACGACATTTTTCTGTTCCACCAATAGAAATTGCAATACAATTTGCCATCGAAACAGATCCACAAAAAGCTTATGAAATGAATGCCAATAAATTGCCCTTTGGATGTCATGCGTTTGAAAAACATGAGCCAGAGTTTTGGCGGAAGTTTATTTCGTTCTAAGGATAAATGCTCATCCTGATAAAAAAAATTTATTGTTCGATTAAAATTATACTTGCCCTTCTTTTTCTTTATAGGCTCGCATCGAAAATGTAATCGCAGCTGCAATCAAAAGCAATATCCCTGCAAAAGCAATCGCAAGAGTTGCTTGTCTGTCCAACAAATTATTATAAATATATTTAAAACTGATCGTCTGAATCAACATTGGAATAACGATCATCATATTGATAATTCCCATATAGATCCCATATTTTTCTTTCGGCAGGTAAGGCACAACAATTAAATATGGAACTGCCATGATACTCGCCCAAGCGATGCCCAATCCAACCATCGGAAGTAAGCTAAGCGATTTTTCATGAATAAGCGGCAATAAAACCAAACTCACACCTGCCAACACTAAACATATCGCGTGGATATATACTGGCTTATATTTTAAAGTTAATTTAATGAGAAAATAAGCAGCCACCATCGTGATCAAATTATAAAAACCATTCATGATACCAGTCCATCCAACTGCTTGTTCATAAACTGCTTTATCACTATTGGTATTAGCAAAGATAGTAGAAGACACATCCAAAGAAATGTATTGCCAATAGCAAAACAAAGCATACCATTGAAAGAGATATACAAAAAATAAATGCCACATGATTTTTGGCATTTTAGAAATAGAATCTGCAATATCTTTAAATGGTGTAAAAATATTTAATTTTTCAGCCTTTAGCAATTTAAGCTCTTCATCAGTTGGAGGAATCTCTTGTGTCTTATACATTGAAAATAATACAGTGGTGATAGAGATTATAGCACCTATAAAAAACGATCCAAATACCCAATATGGAATACTTTTATTATCGAGGCTAGATGTATTTCCTGTTATCGTTTTTTGAAAAAAATACAATGAGAAATTGGCTAAGGTAATACCACAACCTGTAAAAAAACTTTGTATCAAAAAGCCTGTCGCTTGTTGTTTTGGATTCAATTTATCAGCAATGAAAGCTCTATAGGGTTCCATTGTAGTATTGTTTGCAGCATCGAGTATCCACAACAAACCTGCAGCCATCCAAAGGCTGCTTGAAAATGGAAATATAAAAAGGCAAAGACTACAAAAAATTGCACCAATGAGAAAAAATGGTTTTCGTCGTCCTAGTTTTGGAATCCATGTTTTATCGCTAATAGCACCAATGATGGGTTGAATGATCAGTCCTGTCATTGGCCCAGCAAGATTAAGTAATGGCAATTCATCAGGATTGGCACCAAGAAATGAATACAATGGATTGATCGCTGTTTGCTGCAATCCAAAGCTATATTGAATTCCCAAAAATCCAACATTCATGCTTATGATTTGGGAAATAGGTAAAAATGGTTTTTGATGTGTCTCCATGATTTATTTATTTTTTAAACGAATTGAATAATCTTTTTGAATATAGAGATCTGCATGAACTCTCATTTCTCTGATGATGTGATGTTCTATCTCCAAAACCTTTTCACCAAAATCATCCATGATATCTCTTGCTCTCAATTTTCTCTTTTCCAATGTGTCAATATAGGTTCGCTCAATAAAGATCTTAAATGCACTATTTTGTAGGTCTAAAACATAAGTTCCTTCGATAATAAGACATTGTATATTTTCAAAGCTAACTGTTTCCTTGTGAATTTCATTTGCCTGATAATCTACTATTGGTTTATTTATTTCTGGCGCTTGTTGCAAAAACAAATTGACATGTTCTTGAAGCAAATTAAAATTTACTTCTGATTTTCCTACATGTGTAATATCAAGCAGCCTTTGTTTATGATTTGTATATGGAGGTAAAAAAAAATAATCGTCTTGATGTAAAATAAGTGTAGGAATATTCGCTTCATCCAATACCAATTTCAAACAACTAGCTGTCACACTTTTTCCACTGCCACTTTCTCCACCTATTGTGATTACAAATGCTGGAACAGATCGAATATCGAATTCGAGCAGATCCTTTATTTTTCTTGCATTGTGCAGATATTCTTCTTTTATATGTATTTTATCTCCAATCATAATGTTTATTTATTTGTGCAATGAAAAATTCATAAGCAACCATCCACTTGCGCTAAAACATAAATTTTTTGTACCTCCAGCTTCTAGTGAATCCGTGGTATAATATTCATAAAATAACAGATCTCGCTCTTGAAGTTTATCATACTCTACAAAAATATTTCTTGCGACTTGATGGTAATTTTTATTGCATAGTGCATGAACTAGCCAGCCTAAAAAAATTGGCCAACTTCCGCCATTGTGAAAATGATAAGGTTTGTTTTTAAAATTATATAAGTGATTTTTTTCTAATAAATACCAATCCTTAGAATCTTCGAAAATCACAGGATGAAATGCTGGTAGCATCCAATGTTTATACATTGTTGCGAGATCTGAGAGCCATTCCAATAATCTCGATTCATTCTGATTTATGTCTAATAAAAGTGCCAAAGCATTTCCTGCCATATCCCATTGATATTGATATCCAGCGGCATCAAAACTTGTGGGTAAATAAGCTAAATTTTGTTCTAACATTTGATTAAAAGCTTTTGGATGATATTTCTCATTTAAATCTTTAGTAGAATTAAAATTTAGCTTAAGAAGTTCGTAAGTCTGATCAGCTTTGCTCTTTAAAATCTCATCTTTAAACAATGTACTCGCTTCTCGCAAAGCCCAATAGCGCAATACATTATCATAAAGTGTATATCCACTCGTCGGATATTCATCTGCCCAATTGCCTCCCAAGGGTGTGTAGATTAATCCTCTAGAATTATATTCCCATATTTCCAGAACATTCAAGCATTTGTAGATGGCTGGTTTTAATAGTTCGAAATATTGATCTCTAAAATTCGTATTTTCGGAAAGTAGTTTGCAAGTTCCGATGATCCACCATGTATTTGCATCTACCCTTCCTGTTAAAGTTCCGTAACTGACGGTCGCTTTGATTGGCCCAAAAAAAATGTTTGATGGAATCTGTCCATTACTAGACTGATGTGTGAATAAACTTATACATGACGCTTTAAATGCATTAATGATCTGCGCATCTTGAATATATAGACCTATTATTCCAGTCATCATACTATCCCTACTCCAGATGCGATGATAATTATCTGAAGATTCACTGCTTGCTAGTATTCCACTAGGATGTATTGCAGAATAAATGGTCGAAAGTGCGGTATTTTTTATTTTTTAGAGATTTAAAAATTGTCTGGAATTAGATAAAATCTAACTCCAGACAAAAATAAACAAAATGAAAAAACTTTTAAAAATTGTATTTAACTCCAAAAGAGAATGTTCGACCAGGTATAGGTCTTGCACGCACGATGTTTGAAGTATTTTCAGTAATAGACCCTTCTTCTGATTCTGTAATTCCCAATGCATTCAATACATTATTTCCAGATAAATTTAAAGATAAATACTTACCAATATTATAATTGATAAATGGATTTAAGACTAGATACCCTGGCATAACGAGAGAATTATTGTCTTGTGCATAAGACTTCGTAAAACTTAATAATGCAAATCCAATATTCACTTTTGATCCAATAGAATATGAAGGAATAAGATTAAACATCACAGCTGGTAATCTTCTTGGAATATTTCCAATGATAGAACTGTCTCTCGCAGCAGTAATCTCTCCTTTGGTATAAGTTAAACCTGCTCTAAGATTTAAATTATTTGTAATACTCACGATACCATCCAATTCTAATCCGATAGATCTATAAGTATTATCTATTTTCTTTTGTGTAGTCGCTTCATAATTTGACTCTTTTGTATTCGCTAAAAATGCAGTTGCATTCAATGTTAATTTATTCTTGCGATACTTGTATCCCAATTCTGCTTGATTCACAGTATTGACTTTCTGCGCATCAAGACTAGGATCATCCGTATTGGTATAATTAAATCCAGAGAATAAAATACGATCTGCAGATGCTGATCCTCCTTTGCTTACTCTTGCAAACACAGATTGAGCAGTATTTAATTCATAGTTTGCTCCAATAGAGTATGATAAAATATTGTATTTATAATCTACAGGAGTCACTTCACTACTTGCTGAAGCTACAGCAGTTTCGTTTGCATCAATCTTACCATTTCCATTCATATCAATTGTGGCAGTTTGTCCATTTCCACCTGAGAAAGAGCCATTCACTTTACCCAAATCATAACGCAAACCAGCATCTAAATTTAAATTATCCATCAAGGTAATTTCTACATTTCCATAAGGCGCATCAATAGTATATTTTGTATCAAAATTTCTATTACAACAATTGCCCCAAGCCGGAACACCATACGCTAAAAGTCCATTTGGTGAAAGTGAGTTACCAGCTGAATCGATGACATTGATCATTCTTGCTTTATCGCTATTTACTTCCATCAAATAAGTATTCCAATGCCAAGCCATAGAAATATTTTGAATTGATTTGCTATAACCAACATTTACTTTCACTTTGTTGAAAGATTTCGAAATCGAAAAATCATTTATAAAATTATTGAAGTCGTTGAGTTTTGTATTGAATAAATGAATTCTCATGTAGTTTGCATTTGGATCAACAGCTGTTGTCGTTCCAGCATAAACCGCACTCTTGTAAGATGGAATGCTTCCAAGGATACTTGCAGCATTTCCAACATTTGCAGGGAATGGCGCAATGAATTGTCCACCATTGGATGATAATCTAAATTTATTAGATAAAGTCCAACTGCTTTTTGGGCTGATATTAAATTCACCACCAAAAGATTTACTCACAGAATGCATCCCATCTGCAACATCTGAACTTAAGATATTGCCATCACCTCCGATCGTTTTGTCTTTCAATAATTGAGTGGAATGTAATGAACCTCTGAAAGCATCATAAGCATTTAATTCTCCCCACTTTGGAGATTTGTTCGTGCCACTTACTTCTACTGGCATAGGCATATATGCTGCTGTTCTATCATTTAAATATTTTACATAAATTCGTGCAAATCCATTTGAAAAATTCTTAGTAAGATTAGCTTTGATTTGTCCACCATTGTTAGAAGTAAAACCAGTTTGACGAGGACCATCTCCAACTCTATAAAAACCGCCTACATGAAAATTCAATCCATTGCCAATTGGAGAACCAAAAGCAAAATCTGTGCGGAGCTGAGGAAAATCTAAACCGATGGATGTCCCAACACTTCCACCTGCTACTTCACCTGTATTGCTGATTAAATTAATAATACCTGCTGGAGAATTGCTAGTAAGAACACTAGCACTACCACCTCTCACAGCTTCCAATCTTTTGACAGAATAATCGTATCGTAAGAATTGATCTTGAGTTCCAAATGCAACGTCGCCAAAAAGTAATACTGGCAATCCATCTTCTTGCAGTAACATATATCGACTTCCTCCAGCACTCACCGGAACACCTCTCACTGTAATATTACTATTGCCTTCACCACCTGATGACTCTGAACGAATACCTGGGATGCTTCTAAAAATTTCCGCAGTAGTTCTAGAACCAGCATTGGCGATATCTTTCGGCTTTAATGTACTGATTGAAATACTAGATTCCAAAGAGGATTTTGGATTTGTCACCCCTGTGACGACCACCTCATTCACTGCTCTAGGTGAATTGTTCAATTGAATATCAAGTGTAGCAGATTGTCCCGCTTCGATTCTCACCTGAGAGACATAAGCATCGTAGCCGAGATAATTGACTTCTACATTGTGTCTTCCACTAGGTAGATTGTCGAATCGATACATACCTTTTTCATCAGTAACTTTACCAAGTCCCAATGAAGGAATCGTAACTAGTGCAAATTCTAATGGGCCATCAGCTTCTGATGTAATGGTACCACTAAGTGTAGCTTGTCCAAAAACTATTGAAGCAATAGTCATGGAAAGAAAAAATAAGAATAACTTGTTTCGTTTCATTTGTATTGAATTTGTACAAATGTAAAATTATTGTAAATATGAAAAAATAGTTTTAATTTTGTTTTTTACCGCAAACGTTTCCGCAATCGTTTGTTGTTGAAAACTAATTATGCAAAAAATAACAATTAAGGAATTGGCAAAGCTTTTGGATGTAAATCCTTCGACTATTTCGAGGGCATTGCACGATCATCCCGATATAAGTCAAGTCTTAAAAGAGCGGATTAAGAAGATTGCCAAAGATTTTAATTTTGTTCCAAATCACGCTGCTGTAAATCTGCGCAATAAAAAAAGCAAACTCATTGGACTGATTCTTCCAGAGATCTCTATGTTATTCGTTCCCTCCATTATTGAAGGTGTATCCAATTATTTGAACAAGCACAATTATAATTTACTGGTACTTTCATCTTATGAGAATTATGAAAAAGAAATTGAGAATATTGATGTATGTATCAAAAGTAATGTAGATGGTATTTTAATTTCACTAACGAATCAAACAAAGAATGTCGATCATTTGGATCGATTGAATGAGTTTGAAATACCTGTTGTCATATTTGATAAGACTGTCGAGCAAGTTCAATTTAATGAAGTAAAAATAAATGATGCCGAAGCATCGAAGACCTGTGTGGACTATTTAGTAAAATGTGGATGCAAGAAAATCGTTGGCATATTTGGAAATAAAAATTTATCAATAACGAAAGAAAGAGCTGAAGGATTTCAATCCAGTCTCAATACTTATGGATTAAAACCTTATGAAATTGCTTATGCTGAAAATTCTGAACAAGCATTTCAACAATGCAAAAAATTACTTTCAAAAACGAATGATATCGATGGAATCATGATGATGAGTGACGAAATCATGATCGGCGTGAATGCAGCTTTAAATCAAATGTCCAAAGAAGAAAAGTTGAATAAAATAAATTTAGTTGCAATCAGCGATGGCTTTCTACCCACTTTTATGAGCCCTCCAATTCCTTATGTACATCACAGCGGAAAGGACTTGGGCAAGATGAGTGCGGAACTACTCATAGGACTTGTTGAGGCAACAAGTCCTGTAACTGCGGTTAAACAATTGAATTTGGGGACTTTTCTTGTGGATGAGTTTTGAAAAATTAGAATATTAAATCATACATATGGATTCTTTGGCAATTTAACAATCTTAAATCCTGATGATTTAAGATTACTGAGTTCTATATCACTAGGCTCAGAAGTAAAAATAACACAAGTCATCATTTGATATGGAGTAATCCCTAATTTACACAATAAATTTCGCCAAAAGATCTTGCGTTTTATACTAGTAAAAACACTGCTATTTTCCTTAGGAACATTGAGATCCAAAGTTGTATTGAAATGCGGATTTATCCCTTTGTATGCTACATATGGAAGATTCATTCCCATAGCTACTTTTTCCATTTCTCGCTCTGAAATCTTATACACATAATTTCCTACTATCTCAAATGAGAATTGATTTTTCCATACCTTATTTATCCAATTTGTATTAAACCTTCCTAAAATATTTTTAAGTGCAACAATTATTGGCATCTGAATTCCAATATCAATTGCTTCAATTAATACTACAGCCTTCTTCGCCACTCGAATCATTTCATATAAAGCAATGTATGGTCGAGGAAAATGGTGGTAAGCTTCTTTACACAAGACTATGTCATAGCTATTTGTCTCTGCTGACATTTTCTCAGCATTCTCCACTTTATATTTCTTGATATATCCTTGCTGATGCGCTTGTTTTAAAATGGTATCTGAGATATCAGTTGCCGTCGCATCAATATGATGTTGTTCTAACCAATTGGCATCTGTTCCCATGCCATCACCCAATGCTAACCAAGATTCATTTCTATTCAAAAGTGGCATTAACTCATCATACATTAATCCTTGCCTCCAATTCTCGATAGTATTTGTATTCTTCAAACGCGTTAAAAAATCCGCATCCTGTTCGAAGAATTTTTCGTGAGCTTCGTAACTTATATTTTCGAATTTCGCTTTGTTCATTTTGGATTGAATTGTTTGAGTAATATAAAATGTCCTAAATGGAAATTTGTTTATAACAGATCAATTTACTTCAAACTTAACTGAGCAATATTTGGATGCAAAGGATTTACTACTAATTTATTCTGCGTTGGATGGATTAAAACATCCATCTCTTCCATTGGAATAGCACCAAGAAGCATCTCAGAATCTCCAGGCAAAACCAACGCATTGCAAGTCGCATCTCTATTTTCAAATTTAACTTCAATTGGTCCAACAATGCCTAACTCTATAACTTGTCCTTTGGCTAATTGTGCTGTGCGTTTGCCTTTTATCTCCAACCCTAATTGAGTTTTTACTGTCTCATTAATAGCCATCATATATGCTCCACTGTCTACTAGCATTGTGGCAGTTATTTGCCGAATTTGATCCTTTTTTATTAAATTTTCTTCAAATCTAACTTGATCTTTTACATTAGTAAGTGTAATATTTGCATAAACTAATCCCATGGTATGGAAAAATTTAGATTTATAAAGCTAAGATACAGCTTTTATTGTGATTAATAAATTACTTTATTAAATTTTAACATTCATTCCATAATTGCAAACAAGGATTGTATAACAATAGGGTTCAAAATCAGTATTATTTAACTTCAAACTCAATGTTGAGTTATCCCATGAATACCAACTTATTTTATTTTCTTAGCATAAATATTTAGCTGGAGATCCATTGGATTTTCCGTTTGTTGAAATTGCTCAAATCCTGGCATTTTATGTGGATATGCTTCTTGGATAAAATATCGGAATCCAGAAGTTCTTAAAAGAAGCAACAGCTCACTGAGTTGCTGTTCCTGATTCAGAAATGAATGATACTCTACAAATAAATTTTTAACATTCTTAAGATTCTCTGCACAATCCATGAGCACATCATATTCTGCTCCCTCGATATCTATCTTGAGCAAATCAACAGGAGACTGCAAATAGTCTTTTAATCTAGCAGCAGGTACAGAATTTTTGCTGTCATTAGAATTTTCGATTCTACTCTCTTGAGAACTTGTTTCCAAAAAACTTACTGAGTCGTTATGTATCCATACTGCCTTTTTAAAAAGTGAAACTCCAGAAAACTGAAACGCAGAAACATTCTTTTCCAATAATTCAAAATTGCTCGAATCTGGTTCAAATGCAATCACTGTCGAATCAGGATAAAACTGTTTAAAATAAATTACCGAAATTCCAATATTCGCTCCACAATCAATAATTATCGGCTTTGGATTGTCTGATACAAATTTGTAACAATGATTCACAAAGACCTCATTGATACTTGACAAATAACTATAGCCATCTTTAAAATAAACTTTCTTACCTATCAAAGTTCTAGATTGCAATTTACCCTTAGTGCCGAGCTTTAGTATTTTTTCATCTAGAAAAGAAATCTTAAATGGTGATCGACTAAATTTATTTTTTAGAAATAATAGAAAGTGATGATATAAACTATGTTCTTTTGACATAATGATTATTTACTTAATTTTACTTGCAATTTAGAAATTAATTGAGATATTTTCCTTCCACCAATAATTCTAACTACCATAACTAAATTACTTAATTTAAAAAATTGGAGTTGCAAACAAACTTTAAAAAAATAAAATGCCTGACCCTTTCACCACTAGAAGCTGAAGCATTACAATAGGTTTTATTTACGTACCAATCTTCATATCGTATTTCATTGTTATTTAATGAAACTAAACTTAGTGGCAAATTTGAATTCCATTTATTATAAAGAATTTTAGTTGCTTCAAACCAAGCTTTACTATATGATGCTTGTGCATAGTGAATTAAATTAATGTCAAAACAAACCCCAATTTTATATTTTTTATGTACTTGTAACGAATAATCCATATCATAGCAATGAAATCCACTAAATGTTTTTTCATCAAATTTATACTCTTCCCAGATAGATTTTTTTGTCGTCATAAAAATTCCGTCAATGCAGACCACTTCTTCAAGGATGTTACCAGTGGGGTTAGTATACATTGTATTCTCAAATCCATCTATATGAATTTCTTTTAAATTGACTCTCATGAACTTTGGCGAACAGCCCCAGCCACTCAAATACTTACTCTTGTATTGTGATCCAGCAACACTAATCAATCCAAATTCAGAATCTTCAAAATGTTGTATTAAATTGATTCCCCAGTTGACTGTTTGAAAAATAATGTAATCGTGGATAAAACAAAGGAAAGGAAATTTTGCTTGACTGGCTCCTAAATTGTATGCTTGAAATATGGAGTACTTATTTTCTGAATTATCAATGCATATAATTTCAAAAGCAGAACCAATGGTTTCACTCAGATTGATCTGTTGGGACTTTGATATATCAGTTTTTCTACTACAAATAATAATAGAGATCATTGATTAATCATTTATCTTCATTCTGAAAAGTTTCTAAAAATCCTTTACTCGTATTTTCAAAACTATTTTTTATAGCCAACTTAATAGCATTACTTCTGTATACATCATAATTTAAAACGATAGTATCTACAGCGTTTTTCAAACTTTGTGGATCCAGTTTATCAATTAATATTCCAGCATTATACTCCCTAACATCATCAAATCCTGGAATATCGATGGCTATAACTGGGACACCAGCAGCTAAATATTTATATAATTTACCAGAAGGTGCAGTTCTATAATTAAAATTACCAAAAAAAACATCTTTCAGGTCATAAAAACAAAGACCAATTGAATTCAAACTAATGAATGTTATAAACTCACTGTACTCCATAAAGTTCGGATTATAATTTATTCAAAATAAGATAAGTGATGCTAATAAATGGACATCTTCCAAATTTTCCTAAAATTAATATTCTAACCATTTTTTTGTGGCACTGAGGTAATCAAAAATCAAAAACTTATTAATCAACATTTATAAAAAAAATATTTCAAAAAATCAATTTCTTTAAATCTACGAAAAAAAACATTTTTTTTTGCCAAAGGATTCTTAAACACAAATACAATCTTTCAGTTCCAGATATATTTTCAAGGCTAAAGATAGTATGCTTGAGTATTGTTAATAAAAAATTTGTATATTTGAATTTTTTCTGTATAAAATTATGATTATATAAAATTGCAGCCTTTTTATGATATTCTGAATTATCAATTAAGGAAGTATGTTTAAATGTGTTGGGTGAAAAGTCAATTTTACCTTGACACATTATTTCAGCTAAAAAAATCCAGTCCTGGCCATGACAATGTTTTAATTTGCATTTTTGAAATACAGCCATACGATAGACCCCATAAAAGCAATTGCCTTGTGGTCTCTCATGATAACTATAAATTCTATCAATAACTCTTTCTTGCATGTAAGATACTGTTGCTTCAATTTCTAAAAATTTATCATTTAAATAATTTTTAGAAACCCCACTACATAATACTACTTCATTATTAATTTGTAATTTACTAAGGCATTCTTCTATATAATTTTCATCTAGCCAATCATCATCTGCCACCCATAAGAAAAAAGCACCATTTGCTTTTTCTAATACGTAATTAAAGTTATTTGTGATGCCTTTGTTTTCAGGTTGGATAGTATATTGTATTCTACTATCTTTCGCAGCACTTTGTTCTAATATAGTTCTTACTTCTGGGTCTGAAGAACAGTTATCAGAAATAATTATTTCTAAGTTTGTATAAGTTTGACTAATAACATGCTCTAAGCAACGTCTTAAACCATGCGGACGATTATATGTAGGAATACCCACTGAAACTAATGGTCTAGGGTTCATTTTAATTCTACTTTTTTAGATAAGTTTTGAATAATTTTTATTTATATTTAAATTCACTTCCTTTCTCCTATTTTTCTGAGAGGATTGCCTACATAAATACCATAACTCTCAATTTCCTTGTTTACAAATGAACAAGCGCCGATTATTGCACCTTCTCTTAAAATTGCACCTTCTGATATAACTGTATTTGCGCCAATCCATACATCATCTTCTATAATAATTCCACCGCGAGATGTTTTAAATCTTTGGTCATAAACAGTTTTGTCTTTTGAAATAAATTCATGATTAGATGCAGATAATGTACAATTTGCAGCAATTAACACGTAATTTCCCATCACAATTCCATTTCCACTATATATTACTGTTCCAGAATTAATGTAGCAATTATTGCCAATAATTATATCTCCTAAACCTCCTGAAAATTTAATTTTTACAAAAGCATCTATCATACATCTTTCGCCTATAATTAGTTTAGAACCTTTAACAGAAGACTCTAAGTCAGCCAATTTTGAAATCTTTGAATTAGTAGAAATGATGTGCATTTTGTATATTTATCTAACAATAAATTTATATCCTTATTTTAAAATTATACCTTGCCCAGTAGGTAATGATAATATTTCTATGCCATTATTTAAAGCCCATGTGTTATGTGCTTTGTATTGTTCTTCATATCCTTTATAGGCATAATCATCAAGTACTATGATTCCACCTTTTACTAATTTTGGATAGATAAAATCTAATGCTGCTATTTCTGGTCCAATACAATTCATATCTATAGATGCAAATGCAAATTTAACACTGATTACTTGATCTAAAGTGTCAGGAACAGTACCTCTAACTATTTTTACATTTTTATATTCTTTGAAGGATTGCATTACTTGTCCATAACATTCTTCATATCCGCCACTTTGTCTGCCTGCATCTTTTTCCTCTTTGCTGAGCAATTTTTCTACCAAACCATTAAATGTATCTAACAAATAAAATGTTTTATTAAGACTTTTAAAATTTAAATAAGTACAAATTGCTTTGGCGAATCCGCCTTTATTGGTACCACATTCTATAAAATCACCATCTAATGTACTACCCTGCATTGCCGCCCATAATATAACATGTACTCTCCACTCAATCTCACTCCATGAGTTTGTAGTTAAGGCTGAATTATATGCTTCATGAAATTTGGGTGTGTTTATAAATCCTGAATTATGAATTGTGGCTAATCCATCTTTAATATAAGAAATTGGGAAATAAGAAAGTGAACTAAGTCCTTTTTTATATTTCAAAAACCATGTTATTTTATCAATTATTCTATTCCATTTATTTATAAGCATTTTTTAAGATTTTAATCTTTTTAAAAATCCCCCTCCATAAGCTTCTGTTATTAATAATTTATCTGTTATTTCATTATCTGCTTCAAAATCTGGATTGTGTTTCCAAAAATTCTAACATTGCTGTATGTGGGTTGTCACCTACATCCCAAGGTCTATTGTCATAGTATCCTTCTGGATAAAAATTCTATCAAGGTATCAGGTAATATAATGTATGATTCATTAGAAACCAATGGGGCATATAATTCCAATTCTCTCAACACATGCTCATGTGTATGATTTGAGTCTAGGCATACCATAATATTTTTATAATCTTTTGCAAAATGTTTTATTTGATTTATAATGTATTGGTCTGTGGACGAGCCTTGAATCATTGTAATATATTTATAGAATGGGCTTGATTCTATAAGGGTTCTGTTATGGTCTCGAATATCTATATCTACGGCCAATACTTTTCCATTGTTTCCTAAAAGGTGCATCATAGATGCCGAAAAAATTATTGAGCCTCCATGAGCTATCCCTGTTTCTATTATCAAATCTGGCTTTACTTTCCATATCACTTCTTGCAAAGCTTGTATGTCTTGTGGAAACTTGATTATAGGGATACCTAGCCAAGTAAAATTGTAAATATACTTGTATTTATCTGCATGAAGCATCCAATCCAAGGATTTTTTCTTTAGCTCTTCGTCTTGTCTCATTTTGCTTATAAAGTCGGCTTTTTCTTGTTGAAATTGTTTAACTGGATCCATAATTTTTTATGATATTAACTGAATGATTTTAATGATTTCCTTTTTTATTTGTTCTTCACTTTCATTTAACTGAAAATTGTTTTGGTTGAGTGCATTTGAGATAATCTTAAATGTATTTGATATTTTTGGTTCATCTGATTTTACAATAATTTCTATATCTTTACTAAATACAGTTTTAAAAACTTCTTTTGTAAATCGTGCCATTGTAATAATATCAATGCAATGATTAGAAGCAAGATTAGCAATATAAAAATTTTCATGCCTTAACACATTCAATAATTCAAAAGTACCTTTACAAATATTTTCCAAAGATAAAAAATTTCTCTGTTGTTTACCGGATGACATCAGAGTTATTGTCCCTTTTTCTACTCCTTCTTTACAAAAGCAATTTGGCACTAAACTCCACCTGTCAATAAGTTTATCTACCATTGCACCATAAATATTTGCTGGTCTTATCACTATACATTTAATGAGATTTGTTTTGCTAAATAATTTGATATACTCTTCTGCAATGTAATGATTATAGCCATAATAACTTTCGATGGACTCTATTGCATTATCTTCATATACACCTTTAAGTTCTGTTCCTAATACTTGTGCAGTAGAAAAAAATAAAAAATTTCTAATATTATTTTTTTACATAATTCAAGCGCAAATTTAGTACCAAATAAGGATAAATTCACACCTTGATCGAAATCTTTAGACATTATATCATTTGCAGAAGCTAGGTGAATCATTGCATCACAAGCTAAATTAAGGTTTAAGAATTCTTTACTCAATACATCTGCATTGATAAATTCAGCATTCTTGAGCGCATTTTTTACACCCGTATTAAATGTCCTAGAAATAGCAATTACTTCTACGTCTTGTTTTAATAGGTATAAAGCCAAAGCACTACCTATATAACCATTTGCACCAGTAATAGCTATTTTCATATCAATAAACCATTAAAATTTTCTTCTAAAAACGTTGCGGCATTATCTTTTTCTGATATAGTTGATATTGCAGTGGCCATTGAATGTCTAATAAAGGATCATTGTAATGAATAATCCCTTCGCTATCTTTATGATAAAATTGTGAAACAAGGTAGTTGATTTCTGCATATTCTGAAATACTTTGGAAACCATGGGCAAAACCTTTTGGAATATACAGTTTTTGTTTATTGCTTTCTGAAAGTTCTATGCCATACCATTGTAAAAATGTGGGAAATTTTACGGATGTCTATAATAACATCAAATATAATACCTTTTGATACATTCTACTATTTTGTTTCAGCGTATGGTGGGTGCTGAAAATGCATACCTCTGAACGAGCCTTTGCCATACGTGCCGAATCTGTTTACTTGTTTTATGTCAACCAAAGACCCTGTTCAGCAAATTCATTTAAAGGGTGTGGGCGTAATCAAATAAGCTCCTTCAAGTGATGTTTGGGTAAATTTCATAATTGTTGGTATTTATTTATTTGTTGTAAAATATAATCATAACTATTCCAGTTTTTATACCATCCAATAGTCCATTCAATAGTCTCTTGAGCTGATAGACATGGTTTCCATCCCAATTGATCGACACTTTTACTGATATCAAGTTTTAATAAATTAGCTTCATGAACTTGATTTTCATGTTTCGTAATTTTATAGGCTCCATTGCCCCATATTTCAATTGACTTATTGACTAGATCCTCTACGGTAAATGTACTATCAGGCAATGGGCCAAAATTCCATGCGCCTGAATATTTCAATGGATTGTCATATAATTTAACTCCTAGCAAAAGATATCCAAACAGTGGCTCAAGTACATGCTGCCATGGTCTTACAGATTGAGGATTTCTAATCTCAATTGCTTGATTGGATTGCAGAGCTTTTACAATATCAGGAATGATTCTATTAGCTGCCCAATCACCTCCACCAATTACATTACCAGCTCTTGCAGAAGCTATTGATTTTTTATGAATCTGATATTTCTCAATATTAAAAAAACTACTTCTAAAGGAACTTATCACCAGCTCTGCAGTAGCTTTACTTGCACTATATGGATCATATCCACCTAGTCTATCTGTTTCGCGATATGGATATACCCTCTTTATTTTCGTAAACCTTATCTGTAGTAATTAATACCAGACTGCATTGCTTTTCTAATTTTCTTGCTGCTTCTAGGACATTAGCTGTTCCAATTGTATTACTTCGAAAGTCTCTATGGGATTTTCATAAGATTTTTTTACAAGTGGTTGTGCGGCGAGATGAAAAATGATATCTGGTTGAAAACTTAATATTTCATTTTCTAAGCTCTGTTTACTTCTTATATCAGCAATGACACTTTGAATATTTATTTCATTCGCGATCTGATTGTATAGATCGAAAGAATTCTCTGGCTCCAAAAGCATATCCCTTTAGATTAGCTCCCAATTGATCCAACCATATACTTAACCATGTACCTTTAAAACCCGTATGGCCAGTAATGAATACTCTTTTATTTTTATAAAAAGAAAGCTCTTTCACCTTGTTCATTACCACAGCTTCCATAGTGCATTTCCGTTTTCCCACAATTCTTCCAATTCAATTCTATCTCGCATTGCATCCATACATTTCCAAAATCCATAATGCTTGTATGCTGCAAGTTGCCCAGAATTAGCTATTTCAACCAAAGGACCCTTTTCCCATTGTACGCTATCCATATCACCTTTTAGAAATTCAAATATTTGAGGTTCCATGACAAAAAAACCACCATTTATCCAGATTCCATCTCCTTCTGGTTTCTCTTGGAACATTTGCACCATGCCATTTGTATCCATTTTAATATTGCCATATCTTCCTGGTAATTGAATGCTAGTTAAAGTTGCTAAAGCTTGGGACTTTTTATGAAAATTTAATAATTTTAATAAATCTACATCTGAAACTCCATCTCCATAGGTCAACATAAAAGTTTCATTTCCAACATATTGCTGAATACGTTTTATTCTTCCTGCAGTATTGGTGTTAAGACCAGTATCTACAAGGGTAACTTTAAAAGATTCGGTTTGAGAAGAGTGAACACTTAATTTGTTGTTTTTAATTCTATAGTTAGGTCTGAATTATGAATAAAATAATTATAAAAATATTCTTTTATTAACTCACCTTTATATCCCAAACAAATTATAAATTCATTGAATCCATAATAATCATATATTTTCATAATATGCCACAAAATTGGCTTACCACCTATAGTGACCATTGGTTTGGGTCTTGTTTAAGTCTCTTCCATTAATCTTGTCCCAAGTCCACCAGCAAGAATGACAACTTTCATTTATTGTTCCATTTAAAAAATATATAATTTAATGATAATTAGATTAAAATTACCAAATTACATATTAAAATAAAATATAATACGTTAACTACAATCAACTACTGCCATTAACAATGTACAAAAATAGTCAATATTTTGGTTTATAGCAGTATATACATAAAATAAGTATATATATTTTATTTTTATATAAATAATTTGCTATTCCTTTACAACAATTTATTGAGCAACACAGCTGATTTTTAGGAAACTTTTTAACTCCTAATCATTAAAATTAGGGCTGTAAATAAAAAATTTAATTTAATTTTTAGGTTTCAATAAAAAAAATAGCTATATTTATGAAAATTTAGTAGAAATAAATAAAAACATGGTTTTACTAAGTTTATTTAGTTTTACCTACTTTTAACTTGACACAAACTATGATATTGCATTGTGGATTTTTCATATTAATAAGCCTTATTAGTTGACCTTCTGATCTTAAACTCATTTCAATGAATGCTACAGATAAATATCGAGAAAGAAGAAAAATAAACAAGACTAAATTCATACATATTCTGTTTTTGTTTATCTTTTCAATTTTAAATTCAAACAAAAGTCTTATAGCTCAAACGACAATGAGTTGTTTCGCAGAAGAACTTCACCAAGACTTACTTCATCGTGATCAAAAATTTAAACAAGATATTGAAAAGTTTGACTCTGACTTCAACTATACTCTAAATAATTCACAAAACAAACCTGATGCGTTGGTCCCCTATATTATACCTTTAGTTGTCCATGTTATAGTGCCTCCTGGTACAGCTTTAGGTTTTGGAAATAATATCACAGATGCTCAAATAAAATCAGGTTTGAAAAATTTAAACTCTGTTTTTCGAAATACTAATGAATATACCAACAGTAATGGAAATGATGCTATGATTGAATTTTGCCTCGCAAAACGTGATGAACAAGGCAATCAAATCTCAGGAATATATAGGCATGAATCTAATTTGGTTAACGATAGTGATTGTGGATCACCGACCATGAACAGCTCAAATGATGTCCAAGTAAAAGCTCTTTCAAAATTAAATTGCAAAAAATTTTTGAACATTTGGCTAGTTACAAATATTTTAGCAAGTTCCTGCTCTGTGGTAGGATATGCTTACTTTCCCAATGCTAATTGTGCATATGATGGAGTCGTTATGGAATCATCCTATTGGGATACAAAAGATGGTGTTCTTGTAGCAGCTCATGAGATAGGGCATTACCTTGGTTTACATCACACTTTCTTTAATGGTTGTGTCAATAATAATTGCCAAGTTGACGGAGATATGATATGCGACACACCGCCAGATGATAGTGCACCTTTTGCAAATTGTAATATCAACTCATGTAATACTGACGTGCCAGATTTGAAGGATAATTCTGAGAACATTATGGATTATTCATCTTGTAAACCGATCATGTTTACACCTCAACAAATATTAAAAATGAGATATTGCCTTGAATCAAGTAGAAAATCATTGTTAGAAGAATATCAGTGCTTATCCCCATTAAAAAATGATGCAGAAATCCTTGATCTCTTTAGTGACAAACAATGCGAAGGCAATCATTGTTTTTATGCTACAGTTCAGAACAGAGGGAATGAAGCCATAAGCTCTCTTACATTAGAAATGAATCTAAATGGAAGTAAATTTACTAGACAATTTAATGAAAATATATCCGTTGATTCGACTAAATCTATAACAATTTATTGCACTTGGCTAGTTGGAGGTGTGTATAATTTTTCTGCAATTATTAAGGAAATTAATGGCAATGCTGTGACTAAAAGTGATGTAAGCATCAGTGTTCAAATTGATAAAAAACCAAAAATAAATATATTAAAAATTGATTCAAGTAATTGTGGTAAAAATGGTCAAGTAGAATTTATCAATCTTAATGTAAATGATAGAATCACTATTGTAGATTCTAGTACGAATGTCTCAAGCGATAATCTATTTTTAAATAATCTTTCTCCAGGAAATCATAGGATTATTATATCCAATCAATTTGGATGTGACACAACAATAGATGTCAAAATTTATGATAGGTGCCCTCCTTGCATTTCAGGGGTTATAAATCGATACAGTCCAGTAGTCCAGTTTTGTTATGATGTCGCTGCAGAAGTTGAAAATGTTTCCAATTTTCAAGTGAAGAACAAAGTTCTTATAATTCAAATGCAAGGTGCAGTTATTGATTCCAGCAATTCAACAAATTTCGGAAACCTTATAAATATAAATAACGCGGGAAACTATGAGATAAATGAAATCGATAAAATTCAAGGAAACAATATTTATTTCAAATATCTACTTGCCAATAAATATGATCCATCTGGACAAGTGCAAATTGTTTATATCCCAGAGTATGATACAGTAAGTGTATGTAATCTTACCTGTAAAAGTTGGGATGGAAGAACTGGTGGTGTTTTAATTTTTAATGCCAATCATGTCAAACTAGAAGGACAGATTGATGTATCAAATAAAGGATTTAGAGGTGGTGAAGTAGGACATGCTCCAGATGTAGTAGAAAATTTTAGAGATTTTTATTCCGACAATTTTCAGGATGGAGGTAAGAAAGGAGAAGGAGTAGCAAAATACCTATATAGAAAAGAATTTTGTAGAGGAAAAAATTTAAATGGTGGTGGTGGTGCAAACAATCATAATACAGGTGGTGGTGGTGGTGCCTTAGCAGGATATGGTGGACAAGGAGGATACTTCACTTTTTTCCCAATAAACCAGTCAGGACTAGGACTTGGTGGGACAAAGATTGATTTTGATTGCACGACTAATAAAATGTTCATGGGAGGTGGCGGTGGTGCAGGCCATAGTAATTTAGTTTGTGCGGCTGGTACCTCTGGAGGAAACGGTGGAGGAATAATTATAATTGAAACTAAAACAATGACTGCTTCAAGTCCAAATATAGAAGTTAAATCGAATGGAGAAACAGCATTAGACGCAGACAAAAATAGTGGAAATAACTTGCATAAAGCCTGTGATGGAACAGGAGGTGGTGGCTCTGCTGGAACTATCTTTTTAAATTATAACCAGATCATATCTCCATTCAAAGTTTCATTGGAAGGTGGTAAAGGAGGCAATATTTTCTGGATTACAAATGTGTCTCCATTACCTTATGGACTAGGCCCTGGAGGAGGAGGTTCAGGTGGTTATTTTTTTTCTAGTCAAAATACGATTCTTCCCAATGTCAATTTGAACGGTGGCAAAAATGGACTTTTTCTAAACTATTCACCACCATCAAACGAAGGTTCAACACCTGGAACTAATGGTCAATCCAAATTGGCATGTTCACTGTTAAAAGCAACAATTCCGTATGTGAAACCAATTATATCAATAAGTAAAATAAATAGTATATGTGATTCACAAAGCACAACAATTACAGTAAATATTGTTGGTAAATCTCAACCCTATAAAGTTTTTTTTAATGGGAAGTATGATTCATCTAATACTATAAAAACAGATCAATATGGTAATATTTCGATTTCAATTCTAGATAGTTGTGGTCTTGTTATAGATACTTCATTGGCAATCGAGAAAATTGAAATTTTGCAAGATTCTATTTTATTTTTACAACATGAGACCTGCAATTCACTTGGACTAATTAAAGCATTGGGATATGGTGGATATCCTCCTTACTCTTATAAGTTGAATGGAACATCAAATCCCGAAGGTCTGTTTACAAACTTAAAAGCTGGAACTCATCAACTTATCGTCACTGATAGTTTAGGCTGTACTAGGACAAGAAATATTATAATTAATAAAATTACCTCGCAACTAGATCTTGAAATCGATACATCTGACTTAAGAATCACGTGCGGAGATAGTTCAGTTATTATTTCAATAAAAAATAAGACAACACAATTCGGAAATTATTTTAATTTGAACGATTCGATAATTCAGAATCATGGAACATTTATTATTACAGTAAAAGGAACATACAAATTTAAAATCTTCAATGAGAATGGCTGCGATACAATTAATTTTACAGCGGAAATTTTAAATTCAAGTATTACATCGCTGGACACAATACAGTATCAGAAATGTGAATCAGACACTTTAGTAATTCAAAATAAAAAAATTGTATCAAATGGCTATGTACCAATCGCATATAAGAACATAAATAATTGCGACTCACTAATTATCTATGATGTAATCAATAATCCTAATGATACGAATTATGTCAGGGTAAGTATTTGCGAAGGTGAAGTTTACAAAACATCTCAAAATAGCTATTCCATACAAGGTAAGTATTATGAATTTTATAATATAAGTTCCGCTTTAAAATGTGATAGCATATTAGACATAGATCTTACTATATTAAAAAAATCTGATAGCACAGTCACATACAAAAAATGTCCAACAGACACATTACTTATAAATAATCAAGTTTATAGTAAAGAAGGAAAATACATACAAGTTCTTCAGAATTTCCAAAAATGTGATTCTACCTTAACGATCAATATTATTGATCAACCAGAAACAAATATTGATCTTTATTTTAATTATTGCCTTGGAGATACAATCAGAGAAAACGGTCAAATCGCAGTTAAAGACACAATGTTTATTGTGAATGTGAATTCAACAAAGGATTGTGATACAACTAAAATATTCCACATTCAAGTTTCGCCTCCTCGATTGACTGCACAAAACATTACAATATGTGAAGGTGAATCTTATTTTATTAATAATAAAAGATATTCTCAAACAGGATTTTATTTAGATACACTTATCTCAGCAAAAGGCTGTGATTCAATAGTTCAAACTTTTTTAAAAATTAATCCAAAAGATACAAATTCTCAAATTATAATAAAGTGCGAGAATAAACAGATTACAATCAATGGAATTCAAATTGAGGATTCTGGAGAATACAGCTTCCCTTTTAAAAACAGATATGGCTGTGATAGTACTTTAAAGATCGAAGTTAGAAATAAACCTTTGAGTAGTTTTTTGTGGATACACTACTCTGCATTGGTCAAAACCTAATAATTAAAAATAGAATTTATAATGAAGAGGGAAATTATATCGACACTCTCATTGGACAGAATCAATGCGATAGTTTTGTGTCAACGATAATAAAATTAAAAGATTGCAATCACATTTTTGTTCCCAATGTATTTAGTCCAAATGGAGATGGATTGAATGATAAATTTGAAATATTTGGAGAAGGTATCGAATCCTTATATGTTGAAATTTATTCTAGATGGGGAGAGCTTTTGTTTAAGTCGGATCAGCTCAATGTATTTTGGGATGGTACTGTCAGGGGCGAACTTGCTATGCCTGGAACATATGTATATGTAATTAAGGCTAGCTTTAGTTGGGAGCCATCGGTTGTGCTTACTGGGGATGTGAATTTATTGCGGTAGAATGTAAAATTAATTTCAATATTAATATAGAGCATGTGAATAATAAAAAATAAAACAATGAACCTGACTAAAATAAATTTATTACTATTTTTACTAATTACACATATCTATTCTTATTCCCAACTCGACTTCCACAATGAAATATATTACACTAAAGTCGGAGGTGATTTAGTTTCTTCCAGTCAAAACTTAAGTAGTTTTAATTTTAACAGTGGACAAAATAGCACTACTGGTGGCATTCTTGGAGGAGCAGGAGTCTACTTCCCCGTTATGGATAGTTATGGCAACAATCTTTGGGTTCATTTGACTTGGCTGAAGCCTGATCCCAATGGAAATAATGTTGGAGCAAATGTCCCCTCCACAAATAAAGAGGCAACTAATGTGTATTTCACAACAAAATCAATAGGAGGTTGGACAGGATTTTTATATGAAATTGAAATATATCTAGATCAAAACCAAACAGGAACTCGAGCAAATAAGCTCAATGGTTTATTTCCGACTACTGTCAAAGCAGCAAGTGTTGAGTTTTTAACTACGAACTTTCCAGGCTATACTTTTACTGAATTGGTCAATTTCAATATTCTTGATAATAATTCCAGCGGTTGGTTTTTAGATAGTATAAATTTCTCTGGAAAAAATTTGAAGAGCAATCCTGGTTTTTCATCAACGAAAAATTTTAGCTCTGCAGGTTCAGTCGCAGGATTTACACCTTCATTTCCTTTTGGATCAAAAGATATCTATGCAGTTAGTCTCGCTATGGGGACAGATTACTCAGAATTTATGATGTCCGCTTCTAATGTATCAAGATTTTTATATGGATATGAATGCCCTGGACTTAATGTGGGTCAAGGGGCCCAAGCCATGACACTTTCATTTGGAGTTCCCTTAAAAACTGATAGCTGCAATATTACAATTTTAAAAGAATGTATGCCCTCTGGAATGATAAAATTAACAGCAGTAGATTATTTGAATCAAGTGATTCAAGCAAATTACAAACATGAAATATTATGGAATATTTTCCAAAAAGGCGAAACCAAACCGACCCAACTATTCAATAAAAATCCAATAGATGTACAAAATGGAACTCGATTTGAATGTACTTCAAAAAAATATTCTTGGAAGCCAAATCTTCCTAAAACAAAGGTACTTGCTGATGTATGCAAACAGATCATACAAGACACCGTAACTTCTGAATGTCATGGTCCTTGTGATGATTTTGACCTAATACTATCCTCGTGTGAAGATGATTATGATAAAGCAAACGCATTGCAATTTCCTGATCCAATTTGTGTTTCCATCTGTGGCCCAACGTGTGATTATTACATTGCATTGTTCACAAAAAATGGACAACTTATTGACCCAAAGGAGTATGATATCACCTGGTCAAATCATAAAAAAGGAGCGTTTGTACATTTAATGGGATCTTACTATAATCATATATCGTGTGTTGTAAAAAAAGGTGATTGCACATGGTATGGAAGATATATAGAAAGCTGTGCAAATTATTCAAATTATACAAATAATGCACAAGCAAGAAATAAGATTCCTAATAAAATGACTAGATTTGAATTAAAAGATTTTCTAGAACAAAACATTACCTACAAACTATTCAATGTATTAGGTCAATTGCAATCTAAAAATAATATGGTTTCTGGTTATTACATTTTATCTGATGGAATAAATTATAGAAATTTATATATAGTCCATTAATATAAATTATTATGACAATATAAATCTACTTGTTATGAATACAATAAGCAAACATTAAAAAAAATCATGACTAGGGTGAATTTTATATCATTTCAATTCATTAATAGAATAAGATTGTCTTACTTAAAATTGGTTGCATTTAGAATTGTCATCCTTTATTTTTTTTTGATTCCAAATTTATTTTTTGCTCAAAACTCATGCTTTTATTCATTTAACTTTACTTTTGGGAGCAAAAGTGCTGTGAGTTTAATTCCTCAAAACGGAGGTAGAACTAGCCAATTCTATAATATTAATGGGTTTACTTGGGAAGCTTGGATTAAATTGAATGGACCAATAAGAAATCAAAGTGTAATTATTGCAACTGAAGATCAACCACTTTTTCATGATATAATTTTAGGATTTGGTTGGGGAAATACTCCAAATGCACTTTCCTTTTTAGTATCAGATGATGGTTTCGCAAATAGAACTATTAATGTTGAATCTCCACAAAATTTAGTCATCAACAGATGGTATCATGTAGCTGCTGTTTGTGATTATGATGGAAAAAAGATGCATTTATATTTGGATGGAAATTTATTGAACACTCAAAATTTACCTTCCTATATTACAGACCACAGATTAGCATCAAACCATGAAACTCATATTGGCAACTTATCTCCTTGGGCTAGAAGCACATTAGGTGATTTTGGTATAAATGCAGATATTGATGAAATACGATTTTGGAAAACAGTGCGAAGTCAAAAGCAAATTCAAGACAACATGAATCTTTGTTTTCCAGACACTACAGGATTGGTAGCATTTTTTAAAGCTGATGAAGCTAGGGGATCAATTTCTAAAAACGAGACAAATTCAAATTTTATGGAAACCTGGAGCGGTCTGGATGGAGTTTTGGAGTGCCAACACTTGATTGTGAGCTTAGTTTAAAGACTAAAATTACAAAAAAATTATGTGATGTTCAGAGATATTTAACATTTGATAAATCAGGAACATATGAAATAAAATATACAACAAAAAAAGGTTGTGATAGTACAGTATTTCTAGATTTAACATTATCTAACAGTTACAAAGTCTGGCTCTATAACACAATTTGTGAAGGGCAAATTTATAAAGGCTACTCTAAATCTGGTGAATATTTCATTGATAGTTTAAAAAATTCAGCCGGATGTGATAGTATAATTAATATAGCCCTGACAGTTACTCCAGCGATTATAAACTCTAAAATAATCGACTTATGTGAAGGACAAGTTTACAAGAATTACAATAAGTCAGGTTTATATAGAGATACCTTTAAAACTGTTCTGGGGATGTGACAGTATTGAAATAACAAACTTGACATTTCATTCAATTTATAATGATACTCTTACAAATTAGTTTATGTCAAGGTCAAAGTTATAAAGGTTATTCAAAAAGCAGGATTTTATTCTGACACTATGACTACTATTAATGGATGCGATAGTATCCAGAATTTGGATATTACTATTTTTATGAGTAAATCAAATAATTTAACTACAAATATTTGCGAAGGTGAGTCATATTACGGGTATACTAAAAGTGGGATTTATAAAGATACATTCATGATTTCAAATGGATGCGATAGTATTCGTATATTGGATTTAATGGTAATTCCAAAATATGAGCATTTTATTACACAAATCATATGTGAAGGCTCCAGTTATAATGGGCATAAGGTTTCTGGAATTTATATTGATACGTTTCAATCTATTTTGTCTTGTGACAGTATTGTCAAATTGAATTTATCAGTAACTCCAATTTATAAAATATTTCAAAAGATTGATTTATGTGAAGGACAAAATTACAATGGACATAATCAAACTGGGATTTATGTCGATACATTTAATAGTATTTCAGGATGTGATAGTATATTGAATACAGAATTAATATTCCATCCGGTGTCTAGTAGCAATACAAGCTTTAATCTGTGTGAAGGAGAATCCTATCAGGGTCATTCTAGATCTGGAATTTATATTGATACATTCCAATCTACTTTTGGTTGTGGTAGTCTAGCAATTCTGGAGATTAATTTTTACCCAAAACATCAATCTAATCTTGAAATATCATTATGTTTTGGAGAAAAATTCAATGGTCATTCAAACCAAGGAATCTATATCGATTCATCCGCCTCAATTCATGGATGCGATAGTATATTAATTTTAGATTTAAAGATTAATCCAATCTATAATTTAACAAATTCTATATCAATTTGTGAAGGAGAAAATTATCTCGGCCATGCCAAATCTGGATTTTATATTGATTCATTTAAGACTTCACTTGGATGTGATAGCATCATTAATGTAAACTTGAAAGTTAATCCAAATCAAGTTAGCAAGCAAAATGTATTCTTATGTCCAGACCAATTTGTATTAATCCAAGGAAATATAATTAATAGTCCAGGAATATATCATGATACCCTACAATCAAGTTTATCATGTGATAGCATCGTCATCCTAGATTTAAAATATGCAAATCCTTATTTTTTAGCACCTGATACCATTGTGTGCCAAACTAATGAGATTACTTTATTTCCTCAAGGCCAATTATTGCAATGGCCTGACAATTCAACTAATCCAGTAAAAAGGTTCTCTGAAAGCGTGACTTATTGGGCAAAAATTATTGATGAACATGGATGTGAATTATTAGATAGTATCACTATACAATTCAATTCTAATTATTTTATTCCAAATGTTTTTAGTCCAAATTATGATGGCTTGAATGACTACTTTTTTCCAATCATAGACGAAGAAAATATTGAAAAATTTCTCTTTACTATTTTTGATCGTTGGGGAAACTTATTATACTCAACAACTGATCCGAAAGCTAAAGGTTGGGATGGATCCTTCAAAGGGAAAGAAGTTAATCCAGGTGTTTATGTTTATTACTGTGAAATTCAATCTACATATTGTCCAAAAATAATTTTAAAAGGAGATGTTACTTTGTTGAGATAAAATAAATTTATTATCTTTATATTAATCGGTAGGAACTACTGGTTGAATTTGTAAATCTAATTATCACATAATCCAATTCTCCCATTAACTCATTAGAATTAATCCGTGTTCATCCATTAATCTGTTTAATCCGTGATTCTAACTTTTATTGGTGACTTAAACTAACATGGCGTATGAATGAGGTTTAGTCCCTACGGGACAAATCTTACGTTTTATGACATGTTCTACCAATGTGAAGTCCCTACTGGACAATAATTCTGCTTTACACTAAATCTTAGTATTTGCAAATTAATTATCTCATAATCCAATTCTCTCATTAACTCATTAGAATTAATCAGTGTTCATCCGTTACTCGTTTAATCCGTGATTCTGGCTTTTTGATTTGCAAATTTGCAAATTATGCTCATTTGCAAATTCATTCTCAAATTCTACACATTCTCACATTAACTAATTAACTTTTTTTAATCAATTTCCCAAGATCAGATTTAAGTGAATTTGGCAACACACTTTTTTTAACTTCTATTATTGTTTCCCATAAAAAGATCAGGGCTACAAGAAAATAAACAAAGGTAGATAAAGCATAGCCATAGGTAGCTCCAATGATTCCGTATTGATCTGAAAAATATGGAATAGTAAAAAACAAACTGATCTCAAAGATTAGGATGAGTGAAATATATTTGTATAATTTATCTTTTACAAATAAAGTAATCGCCATAAAATATGCAATTACTTTGAAGACATCACCTATTGTCTGAAATAAAAATAATGGCTCCATCGGTTTGAATGCAGGACTTAATATAATTAGTATAATCAAATCACGACATAGCCAAATGAGAAAAGAAAAAATAATTACCAATGGGATCAGTCGTTTAAATCCTTTGCGAACTTCTCTTATGAACATGTATTGATCTGATTTCAATTCAATTAATTTAGGAACATAATATATTCCAATAAAAGTAATAAGAATTGACATGTACCGTTCAGACAATAACATCATTGCTGTCCAAATTCCCGCAGTTTCTTGATTGAATTTATGCTCTAAACCTGAGCGAATCATCATCAAATTATACGGATTCACCATGATGATCAACATACTCGGTATAAATGCTATCATTAATTTTAAAAACTCCTTATTCCACTTCGGATAAAATAAATCACGAGAAAACCAAGCTTCATTTTTCAAAAATAAATAAAAAATAAACATCAAAAACTGAGTCAACAGCAAAGCAAAAAGAATACCATGGATTCTGTATTGAAATATAAGTGCTAATATTGTAACTAGACTTAAACATGCAACTACTATATTGGCAATAGCATATTTTTTTATTTTTTGGAGACTATTTAATGTGGCTTGAAAATGATAATTGTAGGAAGCAAAGATGAGTAATACAGCTTGAATGATGAATAAATAATTATATTCACTTCGATTCATAATTTTGCTCCCAATAGAATTGTAACACACTACTGTAATCAATACCACTATTGCTCCCAAAATTAATGAACTCGACAATGCAGTTCGAACTATTTCTTTGACTTTTTCTGCATTCTCTTTGTGTTCCGAGACTTGTCTCACTAAACCATTTCCTAAAAGTCCTGTACCAACTAATACCAACAAACTTTGATAAGCTGAGAACTGACCGTTTATAAATGTTCCATTAGGTCCAATTATAGTAGATGTAATTTTTGTTATTATCAGTCCCACCAATATTGTGATAGCTGTTGAAATGGCAGATTGAGAAATTGTTTTATAGAAATTCAAAGTATTTGCTTAAAAAATCAAATGCAAAGATGACGCATAATAACGAATTCCAAATGGCTATTATTTGACATTTTATACTCCATTTAAATAAAATGCCTATATTTAAGCAAAATATGGTGCTTCGCAAATGAAAACTTTAAAATATTTATTAGCATTACATATAATAACAATATTTAACATACAGGTTATCAATTCGCAAGGTTGTGGTAGTATCTCTGCCAATGCTGGTCCCGATCAGTTCACCTGCGATCCTTCGATGCCTATTCAATTAATGGGAAGCACTTCTGCGACAATGTTTACCTGGACTCCAGAAACTTATCTGAGTGACCCAAGTGCCTTAGATCCTTTTGTCAATGCACCTCCTGGAATCTATAAATATATCCTTACAGCAAAAGGAATTTCGACAACCAACCTTATCAATAATGGTGATTTCGAAGCAGGAAATACTGGCTTTTCTTCAAGTTATGCCTATAGTTCAGATCTCAATGCTGAGGGTAGATACTATGTTGGACCTGATCCTAGTGCTACACATCCCGGTTTTAGTCCTTGTCCTGATTATTCCGGAGGAGGAAATCAAATCATCGTCAATGCATCTGTTAGTGCAGGGCTTAGTTTTTGGTGTCAAACAGTGAGCGTTATTCCTGGTAAAATGTATATTTTTAGTTTTCAATTGCAAAATGTGGTTGCAGCAAATCCAGGTCAAATTAATGTGACTTTCAATGGAGCTAGTGTAGGGAATATTTCAGCTGGAGGAGTATGCAATTGGACAATGTTTGAATATTGTTTTACAGCTACGACAGCATCAATAAATATATGTTTACGTGAAATGACAGGTATTGCTGGGGGCAATGACTTTGCAGTAGATGATATCAGTCTTTTTGAAAAATGTGAGGACAAAGATGAAGTCATTGTAGAAATTGTAGACCTTAAAGCATTGATCAGTATTCCAAAAATTCCGGAATGCTCATCAGAGCCTTTTACTTTAAAAGGTAATGGCTCTTCTCTTGGTGCTAATGTAAAATGGGAATGGTCTGCAACAAATGGAGGGCGAATCGTTAGCACAAATGGTCAAGAAGCCACTGGTAAAGGTTCTGGTACTTATAAGCTTAAAGTGATCTACCAAAATGGTCTCAATAGATGTGAAAAAGAAGTCGAAATAGAAGTGCATATAGATGATGATCTCATCGGTGAAGTTTTTATTGATGGTGAAGCCACTTGCAATTTTGATACTGTCATGCTCAGCGTCAATATCTCCAATGGAAGTGGAAACTATACTTATTTCTGGTCTCCTAGTTCTGCTATAACTAGAGGTCAAGGCAAATCTACTGCATTCACTGTTTCACCTGGTAGGTTTGGTATCCTGGTCATCGATAAAATCACAGGATGCGAATTCGAACAAATATTCAATGTAGAAGGTGATACCATTGGCCCCAAAGGGGCTATACTTGGTGATTCTCTCATCACTTGTGATAAAAATATTGCATTGCTCAATGCCAATCTTCAAGACACAAACAAATATTCTTTTCAATGGATTTTGCCCGATAAATCCACACAATCTAAAACCAATATTAATTCAAGTCTAACTGGTAGATATCAATTAATTATCATCGATAAAAATACACTGTGTTCAGATACCAGTTCCCATCTCATTGCTGAGAATAAAAACATTCCTTCATTTAGTTTTGGAAATGATCTCACCATTGATTGTAAAAATACTAGTGTCAATGTTCAAGCTAATCAAACTGGTAATGGAAAATTTATCTACCAATGGACTTTCCCTGATGGCTCAACTGCTCTCGACAGTTCATTGCAAAATAAAAACTTAGCTCAAGGTGGTCTCGTCATCCTCAATGTAAAAAATCTTATCAATGGATGTGATGATGTGGATTCTATCATGATTCGCGATCTTAGGAAAATTCCATCTGTCGATGCAGGTCAAAACAATACCATCACTTGTAAAAATACCAGCATCACACTTCAAGGTTCTTCCAATCTTTCTAACATGGCTTCTGTCATTTGGAAAATGAAAATGGAACCATCATCAATAATCAAAACAATAATATCGTCACTGTCTCTCAGTCTGGAAAATACTTTTTTACAGTAATTGACAGTACCAATTTTTGTGAAAATACAGACAGTGTCCTCATCGATATTGATCAAAATAAACCAAAGGCTATCGTTGAGGCTGATAAGACTTTCCGCTGTGCTGATACACTCGTTACCATCGATGCTTCTCAGTCCGATTCAGGTTCGCGTTTGATCTATAGATGGTCAGATCCTTCAGGAAATATTGTCTCTGGAAATAATGCTAAAATCGCTACCGTCAAGAATGCTGGTACTTTTACCATCGTCGTCATCGATACAATTAATGGTTGTTCTGATTCCGCTACGATCAACATCATTCCTGATCAAAACAAACCCATTGCTACTGCTATAACAAATGATGTTCTAGATTGCGACACCAAAGAAGTCAGCCTAACTGGAACAGTGAGATCCACCACTGGTGGTGCATTGCAATATTATTGGACATCCACAAACAATTCTAATATCACTGACGCTAATTCCCTCAATCCAAAAGTTCAAACTCCAGGAACATATATCTTCTGGGCTGTAGATCAAATGAATGGTTGCAGCACGAGCATTCAGACTATTGTCACCATCGATACCCTTGCTCCTATTGCTTTTGCAGGGCTTGATCAAGAGTGGACATGTAGCTCCAAACAAAGCAGTTTGATGGCTTTGGATACTGCTTCAAATGCATTGAATTTTGAATGGACGACTCAAAATGGAAATATTAGTTCTTCTCCAAATAATGCACAAATTAATGTTAGCAATTTTGGTACTTATTTTCTCAAAGTGACCAATCCGAAAAATGGATGTGTCGCCTTTGATCAAGTTACCATCAAGCCCAATCTCAATAAACCTAGCATTGCCTTACAAAAACCACCAGACTTAACTTGCATCACTACTATGGTCAATCTCACTTCCAATGGTTCTGCCACTGGTAGTCAATATCAATATACTTGGTCTACAATTAACGGATCTCTGTCAGGCGCTACAAATCAATCCTCGACTTCAGCTTCCAAAAAAGCGTTCTACATTCTCACCATCATCGATACAAGCAATCAATGCATCAGTATGGATAGTGTTTTTGTTGATGAAAATATTGTAAAACCAATCGTTGATGCTGGATTAGATCAAGTCATTGGCTGTAAAATTACCACTGCTAATATTACTGCAAATACAGCTTCCCAAAATCAAAAAGTATGGTCCACTGTCAATGGTAATATTATCTCTTCAAATACACTTGATCGCATCTCTGTGGATCGTGAAGGAACTTATATTCTCACTGTTACAGATCCTGTCAATGGTTGTACTTCATCAGATGAAGTCATCGTGACCACAATCAAAAATATGCCTAATCAAATTGTTCAAAATATCATACAACCTCTATGTCCAGAAGATTATGGAGCTGTAGAAATTTTGAACACTTTTGGAGGAACTCAACCTTTCGAATATTATCTCAATAATAGCAAAGTCAATTCAAACTTTATCAATGATCTTCCAGCTGGTCGATATACCTTGAAAGTCATAGACAGCAATGGATGTGAATTTGAAAAAACAATCGATATCGACAAAGCCACTGGCGTCAGTGTCAGCATTATTCCAGAAGTTACACTTTATCCCAATGATACCTTCCGTTTGAAGCCGCAATACTCGCTGCCCGATGATAGCATCGCTTGGGTGAAATGGGAACCGATGGTCAATCTCTCCTGCTATGATTGTCTCTATCCAATTCATACTGCTGATGGTGAACAAATTTATACTGTCACTTTTGCAAATAAAAATGGTTGTACAGGGTCCGATGAAATCAAGATCATCGTCAATAAAAGAAATGTTTGGATACCCAATACATTTACCGTCAATGGTGATCAGTTGAATGATCGCTTTTTTCCCTTTGCTTCCAATGGTGCTGTCAAACAAGTTAAATTCTTAAGCATTTATGACAGATGGGGTGAAAAATTATTTCATCTAGAAAATTTTCCAGCTAACAATCCCAATGTAGGTTGGGACGGCACTTTTAGAAATAATTATTGCAATCCTGGTGTCTACGTTTATGTCATCGAGATTGAATGGAATAATGGCGAAACGCAAAAATTTATTGGCGATGTTACTTTGTTAAAATAAAATTATTTTAAATAGTTTAATTTCTGTGCCATAATATCAATCAGACCAAATAAATTTTGTACTTTGACGCAACTTTTAGAATTTTTACAATGTATTCTCTTAAAAAACTACTCATTTTCATATTTATTACATATGTAATAAATCATAATCTATCTGCTCAAGGATGCAATGGATTAAATGCTAATGCTGGTCCTGATCAATTTACCTGTGATCCCTCTATGCCACCGCAGCTAATGGGTAGTACAAATGCGACTGAATTCATGTGGACTCCAATGACCAATTTAAGTGACCCATCAGTTTTGGATCCCATCGTCACTGCACCTCCTGGTATCTACAAATATACCCTAACAGCTAAAGGGATTTCTACAGTCAGCTTAATCACCAATGGTGATTTTGAAGGTGGTTTCTCAGGATTTTCTACTGCATATTCGAGAGGATTTCCAGGTGGTGGATTTGGCCCAGGAAATATTGATGTTGGAACATTTCCTCCGGCATATAATGGAGGTTTTTCGCCTTGTGGTGACCATACTAGTGGTAGTGGTAATCAGTTAATCGTTGACGCAAGTACGGCTGCTGGAACTAATGTATGGTGTCAAACGGTGCCTACAGTGGTTGGAAGAATGTATCAGTTTACGATGTTTTCACAAAGTGTCTATCCTGCAAATCCTGGACAGCTAAATGTGAAAATAAATAATGCAAGTATAGGTACAACCAGTGCTGGTGGCTTGTGTTCATGGACAGAATTTTCAGTATGTTTTACAGCAACGTCATCTTCTTCAAATATCTGCATTGCAGAAATGAGTGGTATTGGATTGGGAGCTGATTTTGCTATAGATGATATCAGTCTTTTTGAAAAATGTGAGGACAAAGATGAAGTCATTGTAGAAATTGTAGACCTTAAAGCAATGATCAGTATTCCTAAAATTCCAGAATGTTCATCAGAGCCATTTACATTAGTTGGAACTGGATCATCTCTAGGAGCTAATGTTACATGGGAATGGACTGCAACTAATGGTGGACGTATCGTAGGAACCAAAGGTCAAGAAGCCACTGGAAAAGGTTCTGGTACTTATAAGCTTAAAGTGATCTATCAAAATGGTCTCAATAGATGTGAAAAAGAAGTCGAAATAGAAGTGCATATAGATGATGATCTCATTGGTGAAGTTTTTATTGATGGTGAAGCCACTTGCAATTTTGATACTGTCATGCTCAGCGTCAATATCTCCAATGGAAGTGGAAACTATACTTACTTCTGGTCTCCTAGTTCTGCTATTACTAGAGGTCAAGGTAAATCTACTGCATTCACTGTTTCTCCAGGAAGATTTGGTATCCTTGTCATTGATAAAATCACAGGCTGCGAATTCGAACAAATATTCAATGTAGAAGGTGATACCATTGGCCCCAAAGGGGCTATACTTGGTGATTCTCTCATCACTTGTGATAAAAATATTGCATTGCTCAATGCCAATCTTCAAGACACAAACAAATATTCTTTTCAATGGATTTTACCTGACCAAACAACACAATCTAAAACCAATATTAATTCAAGTCTAACTGGTAGATATCAATTAATTATCATCGATAAAAAATACGCTGTGTTCAGATACCAGTTCCCATCTCATTGCTGAGAATAAAAACATTCCTTCATTTAGTTTTGGAAATGATCTCACCATTGATTGTAAAAATACTAGTGTCAATGTTCAAGCTAATCAAACTGGTAATGGAAAATTCATCTACCAATGGACTTTTCCTGATGGATCGACAGCTCTCGACAGTTCATTGCAAAATAAAAACTTAGCTCAAGGTGGTCTCGTCATCCTCAATGTAAAAAACCTTATCAATGGATGTGATGATGTGGATTCTATCATGATTCGCGATCTTAGGAAAATTCCATCTGTCGATGCAGGTCAAAACAATACCATCACTTGCAAAAATACCAGCATCACACTTCAAGGTTCTTCCAATCTTTCTAACATGGCTTCTGTCATTTGGAAAAATGAAAATGGAACCATCATCAATAATCAAAACAATAATATCGTCACTGTCTCTCAGTCTGGAAAATACTTTTTTACAGTAATTGACAGTACCAATTTTTGTGAAAATACAGACAGTGTCCTCATCGATATTGATCAAAATAAACCAAAGGCTATCGTTGAAGCTGATAAGACTTTCCGTTGTGCTGATACACTAATCACCATCGATGCTTCTCAGTCCGATTCGGGTTCGCGATTGATATATAGATGGTCAGACCCTTCAGGAAATATTGTCTCTGGAAATAATGCTAAAATCGCTACCGTCAAGAATGCTGGTACTTTTACAATCGTCGTCATCGATACACTTAATGGTTGTGCTGATTCCGCCACAATCAACATCATTCCTGATCAAAACAAACCCATTGCTACTGCTATAACAAATGATGTTCTAGATTGCGACACCAAAGAAGTCAGCCTAACTGGAACAGTGAGATCCACCACTGGTGGTGCATTGCAATATTATTGGACATCCACAAACAATTCTAATATCACTGACGCTAATTCCCTCAATCCAAAAGTCCAAACTCCAGGAACATATATCTTCTGGGCCGTAGATCAAATGAATGGTTGCAGTACAAGTATTCAGACTATTGTCACCATCGATACCCTTGCTCCTATTGCTTTTGCAGGGCTTGATCAAGAGTGGACATGTAGCTCCAAACAAAGCAGTTTGATGGCTTTGGATACTGCTTCAAATGCATTGAATTTTGAATGGACGACTCAAAATGGAAATATTAGTTCTTCTCCAAATAATGCACAAATTAATGTTAGCAATTTTGGTACTTATTTTCTCAAAGTGACCAATCCTAAAAATGGATGTGTCGCCTTTGATCAAGTCACCATCAAGCCCAATCTCAATAAACCTAGCATTGCCTTACAAAAACCGCCAGACTTAACTTGCATCACTACCATGGTCAATCTCACTTCCAATGGTTCTGCCACTGGTAGTCAATATCAATATACTTGGTCTACAATTAACGGATCTCTTTCAGGCGCTACAAATCAATCCTCGACTTCAGCTTCCAAAAAAGCGTTCTACATTCTCACCATCATCGATACAAGCAATCAATGCATCAGTATGGATAGTATTTTTGTTGATGAAAATATTGTAAAACCGATCGTTGATGCAGGATTAGATCAAGTCATTGGCTGTAAAATTACCACTGCTAATATTACTGCAAATACAGCTTCCCAAAATCAAAAAGTATGGTCCACTGTCAATGGTAATATTATCTCTTCAAATATACTTGATCGCATCTCTGTGGATCGTGAAGGAACTTATATTCTCACTGTTACAGATCCTGTCAATGGTTGTACTTCTTCAGATGAAGTCATCGTAACCACAATCAAAAATACGCCTAATCAAATTGTTCAAAATATCATACAACCTCTATGTCCAGAGGATTATGGTGCTGTAGAAATTTTGAACACTTTTGGAGGAACTCAACCTTTCGAATATTATCTCAATAATAGCAAAGTCAATTCAAACTTTATCAATGATCTTCCAGCTGGTCGATATACCTTGAAAGTCATAGACAGCAATGGATGTGAATTTGAAAAAACAATCGATATCGACAAAGCCACTGGCGTCAGTGTCAGCATTATTCCAGAAGTTACACTTTATCCCAATGATACTTTCCGTTTGCAGCCGCAATACTCTCTGCCCGATGATAGCATCGCTTGGGTGAAATGGGAGCCGATGGTCAATCTCTCCTGCTATGATTGTCTCTATCCAATTCATACTGCTGATGGTGAACAAATTTATACTGTCACTTTTGCAAATAAAAATGGTTGTACAGGGTCCGATGAAATCAAGATCATCGTCAATAAAAGAAATGTTTGGATACCCAATACATTCACCGTCAATGGTGATCAGTTGAATGATCGCTTTTTTTCCCTTGCTTCCAATGGTGCTGTCAAACAAGTTAAATTCTTAAGCATTTATGACAGATGGGGTGAAAAATTATTTCATCTAGAAAATTTTCCAGCTAACAATCCCAATGTAGGTTGGGACGGCACTTTTAGAAATAATTATTGCAATCCTGGTGTCTACGTTTATGTCATCGAGATTGAATGGAATAATGGCGAAACGCAAAAATTTATTGGCGATGTTACTTTGTTAAAATGAGTTATAATTTCAATGATTTCATCTTACATGATGAAAAAAACTTTACAGTAATAAACAAACCTGCAGGACTTCAAACCGAAAATGATAGATTGGGGAATCCTAGTGTTGAAAATTTATTTGAAGCCCATTTGCTTTCAATAAGTAGAATCAATGCAAGGCCATACATTGTGCATAGGCTGGATAGACCTGTGAGTGGATTACTTGTTCTAGCAAAAAGCAAAACAGCATTGAATCACTTTCAAGAACAAATCAATGAAGGCAAGTTTAGAAAAAAATATATTGCTCGATGTCATGGAATATTTGCAGAAAAAGAAAAAGACCTTAGACATTTCCTGGTAAAAAATCTAAAAGAATTTCGCACTGATGTCTTTGATGAAGAAGTAACGAATTCAAAAGAATCCACATTACATTACAAAGTTTTGCATGAGCATGAAAATGCTTCATATCTCGATGTGGAATTATTCACAGGCAGGTATCATCAAATTCGAGGACAGTTTGCTCATATTGGACATCCATTGTGGAATGATCATAGATATGGTGCCGCCAAAATATCTGATGAATCTATTATTGGTTTACATGCTCATGCTCTTGAATTTTATAATCCCAATTCAAATAAAAAAATAAGCATGAACTGCTCACCTATAGGAGTTCCTTGGCAAGATTTTGAAAATAGCTATACGAGTACAAATACAAATTAACTCCACCAGTCTTGAACTTACATTAAATTGTACAAAAATAACAATTTAAATGGCTGCAAATTGTTAATTTTGCCGCTAAAGCTATTTTTTATAAAACTGACAAAAGGGAGCTATTTAATCTTAAAAAATATAGAAAAAATAGACAATATTCCATTTCTTAAACATGATAAAATTAATAAAAGAATAAAAATGAAAATAATTAAAATAATATTCCTGTGTCTCATCACTATATTTTCATTTGCGCAAGCCAAATGGGAATTCGTCAATCCATTGCCTGTAATTGGTTCTGGAGTCCACCATCCATTAACCTTTTCCATTGGTGATTTTGGATATTCTGTAACAGGAAATATGTCTTTTAAAGATACGGCTCTCTACACTAAATTTTTTTATAAATATAATGCCCTCACTGATGAATGGATTGACATGCCTGATTTCCCAGGTCTAGGACGTTCCTATGGTGTAGGCTTAGCTTATAATGGCAAAGGATATGTTGGTTTTGGTATAGGCGCTGTCGGTAGCGCTTACAAAGATGTATGGGAATTTGATCCAGTAAAAGAAACATGGAAAAGATTAGCTGACTGCCCTTGTGAAGAAAGAATTCATCCCGCTTTTGTAGCAGCGAATGGAAAAATATTTGTTGGTGCAGGAAATAATTCTGCGAACTTAAAAGATTGGTGGGAATACAATATCGAAACTGATAAATGGACCGCCAAATCTGAAATTCCTGGACCAAAAAGACATCATCCTTTTTATTTTGCAATAGACAGTTTTGCCTATGTTGGATTTGGTCATGGTGATGAGCGTATCAATGGTGATGTGATCTATAGGGATTTTCATAAATACAATGTATTTACAGAAAAATGGACTAGCTTAGATACTTTCCCAGGAGAACAAAGAGTCGCTGGAATCCAATTTGATTCTAAAGGCAAAGGATATATCCTCTCTGGTGATGGACCAAGACATTTACCAATGAAGACTGGAGAATTTTGGGAATACGATCCAAAACTGAATCAATGGAAAGCATTGACACCTCATATTGGCACAAGATCACTATGGGCTCCTGGTGGATTTGCTATTGGTGACTATGCATATTTGATAGGAGGTGAAGGAGAATTGGGTATCACAAATGATGTCCAAAGAATCAGAATTCATGAATCAGTTACAAATACAAAAGATGATGAGAATCAAAAATTCGATTTCAATGTAATGATAGACAAAAATTTCCTTTTACTAGAAGGGCTTGACCTGAATACAGCTACATACAATATAATGATAAGTTCATCAACCGGTCAATCATTAATAAAACTAAACAAAATAAATTCAAACAAACTTGATATTCACAATTTAAGTGAGGGGTATTACAATATCACGCTATCAGATGAGAAACATGTTGTAAGTAAAGGATTTATCAAAATGAATTAATAAGTATTTTTTATTTTATCGAAATCATCAAAATAAAACAAAGTTGCAAAACGATTGGTTAGAACAAGTAGAAAAAGACATTGCTCCAAAAAAAATAAATGAGCTAAATCATATTATTGCTGAGCATATTCAATATCCTGCCATTGCATTTTTCAACAATAACAAACATCCTTATACTGGTCTAGACAAAAATTCGGCTGACTGGAAAATTACGCATGAAGTAACAGTAAACGATATCAACACTTCAAATAAAATTGCTCTTGAAGCATTAAAACATGGAGCTGAATCTTTGATTTTTCAAATAAATAAATTTCTTGAAGAAAATGAGATTAAATCACTCTTATCAGGAATTGAATTGGACTGAATCGAGACAAATTTTATTTTCTCTCATAATCTTAGCATTGATGATATTTCGACCTTTAAAATCCACATAAAAAAAATATTTCCAGAATCTTCCAAGGCTACAATTAATTACTACTCAAAAAATACTAACCAGCATACTTCATATTTTGAATTTGAATATTTAAACGATGATGAAAAAAATTATGAAATCTGGGCTAAAACCATATTGTCTATTTTTGAACAAAAAGCCATTCAAAAAATATTTATAAATTTTAAAGGCAGAAGTAGTTTTATTTGGAACATCGTCCAACTGCGATCACTTCGACTGATTATAGATAGGCTTTGTGAAATCGAGGCCATTGAAAAATTGGATTTTGATATCCATTTTTCTGTCGATAAAGAATATATCAATTCCAATCCTCATCAAAACATGATAGGGCTCACCAATATCGGAATGTCTGGTATACTTGGAGGAGCAGATTCCATTTCTTTAGCCATTGATCACGAACATGAGTCAGATAATATTTGGATATTGAGCAGTATTCACTTGCAATATATATTAAAAGAAGAAGCAAAATTAAATAAGGTCATCAATCCCGTAAAAGGGTCTCATGGCATTGAATCAATGACTGATGAACTATGCATAAAATTATGGAATTATTTTCAATTGATCTCAGGTCAAAAATGATAATTACTTATAAATTTATGCATAGCTATTTTAAATAAAAATTACTTTGACCTATCCTAAAAATATTTTTTAAACTTAAAATGCGATAGCAATTTATTTTATTAAAATTGATTATCGCACAAAGTAAATACAATAAAAATGAAAAAAATTCTTATAGCCAATAGAGGAGAAATAGCGAGAAGAATCATTCGCACTGCAAATAAAATGGGTATCCTTACGGTGGCTGTATATAGTGAAGCTGATAGAGAAGCGCTATTTGTCCAAGAAGCAAATGAAGCTATCTGTATTGGTCCTGCCCCATCAAAAGAATCTTATCTTGATATAAATAAAATCATCGCAGCTGCAAAAAAAACTAATGCAGATGCTATTCATCCAGGCTATGGCTTCTTAAGTGAAAGAGCAAATTTTTCACAAGCAGTATTTGATGCAGGGATGGAATTTATAGGCCCTTCTGCTACTTCTATTCATCTTATGGGAGATAAGATAGAGGCAAAAAAATGCGCTAGAGCAATGGATGTCCCTATGCTCGGCGGCACAAAAGAATCTGTCACTGATATCAATGTCTGCAAACAAATAGCAAAAGAAATCGGATATCCTATACTGATCAAAGCAGCAGCAGGAGGCGGCGGTAAAGGAATGCGTATCGTGTATGATGAAGCAGCAATGGAAGAAAATATTGCACTCGCATCAAATGAAGCTTTATCATCCTTTGGTGATGGTGCTGTATTCATTGAAAAATTTCTCACTGCTCCAAAACATATCGAAGTTCAAATCATCGCTGACAAACATGGCAATGTCTGTTATCTATTTGAAAGAGAATGTAGCATCCAACGAAGACATCAAAAAATAATTGAAGAGGCACCTTCTGTTTCTATTACTTCTGAAGTGCGCAAACAAATTGGCGAAGCTGCAGTTAGAATGGCGCTCTCATGTAATTATCATGGAGCTGGGACAGTAGAATTTCTATTGGACGATCAACAGAAATTTTATTTTCTCGAAATGAATACACGTATTCAAGTAGAACATCCTGTAACAGAATTTATCACTGGATTGGATCTTGTTGAATTGCAAATCAGAATATCACGAGGTGAAAAATTGCCTTTCAAACAAGAAGATCTAACGATCAATGGACATGCTATTGAACTTAGAGTGAATGCTGAAGATCCCTATGAAGATTTTACGCCAAGCGTAGGAGTATTGACGAAATACAAAATCCCTGTAGGTGATGGCATCAGAGTTGACGATGCATACTGCGAAGGACAGGAAATTCCAATTTACTACGACCCCATGATTGGAAAACTAATTGTACATGCGAAGACAAGAATTGAAGCCATACAAAAATTAAAATCTGCAATAAAAAATTTCACTATCGAAGGAATACAAACTTCATTAGTTTATGGTGAATTTATCTTGCGTCATCCGGAATTCATCAATGCAAGTATGACAACCAAATTTTCTGAAAATACAATGCAAGAATTTTTAACAGAAAATTCCTTTGCAAAAGAAGAAGAATTAGCTTGCATCATCGGTTTAGAAGTATACTTACAAGAATTGAATAAATTAAAACCCAATACCAACTCAGATCAATCTTGGTATCAAAACAGAAAATCTTTGAGGTCATGAAGAATTTGCAACACATCCCATGGCAACGGCCCAAGAATCATACACATGAAGAAATGAATTGGGAAGTACAAGAAAAAATACTTCTTACCAACCAGTATAATTTTGACAATATTCAATCAAAAGAACAATTTGATTTTGGTGCTGGAATACCACCCTATATGCGTGGACCTTATTCTACAATGTATGTAAATCAAGCATGGACTATTCGTCAATATGCGGGATTCTCCAACGCAAAAGATAGCAATGCATTTTACAAAAGAAATTTAGCATCAGGTCAAAAAGGACTTTCAGTTGCTTTTGATTTGGCGACACATCGTGGCTATGATTCGGATCATCCACGCGTAGTAGGAGATGTAGGCAAAGCTGGAGTTGCTATAGATTCCGTCGAGGATATGAAAATTTTGTTTGATGAAATTCCTCTAGATCAGATTTCAGTTTCTATGACGATGAATGGTGCAGTCTTGCCTATTCTTGCATTTTATATCGTAGCAGCTGAAGAGCAAGGCATCGATTCTAGCAAGCTAAGTGGCACTATACAAAATGATATTCTCAAAGAATTTATGGTGCGCAACACTTACATCTATCCACCAGCACCTTCGATGCGCATCATCTCAGACATTTTCAAATATTGCTCAAAAAAATTACCAAAATTTAATTCCATAAGTATCAGTGGATATCATATTCATGAAGCAGGTGGACCCGCTGATTTAGAGCTCGCCTATACCATTGCAGATGGAATAGAATATATCAAAACTGGAATTGCTTCTGGATTGAAGATAGATGATTTTGCACCTCGACTATCTTTTTTTTGGGCGATAGGAATGAATTTTTTTATGGAGATTGCAAAGCTCAGAGCAGGTCGAATATTATGGCATGAGTATGTTTCTACATTTGATCCAAAAAATTCAAAATCAAGTATCCTACGCACCCATTGTCAAACTTCAGGTTGGAGTCTTACAGAACAATTGCCTTACAACAATATCGCTAGAACAACGATAGAAGCAATCTCTGCCGTGCTAGGTGGCACACAATCACTACATACTAATTCACTTGATGAAGCCATTGCATTACCCACAGATTTTTCTGCTAAGATCGCAAGAGAAACCCAAAAATATTTGCAATCACAGACAGACCTTTGCAAGATGGTAGATCCATTCGGTGGATCTTATTACCTGGAATATTTGACAGAACAATTGGTCTTTAAAGCGAGGCAACATATCAAAGAAATAGAAGAACTCGGTGGGATGACCAAAGCTATAGAACGTGGGATTCCAAAACTACGAATCGAGGAAGCAGCCGCAAAAAAACAAGCGCGCATAGATTCAGGAATTGAAAAAATCATTGGTGTAAATTTTCTTCAATCAGATGAAAAAGTAAAATTTGATATCCTTGATGTCGACAATAAAAAAGTACTAGAAGAACAAATTGAAAAAATAAAACACATCAAATCTACCAGAGATCAAAGCAAAGTCAATGCATTGCTTGATCAACTCACCTCAGCAGCACAAAACCCCAATGCCAATCTATTGGAAATCGCAATAGAAGCAGCAAGAGCAAGGGCAACACTTGGAGAGATCAGTTCTGCCTTAGAAAAAATATACGGCAGATACGAGGCCTCTATACGCTTGGCGCAAGGCGTTTATTTAAAAGAATATACAGATCCCAGTATGTACAAAGAAGCATTATTATTATCTGACGAATTTGCTCGATTGGATGGCAGAAGACCTCGCATCCTTGTAGCCAAACTTGGCCAAGATGGACATGATCGCGGCGCCAAAATAATTTCAACGGGATTTGCAGATTTAGGATTTGATGTCGACATCAGTCCTCTGTTTCTCACTGCAGAAGAAGCCGCAGCACAAGCTTGTGATAATGATGTACATGTTTTGGGAATTTCCTCACTTGCTGCTGGACATAAAACACTTGTTCCTCAAGCCATAGAAAGTTTAAAAAAATTGGGAAGACCAGATATCTTAGTCATTGTCGGCGGTGTCATTCCAGAGCAAGATTACGACTTCCTTCTTAAGAGCGGTGTTGCTGGAATTTTCGGTCCTGGCACACCTATTCCCGTTGCTGCAAAAAGAGTGTTGGAAATCATGAAAAAACATTTCTATGGTGATGCGATCTAGTTTGATTATTTTATTTAGTTTGTTCAGTCTTGATGTTCTATTCACCCAATCAATTGGAAGTACATTTCTAGAATTTCATTCAGCACTGCAAAATAAAAATTATAGTTTCCTAGAAAAACATTTAGATGATAAGATCATATACACACATTCCAACGCTTGGGTAGAAAATAAAAATTCCATCATTTCCAACTTACAATCTGGCTATATGAACTATCAAAATATTCAACTTGATAGTGTACGAGTCAATCGATTCGGCAATACAGCCATCATAAAAGCTAAAGCAAATATTCAAGGCGTCGTGAATCAAAATGGATTTGATATCAAACTTTTGATTTTACAAACTTGGAAGAAAAAATATTTCGGACAATGGAAACTCATCTCTAGATCTGCTGTAAAAACCAACTAAAGTCGAATAATTAAACCAAAATTTAAAAATCCAATTTCACATCAAAGTGACTAGATCTGAGTGCATTAGAAAAGAATCAGGGATGAGTAAATACGTACTTTAGATTATTGTTGCGATTATAAGAAGGTATATCGAACAATTTTATAATATAGTTTGTAATTTCAATTCCAATATGGTGCGATTAAAAAAAATGTAACAATGTACCTTTATTATCTAGATCATTTCAATTCCATCGTAGTGCGATTAAAAGGTCACTATTCCTTCAATGTTCAAATCATTTAAGTAGTTTCAATTCCATTGTGGTGCGATTAAAAGGCGAAATTGGCGGCTCAAATAAATGTAAAAATATTATATTTCAATTCCATTGTGGTGCGATTATAAGTTTTGAAAAAAATGTAGTCTCGTGGCTACTAAGTAAATTTCAATTCCATTGTGGTGCGATTAAAAGATAGAATAGCAAATTATACTGCACTTAGAAATTAATTTCAATTCCATTGTGGTGCGATTAAAAGATAGAATAGCAAATTATACTGCACTTAGAAATTAATTTCAATTCCATTGTGGTGCGATTAAAAGATAGAATAGCAAATTATACTGCACTTAGAAATTAATTTCAATTCCATTGTGGTGCGATTAAAAGTTTACTTTGATGACGATGGATTATAATTTACCTTAATTTCAATTCCATTGTGGTGCGATTAAAAGTAAAATGCCAGTTGTATTGCAATACGCAAATGACAATTTCAATTCCATTGTGGTGCGATTAAAAGCTAAATTTTCTATGAATTCAAAAGATTTAATATTATTTCAATTCCATTGTGGTGCGATTAAAAGCCCAATCAGAAGATTTTGCCCAATTTAATAAAACACCATTTCAATTCCATTGTGGTGCGATTAAAAGTCCAAATAGCATCAATCTCATTATCATCCAATTTAATTTCAATTCCATTGTGGTGCGATTAAAAGAACTGATCTACAGTTTTGCCCTTAAATATAAATTCATTTCAATTCCATTGTGGTGCGATTAAAAGTGCTTTTGGAGAAGTTTTAACTTCTTTTTTTGGCTCATTTCAATTCCATTGTGGTGCGATTAAAAGTCTAATTTTTTAAGTTATACTAATATAATCAATTTTTATTTCAATTCCATTGTGGTGCGATTAAAAGTGAAACAGATCAAAATAAATTGAATAAAATAAAATTATTTCAATTCCATTGTGGTGCGATTAAAAGCTGAATAATTCATGTCCAATTTCATTAATACTTCATTTCAATTCCATTGTGGTGCGATTAAAAGAAAACAGTCCCAACCTTTGTATTCAATCAAAATAATTTCAATTCCATTGTGGTGCGATTAAAAGTGATGAAGCCGTTTCCATTGCTGTGCAGCCATAGACATTTCAATTCCATTGTGGTGCGATTAAAAGCTTCCTGTGTTCTAGCTTTTATTATCTCTCGAATATATTTCAATTCCATTGTGGTGCGATTAAAAGTGAGTCAGTTGTAAAAGCGCAACTTGCTGAATTTGATTTCAATTCCATTGTGGTGCGATTAAAAGATAATCCTCACCGCCTTTACACATTTTCCAAACCTTATTTCAATTCCATTGTGGTGCGATTAAAAGGTGCTTTGTGAAGTGCCCTTGAGTCTCGTTATATTTATTTCAATTCCATTGTGGTGCGATTAAAAGCCTTATTAACGCATAAAAGTGCTGAAGGTCTTGGTTATTTCAATTCCATTGTGGTGCGATTAAAAGAAATCCTGCAATAGCTGGGGGCGTTATATTTAGCCAATTTCAATTCCATTGTGGTGCGATTAAAAGTTATACTGTCACTTACAAGACCTATCAATCAACTACATTTCAATTCCATTGTGGTGCGATTAAAAGATTCTGGAACATTTTGTGCATCAAAATTATATCCTCATTTCAATTCCATTGTGGTGCGATTAAAAGCGTGCTGACGGTACATGTTATCGAGATTCTATTCGAATTTCAATTCCATTGTAGTGCGATTAAAAGCCCCTCGATTCAGGAGCACAGGGATCAAAATATGAATTTCAATTCCATTGTGGTGCGATTAAAAGTTTCAAATTTACAAAGTGAGTGAATGTTCTAATAAAATTTCAATTCCATTGTGGTGCGATTAAAAGTCATTATGCACTTTATTTACAAAAAGAATTTTCTCAATTTCAATTCCATTGTGGTGCGATTAAAAGTTCATCGTCAAATCCTTCTTGAATGCCTTTTATTTCATTTCAATTCCATTGTGGTGCGATTAAAAGTCTACGCATACTAGTGCTGTTTGGTTATTAGTACAATTTCAATTCCATTGTGGTGCGATTAAAAGAAAGGATTCCGAGTATGTAAATAGTACTGTAGTATAATTTCAATTCCATTGTGGTGCGATTAAAAGAAAACAGAAATAAGAACCAATGTTCACTTAAAGGAATTTCAATTCCATTGTGGTGCGATTAAAAGGTTACACGTGCAAGCACAATGTTAAACGCATCTAAATTTCAATTCCATTGTGGTGCGATTAAAAGTGCTACAGAAACATTAAAATTAGCTAGGTTAGAAGTATTTCAATTCCATTGTGGTGCGATTAAAAGCAAAGTGTCCTTTTAATTTCCATCGATCCCATTCGACATTTCAATTCCATTGTGGTGCGATTAAAAGTTTCTTTTTTGCATGAGGACTTATTGTTAAATGCAAATTTCAATTCCATTGTGGTGCGATTAAAAGGGAGTCGGTGGCACCAATCAACAAACACATTCCATCAATTTCAATTCCATTGTGGTGCGATTAAAAGGCCAATTATAAATGTCAAAGTGACTTATTTATAAAATTTCAATTCCATTGTGGTGCGATTAAAAGAATCTTTCAAATCCGTTTTTGATTATAGAAACGTCATTTCAATTCCATTGTGGTGCGATTAAAAGGCAAACTGATTTGAACATTTCTTTTGCTTTTGTTCCATTTCAATTCCATTGTGGTGCGATTAAAAGCGTTTGACCAGCAAATAAATAGTAAGTTGAATCTGCATTTCAATTCCATTGTGGTGCGATTAAAAGACAATTCGGCAATACTGGAACTGTTAAAGCTACCAAATTTCAATTCCATTGTGGTGCGATTAAAAGAATTTTGATCTCCACTAAATCACATGGGCATACTCCATTTCAATTCCATTGTGGTGCGATTAAAAGATATTGTGATTCTAAAGCCTTATATTTATCCTCACATTTCAATTCCATTGTGGTGCGATTAAAAGGGATTATGCTGAAAAAATGTGCGAAGAAATTGGTGAATTTCAATTCCATTGTGGTGCGATTAAAAGACAACGAGGAAAAATGGAGCGACGTAGTTTATTGCTGATTTCAATTCCATTGTGGTGCGATTAAAAGGGTAATTGTACATGATCCTCATCACAAACAATCTCATTTCAATTCCATTGTGGTGCGATTAAAAGGTTTATATCCAAATACTCAGTTTTAAAATTTAGTCCATTTCAATTCCATTGTGGTGCGATTAAAAGACAATGAAAAAGACAGACAAGTTTATCTAGATCAATTTCAATTCCATTGTGGTGCGATTAAAAGCCATCATTATGAGGATTTACCAATAAGTTACATGTAATTTCAATTCCATTGTGGTGCGATTAAAAGATACAAAATTGATCATGCCAACGACGGGAAGCCAATTTCAATTCCATTGTGGTGCGATTAAAAGCCGTTATTTCAGCATACAAAAGTAGCTATTTTACAAGACTTTATGGATTATCATATTGATTATTTGAGCATTTTTTATAGTCGATGTCCAATAATGGGTTTTTACCCTTGGAGCGACGACACCGTTAAAGGATTGACTTTCTGATATTTAGTAGTTGCAATATACAGTACACTTAAAAATTTGATCAATCTATTTGTAAATTTAGTTTCGATCGACAACATTTCAATGAACTTTTATTGGTCTGTGCATCTTGAACTTTGATACTATAAATTCTCAAAATTACAAAAAATTATCCAAATCATTTTTCTCTTTTCCAATTACTTTCTTTTGCATCCATGCTTGATTTCTACTACTAAAAATGATGATACTATCTTCTTCTCTTTTCATTATTTCTTTGCAACGAAATTCCAATTCCAACAACTGGGCATCACTCAGCTCTCCTTCAAATACAGAATTCTGTATCCAATTTAAATACTGTCTGCACAATTTTAACATTTTACCAACTCTCTTTTCTCCACAATCATACACCAAAATAATATACATCACCACCAAATTTTAAATCCTTGAAATTCTGCATCTATTTCTAATATTGCTTTCTGAAGTTTATAACATTCCAACTTCACTAAATGCTTATAACTCACTTGTCGATCAAGACTTCTATGTTTAATTGTTTCTCCTAGTTTTTCCTCCCAATTTCTGAGAAATATTTCTTTTCCTGATTTGTTAAGAACACATGAATTTACATTTTTATCAAAATGTTTCTCTTGTAATTCTTTTTTGTTGAATACTTTAAATATGATGCGGTCAACTAAAATTGGTTTAAATATTTCTGCTATATCAAGAGCTAACGAATATCTGCGAGCTCCTGGTTCGTGCAAAAACGAAATTGTAGGATTCAATTGGGTATGGTATATCTGACTCAAGCATAATGAATAGCATAGCATATTTCCAAAACTTATTAAAGCATTCACCTCATTATCTGGTGGCTGTTTTTGTCTATGACCCATCACAAAGTCTTGTATAATAAGATTAAATGCTGCATAATAAATTTTGCGACAATTACCTTCTATTCCCATTAATTCATCTACTGTCTGAGTTTTCTCAATCTGTGAATTGTATGTATCTAATCTTTCAATCAAGGGCTCCATATCTCGACCTCGATGGTCATAATATTTAAGATTTTTCCTCATATTGAAAACAGCTGCTTCAATAAATGATTTAGCAAACAGTAGTCTCCTTTTATAGTTGAGATAGGCTCTCGTTTGCTCGATTTGCATTTTTCCAGCAAGTAAATAATCCTTTGGCATGAAAGATCCAGTATAGTGTTCATAATAATCAAAAAAATGGAATACAATCTGCTTTTGTCCAAGATAATTTAGTAATGCTGAATTTACATCCAAACTTCCAAAAACATACATCGTCTCTACAGTTTCTATCGGAAGATATTTAGCTGGTTGCTCTTTTCCATCCTTATCACGAGCTACAAAACACAATGTATTATCCTTTCGACTCATTCGGCCATCATTAAACAGGTAGTAGGTTTTTTTCATATATCAGGGGTGAGGGTTTGTTAAGTACCGTATTATTTGTTTTAATTCTATCTGGAGTTCATCTGTTTTTTTAACTACACTTGAAAATTTTATTAAGCTATTACTATATGACTTAGTCCTTTTCTTAAGTGCTTCCATTTTTTTCATTTTATTATCCATAAAAAATATTCAAATTTTATCAAATTCCTTCATCCCTAATTCCTACACATAACAAAATTCATAGTAACTACATTTTTTACATACTGGTTTATTAATTGTAGGAGGAATGGTGGTTTGTTTTATAATATTTAATATCTCTTTTTCCCATGTTTGGATTTCAATAATGTCTTCTGATGTGAGTATTACCAAAGTCGTGTGTCTAAGTGTAGGATATTCTATGATGCCTGTTGCTCCTTCTACACCATTGCATAGCAATACATAAAGATAGTATTTAACCTGTGCTTCATGAGCTTGTTCTACTTTGTTGCTTTTTTTGACTTCGTGTACTACTTTATTCTTTGCATCGTAGTAATCTATTTTAACATTGTCGATCAAGAGCTCTGTATATTTTTCTGGTCGGTCGAGATAAGTGCTGTCTCCTATGAGCTTCCCTTCTGAAACGGCTTGGGAATTGTGTTCCATTTGAATCCCATTTGAAAACAACCACAGTTTCCTAATACATACATGGAAATAATTGATATGTGTTGCTGTGATATTCATAATTAAAAAATGGCTTTCAAAATTTCATGCAATTCTTCTAGAACTAAATCTTTATCTACATTGAATGGTAATTGGTGTTGAAGTCTTTTTTCCCAAGTGATCTTAACTTGATCAATTCTTTCCTCTATAAAAAACTGATCTTGGGAAACAAAAGTGATCTGCTTAAATTCGCATTTTTTCAAAAAAGCATCTTTTACAATTTTCCAATTTATGTTTTGCATGTTTTTATGAATGTACCAAATATCGAAATTGTCACGAGCTTCTCCTCTATTTCGTTGAATTAGTGCTCTTAGTTTCTCTGATAAAATTTCTTCGATTGAGTAACATGGTATCAATGAATTGATTTGCATTGCATCAGAATAGAGGTGCAAAATTTTGCATTGAATCACTGGTAATAAAATAATTTCAAAATGTCTTATTTCTAAAATAATTTTTGTGTGACATTCCTTTCTAAAAATTGGTGCTTCATTGGGATTGTGGTCGGATCCCCAATAACATATTTCAATATCAAGGCCAACTTCTTTATTGTTGTGAAATACGGTTTCTTCTTTCAAGATATTTAATGCAATGCCAGATATTTCATCCACTTTTTTGCATACATTTTTTAGCCAATTTTTAGGAAATACAATTCTTGAATCTCGAAGGGTAATATCGATATCTTCAGAATATCTATAATTCTCAAAGTAACATTTTTTCAAACAAGTGCCGCCTTTAAAAACAAGATTGGACTGTGCCCATTCATAAGAGAAAAGCGCATTTAAAAAATGACCGAGCACATAGTCTTTATCTACAGTTGATGGAGGAATTCCAATTAATTTAGCTTTTTGAATGAGTTCTTTTCTGGTGATCATATTTAATTAATAAATATTTACCAAGGATTTTCTTAATTCTTCATCACTAACATTTAAGTCAAGCATCCATTCGGTATTAAAATTTCCAGCAGGAGCTGATTCATTATCCAATATATCATAGGTATCATTTAAGTTAGATTTGACATATTTGATAAAATTTTTCATTCCTGCTTTCTGAGAAACAAATGCTAAATAGCCTAATCTTTTTATTACGCTTATATTATGCACTAGCTCACAGGCTTCGATAAATAGTTTAGAGTTTAGCTTTGCTTTATAAAAGCTCTTTACTAGTTCTGTCCAACCACCACTATAATCAAAATGATCAAAACAATCGACAATAGTTTTCTCAATAGTGGTTACATAATAAATATTATTGCCTCTGCCTACTTTTTGAAATTGTCCAATCTTCTTTTTATCAACTTGTACAAATTTAAAAGAAGTGCCGAGGATTACTTTTGGAAAAATTCTTCTGGGCGATTGTATAAATATAGTATTAGAAAACTGAGTAGTTAATCCATGATAGGAAAGAGCTGACCAATAGGCTATTGCTCCATTTTTACAAAGTTGATATGCCAAGATATATTGGTCACTAAAACTGGGTTTTGCATATAAAGCTCTCTGCAATCTGACGATAATTCCTTCATCTACCAATCGACCTAATGCAATCCTGACTTTGTCAGTAGATAGATCTAAAGCCAGTGCCAAGTCATATAAATTGAATATTTGTAAGTCATACTCATCTAAATGATTGATTATAATGGTTTTATTGTTCATATTCATTGGTTTGATTACCACTTTTATCTGAATGATAAGCGCAAATATAATACTTATTGTTCAGGTAAAAGTGGTTTATATAAACAAGAGTCTAATAGCAATTTAGTTTAGTATTTTTATGGAAGTGAAAATTAAATCAGTTCATAATTTGAATCATTTTTTTTATACCCTGTTGATCCATATTCCAAATCATACGAAACGAAAACATTTTGTTTTTCATCCTTTTTATAGTTTTTAGTTTCATAAAAGTAAACTGAAACTAAAAGTTGATTTGCCTCTATGAACATTTTTTTATTAATTAAACTAACAAAACCTAAAGTTTCTTCATTTCCATCCCACTTATCATTCAATAAATTAGAACAAAGAACTTCAATT